>NZ_JAUZVY010000016.1:0-233 GCF_030717955.1 Alkalimonas delamerensis | reverse complement strand
TTGTGACCTTACTCACAAGCGTGCGACTTCATGTGGTTTAAGGCCACTTGGGGTTGTATGGTTAAGTGACTAAGCGTACACGGTGGATGCCTTGGCAGTCAGAGGCGATGAAGGACGTACTAACTTGCGATAAGCCATGATGAGGCAGTAAGAGCCGCATGAGTCATGGATTTCCGAATGGGGAAACCCACTCTGTTTACAGAGTATCTTGCACTGAATACATAGGTGCAAGA
>NZ_JAUZVY010000015.1:0-373 GCF_030717955.1 Alkalimonas delamerensis | reverse complement strand
CACAAGTCCGCAGCTTCGGTGTATGATTTAGCCCCGTTACATCTTCCGCGCAGGCCGACTCGACTAGTGAGCTATTACGCTTTCTTTAAAGGGTGGCTGCTTCTAAGCCAACCTCCTAGCTGTCTATGCCTTCCCACATCGTTTTCCACTTAATCATAACTTTGGGACCTTAGCTGGCGGTCTGGGTTGTTTCCCTTTCCACGACGGACGTTAGCACCCGCCGTGTGTCTCCCGAGTAGTACTCATTGGTATTCGGAGTTTGCATGGGGTTGGTAAGTCGGGATGACCCCCTAGCCCAAACAGTGCTCTACCCCCAATGGTATTCGCTCGAGGCGCTACCTAAATAGCTTTCGAGGAGAACCAGATATCTCCG
>NZ_JAUZVY010000014.1:0-438 GCF_030717955.1 Alkalimonas delamerensis | reverse complement strand
GCTTGATTAGCCTTTCACTCCGATCCACAAGTCATCCCCTAATTTTTCAACATTAGTGGGTTCGGTCCTCCAATTGATGTTACTCAATCTTCAACCTGCTCATGGATAGATCGCCCGGTTTCGGGTCTACACCCTGCAACTGTTCGCCCAGTTAAGACTCGGTTTCCCTACGGCTCCCCTATTCGGTTAACCTCGCTACAGAATGTAAGTCGCTGACCCATTATACAAAAGGTACGCAGTCACACCATAAAGGTGCTCCCACTGCTTGTACGTACACGGTTTCAGGTTCTATTTCACTCCCCTTACAGGGGTTCTTTTCGCCTTTCCCTCACGGTACTGGTTCACTATCGGTCAGTCAGGAGTATTTAGCCTTGGAGGATGGTCCCCCCATGTTCAAACAGGATATCACGTGTCCCGTCCTACTCGTTTTCACTTAAA
>NZ_JAUZVY010000013.1:0-1029 GCF_030717955.1 Alkalimonas delamerensis | reverse complement strand
TACGGAGCCTTCTTTTTACATCATCGCCAATTAGTCGATGATTTTTGATACCACGCCCGCACCTACTGTACGGCCGCCTTCACGGATTGCAAAGCGCAGACCTTCGTCCATCGCGATTGGAGCAATCAGCTCTACCACGAACTTCAGGTTGTCGCCTGGCATAACCATCTCTACGCCTTCTGGCAGCTCAACAGCACCAGTCACGTCAGTAGTACGGAAGTAGAACTGTGGACGGTAGCCTTTGAAGAATGGCGTGTGACGGCCACCTTCGTCTTTTGACAGTACGTACACTTCACCTTCGAACTTGGTGTGTGGCTTGATAGAACCTGGCTTGGCAAGAACCTGACCACGCTCTACGTCTTCACGCTTGGTACCACGCAACAGCGCACCTACGTTCTCACCAGCACGGCCTTCGTCCAGCAATTTGCGGAACATTTCAACACCGGTACAAGTCGTCTTGGTGGTCTCACGGATACCAACAATCTCAACTTCTTCACCAACTTTGATGATGCCCTGCTCGACACGACCGGTTACTACAGTACCGCGACCAGCAATTGAGAACACGTCTTCGATTGGCATGATGAATGGCTTATCAATCGCACGAACTGGCTCTGGAATGTAGGTATCCAGCGCGTTGCCTAGCTCGATGATTTTCTCTTCCCATGCCGCATCGCCTTCCAGCGCTTTCAGTGCTGAGCCCTGAATCACTGGCAGGTCGTCACCTGGGAAGTCGTAGTCAGACAGCAGCTCACGCACTTCCATCTCGACCAGCTCTAACAGCTCTTCGTCATCGACCATGTCGCACTTGTTCATGAACACGATGATGTAAGGAACACCTACCTGACGTGACAGCAGGATATGCTCACGCGTCTGTGGCATAGGACCGTCAGTCGCAGCAACTACCAGAATGGCACCGTCCATCTGCGCAGCACCGGTAATCATGTTCTTAACGTAGTCAGCGTGACCTGGGCAGTCTACGTGCGCGTAGTGACGCGTTGGCGTGTCGTATTCTACGTGCGATGTATTGAT
>NZ_JAUZVY010000012.1:0-1273 GCF_030717955.1 Alkalimonas delamerensis | reverse complement strand
GGCCTGCTAGTAACCGTTGCCATAGGCAACTAGTGACCGCTGGCAAAGCCAGCTAGTAACCGTTGCCATAGGCAACTAGTGACCGCTGGCAAAGCCAGCTAGTGACCGTTGCCCTAGCAACTAGTGACCGCTGGCAAGGCCTGCTAGTGACCGTTGCCCTAGCAACTAGTGACCGCTGGCAAAGCCAGCTAGTGACCTGCCACCGGCGGCACCGCCAAAGTAATCTTCTCATTCAACGACATCGCCAAATTGTTGTCGTAATAGGCCGCTTCGTTGATAAAGCTCGGATACACCGTCGTATCGCCCTGATAGGTCAGCTCTTTGCCGTCAAAGAGTTTGAAGATAGGCTCGCCCGGTTCGATGGCTTTAAAGTCCTGATCCTGCACGCGACTGTGCACCATACCCAGCCGCTCGCCCTGCTCATTCAGAGGCAACTTGATGCTGTGCAGGTAGCGGTAGGCTTCCACTTCCGACGGTAAAGCCGGCAACGCCTGACGGTTGTACAAATCGGCAAAATCCAGAATGTGCTGGGTCATGCTGTGCATCTGTTCCAGCACATCCTGACGCAGCACCGACTGCGGCTGTGGCCCCACTTCCACAATCACGCCATAGCGCCCTGTGGTGCAAAGCAGTTTGTGATCTTCGGCCGGTAGCAGGTCTTCATCGCAGCTGATGACGGCTTCTGGCATCTTCATCTTAACGTAAGCCGCCAGTTGATTGTAGAAATCGCCAGCCTGAGTCAGGATCAGCACCGGCCCCATGTTGCTGGTGGTGTTGTGCAGGTCGATCACCAAATCCACTTTCGGGTTGCCTTTAGGGCCGAGCACCGCATCAATCACTTTGGCCCGGCTTTGCTCGTAATTGCTGAGGGCCGGGTTGTCCAGATCTTCCCGGCGAAACTGACGATTGAGATCGGCATCCAGGTAGCGCTTGTTGGCCCGGTAGGCCTCTGGATTGGCAAAAAGCGTCCAGGCGTGGAAGCTTTGACGCTGCAATAACTCGGGGTGACGCTGGTAGTGGCGGATCAGATAAATACCGGAGAATTCATTGCCGTGTGTGCCACCGACCACGGCGACTTGCTGGATAGCTGCCATAGCTTGCTCCCTAAAAAACGATGCAATCAGTATGTCGTAAATGGGCGGGCAAAAAAACCGAAAAGTTATACCGAAGAAGAATTAGGGCGTGTTGACCTTTGCTGTTTAGGTTTTGTTCGCTCTGGCGGCGCTTTGATCGCGAAACGAGGAGCGCAGTTTAGTGATTCTAAATAAGTGAC
>NZ_JAUZVY010000011.1:0-1635 GCF_030717955.1 Alkalimonas delamerensis | reverse complement strand
CAACGACCCTTTAGCAGACTTATAGTCTGAGGGATAACTCATCTTGTGGCCGGCTTCCCGCTTAGATGCTTTCAGCGGTTATCCGTTCCGAACATAGCTACCGGGCAGTGCCATTGGCATGACAACCCGAACACCAGCGGTTCGTTCACTCCGGTCCTCTCGTACTAGGAGCAACTCCACTCAATTATCCAACGCCCACGGCAGATAGGGACCGAACTGTCTCACGACGTTCTAAACCCAGCTCGCGTACCACTTTAAATGGCGAACAGCCATACCCTTGGGACCGACTTCAGCCCCAGGATGTGATGAGCCGACATCGAGGTGCCAAACACCGCCGTCGATATGAACTCTTGGGCGGTATCAGCCTGTTATCCCCGGAGTACCTTTTATCCGTTGAGCGATGGCCCTTCCATACAGAACCACCGGATCACTATGACCTACTTTCGTACCTGCTCGACGTGTCTGTCTCGCAGTTAAGCTGGCTTCTACCATTACACTAACCGTACGATGTCCGACCGTACTTAGCCAACCTTCGTGCTCCTCCGTTACTCTTTAGGAGGAGACCGCCCCAGTCAAACTACCCACCAGACACTGTCCGAAGCCCGGATAACGGGCCGTCGTTAGAACATCAAACATACAAGGGTGGTATTTCAAGGATGGCTCCACGAGAACTGGCGTCCCCGCTTCAAAGCCTCCCACCTATCCTACACATGTAGGGTCAATGTTCAGTGCCAAGCTATAGTAAAGGTTCACGGGGTCTTTCCGTCTAGCCGCGGGTATACGGCATCTTCACCGCAATTTCAATTTCACTGAGTCTCTGCTGGAGACAGCCTGGCCATCATTACGCCATTCGTGCAGGTCGGAACTTACCCGACAAGGAATTTCGCTACCTTAGGACCGTTATAGTTACGGCCGCCGTTTACCGGGGCTTCGATCAAGAGCTTCGCTTGCGCTAACCCCATCAATTAACCTTCCGGCACCGGGCAGGCGTCACACCCTATACGTCCACTTTCGTGTTTGCAGAGTGCTGTGTTTTTAATAAACAGTTGCAGCCAGCTGGTCACTGCGACTCTCGTGTGCTTACGGAGCAAGTCCTTCACACCCAAGAGCGTACCTTCTCCCGAAGTTACGGTACTATTTTGCCTAGTTCCTTCAGCAGAGTTCTCTCAAGCGCCTTGGTATGCTCTACCTGACCACCTGTGTCGGTTTCGGGTACGGTCGTCAATACCTGAAGCTTAGAGGCTTTTCCTGGAAGCAGGGCATCAACAGCTTCGACTCCGTAGAGTCTCGTCTCGTGTCTCAGCATTAAAGAGCCGGATTTTCCTAACTCTTCTGCCTACGCACTTTCACGCGGACTACCAACGCCGCGCCTGCCTAGCCTTCTCCGTCCCCCCATCGCAGTATTGCCGGTACGGAAATATTAATCCGTTTCCCATCGACTACGCTCTTCAGCCTCGCCTTAGGGGCCGACTTACCCTACCCTGATTAGCATGGGATAGGAACCCTTGGTCTTTCGGCGGGGAAGTTTTTCACTCCCCTTGTCGTTACTCATGTCAGCATTCGCACTTCTGATACCTCCAGCCATCCTCCCGGACAACCTTCAACGGCTTACAGAACGCTCCTCTACCACTTGTG
>NZ_JAUZVY010000010.1:0-1808 GCF_030717955.1 Alkalimonas delamerensis | reverse complement strand
CTGCTCTTTAACAATAAGCAATCAATTATCTGTGTGGGTACTTGTGTTGATACGTGCAAACGAATAATCAGTATGAGTGACCAATAGTCAATTTATTAGTCAGTAATACTGAGTCAAAACTTTAATTGAAGAGTTTGATCATGGCTCAGATTGAACGCTGGCGGCAGGCCTAACACATGCAAGTCGAGCGGTAACATGTCTAGCTTGCTAGACGATGACGAGCGGCGGACGGGTGAGTAATGCTTGGGGATCTGCCCGATGGCGGGGGACAACCACTGGAAACGGTGGCTAATACCGCATAATGTCTACGGACCAAAGTGTGGGACCTTCGGGCCACACGCCATCGGATGAACCCAAGTGAGATTAGCTAGTTGGTGGGGTAAAGGCTCACCAAGGCGACGATCTCTAGCTGGTTTGAGAGGATGATCAGCCACACTGGAACTGAGACACGGTCCAGACTCCTACGGGAGGCAGCAGTGGGGAATATTGGACAATGGGGGCAACCCTGATCCAGCCATGCCGCGTGTGTGAAGAAGGCCTTCGGGTTGTAAAGCACTTTCAGCGAGGAGGAAGGGAGTTGTGTTAATAGCGCAATTTCTTGACGTTACTCGCAGAAGAAGCACCGGCTAACTCTGTGCCAGCAGCCGCGGTAATACAGAGGGTGCAAGCGTTAATCGGAATTACTGGGCGTAAAGCGCACGCAGGCGGTTTGTTAAGTCAGATGTGAAATCCCCGGGCTCAACCTGGGAATTGCATTTGAAACTGGCAAGCTAGAGTACGAGAGAGGGGGGTAGAATTCCACGTGTAGCGGTGAAATGCGTAGAGATGTGGAGGAATACCGGTGGCGAAGGCGGCCCCCTGGCTCGATACTGACGCTCAGGTGCGAAAGCGTGGGGAGCAAACAGGATTAGATACCCTGGTAGTCCACGCCGTAAACGATGTCTACTAGCTGTTCGAGGTCTTGTACTTTGAGTAGCGCAGCTAACGCATTAAGTAGACCGCCTGGGGAGTACGGTCGCAAGATTAAAACTCAAATGAATTGACGGGGGCCCGCACAAGCGGTGGAGCATGTGGTTTAATTCGACGCAACGCGAAGAACCTTACCTACTCTTGACATCCAGAGAACTTTCCAGAGATGGATTGGTGCCTTCGGGAACTCTGAGACAGGTGCTGCATGGCTGTCGTCAGCTCGTGTTGTGAAATGTTGGGTTAAGTCCCGCAACGAGCGCAACCCTTATCCTTAGTTGCCAGCGATTCGGTCGGGAACTCTAGGGAGACTGCCGGTGATAAACCGGAGGAAGGTGGGGACGACGTCAAGTCATCATGGCCCTTACGAGTAGGGCTACACACGTGCTACAATGGTATGTACAGAGGGAGGCAAGCTGGCGACAGTGAGCGGATCTCTTAAAGCATATCGTAGTCCGGATCGCAGTCTGCAACTCGACTGCGTGAAGTCGGAATCGCTAGTAATCGCAAATCAGAATGTTGCGGTGAATACGTTCCCGGGCCTTGTACACACCGCCCGTCACACCATGGGAGTGGGTTGCAAAAGAAGTAGGTAGCTTAACCTTCGGGAGGGCGCTTACCACTTTGTGATTCATGACTGGGGTGAAGTCGTAACAAGGTAACCCTAGGGGAACCTGGGGTTGGATCACCTCCTTACCTAAAGCATTTACGGCATAAGTACCCACACAGATGATTGATTGCAAGAGATAGAGCAAAAGTACAGATGGGTCTGTAGCTCAGGTGGTTAGAGCGCACCCCTGATAAGGGTGAGGTCGGTAGTTCGAGTCTACTCAGACCCACCA
>NZ_JAUZVY010000001.1:0-984646 GCF_030717955.1 Alkalimonas delamerensis | reverse complement strand
TATTCTACTGCGTCAGGGTTTTAAGTCAAGCACCAAATCAACAAGTTTTCCAGCTAACTTCACTTAAAATTTGTCGCACATCAAAGAAGGGGGTTAAACCGCCTCCATGCTGTCGACTGGGCGGCATTATAGAGACTTGTATAAACAAGGCAAGCGAAAAAAACAAAGTGAAAACTGTTTGCGTAAAATTCGAACAAGGCAGCTCAGTCAGTGGGACAAACGTATAAGGTGTAACACTTAGCCTGGCTCAACTGAGCCGAATAAAGGCACCTTTAATGTATTATCGGTTTTATCCGCGGCTCCCACCATTTCATCGTACGCAGATTGATGGCAAAGGTAAGCTTTACGAATAGTCGCATCGCCAAATGCATCTTTAACCTGCTCGATGCTGTGAAACTTTTTGGGCCGGCCAGTTTCATCGTCAATAATAAAAGCTTTACGTTGATCAAAGTCGACCTCAGCCAGGTAGAGTCCCATTTCGTAAGAATGAACTACCAGCTCGTCAATTTGCACGTCTTGGCGGTTTAAATGCTCGATTCTGTGAAAATTCATCTTCACCTCCTTAATCTTAATGGATGCTATACGAGCATAGTTCAACTTCCGATCCCTGCCTCCTTGTTTAATTCAAATAGGTACGACCTTTACTTTGCTGCCTGAAGAGCGCACTATGATGAAGAAATAAACAGAGTACTGCCAACCGAGCTACCGATGGATCCATCTTTTTTCCGTTGTAAACAAGTTCTGATAGTCGAAGATTGTGCACCTGTGCGAGCTACCGTCAAAAGTATGCTGCAAACCATGGGCTTTGAAGCCATTCATCTGGCACGTAACTCGACGGAAGCATTAAAGAAGTGCTACGAGATCCCATTCGATTTTATCCTCTGCGACTTCAATCTGGGCGACTGCAAAGATGGCTACCAGTTATTTGAAGCCTTAAAGCTGCAAGATCTGATCAGCCCACTGTGTTGTTTTATGATCATCAGTGCAGAGAGTCAGCGAAAAATTGTCCACGGCATGATCGAACTGCAACCCGACGACTATTTGTTGAAGCCCTTTAGTTTCCCAGTACTTGAAGAGCGCATTGTACGCATGGTCAAAACCAAAATTGCCTTGCGAAAAATATACCTGGCCATTGCTGAGCAAGACTACCAGCTTGCCATTACCGAATGCGATAAAGCCTTAAATGCGAAGCCAGAACACAGCCAGGTCATCTATCGCTTAAAAGGTGAGTTGTTGCTGCAAACCAAAGCCTATCAGAAAGCAGAGAGCTATTATCGAACGCTAAAAGAAGCCAAAGGCTACCCTTGGGCACGGCTGGGGTACGCCATTGCTGGCTTTCGACAAGAGCGTTGGGAGGACAGTGAGCTTGAGCTGGTCGATTTAACCCAGTATGACGAAACCAAGGTCGAAGCACTGGACTGGCTCTCTCGTTTGTTGGTAAAACAAAATCGTTTTCAGCGCGCTTGCGATGCGCTGGCTGAGGCCGCGCTGTTATCACCCAAAAATATTACCCGTCAGCAAACCTTGAGCAATCTCACCAGCATTATTGGAGATAAAGAAGCCGCGGCTCGGATCCATACCAAATTGGTCTCAGCAGCGAAACACTCCATCCATGACACTGCAGATAATTATCTCAATCAAGCGCGGGCTTTGATCGATCTGGCACAAACCAAAACGGTGATGGAGCGTGCTGTGCACTTGCAAAATGCCAGTCAGTTGGTGACAGGACTGAATAAACGCTTTAATGAGGCTTTGGTGCAGCAAGAAGTTCAATTGGTGCGAGGCCGTATTTTAGCGGCTAAAGGACAGCTTGCAGAAGCCAAAGAGCTCATCAACAGCATTACCGGATTAAAAAGTAAAAAACTGACCATTGACAGCTGCATGGATGCTGCCAAAGCCTACTTTGAAATTGGCAACTTGTACGAAAGCGAGCATTACATTGACGAAATGCGCCGCCACTTGGCTAAAGATGACTTTTTGACCGAAACCCAGCAGCTGATGCTGAAGATGGAGCAAAACCGACACGAAGAACTTAAAGCCAAAATTAAGTCCATCAATCAGGAGGCATCAGAAGCTTATCAGCATGGCCACTATGGCCGGGCCAGTGAACTGTTCAGTGAAGCCTTTGATTACATGCCGAGCAACCCGGTCATTGCACTGAATATGCTGCAAGCGATGAGCAAGGGCACAGGCCTGACACCGGACACCATCAAGCCAGCCAAGCAAGCCATCGCCTTAATTGAGCAAAGCGAGCTAAGCATCACCAACCAGGAGCGCTACAAAAAATACTACCAGGTATTAACCAGCAAGCATCCTGAGCTGCTACCCCGCACCCGCTCACAGCCGCTGGCGGGTTAATCGGCTGCGCGCGTCGCCTGCCAGGAGATCACCTGCCAGCTATCCCCCAAGCGCTGCAAAACACCACTGTTGTAAAAACGCAATTGCTCGGCGTCACTGTTGCCTAACAATATAAAATTTAGAACCGCCACATCACCGTAGAGGCGGACCTGAATATTTTCCGCACTGTAATGCATGTGAATATCAGCATCTGCAACAGGCCCACTGCTGCGAACGCCCTGCATTAGCGTCGCTTTTCCAAAACGAGTGCCAGCAGAGCTGGTATAGACCAGATCATCCGCCCAAAATCCTTGGTGGGAGGCTTCATCGTTACGACTAGCGCCTGCCAAAAACTGATGCAGTAAAGCAGTAATGTCCGCCTTATCGTTGTTGGCAGATGCTGCAGGAGCAAGCAGCAATAACACCAGCAAACTTAAGCTAAATACGAAGTATTTCATCGGAGTTCCTTACATAAAAAAAGCGAGCCGAAGCTCGCTTTGTGATGCGTTACATGCTGATGCCACCATCAATTTCAATCACCCGACCGGTGAAGAAATCATTGTCAAAAATGTACTTGGCCGTGTGCGCAATTTCACTGGCTTCACCAAGACGGCCGACCGGTTTCATTTTTTCCAATCGCTCGCGTGCTTCAGGTTTCATTGCATCGGTCATAGCGGTGCGAATGACACCAGGCGCAATGGCGCCAACCCGGATGCCGTAACGGCCAAGCTCTCGCGCCCAGGTAACCGTCATGGCAACCACGCCAGCCTTGGAGGCCGCGTAGTTGGTTTGCCCCATATTGCCGCCACGGGCCACGCTCGACATATTGATGATCACGCCTTTAGTACCACGCTGCACCATCATAGCAGCCGCTTCACGGCCACAGAGGAAAACACCGGTCAGGTTGACATCGATCACCGACTGAAACTGTTGCAGTGGCATCTTGCTGACCAGTTCACCATCTTTGTATTTCAGCAACAAGCCATCGCGTAAAATGCCGGCATTGTTAATCAAGCCATCCAACCCATCAAAGTCACTGCCAATGGCCGCAAAAGTAGCTTCAACTTCCGCTTCATTGGCGACATTGGCCTGATAAGTTCTGACTTCGGCGCTGGCCGACAATTCCGCTTTGGCGGCTGCCAACTGCTCGGTATTCATATCAATCAGGGCCAGCCGGGCTCCTTCGGCAGCGCACATCCGCGCCATTTCAAGCCCAAGCCCCTGGGCACCGCCGGTAATGGCGATGATTTTGTTGTTTAGATTCATGCTTTTTTCTCAAACAGTTTAAAGATACTGGAAAAATCAAGTTTTCCATGGCCGGCACGCTGATGCGCAACATACAGGTTGCGCGCCAAAGCGCCCATCGGCGTGCTGCTTTGGCTTTGGGTCGCCGCTTCCAGCGCCAGCCCAAGATCTTTGGCCATCAAATCCACCATAAAACCACCCTGGTAGTTGTTGGAGGAAGGCACATTCTCCATCACATCCGGGCAGGGGTTGTAGAGTTCCAGCGTCCAGTTACGGCCGGAGCTTTTGAGCATAATCTCCGACAGCACCTTTGGATCCAGCCCATTGTCGATGCCCATTTGCAGCGACTCGGAGGTACCCACCATCAAAATACTCAGCAGCATATTGTTGCAGATTTTCGCCACCTGACCGGCACCTATGGCACCTGCGTGGAAAATGTTTTTCCCCATACCCTGCAGCACCGGCTGCGCTTTTTGGTAATCGGCCTCGCTACCACCAACAATAAAGGTCAAAGTACCGGCTTTGGCGCCACCCACGCCACCGGAAACCGGGGCATCAATAAAGGCAATGCCCTGCTCAGCCAAGCCTGCGCCAAGCTTACGGGCACTGTCGGCATCGATGGTGGAGCAATCGATCACCAGCGCATCTTGTTTGATCTGCGCGCCGATGCCCTGCTCGCCCAGATACAAGCCAAGTACATGCTTGCCGGCCGGTAACATGGAAACCACAAAGTCAGCACCGGTGGCGGCATCGGCCGCAGAGGCTGCAACTTCGGCGCCTTCTGCTTTCACAGTTGCCAAGGCTTCCAGCGATAAATCAAAGGCTTTGACCTGATGACCAGCTTTGACCAGATTGATGGCCATAGGGCCACCCATATTGCCAAGACCAATAAATGCAATCGTTGCCATGGTAAACTCCTTACAAGCCTAACATCCGCAGCGGATGCTGGCTGGCAGTCCACGGCGATGTGAAAAAGGTATCGATCAGTTCTTTCGGAACCGACGCAACATTCGGGTATTGCCAGTTCGGCTGGCGATCTTTGTCAATCAGCAGCGCGCGTACCCCTTCCGCAAACTCACCCATACGACCACATTGCACACTGATGCCAAGTTCCAGCCGGAAGCTATCGGCCAGAATCATGCTCTGCCCCAGCTGCAATTGCCGGAATACGATATGGGCGGTAATAGGACTGCCATAGCTGAGTGCCTCTTTGGCTTTTTGCAGCCAACTGTCATCGCCCGGCATGGCATCAATGGCAGCAATAACAGCAGGCAGGTTATCGAGCTCGGCCAATTTGGCAATCTCTGCCTGATGCAGTCGGATCTGACTCAGTGGTAGTTGCGTGCGGCTGTGCTCTTCAAAATCACGCAGCGCATCAGCCAGTTTCTGGTGATTCAGCGCTATGGTATCGCCCCATTTCACGGTGAGCAGTTTATCCAGCACCGCCTCTTTTTTATCATGCAAAATAAAGTGTTCGGCCAAGCCTACCAAGCGCGCATCGGCCGCATTGATGGAGGCACCGGTTAAACCCAGGAACAAGCCGCAGCCGGTTGGCATCCGGTTTAAAAACCAGCTAGCACCGACATCCGGATAAAGGCCAATGGCGAGCTCCGGCATCGCAATACGGCTACTGGCCGTCACCACCCGATGCGAAGCGCCCGCCATCAAGCCAAGACCACCGCCCATCACAATGCCATTGCCCCACACCAGCACTGGTTTTTCGAAGGTATGGATCAAATAATCCAGGCTGTACTCTTTGGTGAAAAACTCTTCGACGTAGGGAGCATAGCTGTCCGGGTGGTCTTTCATCGCCTGGTAAAGATCACGAATATCACCGCCGGCGCAAAACGCTTTGTCGCCGCTGCCTTGCAGCACCACCATGGCGATGCCAGCATCGTCTTTCCATTGCTGCATCTGTGGCAGTAAAGATTCAATCATTGGCAGGCTCAGGGCATTCAACGACTTCTCTGAATTCAGCGTTGCCAGGCCTATCCGTTTGCCATGCTCTGTGGTCAGCTCCTGATACTGCACGACTGGATGCTCATTGCTCATTATCCATTTACCCATCTTGGTTGACGTTTTTGCAGAAATGCCTGCACACCCTCAACTTGATCTTTGGTATCAAACAAGGCGACAAACAATTCCCGCTCCAGTGGTAAGGCTCCTTGCATGGTGCCACTTCGCCCTTGTTGGATCAAATGCTTGCAGGCGGTGACTGCCGATGGACTTTGTTCGCCCACCTTTTCTGCCAGCGCCAGCGCCGCGTCCAGCGCCTGACCGGTCGGGACCACCTCCTCCACCAACCCAATGCGCAAAGCAGTATCGGCTTTCAGCCGCTCGCCACAAAGGATCATACGCTTGGCCCAGCCCTCACCCACCAGCCAGGCCAGGTTCTGGGTACCACCGGCACAAGGCAACAAGCCGACTTTGGCTTCCGGCAAGGCCATTTGCGCCTGCTGCTCGGCGATACGGATATCGCAGGCCAGCGCCACTTCCAGGCCGCCGCCCATGGCATACCCATTGATAGCGGCAATGCTGACACCGCGAAACCGGCTTAGGGTTTCAAAAGCATCGCCAAAAACCCGTGCCATATCGGAGGCGACGGCCTTGTCGCCATCGGCAAACAACTTCAGATCGGCACCAGCGGAGAAAAACTTGTCGCCTTCTCCGGTGATCACCAGCGCATAAATGCTTTTATCCTGCTCAAGCTCCAGCACCAGTTGCTTTAACTGCTGCAGGCTGGCTTTGGTCCAGGTGTTGGCTGGTGGATTTGACATGGTAATCAGCGCGGTGTGACCACGCTTTTCCAGCGTTAATGCTGCCATCACAGACTCCTTGGCTATAATAAAGTACTTAGAGGATATCGCCCGCGGCTTCATCCAGCAGGCGGCGGCTAATAATCAGCCGCATAATCTCATTGGTGCCTTCCAAAATCTGATGTACTCGCACATCACGGAAGTGCCGCTCCAGCGGGTACTCCTTGATGTAGCCATAACCGCCGTGCAGTTGCAGGGCCTGATCGCAGACCTGGAAACCGACATCGGTGGCGAAGCGCTTGGCCATGGCGCAGTATGCGGTGGCCTCGCTGTCGCCCTGATCCAGTTTAAAGGCAGCCATCCGCACCAGTTGACGCGCAGCCACCAGCTCGGTCGCCATATCGGCCAGTTTGAATTGCAGCGCCTGAAATGCTGCCAACGGCTTGCCAAACTGCTGACGCTCCAGCATGTAATTGCGCGCCGTATTTAAGGCTTGCTGCGCAGTACCAATGGAGCAGGTGGCAATATTAATGCGGCCACCATCCAGCCCTTTCATTGCAAACGAAAAGCCCTGACCTTCTTCACCCAGCAGATAATGCGCCGGAATACGCACATCTTCAAAGGTAATCAAGCGGGTGGGCTGGGCGTTCCAGCCCATCTTTTCTTCGGCTTTGCCGTAGATCACGCCTTTGGCATCGGCCGGTACAATAAAGGCAGAAATGCCCTTAGGACCCGCTTCACCAGTGCGCGCCATCACCACCAGCACTTCGGTGCTGCCGGCACCGGAAATAAACATTTTTGAGCCGTTTAATACGTACTCAGCACCGTCTTTTTTCGCCGTGGTACGCAGCGCTGCCGCATCCGAACCTGAGCCAGGCTCGGTCAGACAGTAAGACGCCAGCTTCTGACCAGTGACCAGATGCTCAACCCACTCGGCTTTGGCATCGGCGCTGCCCCAGCTGGCAATCATCCAGGTCGCCATATTGTGAATGGTCAGCATGGCCGTGGTAGCGGTACAGCCCATCGACAACTGCTCGAAAATAATGGACGAGTCCAGCCGCGACAGCCCCATGCCGCCATCGTCTTCCGGGGTGTAAAGCGAGCAAAAACCCAGTTCACCGGCTTTTTGGATCACGTCTTTTGGGAAATGATGATCGCGGTCCCACTGAGCCGCGTTCGGTGCCAACTCTTGCTCGGCAAACTGCTTTGCCACATCGACAAAAGCTTGTTGGTCTTCGGTTAAATTAAAATTCATCTACTTGGACCTCACAGGTGCATCTGGTTTAACGTAAATTAATCGACATATTCGGGCCGGACACCTGAATATCGTCATCAAACCAGCGCGCGGTAATGGTTTTGGTCTCGGTATAGAAACGCACCGCTTGCTTACCGTAAGCATGCTGATCGCCGTAGAACGACCCCTTCCAACCGGTGAAGGAGAAAAATGGCAGTGGCACCGGAATTGGAATATTGATCCCGACCTGACCGACTTCAACCTGATGCTGGTACTTGCGCGCAGCTGCACCGCTGGCAGTAAAGATGGAGGTGCCATTGCCGTACGGGCTGTCGTTCACCACTTTTAGCGCTTCATCCAGGGAGTCGACACTCATGGTGGTGAGCACCGGGCCAAAGATTTCCTGCTTATAGATTTCCATCTCGGTAGTAACATTGCTAAATACGGTCGGACCAACCCAGTTGCCATTGGGGAAGTCTTCAACGCTGCAATCAGAGCCATCCAGCAGACAAGTAGCGCCTTCGTTTTTGCCTTGTTCAATCAGCGACAAAATACGGGCTTTGGCTTGCGGGCTGATTTGCGGACCATAGGCCGCATTCGGATCGGTGTAAACACCTGGCCGTACTTTGCCAATGGCAGCGGCCACTTCCGGGATCCAGTCCTGGGCTGCGCCAACAAAAACCGCGACCGAAATCGCCATGCAGCGCTGGCCAGCAGCACCAACAGACGCACCCACCAGGGCATTGATCACCTGCTGCTTGTTGGCATCTGGCATAATGACCATATGGTTTTTGGCACCGGCAAAGGCCTGCACCCGCTTCAGATTGTCGGTACCGGTTTTGTAGATGTACTGGCCCACATTGACCGAACCCACAAAGGAAATGGCTTTAATATCCGGATGATGCAAGATGGTATCGACTTGCTCTTTGGCACCGTGTACCACCTGCAGTACCCCCTTCGGAGCACCGGCTTCGGCGAAGAGTTCCGCAATACGATTCACGGTCATCGGATCCTGCTCCGACGGCTTCAGTACAAAGGTATTGCCGCAGGCAATGGCCATCGGGAACATCCACAGTGGGATCATTGCCGGGAAGTTAAAGGGCGTAATACCAGCACAGACACCCAGCGGCTGAATGTAGCTGTAGGTATCGATGCTGCGCGCTACGTTTTCTACCGTTTCACCCATCATCAGCGATGGGATATTCGCCGCCTGTTCCACTACCTCAATACCACGCCAGACGTCGCCTTTGGCATCTTCGATGGTTTTGCCCAGTTCCTGACAGATGATCTCGGCAATTTCCGTCTGGTGTTCTTTTAACAGATTGCCAAAACGCATCATTAAACGCGCCCGCTCGGATACCGGCACTTCTTTCCAGCTTTTAAAGGCTTCTTTGGCCGACTCAATCGCCCGGCTCATTTCATCTGCAGTGGCACAAGGAGCTTGTGCAATCACTTCCTGCGTCGCCGGGTTGGTCACCGGGATCCATTGCTCGGTTGTCGAGTCAATAAAGGCGCCATCAATAAATAGTTGGACTTGCTTGGTCATACAATGCTTCTCCCACGAATTCGAACATCAGCCCGCCAGGCTTATTATTAGTATGCTTGCCTGGCAGACTGCTCATTTAAAAAGAATGTTGTGTTACACCAGCTCCACAGCCAGTGCGACCGCTTCACCACCGCCGATGCACAATGAAGTGACACCGGTTTTCAGATTGCGTTTACGCAGCGCATGGATCAGAGTCACCAGCAAACGTGCGCCAGAAGCGCCGATGGGGTGGCCCAGTGCACAGGCACCGCCGTTGACATTGACTTTGGCAGGATCCAAGCCAAGCTCCTGAATCGCGAGCATGGTGACCATGGCAAAGGCTTCATTAATTTCCCACAAATCGACTTGCTCTTTATCCCAGCCGGCTTTGGCCAGGACTTTTTGCATGGCGCCAACCGGTGCTACGGTGAACAGTCCCGGCTCCATCGAATGGGTCGCATGCGCCACCACTTTGGCCAGTGGCGTCAGCCCTTTGGCTTTGGCATCGGATGCGCGCATCAGCACCAGAGCAGCAGCACCATCAGAAATGGAGCTTGAGTTGGCAGCAGTGATGGTGCCGTCTTTGGCAAAAGCAGGCCGCAGACCTGGAATTTTGTCGATTTTGGCATTGCCAGGCTGCTCGTCGATGGCAAAGGTGACTTCCCCTTTGCGGGTGCTGTAGCTGACAGGGGCGATTTCATCGGCAAAAGCACCGCTTTCAATGGCATTTTGCGCCCGGGTCAAGGAGTCGACAGCAAACTGGTCCATCGCTTCGCGGCCAATGCCGTACTCGTTGGCAGTGTCCTGGGCAAAACAGCCCATGGCTTTGCCGTCGTAGGCATTTTCCAGCCCGTCCAGCATCATGTGATCTTTGATTTCACCATGGCCCATGCGAAAACCAGCACGGGCTTTGGCCAACAGATAAGGCGCATTGGACATCGACTCCATGCCACCAGCAACCACGACATCAGCCGAACCAGCTTTCAGCAGATCGTGCGCCAGCATCACGGTTTTTAAACCAGAGCCACATACTTTGTTCAGGGTGGTCGCGCCCGCTGACAACGGCAAACCGGCTTTTAAGCTGGCCTGACGGGCAGGTGCCTGGCCAAGACCGGCCGGCAACACATTGCCCATAATGACTTCGCTGACAGCATCACCGTCAATTCCGGCTTCGGCCATCGCCGCTTTGATCGCCACCGCCCCCAGGTCCGTGGCGCTGACACTGGACAAACCGCCCATAAAACCACCCATCGCAGTGCGCTTGGCTGCGACAATCACAATTGCATCCTGTTCGGCCATCAGATTCTCTCCGTCATTGCTTCGTCAATTAAAAAGTCTGCGTCAGAGACTACACCATATTGACGTTTACGCCAACGTCAACCTTATACCACTATGGTGCAGTTTTGTCCCTTTTGTTCAGCGCAAGGCCCTGGTCCGCCCAGTTTAATTGGCATTTTTGCTTTACATCGGTTGGCAACCCCCCGGGGCAGTGACCGGTCCCAGCTTTACCTTTACGTAAACTTCACTTATAGTTGTCGGCAGATTTCAGGAAGGCAGTTATGACGCAAAAAACCGAAACCACCTATTCGATCAGCGAGCTGGCCAAAGAGTTTGATATCACCACCCGCAGCATCCGTTTTTACGAAGATCAGGGATTGCTGACGCCGATGCGCAATGGCCAAACCCGGATTTACAGCAAAAGGGATCGGGTGCGGCTGAAACTGATCCTGCGCGGTAAACGACTCGGCTTTAGCCTGGCAGAAACCGGCAAACTGTTCGAGCTGTACGATGCCGATAAAAGCAGCGTCACCCAGCTCAATACCATGCTGGCCTTGATCGAGCAAAAAAAAGCCGAACTGCACCAGCAAATGGACGACATTAAAGTGGTGCTGATGGAGCTGGTTACGGTAGAAAAACGCTGCCGCGAAACCCTTAGTCAGGCCAAACACAGCGGCAGCAAAACCGCCTCTGAAACCCTTGAATCAGAACCCTTTGAATCAACAGTGGAACAGCACCATGATCACGACTTATAAAACCCTGAATTTTGACCTTGGCGAAACCGTCGACATGATCCGTGAGCAGGTCAATGCCTTTGCCCGCGAAGAAATTGCCCCTCGTGCCGAGCAAATTGATCACGACAATGCGTTCCCGAACGAGTTATGGCGCAAGTTTGGTGATCTGGGCCTGCTCGGCATTACCGTTGATGAACAGTACGGCGGCTCTGGCCTTGGCTACCTGGAGCATGTGGTGGCGATGGAAGAGATCAGCCGGGCTTCTGCCTCGGTGGCCCTGTCTTATGGCGCCCACTCCAACCTGTGCGTGAATCAGATTTTCCGCAACGGCAATGAAGCACAAAAGCAAAAGTACCTGCCCAAGCTGTGCAGCGGTGAGCACATTGGCGCTTTGGCGATGAGCGAGCCCAATGCAGGTTCCGATGTGGTTAGCATGAAACTGCGCGCCGACAAGCAAGGCGATCGTTACATCTTAAACGGCAACAAGATGTGGATCACCAACGGCCCGGATGCGCACACCTATGTAATTTACGCTAAAACCGATGTCAATGCCGGCTCCAAGGGCATTACTGCCTTTATTGTTGAGCGTGGCTTTAAAGGTTTTAGCCAAGCGCAGAAACTGGACAAGCTCGGCATGCGTGGCTCCAACACCTGTGAGCTGGTGTTTGAAGACTGCGAAGTGCCGGCAGAAAACGTGCTGGGTGAAGTCGGCCGTGGTGTGCAGGTGCTGATGAGTGGCCTGGATTACGAGCGCGTGGTGCTCTCTGCCGGCCCACTCGGCATTATGACCGCTTGCATGGACGTAGTGGTGCCTTACATCCACGATCGCAAACAGTTTGGTCAGTCCATTGGTGAGTTTCAGCTGGTGCAGGGCAAAGTAGCCGATATGTACACCCGGATGAATGCCGCCCGCTCTTACGTCTATACCGTGGCTAAAGCCTGTGATCGCGGTGAAACTACCCGTAAAGATGCCGCTGCGGTGATCCTGTACGCTGCCGAGCTCGCCACCCAGATGGCACTGGATGCCATTCAGCTGCTGGGCGGTAATGGTTACATCAACGAGTACCCGACCGGACGTTTGCTGCGTGATGCCAAACTCTATGAGATCGGCGCCGGCACCTCGGAGATCCGCCGCATGTTGATTGGCCGTGAGCTTTTCACCGAGTCGAATTAATGAGTTTTCATCCAGAAACGGGCTTCGGCCCTTTTCTGGATCTACACAGCGGGCAGTTTCCAGCAACAGGTGACAGCAGTGACAAAAATTCTGAGTAAAGTAAACCCGCGCAGCGAAGAGTTCGTGCGCAACCAGGCTGCGATGGAGCAGCTGGTCGAGGATGTGAACAGCAAGGTGCAGCAAATCAAGCTGGGCGGTGGTGAAGCCCTGATCGCCCGTCATACGGCGCGTGGCAAGCTGTTTGTCCGCGATAGGATCCAAAAGTTGCTGGATCCGGGCTCACCCTTTCTGGAAGTCGGCCAGTTCGCCGGCTGGGACTGTTACGAAGACTACGTGCCCTGTGCCGGTGTGGTCGCTGGTATTGGCCGGGTCAGCGGCGTCGAGTGCATGGTGGTTGCCAACGATGCTACCGTCAAAGGCGGTACCTACTACCCGCTGACGGTGAAAAAGCACCTGCGGGCACAGGAAATCGCCGAGCGCTGCAACCTGCCCTGCATCTATCTGGTGGATTCAGGCGGTGCCAACCTGCCCCGTCAGGACGAAGTTTTCCCGGACAAACTGCATTTTGGGCGTATTTTCTTCAATCAGGCGCGGATGTCGGCCAAAGGCATTCCGCAAATTGCCGTGGTGATGGGGCTCTGTACTGCCGGCGGCGCTTATGTACCAGCCATGGCCGATGAGAGCATCATCGTCAAAGAGCAAGGCACCATCTTTTTGGCCGGCCCGCCGCTGGTCAAAGCCGCCACCGGCGAGGAAGTCAGCGCCGAGGAGCTGGGCGGAGCCGATGTGCACTGCAAAATCTCCGGTGTGGCCGATCACTATGCGGTCAATGATGAGCATGCACTGCAACTGGCCCGCAATGCGGTCTCGCGCTTAAACCGCAGCAAGCCACAGCAACTGGATGTGCGCGAGCCGGAAGAGCCGCTTTATGATGCCAAAGAAATTTACGGCATCGTCGGCACCGATCTGAAAAAGCCGTTTGATGTGAAAGAAGTCATCGCCCGCCTGGTTGACGGCTCGGATTTCGATGAATTTAAGCAGTATTACGGCAGCACCCTGGTCTGTGGCTTTGCGCGCATCTTCGGCTATCCGGTGGGCATTGTCGCCAATAACGGGATTTTATTCTCCGAGTCGGCGCAAAAAGGCGCCCACTTTATCGAGCTGTGCGGTCAGCGCAAAATTCCGTTGCTGTTTTTGCAAAACATCACCGGCTTTATGGTCGGTAAAAAATACGAAGCTGAAGGCATTGCCAAGCATGGCGCTAAAATGGTCACGGCAGTGTCCTGCGTCGAAGTGCCTAAATTCACCGTGCTGATTGGCGGCAGCTATGGTGCCGGCAACTACGGCATGTGTGGCCGTGCTTATGATCCCACCATGATGTGGATGTGGCCCAATGCCCGCATTTCAGTAATGGGCGGCGAACAGGCCGCTGGCGTGATGGCGCAGGTCACCAAAGATGGCCTGGCCCGTAAAGGCGAAACCTTATCGGCTGAGGCCGAGCAGGCACTGAAAAAGCCCATCGTCGCGCAGTACGAACAGCAGGGCCACCCCTACTACGCCAGCGCCCGTTTATGGGATGACGGCGTAATCGATCCGGCCCAAACCCGTATGACGGTTGGCCTGGCCCTGGCTGCTGCCTTAAATGCCCCTATTGCCGACACCCGCTTTGGCGTGTTCCGGATGTAATGCTGGAGATTACCTGTAATGGCTGAATCCTACCTGGAGCTGTCTGTATCCCCTCAGGGCGTCGCCAGTCTGACGCTGAACCGCCCCGAGGTGCACAACGCCTTTGACGATGTGATGATTGAGCAAATCATCGACGCCTTGCAGCAACTGGCAGAGAACCCTGCTGTGCGGCTGCTGCTGCTAAAAGCCAATGGCAAAAACTTTTCTGCCGGCGCCGATTTGAACTGGATGCGCTCAATGGCCGCCAAAGATTACCAGCAAAACCTGGCCGATGCCGGCCGGCTGGCCGAGCTGATGCGCAGCCTGGATCGCTTTCCAAAACCAACCATCGCCCTGGTGCAGGGCGCGGCCTTTGGCGGTGCTCTGGGGCTGGTGGCTTGCTGCGACATCGCCCTGGCCGAGCCCAAAGCCAGCTTTTGCTTAAGCGAAGTGAAAATTGGCCTGATCCCGGCCGTGATTAGCCCTTATGTAATGCGGGCCATTGGCGAGCGGGCCAGCCGGCGTTATTTTTTAACCGCCGAGCGCTTCTTTGCCGAGGAAGCCTTGCGACTGGGGCTGGTGCATCAGCTGGTGGCTGAAGGCGGTTTAGCCGAAGCCGCCGAGCAGCTGTGCCAGCAGCTGCTGCAAAACAGCCCGGCCGCCGTGACTGCGGCCAAGCAGCTAATTGCCGATGTCGACCAGCAGCCCATCAATGCCGCCCTGATTGCACACACCAGCGAAGCCATTGCCCGTATCCGGGTGTCGGCTGAAGGTCAGGAAGGTCTGACTGCATTTCTTACCAAGCGCAGCCCCGCCTGGCTGCCCAAGGATTAACCATGTTTCGTAAAATCCTGATTGCCAATCGCGGCGAAATCGCCTGCCGTATTATCGAAACCGCGCACAAGCTGGGGATCCGCTGTGTGGCAGTTTACTCGGAGGCCGATGCCAATGCCCGCCATGTCAATATGGCGGACGAAGCCTTCTTACTGGGGCCGGCACCCAGCAAAGACTCTTATTTAAAAGCCGATAAAATTCTGCAAATCGCCAAAGCGGCAGGTGCCGAAGCCATCCACCCGGGTTATGGCTTTTTATCGGAAAATGCCGATTTTGCCAAAGCTTGTGACGCAGCTGGTGTGGTCTTTATCGGCCCGCCGGTCGGTGCCATTGAAGCCATGGGTTCAAAAAGTGCCGCCAAAGACATTATGGCCAAAGCCGGGGTACCGCTGGTGCCCGGCTATCATGGCGATGAGCAGGCAGCGGATTTCCTGGCCAAAGAAGCGGAAAAAATTGGCTACCCCTTGCTGCTAAAAGCGGCCTATGGCGGCGGTGGCAAAGGCATGCGGGTGGTGTGGCAGCAAAGTGAATTTGCCGATGCATTGGCCGGTGCCAAACGCGAAGCCATGGCAGGTTTTGGCAACGACAAAATGCTGATGGAGCGCTACCTGACCAAGCCCCGCCATGTTGAGATCCAGGTGTTTGCCGACAACCATGGCCATGCCGTTTATCTGGCCGAGCGCGATTGCTCGATCCAGCGCCGTCATCAAAAAGTGATTGAAGAAGCCCCTGCGCCTGGTTTTAGTGAAGCCCAGCGTCAGTCAATGGGGGAAGCTGCCGTTAAAGCCGCTCAGGCCATTGATTACCGCGGTGCCGGTACCGTTGAGTTTTTGTTCGACGAAGACGGCTCTTTCTATTTTATGGAAATGAACACCCGTTTGCAGGTCGAACACCCGGTTACCGAGATGATCACCGGCCAGGATCTGGTGAAATGGCAGTTGCTGGTTGCCAGCGGCCAGCCATTGCCGTTGGCGCAGCACGAAGTGAGCCTGCATGGCCATGCCATCGAGGTGCGGGTCTATGCTGAAGATCCAGACAACGATTTCCTGCCGGCTACCGGCAAACTGACCTACTTGCGCCAACCGGAAGCCAGCCGTTATGTGCGGGTTGACAGCGGTGTGGTCGAGAACGATGAAATCAGCCCCTACTACGATCCGATGATCGCCAAGCTGATTGTCTGGGACGAAGATCGTGACCGTGCCATCAGCCGTATGCTGCGGGCGCTGGATGATTACCGCATCGCCGGGGTCACCACCAACCTGAGCTTCCTGACCAGTCTGGTCGAGCACCCGGCTTTTGTCGCCGCCGAGCTCGACACCAACTTTATTGAGCACCATCAGGAATCGCTGTTCGCACCAGCCACCAAAGAAAACAACCAAGCGCTGGTGCTGGCAGCTTTGTACATTCTGGAAACGCAAAAGCAACCGCAAAGCTGCAGCGATGCCTTCAGCCCCTGGCAGTTTAGCCATGGCTGGCGTTTGAATGAACAGCCGATGCAACTATTGAACCTGCAGCATCAGGAGCACAGCCATCAATTGCAGCTGCAGCAATTGCAAGATGCGGTGCTGGTGCAGCTGGATGGCCAGCAACTGCGCTGTCAGGCGCGTTTGCAGGGTGATGAGCTGATCGCCACCTTAGGTGAGCACAAGACCCGGGTGCGGATCAGTCAGTATCAGGACACCATCAGCGTCTTTATCCGCCACCATCGCTACGATTTCAGTTATCAGACCGAGCTGCTGACCGAAGCCGAGCTGAGCGACGACAGCGGCAGTCTGACAGCGCCGATGAACGGCACCATCGTTGCGGTACTGGTGGAAGCCGGCCAGCATGTCAAAGCCGGTCAAACCCTGGTAGTGATGGAAGCGATGAAAATGGAGTACAGCATCAAGGCCCCTACCGATGCCACCGTCAAAGCCGTGTTCTATCAGGCCGGTGAATTGGTGCAGGATGGTGCTGAGCTGGTCGAACTGGAGACGGAGGACGCCTGATGCTGCCAACCAAAGTTCGCCTGGTCGAAGTCGGCCCCCGTGACGGCCTGCAAAATGAAGTCGCGGTATCACTTGCGGCTAAAATCCAGCTGGTCAATCAGCTGAGCGCTACCGGGCTCGATACCATCGAAACCGGCGCTTTTGTGTCCCCTAAGTGGGTGCCGCAAATGGCCGACTCAGCCGAGGTTTTTGCCGGCATCGAGCGCAAGGCCGGTATTTGCTACGCCGCCCTAACGCCCAATTTAAAAGGCTACCAGGCCGCCAAAGCCGCCGGAGCCGATGAAGTGGCCATTTTTGGCGCGGCCTCAGAAGCCTTCAGCCAGAAAAACATCAACTGCAGCATCGACGAAAGCCTGGAACGCTTTGCGCCGGTGCTGGCCGCCGCCAAGGCCGATGGTATCCGGGTGCGTGGTTATGTCTCCTGCGTGGTGGGCTGTCCCTATCAGGGCGATGTGGCCCCGGCCGAAGTGGCCCGGGTCGCCAAAGCCTTACTGGATATGGGCTGCTACGAGATTTCACTCGGCGATACCATAGGGGTTGGCACGCCCAAAACCGTTGCTGCGATGCTGGATGCGGTGCTCACTGTGGTGCCGCTAGCGCAGGTGGCGGTGCATTTTCATGATACCTACGGCCAGGCGTTAACCAATATTTACACCGCGCTGCTACGCGGTGTTGCGGTGATTGACAGTGCCGTGGCTGGCCTGGGTGGCTGCCCTTATGCCGCCGGTGCGTCAGGCAATGTTGCCAGCGAAGATGTGGTTTATTTGCTAAATGGCCTTGGCATTGAGCACGGCGTGGATTTAAATGCGCTGGCACAAGCAGGCTGGGCAATTTGCGCCGAGCTCGGCAAGCCGGTTAGTTCTAAAGTAGGATTGGCTTTGCAGGCGAAGTGCCTTAAAAATTAAGCTGAATTCAGGCTCTTCGGAGCACGCAGGGGTTGCGTATCTTTTGGTGTGACGCATCCACCCCTGCTCGTTATAAGCAGCGGACGTCAGATGTTCGAAGCAATGAGGATTACAGATGGCAGGGTTTAATAAAGTCGTAGAAAGTTACGAAGCAGCGATGGCCGGGCTGGAAGACGGCATGACGGTAATTGCCGGTGGTTTTGGCCTGTGCGGTATTCCGGAAGGCTTGATTGCCCAAATCAAAACAATGGGTACCCGGGAGCTGACGGTAGTGTCCAACAACTGCGGCGTTGATGGTTTTGGCCTGGGCATTTTGCTGGAAGATAAGCAAATCAAGAAAATGGTCGCCTCCTATGTCGGTGAAAACGCTCTGTTCGAAAAACAACTGCTAAACGGTGAACTGGAAGTTGAACTGACACCGCAAGGCACGCTTGCTGAAAAAATGCGAGCAGGCGGTGCCGGTATTCCGGCCTTTTTCACCGCCACCGGTTACGGCACCCCGGTCGCCGAAGGCAAAGAGACCCGTGAAATTGATGGCCGCCATTATGTGCTGGAACCTGCCATTACCGGCGATTTTGCCATCGTCCGCGCCTGGAAAGCCGACCGTTACGGCAACCTGGTGTTCCGCCACACTGCGATGAACTTCAACCCAATGGCGGCCACCGCCGGCAAGATCACCGTGGCCGAAGTGGAAGAAATTGTCGAGCCGGGCGAGCTGGAACCCAGCCAAATTCACACCCCGGGTATTTATGTGCAGCGCGTGATCAAAGGCAACTTTGAAAAACGCATTGAACGCCGCATGGTTCGTCAAGGTTAAGGAGGCAGCAATGGCTTTATCACGTGAACAAGTCGCCATGCGAGTGGCGCAGGAACTGCAAGATGGCTTCTACGTTAACCTTGGCATTGGTATCCCGACCCTGGTCGCCAATTACGTGCCTGCGGGCATCGAGGTAATGCTGCAATCAGAAAACGGCTTGCTGGGCATGGGCCCCTACCCAACCGAAGCGGAGATCGATGCCGATATGATCAATGCCGGCAAAGAAACCGTGACCGCAGCGACCGGTGCTGCTATTTTCAGCTCAGCCGAAAGCTTTGCCATGATCCGCGGCGGCCATGTCGATTTAACGGTACTGGGTGCGTTTGAAGTCGACCAGCACGGCAACATCGCCAGCTGGATGATCCCAGGCAAACTGGTCAAAGGCATGGGCGGTGCGATGGATCTGGTGGCCGGCGCCCAGAACATCATTGTCACCATGACGCACGCCGACAAGCACGGCAACAGCAAGCTGTTACCGGACTGCACCCTGCCCCTGACCGGCGTGGGCTGTGTGAAGAAAATCGTCACCGATCTGGCGGTGCTGGAAGTACGCGATGGCGCTTTCCATTTGCTGGAGCGGGCGCCTGGCGTCTCAGTTGAAGAGATTCAGCAAAAAACCGGAGGTAAGCTGGTGGTTAACGGCGATATCCCGGAAATGCAGTTTTAATCGCACAGGGCGCCAGTAGAGAGCTTTTATTCCATACAGCTAAAGGTTGCATCTAAACGTACACACTACGCATAGTGGTGTGTACGTTTTTTTTGCGCCTACTCCAGCGGCAGTTACCATTTATTATTCGGCTTTGCTACGACTGCTATGTGCCAAAAGCGGACGTTGAATGTCCAAATATGAAACGTTAAATTAATGATCTATTACCTCAATATCATTCGTTGCGACAATTATTGAGCTGGCTAAAGCAGCCTAAAAGTTAATTAGTAATAAATCGTTTAAATTTGATTTTCAATCATAAAAATATTACTTTAAATAAATTTCATCCTAAGCAGGAACTCGTGTGATAGCTTTCCATTTTTTTGAGCATTTACCTTTACGTAGAATATTTGCTCTGCTTTATCGATTAAACAGGCGCTTGGAAAATTTTCA
This sequence comes from Alkalimonas delamerensis, assembly GCF_030717955.1. Classification (NCBI taxonomy): domain Bacteria; kingdom Pseudomonadati; phylum Pseudomonadota; class Gammaproteobacteria; genus Alkalimonas; species Alkalimonas delamerensis. Next base: position 965,055 of record NZ_JAUZVY010000001.1, on the reverse strand, counting down.
CTTGCTTAGTGAAGAGAATACTTTATATGCCCGCGCTTATGCGGTGTCCATGCTCCAAATAGAATCCGTACTAACGGGTAGTGACTCTGGCGGGCCAAATCTCTTTACGAGTATTACTGATGTTCACGTTGCTGAGTCTTTTGCCAATATCCATGAAGAAGCATCTGATAATTATCTGTTTTCCTCTGCTCATTATTTGCTCAACGCTGTTAGTTTATGTGAATATTGCACGAAAAGTTGCCCGGGAATTGTTCCATATCATTACTATGGATTGGTCATTGAACTTTTACAGTTCCAAGTGAAATGTTTAAATCAATGTTTAGCTGAACTTAAACATGTTGAGGCTGCTGAATTATGCCAGACTATTCAGTGTGACCTAAAGCAAGCGTCGGGTTTGAATCACGGGGTGTTTATTGAGCTGGGTAGTTTTTTTGAACAGTTAGATTTGAACAACGGTTTGTGGTGTTCTCTTCCTTCATTTCAGGGTAAATACCCTTTCTCTGGAAATGTACAAAAGTTACTTGAATGTTCAGACAACGAGAATTCTCCAGAATTCCTGTATAAATACGTTTCTAAATCTACATTAGTAAAAATACTTTCCGGCTCGAGCATTAAGTTCACAGCGTTGTCTGAATTTAATGATCCTTTCGATGGGCAAATAACCCGTTCTTTTAGATACAGACGCGCTGAACTTGCATCAGCAGTTAAGGATTTACTCTTAAAACATGTGAGTGAAGGGCTTGAATTACCCTGTGTATTAAAATATGAAACGTTATTTGAAGGCAACGAAAAACAGCTGAGCAATGCTGAAAAAACAAATGCAACAGCTTTAATTATAAAAGAAATTACCGAAAAATATGACGGATTTCGTTTAGAGTCGAGGGACATTATAGATCCCAAAAAAGAAGCTACGATTATGATTTTGATAGTGCCAATGCTTTATCTATTGAAGATAGATAAAAGTTTTAATTACGTGCACAAAGAAAGCGTGATCAGTTTTATCAAAAAGGTATTTTCAGAGTTTGAAAATGGAAATGAAGTGATTACAGGAAGTCCAGTTTTCAATAAAGAGCAAATGCAACTATTGTCTAACGCCATACACGTTCTTTGCCTCAGCACGAATCAAAACTCTAAGCTTATGTGGGCGCACTATTCAGACGAGCATAAAGGCGCAATGATAAAAATAAGGACTGATCTTTTTAAAGATTCTGTAACTGGCCTTCTTAGGCAAGTCAAGTACAAAGATAAAGTACCCCACTCGCACTCTGTAGATGCTCTCGCTCGCTCATATTTAGGATTCAATGAATCTGTTGAAGATGACTTCTTAATTGAAACGTTAACCATTAAATCATGCGATTGGGAATACGAGAAAGAGTGGCGGGCATTTGGTAAAAAGGGAGGACTTGGGCCAATTGGCCTGACAAGTATCTCACTGGACATCATCGATTCTATCTACTTCGGATGCAGGTTTGATAAGTCTGACATCCGCGAGTTTTTGAATACTCATAAGCTTGCAGACACAAATATTAATTTGTTTTTTAGTGAAAAAGACGATGAGTTTTTTGAGGTTAACTACTTCCCATTCAGCAAAGGCAGGGTGAGGAATGCGGCAAAACACGATTCTGAATTCGTGATACAGGAAATTACCCGTATTCTGAATTGGACTTTTAAATCGTTAAAGCAAGAGCTAGACGCTAACCTGATGAAGCTGATTTCGCACGGCATGTTGGTTGACCTTTGTAGACACGAAGCCGCCGAAAAACTCGATGGATTATATGATGTCATAAATAAATGTATTGAATCAGCTAAACAGGCTCAATTTAATAATGAAGACGCATTGAAAATAGAACAAGTGAAGCAAAGTGAGCTTGGTAAATTTGTTCGTGCATACGATGAATTTAAACATTATCTGCAAGGCGAGTTAGGTGGCATCGAAATACCATCTGAAATTTAAGGCACAAGTCAGGTTGCTAAAGGTGCTGGTGAACACATAGTTGTGTAGCTGATGTCAGGTGTAACTTCTGCTTTTCGCTCTTAGCTGACGATCAATAAATTGGATAATTACTAAATCTGGTGGTTAGGTGAAAATTCAACTGATGTTAAGCAACCAGTAATGGTGGTGGTAAATTAAAAATCGGGGTCGTAACAAAAAATTAAAAATCGGGGTCGTAACAAAATAAATCCGGCATGCGTCATCTGCCCTGTGTGAAGCTGCACCGGAAGTGGGCCGCGCCTTAGCGCGGCTGGTTGGCAAGTACTACTTGCCCGCCGTTTCCAATTCGTGCCGGGCCGCAGTAGCCAGGAAGTGGCTACGGTCGCGGTAGCGATCTGGCGCTGCTTTGACCTTATGGTCGATACGGCTGATCAATGTATCAGGGATGCTGATATTAATGCGCTTAGGCTTACCCTCAAATGCAGTAATATCAACGTGGAGCATTAGCCAGGCATCGCAGTAGGCATAATCAGCTTGCTTCTGGTAGGTCAGGGCGCCCAAGTCACGCAAACCATCCGTAGCGGTGCCGTCTTCCTGCATGCTTTCCAGTACAAGCTGTATAGCCTCAGTTGCCATCGGTGCTATCTGATCTTCGGTATCTGCAGCACTGAAACAGCTAAACTTTTCACTGCACAATGCTGGCACTACAAGCCCGTAGGCTTCTGCCTCTGATTTTGGCGTTTCAATACCAACTGAAAAGTACATAACTCACCTCGTTAAATGCAGCGGGCTAGATGCCCGCTGACTTTTTTATCGCCTTCACAGTTCCGACTGGCAATGCCCCTTTTGGGTGCGGTACCGGGAAGGTTTTCCCTGTCACCGGGGAGTACCATATTTGGTGACTCCCTTTACCCTGCCGTTTCATGTAACAACCGGCTGCTTTTAGCTCTTGGATCAGGTCAGATGATTTCATAAGTACTCCGCTAACCTGCGTATTAGTATATACACACCGATACACACTCGCAAGAAAAGTCAACTTATTGGTTGTTTATGGGAGCATTGAAGCTCTAATAAAATAAACGTCAATAGACGTAAGTGGATTTTGGTGCGAGGGGTTGGTATGACCGAAAATTAGGGTCGCATTGACCAGGAGCAATCACCTGATATACTTTTGAGATATCAGATGATAGGTGACAACAATGTCTGCCATGATCCGTGAGTTTAGTCCCCGCCTCTCCACCAAGCCTGATATTTGGCAGCAGATCGGCATTGCTGAGCGTGGCTCTAAGCTGTATCAGGCACTGCACCAAGGCTTTGTCTACCAGGTGTTTGATAAACTGGCAGCACTGTCCACCCTGGATAAAAAGCAACTGGCAGCGGTTTGTCAGCTGGCCCCTGCTACCCTGGCTCGGCGTGCCAAAAGCGGCCGCTTTACTCAGGATGAAAGCGATCGGCTGTATCGCTTTGCCACCGTTTTTGCGGCTGCCAGCAGCTTGTTTGACGGCGATAATGCTGCCATCAAAGGCTGGCTGACACAGCCCGTATATGGCCTTGGCGATCAGGCCCCTATTGAGATGCTGGCCACCTCGGCAGAAAGCCAGGCAGTGCTGGATCTGATTGGCCGTTTAGAGCATGGCGTCTTCAGCTGATGCTGCTGTACCGGCTGGTGCATCAGAAATGGGCTGCTCAGGCGTTTGATGGCGAAGGTGCCAGGCTCTATGGCGGGCGCTGGAACAGCAAAGGCAAAGCCTGTATCTACACAGCAGGTTCGGAAGCTCTGGCTATGTTAGAAGTGCTGGTACATTTGAACAACCGAGTAGCACTAAAGCAGTTTCGCTTATTTCAGTTGCAGCTGCCGGACGATGCCTTACTTAGCCTAAGCCCACAGCACCTGCCCGCCAACTGGCAGATGCAACCGGCCAGCGCTGGGACCGCCAACATTGGTGACAGCTGGCTGCAAGAACAAGCCAGCCTGGCCTTAGCCGTTCCCAGTGTGTTGGCACCGCGTGAGCACAACATTCTGCTCAACCCAAGCCACCCCGACTATTCGGCCTGTCTTGACAATCGGATAGAACTGGATTTTATGCCGGATCCACGGCTCACGCCCTAAACAGTTCGCTATGTCGATAAAAGCTTTATCGCAATTGTTGTTGCAGCCAGCTTTTCATATCATCAAAGGACTCACGGAAAACATTGTGGCCGACATCCGGATAGATGTGCAACTGATGCGGCTGCTCCCGCTGCTCCAATAACTTGGCAAAACGCGTGGCATTGCTGACATGCACCCGATCATCCTGCTCGCCATGCAAAATCAGGATCGGCAGCTCAGCAGGGAATTCATCCAACCAGTTTACTACGGAGCGCTCAGCCAACGCCTCCTGCTTACGCTCGGCATAATTTGGGATCCTGGCCTGATACACATTTTCCATTTCAGGGCGAAACTCGAGCTCTTTCTCTAAATCAATCACACCAACAGAAAATACCAATGCTTTCACCTCTGGCATATTCCGCACCGCCATCAGGCTTTGCATGCCGCCGCGGCTGACGCCCCACATGGCAATCTTGCTTTGATCGGCTATTGGCATCTGCTGGATAATGGGCAATAAGGCTTCAACATCGGCAACATCGGCACCACCGAACTCATCCTGTTCACGGTAATTGCTGGCAATCACAATATAGCCCTGCTCTGCCCAGGTGATTAATTGGTGGTAGACAACTGGAAATCGTAAAGCGCCAAAATTGGCATTGCCACCCCGGTTGTAGATCAAAACTGGCAAGGGTTGCTCAGTTTTGTCAGGGTGCTTAGGAGCCACAACCACACCTCGTACTTCAACGCCATCAACCTGATAGATAAAGTCACGACAGTAAATCGTATTCACCCGCTGTTCAAATTGCGGTTGGGCAAATATACGACTCATCCGCTCTTGCTGCTCGGCAGGCATTTGCTCAATTCTTTGAGTTAAGGTGGTAAAATTCTCGAACGGCCCCCGAAAACAATTCGCCGTCGACTGAATCGACTCATGCGAACTAAAAGATCCAGCTTGTACAGATGACACCACCAAAGCCAAGCCCAATAACCAGCGCATACATTTTCCTTGTTGTGCTTTTTTTTCAATAAAATAAAAGCTAACACAAGCGATGGACTGCAACAATCTATAAACAGAGTATTGTCACAAAAAAGAAATGGGCATTTAAGTGTGAAGAAATCGGCAGATGCAGGGGCGCAATCATGCGCCCAGAGATTGATTGGTCAATTTATGCGGGTTTCTGCAAACGAGCCAGCAGACTGGACGTATCCCAACGGTTGCCGCCCATGCGCTGGACTTCGCTGTAGAACTGATCAACCAGAGCAGTCAGCGGCAGGTGGCTGCCATTTTTCCGGGCCTCACTCAGTGCGATACTGAGATCTTTGCGCATCCAGTCGACGGCAAAACCAAAATCGTATTCGCCTTTGAGCATAGTTTGATACCGGTTTTGCATCTGCCAGGACTGAGCAGCCCCTTGTGAAATCACCTCCACCACAGCAGCGGCATCCAAACCGGCGTTTTGGGCAAAATGCAGCCCTTCCGCCAGGCCTTGTACCACACCGGCGATGCAAATTTGATTGACCATCTTGGCAAGTTGCCCGGAGCCGGTCGGGCCCAGCAGCTTGCAGCAGCGGGCATAGGCCTGCATCACCGGTTCGGCGTTGGCGTAGGCTTCGCTGTCGCCGCCGACCATAATGGTCAGCACACCGTTTTCAGCCCCGGCCTGGCCACCAGACACCGGTGCATCCAAAAAGCCAATGCCTTGCTCAGCACAAGCTGCCGCCAGCTCACGGGCCAGCTCAGCTGAAGCGGTGGTGTGATCGATCAGCACCGAACCAGGCTGCATGCTGGCCAGCACCCCATGTTCGCCATAGACCACAGAGCGCACATCGTCGTCATTACCGACACACAAGAACACCAGCTCGGCGCCCATGGCGGCCGCTGCCGGGGTTTCACCATGCGCGCCACCATAACGATTAACCCAATCCATCGCTTTAGCTGTGGTACGGTTGTAAACCCGGGTGGCATAGCCCTGCTGCTGCAGGTAGCCCGCCATCGGGAACCCCATCACGCCAAGGCCGATAAAGGCCACATTCTTGATTGTTTTAGAATTTGTCATACCAGTGTCTTACTTCTGTCGTAAACTAATGAGATACCACCAAGCGTACAAAGATGGCTGCAAAAAGTAAAAAGCTTTCGGGGAGTCCCAATGAATAATCTGCATCATTTTACCGTGAAAGACGCTCAGGGCCAGCCACTGGATCTGGCGCAGTACAAAGGCAAAACTCTGCTGGTGGTCAATACCGCCAGTCAGTGCGGCTTTACCCCACAGTATCAGGAGCTGGAAACCTTGTATCAAAGCTACCAGGATCGCGGACTTGAGATCCTGGCTTTTCCCTGCAACCAGTTTGGCGGCCAGGAGCCCGGCACGGATCAGGACATTCAGCAGTTTTGCCAGCTCAACTATGGGGTGAGCTTTCCGGTGCTGGCCAAAGTTCAGGTGAATGGCCCGGACGCAGAGCCAGTGTTTGAGTTTTTAAAGAATCAGGCCCGTGGCCTGCTAAAAACCCGCGCTATCAAATGGAATTTCACCAAGTTTCTGGTCAACAGCCAGGGCGAAGTGGTGAAACGCTATGCCCCCCGCACCAAGCCACTGGCCATTCGCCAGAGCATTGAGGAGTTGCTTGCAGCACCAAAGCCTTGATCCCTAGCAATAAAGCCGTGCCATTTTTTGCTACACTGTGTACAAACTTAGCAAAGGAACTACGCATGAAAGTCACGGTGTACAGCGCAAAAAAATACGACCAACAGGCATTCAGCCGTTGGGCAGATCCAAAACTGGATTTTCATTATCTGGAGCTTAAGCTCAGCGAAGAAACCGTCAGCCTGGCCGCTGACAGTGCCGCGATCTGTGCTTTTGTCAATGACGACTTATCTGCCCCGGTACTGACCGCCTTGCAGGCACAGGGTGTACGGATGATTGCACTGCGCTGCGCGGGCTTTAACAATGTCGACCTGGATGCTGCCAAAGCGCTGGGCATTCAGGTGGCCAGGGTACCCGCCTACTCGCCCGAAGCCGTGGCTGAGCACACCGTCGGCATGATGCTGGCGCTGAACCGTAAGCTGCACAAAGCCTACAACCGGGTACGGGACGATAACTTTGCGCTCGATGGCCTGCTGGGGTTTAACATGCACGGCAAAACCGTTGGCCTGATTGGCACCGGTCGCATTGGCAAGGCCACTGCCCGGATCTTACTGGGCTTTGGCTGCACCTTACTGTGCCACGACTTGTACGAAGATGCCGAGCTGAAACAGCTGGGCGCCCGCTACGTGCCCTTGCCAGAGCTGTACCAGCAAAGCCATATCATCAGCCTGCACTGTCCGCTCACTCCGGAAACCCGTTATCTGATCAACGTCGATAGTCTGGCGCAGATGAAAGAGAATGTGATGTTGATCAACACCAGCCGCGGCGGCCTGATTGATACCAAAGCAGTGATTAACGCTCTTAAAAGCCGGAAAATTGGTTATCTGGGTTTGGATGTGTACGAACAGGAAGCCGATTTATTTTTTGAAAACCTGTCGGAAATGGTGATCGACGACGACGTCTTTAAACGCTTACTCACTTTCCCCAATGTGCTGATCACCGGCCATCAAGCCTTTTTTACCGAAGAGGCGATGCAGCAAATCAGTCAAATCACCAGCGACAATCTGGTTGCCTTCGACAAGGGCACAGCCAGTGGCAACGAGCTTTGCTAAACACCGGCCACTAAAAAGCGAGCCGAAGCTCGCTTTTTAAGGTCAACACGTCCTAGTGCCAGATTAGAAAAACTCATCCAGATAGGAATCGTCGTAATCGTCCTGCTCCGGCGGATTGCCGTCGTGAATTTCAAACAGTCGGTTTTGCAAATAGGCCTCACGCACAAAGGCGTAAGGATCAAAAGAGTCTTCCAGCAAATGCTCCATCGACATGGCTTTTTCGCGCTGGGTCAAGCCGCTTAGTACATAACGGGTGATGGTCAACGGAGTATTGAACAAACCCAGCGGCGAATACAGCGCATCCACCAGATCACCAGTGGTGTCACGCACTGTCGAGGGACCACGGGCAGGCACCATCAAAAATGAACCCTCACCGACGCCCCAGACCGCCAAGGTCTGACCAAAATCTTCCCGCCGTTCATGCAAGCCAATTTTAGTCGCCACATCAAACAGCCCCAAGACCCCCACCGTCGAGTTCACCAGAAAACGGCCGGCACTGATCGCCATGCTGGCCGGTTTTGCCTGCAAGCCAGCATTGACAAAGCTATCCGGCTCACGCAGGTTGCTTAAAAAGTTGTCTACACCGCGCCGCGCCGGGCTTGGCACCACCGCCATGTATCCGACCGTTGCCGGACGGAGAATGTTGGGATCCAGAATTTCATAATTGAGCTCCCACATGGCCCGGTTGAAAGGCTCCAGTTTATCTCTGGGATCCCGCTCGGGCTCTGGCGCATCCGGCGCACTGGCACAGGCAGCCAGCAGCCCGCTAAGGCTCAACAACAGCAGGCAACGCATTGCCAATGACTTTGTCTTCAAAATAGATCCTCTAAACGGCTTTACTGAGCTTTTAATTGCAAGGCGACCTGCACCCTGGCATCGGTAAAAGCTTGACGGGATGAGACCACTTCGAAACTGCCTTCAGTTTCATCGACCCGACCCGATGGTGAAAATCGTGCCACCACTTCCACTTCGTCAATGCTGGCCAGGGTCCAGCCGGTTTGCATCGACATCTCTTCAGTCAGCATCATTTGCAGCTCGCCAGCAGGCACCGGGATACGCTGAGCGGCCACTGGCATGGCAGGGCCATCCGGCTGGCGCACAAACACAAAAACGCTGGCATCCGGGTGCGACTGCCGCAAATCAGGATCAACCTCCAGCGTCAGGTAGACAGTTCGCTCTTCGCGCGCCTGCACGTCCTGCCCTAACTCTTGCAGCTTGTTCAGCACCACCGCATAACGCGGATCGGAGCTTGGCAGACGGTCCAGCAACAGGGTCCAGGCGGCAATGGCTTCGTCCAGGTCATCTTTTTCGTAAGCAATGTAAGCGAGTAAAGACAGCGCATCCAGATTGTCCGGTTCATTGGTCAATACCCGGGCCATAGCCCTGCCAGCTTTTGCTAACTTGTCATCGCCACCAACCACCAACATAGCCTGGCTGTAACTAATCAACAGTGAAGTGCGTTCCGGGGTCATCTGCAATGCTTTTTCAAAGGCGTCAATGGCATCCATCATCAGCCCTTGCGACATCCAAATGCGTCCCAATAAAAACCAGGCAGCAGCGTCATCACCCTCACGGGCCAGTTTGGTCCGCAGCGCCAAGGCAAAGCCAGTCAGCTCCTCATCATTCAAAGGCTCACCGCGGCCGAGCAAAGAGCGCTCGCCAAACTCAGGCAGCTTTTGCTGTGCCGTCTGCCAGTCGACCAGCTCACGGTAGTGACCATTCCAGCTGTAAATGCCGCCAACCATCGCGGCAACAGCCAGGGTTAAGCCACCGTACCAGCGCCAGCTGCTTTGCGATGCCTGCAATTGCACCGCCTTGGCTTCTTGTTCTAAAAACTGCTGCTTCAGCTCGTCTGCGGCACTGTCAAAATCTTGCTCTGCCAACTCGCCAGCATCTCGGGCTGTGGCCAGCAACTCCATCCGCTCGCTGAATAATTCCGCCGGCGTCTGCTGTTCGCCGACACGTGCACTTCGAGGCCAGGCCATAAATACCAGGCTCAGGGCCAACATCAACAGGGCCCCCAGTAGCAACTGCCACATCATGATTTTTTACTCCGATAAGCGTCGATAATGGCATCCAACTCCTGCTCCAATTCAGGATTGGATGCCCTGGCCGTTTGCGCGCTCTGGCGGCGGCGCAACATGTACCAGGCCATCAGCACCAGCCAAACCACCGGCAAGATCCAGAGCCAGATGGTTACCGGGTTCAGCGGTGGGCTGTAATGCACAAAGTCACCGTAACGGTCGACCATAAAGTCGATCACTTCTCGCCGGCTGTAGCCCTGCTGCACCAGCTCGTAGGTTTTATTGCGCATATCAATGGACACCACTGCATTGGACTCGGCAATGTTCTGATTTTGGCACTGTGGGCAGCGCAGTTGCTGCACCAGCTCTTGGTAGAGACTGCGCTTGGCATCGTCTTCAAACGGCAGAATTTCGTCACCCGCCAACAACGAAGTGCTGAACAAGACCCATGCGACCAGCAGCAACCGGCTCATGGCTTGGCTCCCTGATAGGCCAGCGAGGCTTGTTGCAGCTCCTCGAATGCCGGTGCAAAAAGATTGCGCCAAACCCGCGGGTTCAGATCGCCAACATGGTGCATCCGAATGGTGCCATCGGCATCGACCAGAAAGGTCTCAGGTGAGCCTGAAACCCCAAGGTCAAACGACAGGCGGCGGTTTTCATCCAGAATATTGAATTGGTAAGGATCGCCAAAGTAAGCCAGTTCCCGCTGCACATCACGCTGCAACTGGCCCAGGCTAAAGTGATCACCAAAAGCCGGATCCACCGGTAACGGATAATACAAACCAATGATGGGAATGCCCTGCTCCCTGAGCTCGGTCATAAAGCGCAGTTGAGCTTTGCAGGTTGGGCACCAAACGCCCCAGACACTGAGTAAAAAAGGCTCGCCGGTTAGCAGCTCGCGGTTCCAACGCTGTTGTGGCTGCATCAGATCCGGCAAGTCAAACTCGGGCATAGGCCGGTTTAACAACGCAGAGTCGCGGCTCCAGGGGTCGGAAAAGAGCCCAGTGTACAAAAAGACCGAAACCGCCAGAAAAATAGCCAAAGGTGCAAAAAACAGCCACTTACGCATGGGCGACCTCCTCGTTGTTGCGCGCCGGAGCCCTCAGGCGGCGCGTGACTTTACGGCGATAGCGCTCATCAAACAAGGACCAGGTGGCCCCTATCGCCATCAGCAAACCACCCAGCCATATCCAGCGCACAAAAGGCTTCACCTGGACTTTGAAGGACCAGGCATTGCCTGGTAAAGCTTCCCCTAAAGACACGTACAGATCCCGGCTTAAACGGGCGTGAATAGCCGCTTCAGTCATTACGGTACGCTGGATGGTGTAAAAGCGTTTTTCAGCATGCAGGTTGGTAATAAACCGACCATCGCGCTCGACTTTCAAATCGGCAGCCTCGCCTCCGTAGTTGGGTCCATCCAGCTTGTACAAATCCAATAAGGTAAAGTCATAGCCAGACAACGAGATGGTGTCGCCCACCTGCATCCGCACATCCCGCTCCACGCTGTAGGTGGTGGTCATGGCAATACCAATCACCATAACTGCAAAACCAATGTGGGCGGTGGTCATGCCGTAGTGGCTGGCACTCAGCTTACGAATACCTGCCAAGCCCTGACCAAACTGACGAATGCGCTGACCAACTTCGCCCAGTGCAGACATACCAACCCAGGCCCCTAACAACAAGCCAATCAGGGCCACATTGGCCTGTACCGACTGGGTAGCCGCCATCAAACCGACCGCAACAATCAGGGTTGCCAGCGCAATCATCGCCATCGGCGGGATCAGCGGCTGCCATTTTTGCTGTTTCCAGCGTACCCAGGGGCCCAGCCCCAACAACAGGCTGAACGGAATGGCCAGGTAAAAGAACATCGCATCAAAGAAAGGCTCACCAATGGAAATGGAACCCAGCCCCAGCTCCTGGTGGAACAGCGGCAACAAGGTCCCCAAAAATACCACCAGGGTTGCCGTTAGCATAAAGACGTTGTTGCCCCACAGCATCACTTCGCGTGAAAACAGCTCAAACCGGGCCTGACTGCGGACCGAACGCATCCGCAGCGCATACAGCAGCAAGGAACCCCCGATCACAATCAGCAAAAACACCAGCAGGAACAAACCCCGACTTGGATCGGTGGCAAAAGAATGCACCGACACCAGCACACCGGAGCGAACCAGGAATGCACCCAACAGGCTTAGCGAGAAGGTTGCCAGTGCCAGTAAGACCGTCCAGGATTTAAAGGTGCCACGCTTTTCCGTCACCGCCAAAGTATGGATCAGCGCCGTGCCCACCAACCAAGGCATAAAGGAAGCATTTTCAACCGGATCCCAGAACCACCAACCACCCCAGCCGAGCTCTTTGTAGGCCCACCAACTGCCAAGCATGATGCCCAGGGTTAAAAACATCCAGGCTGCCAGGGTCCAGGGCCGCGCCCAACGTGCCCAGGTGCTGTCAAACTTGCCGCTGAGCAATGCCGCAATGGCAAAAGCAAAGGATACCGCAAAGCCAACATAGCCCATGTACAGCAAAGGTGGGTGAATGATCATGCCAAAATCTTGCAGCAAGGGGTTCAGATCATTGCCCTCGGCCGGGAAGTACGGCAGGCTGCGCTCGAAGGCATTGGACATAAAGAGCGAAAAAGCAATAAAGCCAACGCCTATCCAGCCCATCACCCCCAGAATACGCCCCTGCATTAGCAACGGCAGTTGTTTGGAAAACAGCGCAACCGCAGCCGTCCACAAAGTCAGGATCCAAACCCAAAGCACCATAGAGCCTTCATGCGAGCCCCAGGTAGCCGTCAATTTGTAGTACCAGGGTAATACAGTGCTGGAATTGGACGCCACATTGATGACAGTAAAGTCATCGGTGTAAAACGCATAGGACAAAGCGGCGAATGCCAGGCCGGCAAACAATGCCGAGGCGATGGCCAAGGGCTTACCCAGCATTAAAGCCCGCTCGTTGCCGGTGTAGCTGCCATAAAGCGGGATCACCCCCAACATCAGGGACAGCACAAAAGCAAAGGTCAGTGCCAGTTGGCCTAACTCAGGGATCATCAGTAACCTCCGGTGGATTCGGTAGCGGTTTGCTGCGAGGGCGGCACATGCTGAATGCCTTTGAGCGCTTTGGCCACTTCGGGTGGCATGTACTCTTCATCGTGCCGTGCCAGTACCTCGGTGGCGCGGATCAGGCGGTCTTCAACCAGATGGCCCTGAGCAACGATGCCCTGTCCTTCACGGAACAGGTCTGGCAGGATGCCGTTGTACTCGACCGTTACGGTAGGGCCAATATCCACCAGGTCAAAACGAACCAACAAGGACTCAGGGTCCCGCACTACAGAGCCTTCAACCACCACACCACCGATGCGTAGACGCTGACCGATTTCCGGGCGCTTTTTATCAGGCCCGATGCCCTCGACCAACTGAGTTGGGGTATAGAATAAGTTGATATTCTGCGTCAGGGCAAACAGCATGGCACCGACTGAGCCGGCTACCAGAGTCAAGATGGCCAGAATGGACCAAAGGCGTTTTTGTCGTCTTGTTGTCATGGGTGCTCAGTCTCCTGATACTGCTTAACTCGTTGGGCCCGCGCCAGCTTCTGTCGGAAGTTTTGGTGAAAGGCTTTCAGCTCCCAAAAGCAATAACCCGCCAGCCCCACCAACAAACCATAGGTCAAACCATAGGCCAGCCAGATGTAAAAGCCATAGCCGCCCATCGCCAGAAAATCACTGAAACTGTCAAACTGCATTAGTGTCCTCCCAAGGTCGCACGTACCCATGGCCGGTGCTGCTCATGCTCTAAAATGGCGGTCCTTAGCCGCAAACAAACCAGAGCCAGCATCAGCAGATAAAAACCCAGCAAACTAATCAGCAAAGGCCACAGCATGCTGGGATGCACCGAAGGGGTGTCAAATTTCATAATGCTGGCCCCCTGATGCAGGGTATGCCACCACTCGACGGAGAAATGAATAATAGGGACATTGACCACGCCAATCACAGCCAACAAGGAAGCGACCTTGCCACCGGTCTGCCGGTCAGAAAAAGCGCCGTACAAGGCAATCACGCCCAGGTACAGGAACAACAAAATAAGTTGCGAGGTCAAGCGCGCATCCCACTCCCACCAGGTGCCCCACATCGGTTTGCCCCAGGCCATGCCGGTCAGCAATGAGATGGCGGTAAAAACGGCACCAATCGGTGCAATGGCCAGTACCGACCACTGGGCGACTTTGACCTGCCAGACCAGCGCAATAAAAGCGGCAATCGCCATCATGGTGTAGGTGCTCATCGATAGCAAGGCAGAAGGCACATGGATGTACATAATGCGTACCGTATCGAATTGCTGGTAATCCTGAGGGGCAAACACCAGACCCCAGACGTTGCCCACCAGCAGAATGGTTAGGGCCGACAGCATAAGCCAGGGAAACAAATGCCCGCAGAATCGATAGAGAGTTTCAGGTTTTGCCAGAGGGTGCAGCCATTTAAACATACTAACTCACATTAATTCGTAACGCACTGGCAACCGCCAGTGGCACCAAAGCCAACGCCAATAGTAACATGGCAACCAGAATCGCAAGTTGACCACTGTAAGACAACCCCATACCAGCAGCCTCAATTGCCGCACTGGCAAAAATCAGCAGAGGTATGTACAGCGGGACTATTAACAGTGCCAGCAAAATACCGCCTTTATCGGCCGACATGGTCAGAGCCGCACCCAATACGCTCAAAATGCTGAGCATAGGGGTTCCCAACAACAGCGTCAGCATCATGGCGATAAATGCCGCTTTATCAACGCCCAACAACATGGCCACCACCGGGGACAACATCACCAATGGCAAACCGGTACTGAGCCAGTTTGCGGCGGTCTTCGCCAGCACAAAGGCCATCACCCCCTGACGCGACGCCACCAGCTGCTCAATGACACCGTTGCGATAGTCATCGCGAAACAGGCGCTCAGCCGCCAGCAAAACACTCAACAGGGCCGCTATCCAGACAATCCCAGGCGCCATTATACGTAATTGGTTCGGCTCTGGTCCAACCCCTAACGGAAACAAGGTCAAGACAATAATGAAGAACAGCAACGGGTTCAACCAATCGGCCTTCTGCCGTGCCAACAGCACCAGCTCACGGCGTAAAAATGTCATTACCATCGGTAAGCCAGCTCCAGAGTTTTTAAACTGGGAAAGTCGACACTGAGCGGTTGATGCGTCGTCACAATAATGGCACCACCGGCTGCCAGTTGCTGATGAAAGCGCTGCTGCAAACGTGCAATGGAGTGCTGATCAAGGGCAGTAAAGGGTTCATCCAATATCCAGAGCGGTGCCTGAGTTAACCAAAGTCGGGCTAAGGAAACCCTGCGCTGTTGCCCGGCAGAAAGCATTCGGCAAGGCACATCTTCCAGACCGGCCAGGCCTAACTCACCCAGCAAGCTGAGGTTATCCTGGTATGGCAGCTCATAAGCAGCACGCCAAAATGCCAGATTCTCCAGAGCGGTTAAGTGCTCATGAATGCCGCTTTGGTGGCCGATATAACAAAGAGACGTAGCGAATTCGTCCAATTGCTGCGATAACGGCTGCCCCCGAAACAGGATCTCACCATCATCCGGTGTGGACAAACCGGCCAACAGACGCAACAATGAACTTTTACCAGCACCATTTTTGCCCTGCACCTGCAGCAGCTGTCCGGGTACCAGCTCCAGATCCAGCCCCTGGAACAGCACTCTGTCCTGGCGGATACAACTTAAGCCGCGGGCACAAAAGAAGTCGGTCACAGTGGCCTCCTGGTAAAATTGCGCGGATCTTACCATATTCCGATTGGAATACGAACGCGTCAGCGGAGCACAAGCATGGTAAAAGTGACAAAAACATGAACCCGATCAAACTTGAGCACCTGATGCAGGTAACAGCTGCCGGCCGCGGCACCACAGCGGCCATTCCCTTGCAACCAGACAAAGCCTACCCAGGCATTCTGTTGACCGATCCGGTACAAGGCGCACGTCTTTTGCAACTGAATACCGCCCAGGGGATTTTGCAACTGCGACTGCCACAAAGTGTCACCGCCCCGAATGGCAGTGCGATGCAGGCCAGCTTTCAGCAATTGCCGGACGGCCGGGTTCAGGTCCAGTTGCAAGCCAGGGGCGAAGCCGTTCAAAGCTTTCCTTTAAACCAACAACAAGCACTGACCCTGGCATTGAACTGGCGTGGCGACAGCCGACCCGTGACCGATCTCAGCAGTGCCAGTACGGCCACCCATTTGCCGGTCGAGCTGCAAAGCAGCCGGCAGCAAAGCCAAATCCGTCTGCCTCAGGGCATGGTTCTGCCCTTACCTAACGCCTTGCACCGCACCATACAGTCGCTGATGGTGCAATTTCCACAGGCTCGCATTGAAGCCAGCATCAGTCTTGGTACAGGTCAGGAGCCCAGTTTGTTTCTTGAGGTGAAAACAACCAGCCAAGCCAGAACTACGCCTTTGGTACCTTCGATGCCTGGCAACCTGAGTATGCCCAAAGCAGCCGACAGAAGCAGTCCTCAACCACCAGGCCAGACGCACTCAGAGCCGCCCCCGCAGCGCTTGCAGTACCAGCAATTGACCTTGCCGGCACAGCTGCAGCAGCAGCTGTTGGCGCAAGTTGCCAGCGCCATACAGGGCCAAAGTATTCCGGCCCGCTTGCAGCAACAGTACCTGCAACTGGGCAACCTGATGCTGCCTTTGCCTCAGGTTCGCTTAGCTGCTGGGCACTATCAAATCCAACTGCAACAGGAGCAGCAAAATTGGCAACTGCAGTTTTTGTCGCAACAGCAAAGCAGTGCCAAACTGCAGCTGGCCAAAGATGCATTTAACCGCCCGATTCAATGGCAAGCAGCGCAAACAGGAACAGCCGCAGAGCCTGCGGCTCAGCAGCAAAGTGGCAACAAAACACAGCCGGTGTTGGAGCAGGGCTGGCGTTTGCTGCAACCACTGCTGGCAGAGAGTCCGGCCCGGCTCGCCAGCCTGCCTGAGTTACCAGCCCCTTTGCAGCAAGCCCTGCAGCACATCCGCCAACAACTGCCCTCAGGGCAGCGGGTCATGTCGGGTGCTGAAATCCAGCAACAATTGCAGGCCGTGCTGCAATTTCATCCGCTGCAGGCCCCAGCCAACAGCAGCAGCGCCGCCGGTACCTTTGCCCTGGCCATTCAACTGCTGCTGGGACGACTCAGCCGGGGTGCCAGCCCAATGGCCAACCAGCCAGCGGCGCAGCGTCTGATGCCGTTGCTGCAACAACTGGACAGTCAGAGTGCAGGTCAATTGCTGCGACAATTGGCCAGCCACAGTGGCGCCATGCAGCAAAGCCAATTGGCCAGCACCGAGTTGCAGCAACAACAGAGCGGTCAGTTCCTGCTGCAGCTGCCGTTGCAGTGGGATCAGCAAAGCACCCAATTGCAATTGAAAATTGAGCAGCGTGATGGCTCCGACAACCAAAGCGGTCAGACCAATAAAGTCTGGCAACTGACCATGCATTTTGATCTGACCGAGCTTGGAAAAGTACTGGCTACCGCCAAACTCGATGGCAATCGCCTGAATCTGCAAATTTACACCGAGCAAGCGCAGACCCAGACTTTGGCCGAACAGTTTATCCCGAGGTTAAGCGAACGACTTGAGGCGCAGGGCATTGAGGTAGAGCAGGTACAGTGTCAATCAGGAGCCGTTCCGGCCAGCTTATTCAACCGCCACAGCAGCTTGATTACCGTGAAGGCCTGATGATGAGCACACCAGACAACAAAAGGAAAAATAAATCAGCTACAGCGCTACGCTACGATGGCAAAACGGCGCCAGAAGTGATTGCCAAAGGCCATGGCGCTCTGGCGGATGACATTCTGGCGGTGGCCAAAGCCCATGGTATTTTGATTCATGAAGATGAAGAGCTGAACAAACTGCTGACGCAACTGGAATTAGGAGACACCATTCCAAAAGAGTTGTATGTCATTATTGCTGAGTTGATTGCATTTTCTTACGTGTTGCAAGGGAAGTTTCCGGATGAGTGGGACAACATTCATCAACGAATTGATTTAAAAACTTAGTACCTGCTACCCAAAGGCATGCCCTAACCTTTTTGCTGATGCAAATGAAACAGCAACTCGGCCTCGGCTCTTGGTAGTTCGCATTCCCGCATGATTTCTTCCAGATCAGCGCCCAGTTGCACCATCTTCATCGCCCGGCTGTAAAGTTTGGATTCTGGCTCCGTCAGTTGCAAGGCCTGCAGCTGTTCAGCTTGCTCTGACAACTGCTGTTGCTGGTTTTGCAGCTCGGATTCCAGCTGAAGCACCCGCTGCCCCACCCCAATCACGCCAGCGCGCAACTCTGCCAGCTCGGCCCGAACCAGCTGAAGTTGTTGCGCTGAATCTGACTCTGATTGGGTTGTGGAGTCCGCACTGTCCTGCTGCAAAATGCGTGGCTCAGACAGTGCCTGATGATTTGCTCCGACCGTAAAACTGCGCCAGAGTAACCACAGCAACAGCAGCGTCAAGACGCCCAACCAGGCAATGATCATCGGCAGTTTCCGTTAGAGTGCACTGATTTCATCCCACTCTTCATCGGTGAGCAGTTTATTCAGATCCACCAGGATCAACAGCTCACCCTCGCGATTGGTGACCCCCTGGATAAATTTGGCACTCTCGTCATTGCCAACATTGGGCGCAGTATCAATTTCTGATGCTTTCAGATACACCACCTCGGCGACGCTGTCGACCAGAATACCCACCACCTGCTTGTCCGCTTCGATGATCACGATACGGGTATTGTCGCTGACCTCAGCGCCTTCCAGGCCAAAGCGGGCCCGGGTGTCAATAACGGTGACCACATTGCCACGTAAATTGATGATTCCCATCACATAATCCGGAGAGCCTGGTACCGGAGCAATTTCGGTATAACGCAAGACTTCCTGTACCTGCATCACATTGATGCCATAGGTCTCGTCCTGCAGTTTGAAAGTGACCCACTGCAGAACCTCATCCGTGGTGTCGCTGTCTTTTGCAGTCTGCTTGGCTACATTACTCATTCCAGCTCCTCATTGGCGGTCACAACACCGCTCTGTTACACGTCATCTTCACTGCTCAGACCCTGCCGCAGCATTTCTGTCAAAGCATCTACATCCAGTAAAGCACACATATGCTGTTTGATCAGCCCGGCAAGCCAAGGTCTTTTGCCACTGGACTCCCGCCACTTTACCTCATCCTGCGATAAAGTCACGGTGTTGATCAGTTTATCGCACGCCAGCCCCCACGGGGTGTTGCTTAACATTATAACATACTGATACGAATGCGATTCAGCTTGAGCCTGGTCAAATTTTTCCGGCATCACCCAAAGGCCGGTATCCACCACATTGATTTTCAATTCACGCTGCAACATCACGCCTTTAAACCAGGCAGGCTTGCCCGGCATGGTATTGACGCTGCTCATTTTATGAATGCCACCCAACTCCTTCAATGGCAAGGCAATGGTTAAACCGGCCACGCTGAAAAACAGCGCCTGGAAATTGCCCTCCCGATAGGACTTGGCCGTTTGAACGGCGTCTTCGCGAAAACCCGGCTGCGACTTGCGCGTGAGCACTTCGGTCTGCAACTCGGTATCGGCCAATTTGGGCATGACCGGGGGCGCTTCTGCTTTTGCCTTCGCTTGAGTCGTAGCCTCGCTAGCGACCTGCGTGGTGGTGACTCTCGCCAGCAACGACTCCAGCTTTTGTTTAACCTCTGGGACTTCCGGCGCCGGAGCTGCTGTTGGCGCAGCCGCCGGCTCCTCATCGGTCAGCAAAGCCGTTAAGTAATGTTGCATCACTTTCTGACTGCTGTAGCGATCAGACATGCTCAGTCTCCGGCAACTGCAGTAAATAACTCAGCAAGGTGTTGTAAGCAAAAACACCACGCGAGCGCGGCGCATACACCGGAGGTGGTGTTTGCGCCAAACTGGCATCACGAAACTTGGTGTCGACCGGGATTACTGCCGACCACACCTTATCCTGGTACTTGGCTTTTAACTCTTTGTACGCTTCGAGCGACGCTTTGGTGCGTTTGTCGTACATGGTCGGGATAATGGTGTAGCGGTAACTTTTTTGCTGGGAGTGGGTCATCAATCCCATGGTTGCGATCATGCGCTCCAGACCTTTAATGGCCAGAAACTCAGTCTGAACCGGGATCAGCACCCGATCACTGGCTGCCAATGCATTGACCATCAGCACCCCCATCACCGGGGGGCAGTCCAACAAAATGTAATCGTAATCCTTACTTAATTTGGCCAATCCCTTTTTTAGAATCAATCCCATGCCATTTTTGTTGCCAAGGGAGCGATCCAAGGTCGCCAAGGCCATCGAGGATGGCAGAATGTCGAGGTTTTCAACACCACTGGGACAAAGTGATTGCAGGATTTCCTCCCGGCTGATGTCTTTGCCCCGGATAAAAATATCGTAAACACTCACTTCCAACTCTTCGGCATCAATGCCAAAGTAGTAGGTCATGGAGGCATGGGGATCAATGTCCACCAGCAGAACACGATAGCCACGTTCCGCCAACAAAGCGCCTAACGAAACCGTGCTGGTGGTTTTGCCCACCCCGCCTTTTTGATTTGCTATTGTCCAAACAACCACATTAAGGTTCCTGCTGAGGTAACGGAGGCTCATCGGGCACTTCGTCACGGGTCGTAATCCGGATGCCACCACCCGGCAGGCGAATGACGCGAATGCTGGCTTCACCCTCTGTTATGCTTTCCAGCTGCTGGAGCACCTCGGGCGGGATTTCCGCTGGTGCATCCTGCAAGTCGATGCTGGCCGCTTCGGCTTGATAACCGTACTTCGAAATGGCAATCACCACCCGACGGTTTTGAGCCCGTCCCTCTGGCGTGGTGTTATCCGCAGTCGGATAAAACTCGCCATAGCCCTCAATGGCCATCCGTTGAGGGGCTACCGCCATGGCTTCCAGTATACGGAGTACCGAGGTAGCCCGTGCCACCGACAGTTCCCAGTTTGAAGCAAAGATTTCATTGTTAATCGGCACATTATCAGTATAGCCCCGAACCCGGATAAAGTTGTTGATGGGCACAATGATGCCCGCAACGTCATTCAAAAGCGTCTGGGCAGCGAGGGTGGCGGTGGCACTGCCACTGGGAAATAACAAACCACTGCTGAGCTCAATGGTCAGCCAGTTGTCGTCTTGTTCAACCCGAGCCAGGCCCTCCTCCATCAGGTTGGCCAGCGCCTGAGTTAACTCTTCTTGCAAAGAGGTCAAGGGCGTTCCCAGCAAGCGCTCGGAAACCTCGGATAACTCGGTGCCATCAGCGACCAACTCAGGACCTTTTGCCGGCTCTAAGGATGCACCGTACAAATCAAAGTCGCTCTGAGGGCCGGGCTCCAGCAATACCGAGGTCCCTTCCAGGCCGGTACCGCGACTGTCTGAGCGTTCAAAGATCCGGGTAAGGGTTTCCGATAAAGCACGGTATTCTTCGTCTTTGACAATGGACATGGCATAAAGCACGACAAAAAGTGCAAACATCAGGGTCATGTAGTCGGCGTAGGAAACCAGCCAACGATCCAGCTCATCGGCTTCAACTTTCTGATGTTTGTTTTTATGCCGGTACATAACTCATCCCTAACCAGCCCGGTAGGCGTTGAGCTTGCGCTCCAGAGTGCGCGGGTTTTCACCATGCGCAATCGAAAGGAGTCCTTCGATAATCATTTCATGGTGCAAGGTGTGTTGGTGGACCAGATTTTTCAACTTGTTGCCCACCGGAATAAAAATCAGGTTGGCAAAACCAACACCGTAGATGGTGGCTACAAAAGCGGTGGCAATTCCAAGGCCCAGCATTTCTGGATCGGTGATATTGGCCATGGCCTGGATCAGGCCAAGCACAGCGCCCACGATACCAATGGTCGGGCTGTACCCGCCCATGGCTTCAAAAATTTTGGCACCACGCAGCAGCCGCTCACGCTCCAGCGTCAGCTCCGCATCCAGCGTATCTTGCAACACCTGAGGATCTACACCATCCACCAGCAGATTCAGGCCCCGGTGCACAAAGGGATCTTTCTCATCCAAAGCACGGCCTTCCAGAGCAAGAAAGCCACTGGCACGGGCGGCGTTGCTCCACTCGATCATCTGGTCGAGCATGCTGCTGGTGGGCAAGTTATGGCCTCGAACCACCCAGGGCAAGAGTTGAAAACCCAATTTGAACTGGGCGAATGGAGTTTGCACCATCACGGCCCCGAGCGTTCCCCCCACCACAATAATAAAGGCAGGAAGGTGCAGCAAGGTAAGAACAGAGCCACCTTCCAAAGCAAAGCCACCAACAACCCCTACGATAGCAACGAAAAATCCTATCAGCGCAAGTTTATCCATGCATCACTTCTGTTATTAGTTTTGTGGCTGTATCGGCAAGGCTAACTTCGACATCCATCAGGCCAGCCGCAGCCACAGCTTGCGGCATCCCATAGACGACACAACTGGCTTCATCCTGAGCCCAGATACGAGAACCATATTGTTTTAATAAGCGGGCTCCCTCTCGTCCATCCGAGCCCATCCCGGTTAAAATCAAGGCCAACACCTGGTCGCGGTACACTCTGGCCGCACTGCCAAAAGTGATGTCGACACTGGGTTTGAAAGTAATTCTGGGTGAATCATCATCTTTAATTTTTAGCCGGGCTTGATCCGCTTTACCATCCACCAGCATTTGCTTGCCCCCGGGGGCCAGGTAGGCCACCCCTGGTCTTAGTACATCATTGTCTTCGGCCTCTTTGACAGAAATTTTAGCCAACCCATTCAAACGGGTTGCAAAAGCACCGGTAAAGGCAGCAGGCATGTGCTGGATTAACAGGATGGGCAAGGGAAAGTTTGCCGGCAGCGCGGTAATAATTTTTTGCAGCGCGACCGGTCCGCCGGTCGAAGTACCTATCGCCAACAGCTTGTAGTTGTTGCCGCTGGATTTAAAGGGTTTAGTGACTGCGGGCCTGGCAGGAGCAGCGGTTTCTTTGAGCCGCTCAGATAGCTTGGGGCGTTCAAAACTGCTGCGGGTTAAAGCTGGACGACTGGATGCCAGGCTTCGACCAGGTAGACGCCGTGCCACCGCCTTCACACGCTGCCGCAGCAAGTTAGCGGCTTCGTCTTTGTCGCGGGCAATGTCTTCGAACTTTTTCGGCAGGAAGTCTACCGCCCCGGCATCGAGCGCATCAAGGGTGGCTTTTGCACCTTCATGCGTCAAGGAAGAAAACATCAAAATTGGAATGCGCTGTTGTTGCATGATGGCGCGCACAGCGCTAATGCCATCCATCACCGGCATTTCAATATCCATGGTGATGACATCGGGTTTCAGGGCAATGGCTTTATCAACAGCTTGCTGGCCATTGTTCGCAGTATCAATGACCTCCAGCTCAGCATCCGCATTCAGTATTTCGGTTAAGCGGCGACGAAAAAAGCTGGAATCATCGACCACCAGAACTTTTATTGCCATTGAGTACTCGCTTTAGTTTGCGGTTTTGCTAAAACGCTCGAGTTTAATTTTGGATTTCCGGGCGTAGTGCTTCAACAAGCTGGGTACATCCAGAATCAATGCAATGCCGCCATCCGAAGTGATGGTGGCACCGGCCATCCCCGGTGTACCTTGCAATAAGTGGTCCAGTGGCTTAATGACCACCTCTTCTTGGCCAATTAGGGAATCAACCACAAAACCAATTTTTTGGGTGCCAAGCTGCAAAATGACCACATGCCCCTGCTCGCGGCGAACCGTTTTGCTGGAGCCTTTGACCAACCAATGTTCCAGGTAAAACAGCGGGATCGCTTTGTCGCGGACAATGATGGTCAACTGGCCATCGACATTGTTGGTTTTGGCCAGATCCAGCTGCACAATCTCATCAATGGTCCCTAAGGGCAAGGCAAAGGTCTGTTTACCAACCACCACCATCAAGGTTGGAAGAATGGCAAGCGTCAGAGGCACTTTGATTTCCAGTAAAGTGCCTTTACCAAGTTCAGAATTGATGTGCACGCTGCCGTTTAGCTGGGTGATTTTGGTTTTCACCACATCCATACCGACGCCGCGGCCGGAAATGTCTGAAATTTGCTCTTTGGTTGAAAAGCCAGGAGCAAAAATAAGATTGAAAGCCTCGTTGTCCGACATCCGTGCCGCTGCATCGACATCCAGAATGCCACGGTTGATGGCAATGCCTTTCAGCTTTTCCGGATCCATGCCGGCCCCATCATCCTCAATGGTCAGCAGGATGTGATCGCCTGCTTGCTCGGCAGCCAGCTTTACCCGCCCGGTACGATCTTTACCGGCGGACTGGCGGACATCTGGCATTTCAATGCCATGGTCAACGGAGTTTCGCACCAAGTGCACCAATGGATCGGCCAAAGCTTCGACCAGGTTTTTATCCAGATCGGTTTCTTCACCTTCCAGCTCCAGCGTAATTTCTTTTTTCAGCGACCGAGCTAAGTCCCGCACCACTCTTGGGAAGCGACCAAAGACCTTTTTAATTGGCTGCATCCGGGTCTTCATCACCGCGCCTTGAATATCCGCTGTGACCACATCCAGGTTGGCAATGGCTTTACCCATTTCTTCATCTTTGGTGCTGGTAGCCAGGCTCACCAAACGGTTGCGCACCAACACCAGCTCACCAACCATGTTCATGATTTCATCCAGCCGCTTGGTATCAACCCGGACGGTGGTCTCAGGCTGAGCTGCTGGCGGCGCGGGAGGTGCGGTCGGAGCAGTTGCTTTTGGCGCCGCAGGAGCACTGTCAGGTTTCGCAGCTGGCGTACTGGCTGCGGCCGCAGCAGGCTCAGGAACTTTTGGCGCTGGTTTGCGTTCCGCAGGCGTTTTATCCGCTACCGCTTGCGGAGATTTGCCTTTGCCGTGCAAATCATCCAGCAAAGACTCAAATTCATCATCGGTAATTTCATCGCCTTTGCCAGCTGGGGCAGCTTTTTCGGCGGGTGCAGCCTTGGCTTCGCCATCTGTGGATTTGAAACTGCCTTTGCCATGCAACTGATCGAGGATGGCTTCAAACTCATCATCCGTCATATCGCCCTGCAGCGAAGGGTCCAGCGCTGGCGGTTCGGCAGAAGCGGCCTGACCCGGTGCTTTGCCACCATGCAGCTCATCCAGCAAACGCTCAAACTCGTCTTCGTCCATGTCATCGATACCAGCGGCATCACTGGCGGAGGCCTCTGGCGGAGTTTCCGCAACGGGAGGGGCTGACACTGGCGGCGCAGCAGCGGCTACCGGCTCGGAGCTGCCATCATCAGGCTCACTGAGACGGTGCAGCGCATCGAGTAAAGCCGGATCGGCCGGGGTCAATGGCTGCCGACTTTGTACCTGAGCAAACATGGCGTTGACGGTATCCAGCGCCTGCAAAATGACATCCATCAACTCTGGCGTCACTTGCCGCTTACCGGTACGGAGAATATCAAAGACATTCTCAGCACCGTGACAGGCATCGACCAATTCGGTCAACGAAAGAAAACCAGCACCACCTTTGACAGTATGAAAACCACGGAAAATGGCATTGAGTAAATTGGAGTCGTCGGGGTTGTTTTCCAACTCGACCAATTGCTCTTGCAACAGCTCCAGGATCTCGCCGGCCTCGACCAAAAAGTCCTGTAGAATGTCTTCATCCATATCAAAGCTCATGCTTGGCCACCTCTTAAAACCCTAGACTCGACAATAGGTCATCCACATCATCCTGCCCGGTTACCACATCATCGCGACCTTCGGCATCGATGATGGGACCTTCAGCTTCGGCTGCTGCTATCTGTTTCTTCGCTTTTGCCGGTTTCGGGCTCTCTGGTAATAAATCGGGGTTGCTCTCCCCAAAAGCAGTTAACAAGCCAATTAGGCTGTCTTCAACTTCGCGCACCAGTTCAATCACCCGACGCAAAATTTGACCCGTCAGATCCTGATAATCTTGCGCCATCAACACTTCGGTCAGCAGACCGTTCAGGCTACCGGCATCGGTGTTCGCCTGTTCTAAAAAACCATTCAGACTGTGGCACAGGGCTTTGAACTCGCCAACTTTCAAGTCGCGGCTCATTAAGCGTTGCCAGGCAGGCATGATGTTTTGCAGGTTTTGTCCTAGCTGATCGGCAATCGGCAGGCAGGACTCTACTGCATCCATGGTTTTGTTGGCTGCCTGCTCGGTCATATCAATCACGTGATTCAACCGCTTTTTGGCATCCGGGATATCTTCTTCCAGCAAGTTGCTAAGCGAGGGATCCAATTGAAAATTTTTCAGTGAATCGTGCAACTGACGCGTCAGTTTTCCGACTTCCGAAAAAAGCTCTGCAGAGCCTGGTACTGCGATTTGCTGTACCAGTTGATTTGCCGCTTCATTTTCACCCATCTCCAACAGCTGCACCAACTCTTTGGCTTGCTCAAGTGAAATGGATGGTGCCGTGAGTGCGGACATTGCATTACTCCCTTGTCTGCGTCAGGTTATCCAATCCTTTCAAACACTTTGGATAGTTTTTCCTGCAAGGTTGCGGCGGTAAAAGGCTTCACAATGTAGCCATTTACCCCAGCCTGAGCTGCTGCAATAATTTGCTCTTTTTTGGCTTCGGCAGTAACCATCAACACAGGGATGTGCTTGAGCTTGTCGTCCGCACGAATGGCGCGGAGCAAATCGATGCCTTGCATACCTGGCATGTTCCAATCGGTGACCACGAAATCAAAATCACCACCTTGCAACATGGGCAAAGCAGTACTGCCATCATCTGCTTCAGATACATTGGTAAACCCAAGGTCTCTCAGCAAGTTCTTAATAATTCGACGCATGGTTGAAAAATCATCAACCACCAGAATCTTCATGTTCTTATCCAAAATCCCCTCCGCTGAGAAAATCGTTATCGGACATGTTCAATAACTTTTGATTACAACCAATCCTGCATTCTGGACTTTAAACGAACCAGCGCCTGACTATGGATTTGACTGACACGGGACTCACTGACATTCAGTACAGCACCGATCTCTTTCAAGTTTAGCTCATCATTGTAATACAGCGATAGTACTAATGCTTCCCGCTCGGGCAAATTGCTGATGGTCTTGATCAGGCTTTGCTGAAATGCTTCATTGGCCTGATGTTCGAACAACTGATCGGTTTCGCGATCATCCGCTGTTGCCAGTACATCTTCAGTGACGCCCAGGTCCTCAATACCTAAGATCCGGCCGCAACTGACATCACTCAACATATGATGGT
This sequence comes from Alkalimonas delamerensis, assembly GCF_030717955.1. Lineage (NCBI taxonomy): Bacteria > Pseudomonadati > Pseudomonadota > Gammaproteobacteria > Alkalimonas > Alkalimonas delamerensis. The sequence goes on along the minus strand of NZ_JAUZVY010000001.1, from coordinate 938,129 downwards.
ACTCATCGAGAGATATATCAAGTTTTTCAGCAACTTCTACATCTTTAACATCACGGCCAAGCTCTGCTTCCAATTCCGCAATGGTTTCGGCGATTAAACGGGCATTGCGATGCACCGAGCGTGGGGTCCAGTCGCCACGACGCATTTCATCGAGCATCGCACCACGGATCCGGATACCGGCAAAGGTTTCAAAGCTGGCGCCTTTGCTGCCGTCAAAGTTCTTCGCTGCTTCCATTAAGCCTATCATGCCGGACTGAATCAGATCGTCAACCTGCACGCTGGCCGGTAACCGTGCCAACAGATGATAAGCGATCCGTTTGACCAAAGGTGCGTGACGCTCAATCAGCTGATTGAGTTGATCCGCTGCACCGTAAGCCGACAACTTCGCATTCACGCCAGACCTCGCTGCGCTTTATCGGGTTGATGAACCAGCTGTTCCAGGAAAAACTCGAGATGCCCAGAGGCTCCGGGCGGTGTTGGCCACTTGATGGCTTTCATCGCCAATGATTTCACTGCCAGACTGGCCCCCGTCTTTGGAAAAGCCTCCACAAAAGCACGCTGCTTGCGTGCGGCTTTGCGAACATTTTCATCGTACGGAATGGTTGCGACCAACTCCAGATTGACATCCAGAAAACGATCGGTAACCCGCGTCAATTTGACAAAGAGTTCCTGCCCTTCACGCAAACTACGCACCATGTTGGCAATAATTTTAAAGCGCTGAACCTCGTGATCACGGCTTAAAATCTTCATCAGAGCATAAGCATCGGTGATGGATGAAGGCTCATCACAGACCACGACTACCACATCCTGCGAGGCTCTGGCAAAGCTCATCACCATATCGGAAATGCCGGCGGCCGTATCGATTAACAACACATCGACCCGGGTTTTCATTTCGCTAAAAGCGCGGATTAAACCAGCATGTTCTGCTGGCGTTAACTCGGTCATGTTTTGCGAGCCGGAGGTGGCAGGAATAATTTTGATACCCGCCGGGCCTTCGATCAGAATGTCGTCCAGCTCGGCTTCACCAGCCAGCACATGCGACAGGTTCTTGTGCACCCGTAATCCCAGCATGACGTCGCAATTGGCCAAGCCAAGATCAGCGTCAAGTACCATCACACGCTTGCCAAGTTGTGCCATGGCGATGGCAAGATTGAGCGACACATTGGTTTTACCAACGCCGCCTTTGCCTCCGGTAACTGCAATTACTTTGACCATCTTTGTTTTCATTGTCCTCAGGCCTGCGGCCTGATCATCGATTGGCTCATGACTATGCATAGGCTCCTTCCGCTCGGCGCTCGACAGGAGCTTCCCATTGATGCGCCGTACTACTGTATGCGATGCGTAATTTTTCTGCTTGCGCTACGATGTCATCCGCTCTGGCGATACGTATGTCTTCAGGCACGCGCTGTCCATTGGTGAGGTAGCATACCGGCAAGGCATTTTGTAGCGCTGCATTGATAATTTCACCTAAACTTAAGCATTCATCAAGTTTGGTAAAAATACAACCTGATAATGGAATTCGTTTAAAGTGCTCAACGCTTTCCTGCATCACCCGGGCTTGTGCTGTAGCAGACAATACCAAATAGCTCTTTATTTTTACAAGAGAATCCTGCACCAAAGCGGCAAGTTTTTCCGCCAGTCGCAGGTCACGCTGACTCATCCCTGCGGTGTCAATCAAAACCAGGCTGCGATTGGAAAATTGTTTCAGTAAAACCGCCAACTCTTCGCTGTCTTTGGCTTGACGAACCGGACAGCCAATGATGCGTCCAAAGGTGGCCAGTTGATCCAGAGCACCGATCCGAAAGGTATCGGTGGTGATCAAGGCCACCTGATCGGCACCGTGTTTGCGGGCATACTGGGCTGCCAGCTTGGCAACGGTGGTGGTTTTGCCCACGCCGGTCGGCCCCACCAGGGCAACAACACCCCCTTGTCGCATAATGTCGTTGTTACCCGTGGTCAGCTGACCAGCAAGCAGTTCCAGCGCAGTGTTCCAGGCCTCCCGTTCACAGATGTCCTCAGGCATAAAGCAGGCCAGCTGATCGGCCATGGCCGAGGACAAGCCCATTTGCTGCAGTTGCTCTATCACCATGGCACGAATCGGTTCGCTGCGTGCCAGCTCTTGCCACATCAAGCCCGAGACCTGATGCTGCAGCAACTGACGCATCGACAGCATTTCGCTGCGCATGGCATCAAACTCTGTCTGCCATTGCTGTTGCTGCTTTTGTTGCAACTGATTAAGCTCTTGCAAGCTGACCACATTGCTTGCGCCATTGTTTTGACGCTCCGTCCGTGGCTCTGCTTTGCTGGCTTTGAATGCCGGGGCAACTGGCGCGGAACTCGGCTGACCAGACTGCATACTCATCTGCCGCGCCAGCAAGGCGCGCAGTGAGTCGGCTTCATCGTCCACCGCCGCCTCCACCCGCCGAGGCTGTGCCTTCAAACTTTGACGCCCAGCCACTTTGGCAGGCTCCTCTGTCTCTACCTTGGCTGGTTGCGAAGCCTTAGCTGGCTGGGCATCGGCATCCAGTGCCGCCACAATTTCAACACCACCAGCTACTTTTTTATTGGACATGATGATGGCATCCGGCCCCATAAACTCCTTGACTTCATCCAAGGCGGTCCGCATATCTTTGGCAACAAAGCGTTTAATTTTCATGGCTTATCTCCTAGCTGGCCTGGCCTACCACACTGACAATACGAATTTGTTTGTCATCTGGAATTTCCTGGTAAGACAGCACTCGTAACCCTGGAATGGTGTATTTCACAAATCGTGCCATCACAGAGCGTAAAATACTCGACGTTAGTAAAATGGCGGACTCGCCGTTTAATTCCTGATTCTGACTGGCTTCTTGCAGGGACTGTTGGATCCGCTCTGCCAGACCCGGCTCAATACCGCCACCATCATTACCGGCGGCTTGCATCGATTGATGCAGCATCTGCTCCAGCTCCGGTGCGAAGGTAATCACCGGCAGCTCTTGTTGACTGCCAGCAATCTCCTGCACAATCAAGCGGCGCAAAGCGATACGGCAAGCAGCTGTCAGCACATCCACGTCCTGGCTCTTCACGCCATACTCCACCAGAGTTTGCACCAGGGTTTTCATATCCCGGATAGGTACGCCTTCGTTGAGCAGGTTTTGCAAGACTTTGACGACAGTGGTCAGTGGCAAGGTATCGGGGATCAGGGCCTCAACCAACTTGGGTGAGGTTCGTGCCAGCATATCCAGCAAGTTCTGAACTTCTTCATGGCCCAACAAGCTGGCCGCATTGTTGGTTAGGATTTGACTCAAATGAGTAGCGACCACAGTCGCGGCATCGACCACGGTGTATCCCAGGGTTTGAGCATGTTCACGCTGGTCTTTCGCTATCCAGACCGCTTCCAATCCAAAAGCAGGATCCCGGGTGGCAATGCCTTTGACGGTGCCAAACACCTGACCGGGATTGATGGCCAATTCATGATCATGCCGCAGCTCCGACTCCCCAGTCGTCACACCCATCAGCGATACCCGGTAACTGTTGGGCTCCAAGTCCAGGTTGTCACGAATGTGCACGGCCGGGATTAAAAAGCCCAGCTCTTGCGATAGCTTTTTACGTACTCCTTTGATCCGGGTCAGCAATTCACCACCCTGTGATTTGTCAACCAAGGGGATCAACCGATAGCCGACTTCCAACCCAATGGTATCGACCGGCTGCACATCGTCCCAACCAATTTCTTTGATGGTCTGAGGCTCCTGATGGGTATCCAGCTCAGGCCCCTTGCTTACCAGCTCGGCAACCTGCTGCTGCTCTTTACGAAGCAGAAAGTAAGCCACGCCACCAACAATCAGCGACAATGAAATAAACGAAAAATGCGGCATGCCTGGAACAATGCCCATCACCATCAAAACACCGGCAGCAATAAAGAGCACCCGGATATTGGCCAGCTGGCCGGTAAACTGTTTGCCCATGTCTTCAGAGCGGTTTTGGCGGGTGATAATGATGGCGGTGCCAATGGACAACAACAGCGCAGGAATTTGGGCCACCAGGCCATCCCCAATGGTCAACAGGGTATAGACTTCCACCGCCTGACCAAAGGTTAAGCCATGCTGGATCATGCCAATGAAAAGACCACCAATCAGGTTTATGGCCAAAATGACGATGCCAGCAATAGCATCGCCTTTGACAAACTTGCTGGCACCATCCATCGAGCCGTAAAAATCGGCTTCCTGAGTGACTTCATCCCGCCGGGTACTGGCTTCTTCTTGCGTCAGCAAACCGGCATTCAAATCGGCATCAATCGCCATTTGCTTGCCAGGCATGGCATCCAGGGTAAAACGGGCTGTGACTTCGGCTATCCGGCCGGCACCTTTGGTAATGACCACAAAGTTGATGATGATCAGAATAAGAAACACCACCAAACCAACTGCGTAGTTGCCACCAATCACCACAGAGCCAAAGGCTTCTATCACCTTGCCGGCAGCATCTCCGCCTTGGTGGCCTTCAAGCAGCACCACCCGGGTGCTGGCAACGTTCAGCGCCAGCCGCATAATGGTCGCGACCAGCAACACGGTCGGGAAAATACCAAACTCCAGCGGCCGCAAGGTGTAAATGGTCACCAGCAGCACCACCAGAGCGAGCGCAATGTTGAAGGAAAACAGAATATCGAGCAAAAACGGCGGTAACGGCAACACCACCATCGACAGAGCAGCCATGATCAAAAACGGCGTACCCAGCCCTTTTAAGTGAGTCATCTTGCTGCGATCGAATCGATTGAAGTAACTGGCTAACTGCATGGTGTTCCCAACAAAATTTTGGCGCTATTCAGACAAAAGCAAAAAATGCTCCAACTTGTCGGCCAATGCGTCGGTTTGACACTAATCGTAGTAATAGTCGGTTGGAATCGGCAGTTGCTTGCTGAGTTTTTGCGGCCGCTTACCCCGGCCTTTTAAGAACAGATTCAGCTGATAGACATAGGCCAGGACCTGCGCCACCGCCGCAAAGAGTGCGTCTGGAATGGGCCGGTCCAACTCCGTGGTGTAGTAAATGGCACGTGCCAAAGCTGGCGACTCCACCAGAGGCACTTTGTGCTCTTTGGCTACTTTTCGAATTTGCAGCGCCATCACATCGATGCCTTTTGCCACCACCACCGGGGCTCTGTCCCGGCCTTGCTTATAACATAGCGCCACCGAGTAATGCGTTGGGTTGGTGACGATGACATCGGCTGAAGGAACTTCCTGCATCATTCGCTTCATCGACATCTGCATCTGGGTGCGGCGAATACGAGCTTTGACCTTGGGGTCCCCTTCCATGTTTTTGTGTTCATCCTTAACCTCTTGCAGCGTCATCATCAGCTCTTTGTTGTGCTTCCAGGCCTGGTAAGGCGCATCCACCAGGGCAATGAGGATCACACTACAGGTCAGCCCAAAGAACATCCAGCCCAGGATCCAAAGTGCATCCTCAATGTTGTTGGGTGCGCTCATTACCGACAGTGTCATGATGTCCCGGAAAAACAAATTCAGCAATCCAAGCGCCATCCCTACCACCACCAGCACTTTAAGAATGCTTTTGCCAAGCTCCACCAAAGCCTGCAAACCAAACATTCGCTTAAAACCTTTGATCGGGCTCATTTTGCTGGCCTTTGGCGCGGCTGCTTCCCAGCTGAAGTTAAAGCCTCCCAGCAAACAGTTACCAACAAAGGCCGCCACCAGCACAAAAGCAAAAATGATCAGCATCGGCGGCAGCAGCAACTGCATGATCTCGCCCCAGGCGGAAAACATCGACTGGGTGTCAAAGATATCTTTGGGTTGCAAGCTGAACATCCGCTTGCCGATGGTCAGAACCCGGCCGGCCAGCATCGGGCCAAACAGCAGCAAAGCTGTGGCACTGCTGATCAACACAAAAGCGGTCCCCAGATCTTTGGAACGGGCAATTTGCCCTTTCTTTTTAGCGTCTTCAATTTTCTTGGGGGTGGGCTGTTCGGTCTTTTCACCACCAGATTGACTTTCGGCCATATCCCCCCCTTAACAGCCGATGATACGGCAGCTGTAATCCAGCGTTAACTGCCACTGGATGCCGTAATGGATAAGGAAGGTATCCAGCGTCAGCCATAGGATCAATAAGCCGGATAACATGGTAATCGGGAAGCCGATGGCGAAGATATTCAACTGCGGCGCAGCACGGGTCATAATGCCGAACGACAGGTTGACCACCAGCATCGCTATAATAGGGGCCAGCGTAATGGACAAGGCGGTGGCAAACATCCAGCCGGCAAACTCAATCAGTTGCCAAATTTGCAAGCGTGACCACCAGGCATCGGTAATGGGTAAGGTATCAAAGCTCAGCACCAGCATCTGAATGGTAATCAGATGCCCATCAAAAATAAAAAACAGCAAGGTGGCCAAAATCAGATAAAACTGACCGATTGCCGGCACACTGACACCACTGGCAGGATCCACCATGGACGCAAAGGCTAAACCACTCTGAGTTGCCAACACCTGACCGGCAATAATAAAGGTATTGACGAAAATCAGCGTCATAAAACCGATGGCAAAGCCCAGCGTGACCTGTTGCATCACCTGCAGCACCATGCGAAACGACATCAAATCGGGGTTAGGCACTGGCGGGATCACCGGCATAATCATCACGGTCAGCGCCACAATCAACACAATGCGGATCCGCATCGGCACATTGCGGGTGCCTAGGCCTGCCATAATCATAAAGACCCCACTCACTCTGGCCATCGGCAACAAAAAGTCTGCCAGGGTCTGCATGATAAGGTCGAGATGAAAGTCCATTGCCTTCTCGCTCAGCCGACTACAGAAGGAATGCTGAGGATCAAACCTTCAGTGAAATCCATGATCACCCGGGTCAGCCAGTGGCCACCGAAAATAAGTGCTAGAATGGTCACAATCAAACGAGGTAAGAAGCTCAGCGTCTGTTCGTTAATCGAGGTAGCCGCCTGAAACACCGCGACAATCAAGCCGACAAAGAGCGAGGGCAAAATAATAGCGCTGACCAACAAGATAACGATGTAGAGCGCATCGCGCAGCACATCGACAAAGACTTCAGGGCTCATGGTTAGGTCCCCAATCCAAAGCTGGTGGCCATGGTTCCCATCACCAGGATCCAGCCATCCACCAACACAAACATCATCAATTTAAAGGGCAAAGAAATGATCATCGGCGACAACATCATCATCCCCATCGCCATCAGAACACTGGCCACCACCAAATCAATGATCAAAAATGGAATAAACAACATAAAGCCAATCTGAAAAGCCGTTTTTAGCTCACTGGTGATAAAGGCCGGAATAATCACCGTGATAGGCAGATCCATCAAATTATCCACTTCCTCCACCCCGGCAATGCTGGCAAAGGTATCCAAGTCACGCAACCGGGTCTGGTGCAGCATAAATTCTTTCAGTGGAATAATGGCTTGCTGCACCGCTTCCAGCGACGTTTTCTCTTCCGCTAAATAGGGTTGCAGCGCCTGATGATTGATTTCATTGAGTACCGGCGACATGATAAAAAAGGTCAGAAAAAGCGCGATGCCAATCAACAGCTGATTTGAGGGGGACTGTTGCAAACCGATGGCCTGGCGCAAAATCGCCAGCACCACGATGATGCGGGTAAAGCTGGTCATCATAATGACCATCGCCGGGATAAAACTCAGCGCGGTCATGATGGCTAGGACTTGCAGCGTTACACTGTATTCCTGAGAGCCATCCGGGTTGGTGGTAACACTGATGGCCTGCAAGGTGCCGACATCAGCAAAAACAGCAGGGCTAAGGCCAAGCGCCAACAACACCAGAATAAGTCGCAACATAGAGCATTTTTACTTTTTCATCCACGATTGCAACTGACTATGAAATTCTGATGCCAACTTTTCTTCAGGCAGGGGCTCTTCCAGCTCAAACAGGTAATTTATCTGCTGAGCGGTCACACCCAAAACCCGTTGTTTCCCTTGCATTTCAACAACTAACAATCGCTCTTTCGGCCCTAACGGAATGGTGGTAATTACCTTCATGTGTTGGCTGCCGGGAATGCGCAGTGTCAATTTTTTGAAAGACCAGCCCAGCAACACCACCATCAGGATTACAAAAGCCAGAGAAATGACGATTTGACCGAGCGATAACCCAGAACTTGAGCCAGCCCGACTCAGCGTCTGATCGCCCCCGGCTCTGTCCCGGCTAAAGCGGTAAGGTGAGCTGGCAGTTTCTTGTGTTGAGGTAGGCTCCATGCCCTCAAGCACCGCATCAACCTCGACTGCACTGCTGGGCTCATGCTCAGCAGCAACGATCTCAGCTTCAGTGGTCAACTCCGGCTCAGCGGCAGACTCTGGCTCAGCGGCAACAAGGGCACCACTGAGCACTGCACAGAAAAAAAGCCCGTAGAAAAACACTGCTCGCATTAGCGTAACTTCTTAATACGTTCAATTTGACTGATCACATCGGTCAGGCGGATACCGAATTTATCGTTCACCACCACCACTTCGCCATGCGCTATCAGGGTACCATTGACCAAAACATCCAGCGGCTCACCAGCGACCCGCTCCAGCTCAACCACGGAACCCTGATTGAGTTGCAACAAGTTGCGGATACTGATTTTGGAGCGCCCTACTTCCATCGAAATGGTGACCGGAATATCCAAAATGGTATCCAGCTTTAATTTGTCTTCACCACCCGCTGGGCTTTCCTCTTTCAATTCATCCAGCTCAACAGGACTCGCACCGTCCGAGCCTTCGGCTTCAGCCATGGCAGCTGCCCATTCATCCATGGTGTCTTTATCATCAGCCATCGTCACTAATCCTCATTCCGCGCCGACAAGTTTAAATCGGCTTCCAGTTCGGAGATATCGGCGTCACTATCCAGTCTGCGTCCACCCTTGGTAAAGACATGCAACTCAGACTTGACCGACTCCGGTCGCTTAATTTTCTCAATAATCTTCAATGCCACACTGTCGCGGGACCGGCCCATTTTAGCGCGGAAGGTTGGCAAGTCTTCAATCAATACAGTGATGTGCTCCGGCAACTCAACCGGAATAATGTCGCCTGCCTTTAAGTCCATCACTTCTTGCAGCGTTAAATCCACATCCAGCATTTTGGTGGTCAAGTCCACTTCCACATCCATGATTTCATCGCGCATGGCCTTACTCCAGCGCAAATCGGTATCTTCTTTATCGCTTTGCACCCCGGCATCAAGCAACTCCCGGATGGGCTCCAGCATGGAATAAGGTAAGGCAACGTGAAAGTCGCCTCCACCGCCATCCAGCTCGATATGAAAGGAGCTGATCACCACCACTTCGGTTGGGCTGACAATGTTGGCCATGGCCGGATTCACTTCAGAGTCCAGGTACTCAAAGGAAACGTCCATGACGGGCGCCCAGGCCTCTTTGTAATCTTCAAAAATCAGCTTGAGCAGCATCTGAATAATACGACGCTCGGTCGGGGTAAATTCACGCCCTTCGATTTTGGCATGGTAACGACCATCACCGCCAAAGAAGTTGTCGACCAGAATAAACACCAGACGGGCTTCCATGGTAATAAGCCCAGTGCCTTTTAAGGGACGAAAGCGCACCATGTTCAAACTGGTTGGGACAAAAAGGGTATGCACGTACTCACCGAACTTGATCATCTGCACACCATTGATCGAGACTTCAGCAGAGCGCCGCATCATGTTAAACAAGCTGATCCGCATATGACGGGCAAAGCGTTCGTTGACCAGCTCCAGAGTCGGCATCCGCCCCCGGACAATCCGGTCTTGTGAGGAGAAATCGTACTCGGTAGCTGAGCGGCCAGGGCCACCACCTGCCTCGTCAATTTCTTCTTCTTCAATGTCATCAACGCCGTGTAATAAGGCATCAATTTCATCTTGTGACAATAAGTCCGTCACGGCGTTACCCTTTTATTGCATCACAAAACCGGTGAAAAGCACCTCTTCCACCACCACTGTTCCGGTGACCCGCAGCAGCTCTTGCTGCAAGTCGCTTAGCGCCTTGTTGCGAAGGCTTTCTTTGCCGGCGGCTGTAATCAAGTCATCGGCGTTGGCGCTGCTAAAGGTTTGCAGCAGCGTTCCTTCTATCAAAGGAATGTGTCGCTTGGCCAAGGTATCGTTGTTGCTGCCCCGAACCAAAAGCTGCACCCGAATTTGTACCAGTCGGTCCCGGCTACTGCCCGGTACATTGAAAATAAATGGACGTGGTAAAGGAACATAAAACGCTGCGCCAGTCGGCGCAGCCGGTGTGCCATCCTCACTCACGGCAGCTGTTGGTCCGGCAGATGGTGTACCGCCTGAGCCATCTGAAAACCAGAACAGAATGCCAACGGCGGCAATCACCAGCACGGCTAAGGTGCCACCAACGATCAGCAGCAGTTTCTTTTTGCTGCCACTTTCTGCAATTTTTAATTCATTGTCGTCTGCCATGCCCTGCCTCGCTTCGTGTTGTCTGGCTGTTATTGTGACCCTTGCGACACAGGATCGCAATTGAGACCCGGACAAAATTAGCGGCATCTGTAACAGGGTTGCACAGGATTGGGCAGGATTTAAGCATAGTAATCCACCAATCGTTCCGAGGCCGCTGCTACCACTTGACGCTGTTCTGCAGGAACCCCCTCTTCCTCAGCAGCCGAACTACCAGCCGATGAACCTTGCTGTTGCCCTTGCTGCCCGGATTGCTGCTGCGCCACCTGACCATCGGCCAGTTCAATGCCTTGCTCACTCAGCATATCGCGCAAACGCGGTAGCTGTTGTTCCAGTACTTCCTTAGCGTGCGCTTGCTGCACCAAAAACTGCACACTGGCTTGCTCTTGCTGCATGCTCACCCGAATGTGCATGCTACCCAGTTCTGCTGGTTCCAGCTTAATATCAGCGCTGTGCACCGAGTTACGCACCATCAGCACCAGTCGCTCCCGCAATTGGCCGGATGCATCGGCAGCCAGCAGGTTTACCGGCTGACGCAACAGCTCACTGACGGTAGGCGTGCTGGTAATGACCGGCGCTGTGCTACCCTGCGCTTGCATCAACTGACTAACACTGGTACCACTGGCCTGCATAACGGGTGTTGTCATGGTAGTACTAACAGATGCTTGCAACTGGCTGCTGGCCGCTGTTCTGGCCATTGCCGAATCCTTGTCAGCCGCTTGCTCAGAGAGTAAATCGAAGCGTCCCCCCGGCTCTGACGGGGCATCGGCTTTTGCTTGCTGCCAGGCAGCCTGAACACCGGCCGAGCCAAGCTGATCTTTTTGTGCGCCGGACTGTTCACCAGTGCCGCGATTGCCGGATGACAGCACCGTTTCAGCTGCCTTGCTCTGAAGCTCTGCCCGCTCTTGAGCTGCGCTGGCTAAAGTTCCGGCTGAAACGTCTGCTTTGCTGCCTGCCGGTAACACCACAGCAGCAGGCACCGGCTCAACACCCACCATCTCAGCCTCAGCTTGTGCGAGCTGAACTTCAGACAATGGCTGAGCTTTGACTTGCTGGCTCTCAGTAGTCATCTTGCCGGTTTCATCCGACACTTTGGATGTCTGATGGCTGCCTTGTACCGAAGAAAGTACGCTCTTGTCAGAGGTAGTGCTGCTCTTATTTTTCGCGGGCATCTCGCTGACCAAGTCCACGGTTCCTTCTTCGTCAGACTCTTTGTCGGCACTTTGCTCGCTACTTGCTGCCAATGACTGTGACCAAGAACTTGCTTGTGATATGACTTTGTCTGTCCCAGCAGTGGCCTCTGCGGCTTCGTTGCCTTTAACAGCCTGCTGTTGCAGCCCAGATGTCGTTTGCTGTCCTTGCTGAGTAAGCTGCCCTTTCAGGGTCACTGATTCTTTCTCTATGCGCTGTGCTTTTTCGCTCATTGGTAGCGCTTCTTTTGACGCTGACTTTTCAGACGCTTGCCCAGAGTTCAGCCAACGCGCCGCCAATGAAATTGACGCCGCTTTTGCCTTTGGGCTTGCTTCTGATAGCTCTGCATCTTCAGCAGCATCATCGCCCAGATGATCCACATCATTCAAACCAGGTAGCGCTGTTGCATCAAACGCAACCGCCGTTGCTTTATCTGACCTGTTATTGATTCCAACACCGATAAAACCTTCTTTGGCAGCATTCAGCTGCGCTTGGTTACTCTGGCCTGCAGTCAGACCTGCGGACTGACGCTGACCATTCCGAATAATCGCCAACCAGGCTCTGGCTGCGTCTTTATCGTCGTCGGAACTGTTTTCATCGGCGATAATCGCCTGCAAATTTTCAGAGTTGAGCAAGTCAGCATCGTCGTCCTGCGGCGCCGCAACGGCAGCTTTTTGCCGTTCGGTCGTGTCGGTATCTTGGGTTGAGCTGTTGCTAGCGCTGGCCAGAGACTTGGCAAAAGGCAACAGTTCTGCGGTTTCATCGTCCATGCCATGGCGTGCTTCCGTGGCTGTTTCACCCATGGATAAAACTGGGCCAGCGCCCGAAAGCAGAAACATCTGTAGTGCATCGGCCATGCGGCTTTCCTCGCGACAAATTAAGGAGTGGTATCCTTAGCTGCTGGCACCTGAATCAAGCTGCTAGCGGCTGATAACACCCTGTTTAGGGCACACGTCTTTTGAACATTCAAAATTCAGGCCAAGATGGCAACTAGGAGGACTGACGCCGGACAAATTGCTGCATGGCGACTTCATCCTGCATCTGTTGTTCAGCTCGGGCGGCTTTGGTCAAAGCCTGTTGTCGCTGCTGCTCCAACAGGTACTCCATCGCCTTGCGCTTCTTTTGCATTGCCAACCATTGCTGCCGGCGCTGTTCCATCACCGCCTGTGCCTGAGAAACCTGCCTGGCTTGTTGCTCCAACGCCTGATCCAGCTTGGCAATAAAGTTAACAAACTGATTGTACTGACGACTCTGCAGGCCGGAACTGCCTTGCTGCTGGCTTTGCTGAATGTACTCGGTGCGGTAATCCGCCAGCCCCTGGTATTTTTGCTCGGCCTGACGACTGTATTGCAGCGCCTGTACAAAGTTGGCTTGCAGCTTTTCTTCGCGCTCCAGCTGTACTTTTACCAATAATTCCAGCTGTTTATTCGCCATGATGCATTACCCCGGGCTCTGTGTCTGTGCCTGAGCAGGCAACGGCAAAAGTTGCGTCAAGGCATGCAAACTTTCGTCGTAAGGCACCACATCTTTCATGCCTTGTTGCAAGAAGCGTTGGATGGCCGGCATCAGCGCTACCGCTTTGTCCAGTAGCGGATCGCTGCCTTTGACATAAGCCCCGATGGCAATCAGATCCTTGCTTTGCCGGTAACTGGCATAGAGCTGCTTTAACTGCCGCGCCATCAGTTGATGCTCCATGCTGGTGACCGCTGGCATCACCCGGCTGATGGATTGCTCAATATCAATGGCCGGAAAATGCCCACTGTCTGCCAGCTGGCGGGAAAGCACGATATGACCGTCCAAAATAGCCCGCGAAGCATCGGCAATGGGATCCTGCAAGTCATCCCCTTCGGACAACACCGTATAAAAGCCCGTAATGGAACCTTTACCGGCGGCTCCATTGCCAGCCCGCTCGACCAAGGCAGGCAACTTTGCAAAGACTGACGGCGGATAACCTTTGGTTGCTGGCGGCTCACCAACGGCCAATGCGATTTCACGCTGCGCCTGGGCGTAACGGGTGATGGAGTCGACCAACAGCAACACATCCAGCCCTTGATCACGAAAATACTCGGCAATTTGCACGGCGGTCTCGCAACCTTTTAACCGCATCACTGGTGAGACATCCGCCGGCGATGCCACCACAACGGCGCGCTGCCGACCTTCCTCGCCCAGAATATCGTCAATAAACTCTTTCACTTCGCGGCCACGCTCACCTACCAGGCCAACCACGATGACATCCGCACTGGTGCCACGCGTCATCATGCCTAGCAGCACACTTTTACCGACACCGCTGCCAGCAAAGAGCCCCATCCGCTGACCTTTGCCCACCGTCAGAGCAGCGTTAATGGCGCGAACGCCCACATCCAACGGCATTCGAATCGGTTGACGCTGCAAAGGGTTAATCGGTGCTTTGCGCGGGCTGGCAAAGGTTGACGCAACGATAGGGCCTTTCCCATCCAGAGGTTTTCCCGCCCCATCAACCACCCGACCCAGCAATGCCATGCACAGCGGCACCCCTTGCTCATGCAATACCGGGGTGACTCTAGCCCCCGGCACGACGCCAGAAATATCATCTTTTGGCATTAAAAAAATACGATCGGCGGCAAAACCTACCACTTCCGCCAACAATTCCCCATCGGCCGTTTCAACGGCACAGCTTTGACCAATACCGGCACTGCAACCGGTGGCTTCCAATGTCAGACCCACCACCCGCACCAACTGGCCCGATACTGCAGGGCGGGAATGACGGATAAACTGCTGTTGTTGTTGCAGTCGCTTGGCCAAGGTTGCGGTCATGATGACGACTCCTTGCCTGCATTTGCCGGAGCTGACTCAGTCTCTCCCTTTGACGAGGCATCGTCATCGGAGGCCAAAGACGCCTCCTCGTCATCTGGCGCGGGCGATGATTCAACAACCTCAGCAGCTGCCGATTCTGGGGGCTCGGTCTCCAAGGCAAGAAAGTGCGCCAAAGCGGTTTGCACCCGCTGCTCCGTGGTTCGGTCAACACTGGACTGCTCAGTCACCAGCCGGCAGCCGCCACGGCTTAAGGTGGGCTCCGCCTGCAATTGCCAGCCCCGCTCCGCCAGCTGCTCGGCAGCATACTGTTGCTCGATGATGGCAAGATCGTCCGGATGCAGCCGAATTTTCACCTGACCATGACGCAACGGCAGCGCATCGACCGCCTGTTGCAAAGCTTGCAAAATCACCTGAGGATTGATGGTTACCTCGGTTTGCACCACCGCTTTGGCCATGGCCAGGGTTAACGCCAGCAAGGCTTGCTCAACCTCGTTATCCAGTTGCTGCAGCGGTTGATGCAATTGATCCAACAAGTGTTCCAGTGCCTGAAACTGCTGTTCACTTTGCTGCTTGCCTTGCTCCAACCCAAGCTTTTTCCCTTCAGCCAAGCCCTGCTTGGTGCCATCTTCCTGACCTTGCTGTCGGCCCTCTTCATAGCCTTTGGCAAAACCTTCTTCTTTGCCTTCGGCAAAACCTGCCTCGTACGCCTGCTGGCGCAAGGTTTCCATTTGCTCGGCAGTTAGCGGCTGCAGGCTTAGCTCTTCATCTGAAGTCTCGTCTTCCGCTGGCTCCGGTTGCTTGGGATCTGGTAAGGTTTTATTGAACGCATTGGTGCTTTTGTACTTTCGTATCCGATCGCTGAGATCGGGTGTATCCCACTCTTTCAATTGTTCCAGCGTTTCTGCATCGGGCGAGAAAGGCCGTTTGTAGCGAAATTGATCCGCACTCATTTGGCACCCTTCTTACAAGAAGTCATCACCACCACCACCACCAAGCATGATTTCACCGGCATCGGCCAGTCGCCGCGCTGTGGCCAGAATTTCTTTTTGCGCCGCTTCGACATCGCTGACCCGAACCGGTCCCATGGCCTCTAAATCATCACGCAACAGCTCGGCTGCCCGCTTCGACATATTGCTGAATATTTTCTCTTTCAGTGCATCATCCGCACCTTTTAAGGCTTTCATCAGAATATCTTGTTCAACTTCACGCAGCAGGGTTTGAATGCCGCGGTCTTCAACGTCAATCAGGTTTTCAAACACAAACATCAGATCCTGGATTTGCTGCGCCATTTCTTCGTCATTTTCCCGAATAGAGTCAAGCAGCTGGCCTTCGATGTTGGTATCCAGGTAGTTCAAAATATCGGCCGCTGCTTTCAAGCCGCCCATTTTCGCAGTCTGAGCACCGGCCTGCCCTGCAAACTGTTTCTCCATAATTTCGTTCAACTCCTGCAGTGCAGCAGGCTGCACTTCTTCGAGGTTGGCGATGCGCATGGTTAAATCCAGCCGTACTTTTTCCGAGAACTGCGACAGAATTTCTGCCGACTGCTCCGGTGCTAGGTACGACAAGACAATGGTCTGGATCTGCGGGTGTTCGTTACGGATAATATTGGCCACTTGCTTGGAATCCATCCATTTCAATGAATCCAGGCCTTTGGCACTGCCACCCAGTACAATCTGGTCAATCAGGTTGGCTGCTTTTTCTTCGCCCAGCGCCGCCGTCAGTGCCCGCTTGATAAATTCTTCACTTTGGAAACCAATGGTGCTGAAGTTTTGAATTTGTTCAATGAACAAACGGTGCACAGCTGAGATTTTTGCCTGATTCAGGTCGGTCATCTGAGCCATGGCAGAGCCCACCTTTTGCACCTGCTTGGGCTCCAGGTGCTTCAGGATCTGGGCGGCATCTTCTTCCGACAGACTCAGCAATAGAATCGCTGCTTTTTCTACGCCATCAAGCTTTCCAACATCAAAGCTGGGCTTTTCAATATTCTCAGTCATCTTCTTCCAACCAGTTTCTGACCACCAGGGCCGACAATTCAGGCTCGTTGGCTACCAAAGCCCGCACTGCTTTTAACAAATCTTCATCACCATGCAAGTCCGGCAGCATCAAGGTACCATCCTCGGCAAAACCGACGGCAGTTTCATCAAAGTTGGACTTCAACATATCAATGGTGTCGTCTCCCAAATCCAACCCTGTTCCCAGTGCATCTTCGTCATAGGCATCGCTGGTATCTTCAGGATAGATCAGTTTCTTCAGCATGGGGCGTACCACCGACAGGATCAGTACAATGATGATCAAACCGGCAATTGCCAAACGCATCAGCCGGATGAACCACTCTTCCTGATAAAAGAAGACGGTTGGCTCAGCCTCTACTTCCATCCGGGTAAAGGGGACCGTCACCACTTCAATGGTATCACCACGCTGCACATCGTACCCGATGCTGCCTTGCAGCAGCCGGCGTATATTGGTCAGTTCCGCCTGAGTACGCGGCTGTGGCGTCATGTCGCCCTGCTCATTCGGCGCCAGCTTGTAATCCACTGCGACAGAGACGCTGACCCGGCGTACCACACCCGACTGCTGAGAGCTGTGGCTGATGGTGGTATCCAGTTCGAAGTTACGGGTTGTCTCGCGGTGATTGCGTCCGGGTACTACCGGCGTAGCTCCGCCGCCGGTTGCTTCTTCCGGAATAGCGGATGGCATCGGTGGCTGGTTGGATAAAGCGCCGGGAATCCCCCCACTTAGTCCACCTACACTGCTTTCTTCAATGCTCATTTCACTGCGGATGGCCGGTAAGTCCGGGTTAAAACGCTGCTGTGTTTGCTCTAAAGTGGTAAAGTCCATCACCACATCGACCTGGGCCGTGTAGTTGCCAACGCCCAGCACCGGCATCAAAATACTGTCAATGCGTTGACGGTATTCATCTTCCCGTGTCCGCTCCATTTCGTACTCGCGCCGTTTGCGGGCAGAAGCCATGTCTTGTGAGCCACTGTTCAGCAAACGTCCATTCTGATCGGTGACTGTTACCCGGGATGGCTCCAAATTCTGTACTGCGGATGCAACGATATCGACAATGGCATCGACTTCACTGTCCCGGATCACCCGACCACCACGGGCGGTAAGCAGCACTGTCGCCGACGGCTGACGTTCGCGGCGGGCAAAGACATTCTCAGGGGGGATTGCCAGCAACACCCGTGCTCTGGCCACACTTTGCAATTCTTCGATGGTGCGGGCCAATTGTTGCTCACGGCTGTGCTTCAAGCGCTCGGACTCCAGCCGCTGGCTAACACCAAAGCCGCTGTCCTGCATTAAGATGTCGGTGCCAGAAGAAGGCTCTTGCGCCAGCCCAGCCCGGGTCATGCCTAAACGAATGTTTTGGAATTGATCTTCAGGCACATAAATTACATTGCCATCCAGCCGGTATTTCACCCGCTGACTGTCCAAATGATCCAGCGTTTGAATCAGCTCTTCGGTGGCAAAGGTACCCAACGGGCGCATTTCAGGCTGACGAGCCCATAAAATAATCAGCAGAGCAATGGCCAGACAGATGGTCAGCGCAATGATCATGGTGATCTGACGCAACAGATCGGGTCCGCCCAAATTGCTTAAAAAGCCGGACTTTTGCTCCTGTTGCTCACCAGAGTTAAAGTCGTCGCCGCTTAACGCCAGTTCAGTGGATTGATTCTCTGCCACAGCTTACCCCTTAGCACTTACACCGGCATGGTCATAATTTCTTTGTAGGCTTCCACCACTTTATTACGCACCTGAACGGTGGCATCAAAAGCAATGGACGATTTAGAGGCCGCAATCATGGCCTGCGCAATGGTGACGCCTTCCACGCCATTTTCAACATCACTGGCAAGGCCACGGGCATTCATTTGCAAGCCATTCACTGTATCCAGAGCCCCTTTTAGCATGACACCAAAATCGCTCTGGCTCTGATTCACCGAGGCCGGACCAAAGGGCTCCGGCCGTTGCACCCGTTGCGCGGATTGCGGCCCCTGGGCCTGCTGTGCCATGGCTTGCATCTGATTGTACAGCGACACTCCCGGACCTTTGATTTGCATGGCGATACCCTCTGTCAAAAAATTGTGCTTTACAGAGATAAAGCATAGAGCGTGCCATAATTAAATCATTTGAAATCAGTTTATTAAAGAAATTAGCCGTCCAGAGATAAGCTCAAGGTTGATAAAGCACTGCTCGACTGCCATGCTGAGTAGCAAGCAAAGTACCATTCCACAGCAAAACCGTAATGACTGCATACAAAGGAAATACAAATGAAGTTTAATGGGAAAATCAATTACATCGAACTGCCCTGCCGGGATATGGCGGCGACCAAAGCATTCTTTAGCAAGGTATTTGGCTGGGGGTTTGTCGATTATGGCCCGGAGTATATGGCCATTACCGATGCAGGCATCGACGGTGGTTACTACCAAAGTGAACATGTAGCGCTAACTCAACATGGCAGCGCCCTGGTGGTACTGTATAGCTCTGAGCTGGAGCAAACCTTAACCGATGTGAAAGCGGCAGGTGGCCAAATACTGCAAGAAATTTTTAGCTTTCCGGGCGGGCGGCGTTTTCACTTTACCGATCCAAGTGGCAATGAGTATGCAGTTTGGTCGGAGCAGTAGACAGCAGAGAAATAAAAAGCATTGTTTTTATAACTTATAGAAATAAAGTTTGACAGTATCGAGAAAACCTATACACTGGCCGTGCTTGATTAGTTTGTTCGTTATTTATGCAAAACCTCGAATGTTATTGCCGTTTTAGTAACTCTTCCTGTATTCATAAGTTAAAACATCTCTCACAGCACAATCGCCTGACATCAGGCATCTTATTTATTAATTAATACAGGTACATACCATGTCTAATACAACTACCGGCACCGTCAAATGGTTTAACGAAGCGAAAGGCTTCGGTTTCATCGAACAAGCTTCTGGCCCAGACGTTTTCGCTCATTTCAGCGAAATCCAAAGCTCAGGTTTTAAAACCCTGGCTGAAGGTCAACAAGTTCAGTTCAGCGTCACTGCTGGCCAGAAAGGTCCACAGGCTTCCAACATCACTGTGATCTAATCGTTAAGGCAGTGCCGCAGATCTCAGAGTCACTCTGAATCCACGGACCGCTTAACCAAAAAGGCAACTGCATCGCAGCTGCCTTTTTTATTGGCTGTGACAAAGTTTTACTTGCTCAGCTACAGGGACTCAGCCAAGAGGAGCACAGCTAGAGAGCTTAGCTGGATTGAGCCAGCCGCCGCTCCTCGACCATCGCATACAGCACCGGTACCATAAAGACACTTAGCAGCACAAAGAACATGCCTCCCAGTGTCGGGATCGCCATCGGGATCATCAGATCGGCGCCACGACCTGTAGCGGTGAGGACCGGCAACAGGGCTAACATCGTGGTAGCCGAAGTCATCAGGCAGGGACGGATCCGCTTTAACGCGGCCTGCATGACTAAAGCCCGCACCTCACTGCGACTTTGCGGTTTAGCCGCACTAAACTGCTGCTTCAGGTACGTGGCCATCACCACCCCATCATCAACCGCGATGCCAAACAACGCCAGAAAGCCAACCCAGACCGCAATGCTCAGATGATAGCTTTGCAGCTGAAACAAAGACCGCAGATTGGTATCGAACCAGTCGATGTTTAAGAACCAGGGCTGGGCAAACAAATCCAGCATGATAAAACCGCCCGACCAGGCCACGGCAATGCTGCTGAAAATCATCAGCGCGGTGCTGACCCGCTTAAACTGCAAATACAGCAGCATAAAAATCAACACCAGCGATAAGGGTACCACCCATTGCAAAGTTTGGCTGGCTCGCTGCTGATGCTCGAAGCTGCCGGCAAAGCTGTAACTGGCACCGGCCGGTAGCTGCCAGTCGCCGCTTTCAATAGCCGCATCCAGATAGGCAGCCACTTCATCCACCACATCGACTTCAGCCCAGCCGCTTAAGCTGCCAAAGGTGACATAAGCGGTTAAAAAGGTATTTTCCGAACGGATCATCTGCGGGCCGCGCTGGTAGCGAATCTCCGCCAGCTGGGTTAAAGGCACCGGATAGCCGGATGCGGTATCAATCAGCACCTCAGCCAGATGCTCCAGACTGTCGCGACGCTCTCGCTGGTAGCGCACCGTGATGCCATAGCGTTCACGCCCTTCCACAGTACGGCCAACCTCCATGCCGCCTATTGCCGTCGCAATGGCCTGCTGCACCTGCTGCATGCTGACACCATAGCGGGCTATGGCAGCGCGATCTGGGTGGATCTCCAGATAAGGCTGACCCACAATGCGCTCGGCACTGACTGAAGCGGCTTGTACGCCGGGAGCCTGGCGCAGCAATTGTTCCAGCTCGATTGCCAATTGATCCAGTGTTGCCAGATCCGGCGCCGATAATTTCACCCCCATTGCCGCCCGCATGCCGGTTTGCAGCATCAGCAAGCGGGTTTCAATCGGCTGCAACTTAGGTGCTGAGGTCACGCCCGGCAGCTGGGCAGCCCGCACGATCTCTTGCCAGATATCATCCGGCGACTTTATATGCTCCCGCCATTGCCGGTAGGGCCGGCCACGCGGATCTTCAATCAGCTCGCCTTGCTTATCACGCACGAAGTCGCCTACCCGGTTGTCGTAACGAAACGCCAGCCGCCTACCCGCAGCATCGGTTTTAAACTCGCTGTGGTATTGGATCACCGTTTCAATCATGCCAAGGGGGGCCGGATCCAGGGCGGTTTCGGCCCGGCCAATTTTGCCGACCACCGAGCGCACTTCCGGGATGGCTGCAATGGCCGCATCTTGCTGCTGCAACACCGCCAGCGCTTCGCCAATGGAGGCATGCGGCATTAAGCTTGGCATCAGCAAAAAAGCCCCTTCATCCAGCGCTGGCATAAACTCGCGGCCAAGACCGGGGTATCGATGCGTCAGCTCTACCCAACGCTCGCTGTGCTGCCAATGCCCTGGCAACCAGCCCAGCGTCTGCTGCGCGCCCAGCCAGACCGTCAGGCCAAAGCCTACCACCAGCACAGGCAAGACTAAGAACAGCCATTTCAGCCGCAAAAAGGTGGCCAAAAGCCAGGGGTAGCCCCACAAAAACAGCATAAAAAAGCCCAGCACCCCTGCCAGCAACAGGGTGACAAAGCCCCAGTTGGCCAGGCTACCGGCCAATGGCCCGAGTGGCAGCCAGACCTGACTGAGCAAAGTGACCGCCGCCAGCAGCACCAGGATCACCAGCAGGCCATGACCAAGGCGCCATATCAGAGCTGCTGGTAGTGAAAAGCGCTGGCCAAAAGCGCGCAGCCTTCGCTCGATGCGTTGACAAAGCGGGAACGGCTGCAACTTTTTCCAGATACTTGCCCGATAACCGGACCAGAGCAACACCGCAGCATAAAACAGACTGGCCAACCAAAGCAGCCCCGAGCCAAACCAGATGGCCAGCAGTACAAAAGCCGCCAGCAGCCACCAGCGCGCACTGCTGAGCAGGTGCTGCTGCCAGGCCTGCCATGCATCGGCTTTGCGCCAGCGAAACAACAAGGCCAGCAACACCGGCAGCACTGTTAATGCAAGCAACGCCGCCGATAACAGCACAAAGGTTTTGGTGTAAGCCAAAGGCCCGAACAACTTGCCCTCGGCACCTGTCATGGTAAAGACCGGTAAAAAGCTAATCACCGTGGTGCTGATGGCCGTTAAAATGGCCGGACCGACTTCGTGCCCAGCCCGCCTGACCGCAGCGATGGCGGTTAAATCCGGTTGCTGCTGCCGCTGCCTGAGCAGGTTTTCACTGACAATAATGCCCATATCGACAATGGTACCAATGGCAATGGCAATGCCCGCCAGCGCGACAATGTTGGCATCGACCGCCAGCCACTTCATGGCAATAAAGCTCAGCAGCACCGTCATCGGCAACATCAGGCTCACCGCCAACGCCGCCCGAAAGTGCAGCAGCAAGGCCAGCACCACAACCACCGTCACCAGCAATTGCTGGCTGAGCGCATCCTGCAAGGTGCCCAAGGTTTCATCAATCAGTTCACTGCGATCGTAAAAAGGCACCACCGTCAGTTGACTTAAGGTCAACCAGCTGGGCCAGCTATCGGCTGGCTGAGCCCTTAAAAAGCCCAGCCAGTCGGCTTGCACGGCCGGATCCCGCCCCTGCCAGGCAGGCAACTGCCAGTCGCGGGCAAAGGCATCGACTTCAGCTGCAGTCACCTGCTGCCAGTCAACCACCGCCTTGGCCGGTAAGCCGCGCTGTACCTCGTCAAGACGACGCTTGACATTGGTTATCGCCTGACGCGGGTTGTAGCCCTCGCGTACCGTGACCACACCCCCGACGGCCTCGGCGCCATTGACATCCAGCGCCCCGCGCCGCTCAGCCGGGCCAAATTGCACCCGGGCCACATCGGCAACCCGGATCGGGGTGTTGTCCGGTGCCAACCGCACCACGGCCTGCTCGATATCGCTTAGCTGTTTGACAAAACCGACGCCCCGGATCAGGTACTCAACCCCATTCAGCTCCCGGCTGCCTGCACTGACATCCAGATTGGCTGCCATCACCGCCGAAGTCACTTGCGACAGCGTCACCCGATGCATGCGCAGCAGATCGGGGTCCACCTCCACCTGATATTCCCGCTGATAGCCGCCAATCGAAGCCACTTCGCTGATGCCTTCGGCAGCCAGCAGGCCAGTTCTCAGGTACCAATCCTGCACGCTGCGCAGTTCATCCAGATCCCAGCCTCCGGTGGTGTTGCCCGCCGGATCCCGCCCTTCTAAGGTGTAGAGAAACACCTGCCCCAGTGCGGTTGCATCCGGCCCCAACGTGGGCTGCACCCCATCCGGCAAGGCATCGGGTGGCAGACTGGCCAGCTTTTCCAGCAAGCGGGTGCGCGACCAGTAAAACTCAACGCTGTCGTCAAAAATCACTGCGATGCTGGAAAAACCAAACATCGACAAGGAGCGCACATCCTTCACGCCGGGAACACCCATCAGTGCCACGCTTAGTGGGTAACTGATTTGGTCTTCTACATCCTGCGGCGAGCGGCCTGGCCAATCGGTAAAGACGATTTGCTGGTTCTCGCCCAGGTTCGGAATCGCATCCACCGCGACCGGTTCCAGGGGCATGCCGGTTTTCCAGCCAAATGGCGCGAAGGCCACACCAGCCACCAGCAAGAGACCAGCCATCAGCAGCACCAGCAACTTTTGCTGCAGGCAGCTTTGCATCAAGCGATCAAACCAAGGGGAGCGGCCAACTGAGTCCGTATCAGTGTGCATGCTGTCCCTCCCCGGCAAACTGCTGCTGGATATCGCCACAGCGCAGCATCATGGCGCCGTAGTAAGGGTTAAGCACACGGTCCTGAGGCTGCAACCAGGCCGCGCCCCGGCCGCCTCGCGCCATCGGGCAATAGGCCCGGTACCAGCCGCCGGCCAGCACGCCTTGCTCGGCCAGTGTTAGTAGCGCCTGTACCTGAGGGTAGTAGAGCTCACGCGCCTGCTCTAATGAGCCAACATGATGGCTATGACCTTTGCCCTGCTGTATCGCCTGCACCTCAGCCGCCAGTTGCTCTGGCCAATCAATGGCGGCGACAGCCCGGTGAAAATCAGAAGCGCCCTGCTGCCAGCCGGCTAAGTCATCGTCCGTCAGTGCCTGGTACAGGCTTT
This sequence comes from Alkalimonas delamerensis, assembly GCF_030717955.1. Lineage (NCBI taxonomy): Bacteria > Pseudomonadati > Pseudomonadota > Gammaproteobacteria > Alkalimonas > Alkalimonas delamerensis. The sequence continues at coordinate 914,118 of NZ_JAUZVY010000001.1, read as the reverse complement.
GGTACGCCTGCAGCACGGCTTCTTGCTGTGCGTCTGTCAGCGAAAATGCAAGATGCTGGCTGGTATCCGACGATGGCTCATTGGATGGGGCGGCCTCACGGCTTGGGAACTTCGTTTCAACATCGCCACAGCGCAGCATCATGGCGCCGTAGTAGGGGTTGAGCACGTTCTCCTGAGGCTGCAACCAGGCTGCGCCCCGGCCGCCTCGGGCCATCGGGCAATAGGCCCGGTACCAGCCGCCGGCCAGCACGCCTTGCTCGGCCAGTGTTAGTAGCGCCTGCACCTGGGGGTAGTACAGCTCGCGCGCCTGCTCTAAAGAGCCAACATGATGGCTATGACCTTTGCCCTGCTGCATCGCCTGAATCTCAGCTTCTAGTGCCTCTGGCCAATGAATGGCAGCGACAGCCCGGTGAAAATCAGCAGCGCCTTGCTGCCAGCCGGCTAAGTCATCGTCAGTGAGTGCCTGATACAGCTGGCGGTAACTCTGCAGCAGCGCCTGTTCATCGTCAGCTTTTAGCTGAAAATCAGTGACCAGCTGGCGGCTACGGGAGCTGGCGGTTGAATCTTCGGTGCGCGGCTCCTCGGCATGAGTGCCATGGTGATGAGCATGGGGATCGCCACCTTCACCCGCTGCCGCCATCATGCTGGACAAGCCGCGGATTTGCAGTTCACTATCAAGCCGCATCGCGCCTTTGCTGACCACCAGCACCTGCTCATCCAAACCGGACAGCACTTCGTAATAGGTGCCAAAGCGCCGGCCTAAACGGACCTCACGACCGGCGTAAGTCGGGCGTTCATCGTCTAGCTTTACATAGACCAGGGCTCGCTCGCCGGTCAATAAAGCGGCCGACACTGGGATTAACAGAACATCATCCTGCGTGCTTTTTAGCTGGGCCCGGGCCAGCATGCCCGGTTTCAAGCGGCCATCGGGATTCTGCAGCAAGGCCCGCACCCGAACCGTACGCCGGCTGGCGTCCACCACCGGCTCCAGCAGCAGCACTTCTGTCTCCAACGTTTCACCTGGCAGGGCCAGCAGTTCGACCTCAATGCGCTGGCCAGGCTGTATCAACGGCAATTGATGTTCAAAAGCTTCCAGTTCCAGCCAAAGTGTTTCCAGGTTAAGGACGGTAAACAGCGGCTGGCCGGTGCTGACATAGGCCCCGGCATTGACCATTTTTTCCATCACTCGACCTGAAACCGGCGCACTGATAGTCACGGTATCCTGCAGGGTTTCACTTTGCAGGATGGCTTCGATTTGCTCGCCAGGCACGCCCAGTAAGCGCAAGCGCCGGCGGGCGGCGTCCAGTGTGGAACTGGCCGGCAGACTACCCGCACGAGCACTGCCCTGAGCCGCCGCAAGCTGCTTAGCCTGCACCAGCTCTTGCTGGATCACGATCAGATCCGGGTTAAAAATCTCCACCATCGGCTGGCCAGCCTGCACATCCACCGCTGTGGTGTCCAGGTACAACTGCTCAATCCGGCCGGAAGCCCAGGCGCTGATGGTTTTTAGCTGGCTCTGATCGGCTGCCAACTGCCCCACCAGCGACAGGCTGGCGGTGGCCTGCTGCCGCCGAACCGGGGTTAGCTCCGGTTGCAGCAACGCATTGGCTCTGGGGCTTAGCCGGATCACGGCGTCATCCCCTTCTGGCAGGGGATCATCGTCCTGCTCGACCGGGATCAGTGCCATGCCACAAATCGGGCAGCGATCATTCGGATTTTCCGAGCGCACATGCGGATGCATGGAACAGGTGTAGATGGTGGTTGCCTGATTGCGCATCGACGCCAGAGGGTCATCATCCTGCTTGGCCGCCGATTGCGCCGGAGCATGATCAGCGTGGCTGCCATGCTGATGCGGTGTTGCAAAAACACCATAAGAAACGATCAACAACCAGATAAAAAGCGCTGAGCGCTGCTTTGTGAAAGTGAACATAGAAAAAGTCCTGCCAGATTAAACGCCAAAGCAACCACATGCCACAGCATGCAGCCAAGGTTCAGATAATCAGCAGCACTCAGATCAGCAGTAAGGATTTTTCCAGATAAAGTGGGGTCGTTCGGGGATAAGGTGGGCCTTGCGCCAGATACAGGCTGTGTTGCTCAGCAGGCAGCTCAGCCGGCACCGGCTCAACCACAGCCTGCAACCACAACACCACAGCAGGCAGCTCAGGTGTTGCTGTTTGCACCGCATCCAGCGCACAGCCAGAGCAGAGATCGTGATCTGACAAGAGCTCATGCACCTGGGCTTCAGCAACAGTTCTATCAACAACAGTGCCATGGCAAGAAGGCACTTCCGCTTGCAGCTCTGCGTCATGGCTGGCTGCAAACAACTGGCCACAAAACAGCAAACACCAGGACAAAGCAAGGCTGACCATCATCGGGATGGCCCAGATTTTTTGCCGTTGTACCAGGGTGCTAAGCATGTGCAGTAACCAGATTTAAGATGTGCCTAATCTACGCTTTTGCAGTGAATTTGTCAAAATCCCAGCCAAGACTTGACTCTGGAGTAAGCTCAAGGGTTTATACTCTGGTTGGTTTCCAATTATAAGCTCAGGAGAGCCACCCGATGAAAATTGGTGAGCTGGTCAAGCAATACGGTGTCAGTGTCGATACCATCCGCTTTTACGAAAAACAGCAATTACTAAGCCCTAGCGCGCGCTCGGATGCCGGTTATCGCTTGTACAGTAACGCCGATAGTCAGCGGCTGGGCTTTATTCTACGTGCCAAAAGCGTGGGTTTTAGCCTGCAACAAATCCGTGAACTGCTGCTGATTGAAGACAACAAAGCCGCCTGGCAGTGCGCCGATGTCAAAGACAAGGTGCAGTTAAAAATGCAGGACATTCGCCAGCAAATCGCTGAGCTGGAACAATTTTATCAGGCACTGGCGAAGCTGGATCAGGCCTGTTGCGGCGGAGCTTTAAGTGCCACCGAGTGCTCCATTTTAACCGCGCTGGAGCAAGGCAAACCGGCGCAACCTGAAACACATCAGGAGGATGCGTCATGCTAAGTTTTATCGACAACTTCTGGCAGCTGTTTGTGCTGTCTGCACCCTGGCTGCTGGTCGGCTTGCTGGTCGCCGCCATTATGAAAGCCTGGATCCCAATGGACTGGCTGCAACGCCAGCTCGGAGGCGATGGTGTCAAACCTGTGGTGAAAGGCGCTTTGTTGGGCGCACCACTGCCGCTGTGCAGCTGTGGCGTGATCCCGGCGGCGATGCAATTACGCCGCGGCGGTGCCGGCAAAGGAGCGACTGTGGCCTTTTTAAGTGCCACCCCGGAAACCGGCGTCGACTCGATTTCCGTCTCCTATGTGCTGCTGGGGCCGCTGATGGCCATAGTGCGGCCTGTCGCTGCTATTCTAAGCGCCATCACCTCAGGTTTATTGGTCGGCAAAGCCACCGGGCACGATCAAAAAGCGACCGATCCCTCAGCGGTAAAAAGCTGCTGCGCCAGCAAAACCGCAGCCACTCCAGCACCAGAACCAGCACCAGTAAAATCGGCTTGCTGTGCAACTAAAAAGACAGCAGCAGCCCAGCTGTCCCGGCGACAAAAACTGTGGCAACAGGCCAAAGAAGGGGTGCAGTACAGCACCGGCAAGCTGCTGAGCGATTTTTATCTGTGGCTGATGATTGGTTTATTCTTCGCTGCTTTGGTGCAAACCCTGGTGCCGATGGATGCGCTGGCCAAATACGGCAGCAGCATCTGGACCATGCTGTTGATGGTACTGATTTCAGTGCCGATGTACGTCTGCGCCACCGCCTCCACTCCCATAGCCGCGGCTTTGATGATGATGGGTATCTCCCCCGGCGCTGCCCTGGTCTTTATGCAGGCTGGCCCTGCCACCAACATTGCCACCATCAGTGTGGTACTGAAAGAGCTGGGCAGGCGCGCGCTGGCCGCTTACTTATTTGGCGTGATAGTGATGTCGGTCTTCTTCGGTTGGTTGCTCGATACCGCACTGGATTATTTTGATATTTCGGTACAAAGCGCCATGCAACATCAGCACTCGGTCCTGCCAGACTGGCTGGAGCTCGCCGCCGCTTTGCTGCTGGCTGCCTTGATCCTTCGCATCCTCTGGCAGCAATGGCAACAAAAGCGGTCATTCGCCTCAGCTAACCATTGAAGCAGAAACATGCTTGGAAGCGCTTGCATTGCAAATGTTAACAAGCGTATGATGGGACTTGACCGTAATCACCAACAGGATGCTGGAGAACGGATGCAACGAGTCGGCTGGTTGTTGTTTATACTCAGCATGGTCCCTTGGGTTAATGCCTCAGAGCCACCCGAGCTCGAGTGGTGTCTGGACGATCATCCTTACTGGCATTTTTACCCAGACGATGGTGAACCTTTCGGACCCACCGTCGATTTAATGCACACCATCGCCGAGCGCGCCGGCATTCGCTTACGCTTCAGTGCCAATACTCCTTTCTCCCGTTGTTTGCGACAAATGGAATTAGGGCAAACCGACTTAATGACCAGCCTTAATTTCAGCGATGAGCGCGCCCGCTACATGCACTTTATCCCCTACGACGAAGCCAAGCCTGAGGTAGTCTATTTGCTGGTTGAAACCAGGGATATCACTAGCTGGCAACAGCTCAGTGAAAAGCGTATCGCCGTGGTACGCGATTATGTCTATACCCAGGAGCTGTTAAGGCGGTTGGATAAGCATCCGTTGCAATTGGTCCATGCTGAGACTTTGGATGATGCTTTTGCCTTGTTGCTGTTGGGGGAAGCCGATGCCATGATTGGGCCGGCACAAAGTTCCATTAATGTGATTCAACACAACCCCCGCTTCCATCAACGCTTTAAACGCGCCAGTTACGAATTTGACTTCCGGGAAAACAGAACCGTCAATCTCACCTTATCCAAGCGTAGTCCTCACCAGAAGTTGCTGCCAAAGCTGCAACAAGTCATCGCTGATATGGTTGAAAGTGGTGAGGTAGAGCAGTTCCGGGTGGATCTAACCGCGCTGGATGATTAAGAGCGACACTGGCGCTTGCTTTCCGGCAACCCAGTCTCTAAGCTGCCCTTTTTCAGCCACCGAACCCCATTATGACCGGAGAAATTGCCGCCCTGCTGACAGCCTGCTGCTGGGTTGTGGCTGCCCGACTTTACCGCAACCTGGGTGCCAGTTTTAGCGCTCTGAGCCTGAACTTCTGGAAAGGATTGATCAGCCTGTTGCTGTTGCTGCCTTTAGGGCTTTTACTGCCAGCTACCGAACTCAGTACGCAGCAACAAGTCTTATTGCTGCTGAGCGGCGCCATCGGCATCGGCCTCGGCGATACGTTTTTCTTTCTCGCTTTAGGGCGCCTGGGCGATCGCCAATGCCTGCTGGTGGCCGATACGCTGGCTCCACTCCTGACGGCTTGCCTTGCCATTGTCTGGCTGAGTGAATGGTTGCTGTGGCAACACTGGCTGGGGATGGCGCTGATTTTCCTGGCTTTGGAGCGGGTACTGCATGCCGGCAAAGAACATCAACAATCGCCCTCTTGGTCAGGCCTAAGCTTCGCAGCGCTTGCTGCGCTCTGTCAGGCCGTTGGCGCAGTGATAAGCCGGGATATTTTTCTGCACAGTGATGTCTCGGTGTTGCAAGCCAGCAATTGGCGCTTTGTCGGCGGCATGCTGCTTATCGTGCCGCTGATGCTGCTATGGCGGCAGCGCCCTCTACCCAGACCAGCTTCAAACTGGCGCACCTGGATGCTGTTGTTGCTTGCCGCGGTGCTGGGAACCACCCTTGCGATGCTGCTGCAAATGCTGGCCTTCCAATTGACCAAAGCGGCCATTGCACAAACGCTGCTGGCCACCAGCATTGTGCTGTCGTTGCTGCTAAGTAAAGGTCTGGGTGATAAAATCCCCAAAGGGAGCTTAAGCTGGACCCTGGCTGCCCTTTTGGGGGTCGGCCTGCTGCTGGCTTAATGCTATGCTAATGCGGTATGAGATAGGTAGTGCCCGTCCAGAAAGGCGGGCACTGGCGCAGCGCAGGGATGCGCTGCCATTTTCACTGCGTAGTAACGCATTGAAAATGTGAGACAAATGGAAAGCGGGTATAGGGATGTACCGTTTCGCGAACCTAAGGATGGAAATCGCAATTTTCATTTGTCGTTCCAGAATAAGGGCAGGAGCCTGTTTCTGGATGAAAACCAGGCAGTGCCCATCCTAAGAGGTGGCAACCAGCAGAGGACAGCCATGCTAACCAAAACCAGTACGCCACTCGATGTGCGTCTTGCCTGCCGGGAGCAGCAATTTAACGGTACCACCTCAGGTCTGGCCGCTGGCTTTGTGCAGGCCAACCTGGTGATCCTGCCCAAAGCCGATGCTGCCGATTTTCTGCTGTTTTGCCAGCGCAACCCCAAACCCTGCCCACTGATCGCGATCTCAGCCCAGCCTGGTGATACCGGCATTGCAGCCGCTGCCACAGACCTGGATATTCGCAGCGACTTACCCAGCTACCGGCTGTTTCGCCACGGCGAACTGGTAGCAGAGTTGCCGGACATCCGCGAGCTCTGGCGCGATGACCTGGTCACCTTCTTACTAGGCTGCTCCTTCTCCTTTGAAGAAGCCCTGCTGGCCGATGGGCTGGAAATTCGTAACATCAGCGAAGGGGTCAATGTGCCGATGTACCGCACCAGTATCCGCTGCCAAAGCGCCGGTAAATTCAGTGGTCCCATGGTGGTCAGTATGCGGCCGATGAAACCAGCCGATGCCATTCGCGCCATTCAAATTTGCAGCCGCTTTCCGCAGGTGCATGGTGCACCGGTCCATTTTGGCGATCCAGCCGCCATTGGCATTGCCGATCTCACCCAACCGGATTTTGGCGATGCCGTTAGCATTAATTCAGGCGAAGTACCGGTGTTCTGGGCCTGCGGCGTCACACCGCAACTGGCCATTGCCGAAGCTAAGCCAGAATTTTGCATGACCCACAGCCCGGGCTGCATGCTGGTGACCGATATTCCAAATTCAAAATTGGCGCTGTTTTAGCCGGAGGATGCATGAAATTAAACTGCGATCTGGGCGAAAGTTACGGCAGCTGGACCATGGGCATGGACAGCAGCGTGATGCCTTACATCGATATGGCCAACATTGCCTGTGGTTTTCATGCCGGTGATGCCGACGTGATGCAGCGTACTTTAGCATTGGCCAAGCACTACCGAGTTGAAGTCGGCGCTCATCCCAGTTACCCGGATCGACAAGGCTTTGGCCGCCGCTCAATGAACTGCTCAGCCGAAGAGCTGGTGAATCTGCTGCATTATCAAATCGCTGCACTGGATGGCATGGCGCAAATTCATGGGCTTGAGCTGAGCTACGTCAAACCCCATGGTGCCCTCTACAACGATATGATGCACCACCCTGCCATTCTGGAAACCGTGTTTACCGCCATTAAAAGCTACCACAAACCGCTGGCATTGATGCTGCTGGCTACCGCCGAACAAGCAAAACATCAGGCTGAAGCCGATGCCTTGGGCATTTCCTTGCTGTTTGAAGCCTTTGCCGACCGGCGCTATACCGACGCTGGCCTGTTGATGCCGCGCAGCAAGCCAGGTGCGGTACTGAATCAAACCGAGGTGATGACGCAGGTGCAGTTGCTGGTCGATGAAGGCGTGGTGATCACCGACAGTGGCAAGCGCCTTGCGCTTCAAGCCGATACACTCTGTGTGCACGGCGATAACGAAGCCGCCATTGCTGAAGTGAAGCATATTCGTCAGTTGTTGCAAGGCTAGCTTTTATGCTTGATTACAGCATTCAGATTGCCGGTGAAAACAGCCTGATCCTCTACCCGCCGCAGCAGATGTCGGCCGAGGTCAATCAGTGGGTGCTTGCTGCCTGCCAGCAAATAGAACAGGCATTGGCCGATGTGTTGCTGGATGTCACGCCATCCTATGCCTCCATCCTGGTCAGCTACAACCCGCTGCAAACGGATCATTTTTTGGTCAAAGCCCGGATCCGACAAGCCCTGGCAGCGCAAAGCGGTGAAAGTCAGCAGGCCGGCAAACTGGTCGAGCTGCCGGTGTATTACAGTGAGGAAAGCGGCCCGGATCTCACCCGGCTGGCGAAGCTGCATCAACTGAGCATCGAACAAGTGATTGAACTGCATCAGGCGCCGCTGTACCGGGTGTATGCCGTAGGTTTTGCCCCTGGTTTTGCTTACATGGGCGAGGTGGATGAACGCCTGGCCACCCCGAGGCTTGACAGCCCCCGCGCCAAAGTGCCCAAAGGGGCGGTGGCGATTGCCGATCGCCAGACGGCGGTCTATCCGGCCGAATCGCCGGGTGGCTGGAATTTGCTGGGCCTGTGCCCGCTGCAGCTGTTTGATCCGGCCAAAACGCCCAGCATGCCGGTGGCTGTGGGCGATCAGGTGCGCTTTACCGCCATCGATAAAGCCGAGTTTTTGCGCCTGGGAGGCGTATTATGAGCGGTTTTCGTATTGAGCAAGCCGGCCTGCTTTGCACCTTGCAGGATCAGGGGCGTTTTGGTCAAAGCCGACTCGGCCTGACTACGGCAGGCCCGGCCGATGGCCATGCTTTTCGCTGGGCCAATGCTTTGCTTGGCAATGCAGCAGGTAGCTGCGCTCTGGAAATCACCCTCGGCGGCCTGCAACTGAGCACTGAGCAAGATACTGCAATTGCCGTTTGCGGTGCGGCTGTGCCGCTTAGCATCAACGGCAAGCCAAAAGCTTTATGGCAAGGCCATGCCATCAAAGCAGGCGATCGCATTGAGCTGGGGATGGCAACGTCTGGCGTACGAGCTTACCTGGCAGTCGCTGGCGGCTTTTCTGTGCAGCAACAGTTTGGCAGCAGCGCTACCGTACTGCGCGAAGGCATTGGCGGGCTGGATGGCGGCAAGCTCACAGCCGGGCAATTGCTTCCGGTAACGAAGCAAACGGCAGCCATGACTGCACAGCCGCTCTTTGCCCTGCCCGAGCGGTTTTGGCCGGATTATCAGAGCCCACTGACATTGCGTCTGATTGAAGGCTATCAGTGCGAGGATTTTTCGGTCGCAGAGCGGCAACGCTTTTATCAACACCCCTACCAGATATCGCCCAAGTCCGATCGAATGGGCTACCGACTGCAGGGCCCGCCACTGCACTGCCAGCGCAGCAGCCTGCTGTCAGAAGGCATCTGCTATGGTGCTGTGCAGGTGCCTCCGGATGGCCAGCCCATCGTACTGCTGTGCGATCGGCAAACCCTGGGTGGCTACCCCAAGCTTGGCTCGGTGTTGTCGCTTGATTGCTGGCAACTGGCCCAGCGACCGGCAGGCTTTGAGCTGAATTTCGCCGCCATTAGCATCGAGCAAGCACACAACACGCTGCATTTGCAGGAACAACGCTTTTGGCAACAACACAGCCAACTGGAGGTGCTTTGATGAAGTCATTGCTGCCACTCAGTCGTCAGATTGAAGATTTGCTGGTCGCGCGTAACTTACGTGGTATGCAGCAGCTGCAACAGGCACTACGCCCTGGCTATTACCTGCGCGCGGCTCGTATCCTGAACCAGTGCCAAGGGGTGGTTTTTATTGGCACCGGCTTTCCGGTGGCCGATACCTTTGAAACCGATGGCCCTGTTGGCGCTATTGCTTTGTACGATTGCCTGCAGCAACTGGGCGCCCGACCTGTGCTGGTGTGTGGCGATCCACTCTATTCGGTGCTCAAAACCGATTACCATTGCCATCCACTGCCCATCAACTGCCAGCAAGATGTGGCGGCACTGGCGGCCGAAGCCCTGCGACATTATCAGCCACAGGCAGTGATCTCAATTGAGCGGCCTGGGCGTGCTCAGGATGGCAACTATTACAATATGCGAGGCGAAGACATCAGTGGCCGCTGCGCCAGCTTCGATGACTTTTTAAATCTGGCCGCCTGCCCGACGCTGGCCATTGGCGATGGCGGCAATGAGATCGGCATGGGCAATATCAACACAGCGGTCCAGGCGCTCACTATTATTCCGGCAGCCACCGAATGCGATGAACTCTTGCTGGCCGATGTGTCCAACTGGGGCGCTTATGGCTTGATTGCGCTGCTTAGCGTCTGGCGCGAGCAGGATCTACTGGCGCAAATACAACCGCTACGAATTTTGCAGTATTTATCCGACCGCGGCAGTGTCGATGGTGTCAGCCGCCTGAATACCTTAACCGAAGACAGTTTGGATGCCAGCGAAGGCATGGCTGTTCTAACCTCTTTACGTGCCCTTTGTGGCTTTAGCTGAGTGTAACTATGAGTATTGTGTTTTTAAATGGCGACTATCTGCCGGCTGCAGAGGCCCGCATCTCACCGATGGACCGTGGTTTTTTATTTGGCGATGGCATCTACGAAGTGGTGCCGTCCTACCAGGGACGCTTTGTCGGCCTGACTCCCCATCTGCAGCGGATGCTGAGTGGCCTGGAGCAGCTGAGCATTGACGCAGGCCTGAGCTTGGCCGACTGGCAGCAGCTGTTGACGGGTTTGCTGGCGAAAAACCAGAGTATGGGCGAAAACCTCGCTGTGTATCTGCAGGTAAGCCGCGGTGCTGACAGCAAGCGCGGTCACGCCTTTCCGGCCAATATAAAGCCTACGGTGTTTGCCTTTGTGTTTGAAATTCCACCGGCTCCTATCGCCGACAAAGCCAAAGCACCGCGCTACCGGGTGGTGACCGCCGACGACTTGCGCTGGCAGCGCTGCCACATCAAGTCGACCTCTTTGCTTGGCAATGTGCTGCACTACCAGCAAGGCTACGCTCAGGGCGCGCAGGAAACCGTGTTATTTAACCGTGAAGGCAATCTGACTGAAGCCGCTTCCTGCAATGTGTTTGTGGTCAAAGACGGCGTCATTGCGACCCCACCGCTGAGTACCGAGCTGCTGCCTGGTATTACCCGGCTGATTCTGCTGGCGATTTTGCGAAAATACAGCAGCTACCCGGTGGAAGAGCGCGCCATCAGCAGGGCTGAAGTACTGGCCGCCGATGAAGTCTGGTTAACCAGTTCCAGCAAAGAAGTCGCTCCTGTGGTGCAAATCAACGATCAATGGGTTGGCGATGGCGAGCCCGGCGATATCTGGCTGGATGTGCAGACGCTGTTTAGCGCCCATAAATACGAGTTTTAAACGTTAGGGCGTGTTGACGAAAGAGCCCGCTGCTGCGGGCTCTCTTGCAAAAAAAAGCTTAGTCGACCTTACGACTCAGCGACCAGCGCATGATCTCGCCCCAGCTTGGCTCTTTGCCATACATCTGCATGCCACGCAGAAAAATACGGCCCCCCAGCTGGCGCATCCAGTACAGAGTCGCCAGCAACAAGGCCAGCGACAAGCTTAGCTGCCACCAGGGCACTTCCACCATCGACATCTTAACCGGCATGGCGACAAAGGAGGTCAGTGGCAACCAGCTTAGCAAGGTCATGGCCCAACCTGTCGGGCTGTCGATCACCAGCCAGGTCAATAACAAGGGTAGCCAGGTCACCATCATCACCGCACCTTTACCACTGGTGTTGGGATCGTCAATCGAGGCAGCAATAGCCCCCATAAAACAAGCACAAAGCAACAAACCTGCCAGCGCAAAAGGGATCAGCCAGAGGATTACCCAGCCATTCAACCAGCTGAGATCCAGCCCTTCGCCGGCAAATAAAGACACCACCAGATAAAACACCAGCATAATTAAAGAGGTGGTGAGCATGGCTTTTAAAGCACTGAAGCTGTGCCCCAACACCTTGCCGTCCATCCATTGCTGCGGCGTTAAAATGGCGTACAACTGCTCGGTGACCCGCTGTTGCTTTTCGCCGGTTATGCTCATCAAAATCTGGCCAAAGGCGGTGCTCAAGCCAATCAGCAGCAAAATCAGCACGGCAAAAGCAATCATTTTCTCCGGAGTATCTTCCCCCTTAAAATCTTCGGCCAGGAACTGCCGCTGCAAGGTCACTGGGTGCTCCAGCTCGGCCAGTTGCTGCGCATCAAGCCCGAAAGCGATGGCTTTTTGCTGGCGGAAAAACCCTTGCAACTCGAGCTCCAGCTGCGCCAACCATTTGCTGGAAGATTGAGTGTGCAGCACCCAGTCCTCGCCATCGGAGGTCAGCACAGCATGCCAGGTTTGCTGCTCCCGCAGTTGCTGCAGCTGTTGCGACAGCTCAATGCTGGGTCGTTGAAACTCGAACTGGTCGGTATTTTGAATGCGAAGTTCAGCCGGTACCGCAACCCGGTAGACCGAGCGACTTTCATCGGTTAGATAAACCCAGGCAAAAACGCCCCCCATCACGGCAATCATAATCAGATAGGAAATCAGCTGCTGCTTCCATTTAAAAAACCGCAAAAACTCCCAGCGCGCGACGATCAGACTCTGACGGGAAATCATGCCACCACCTCCAACTTCACCCGGCTTTGATGTTTGGCCATCGCCTGCAAGTACAACTGATGCAGATCCGGCGTTTGCATGGCGATTTGTTCCGGCTCTATCCGCTCCAGCAATTGCCGCAGCACCGGCGCAACCTGCGCCTCAGCCTTTAACCGAATCAACGCCTGCCCAGGAGCCTGCTGCTCCAGACTGCTCACTTCAGGCAGGGCCTGCAACCACTCTATCGGCAAGGGCGTTTCGCTGCGTAGCAAGATCTGCTGCTCTGGTTTTGCTTGCTGGCGAATGTCGGCCAGACTTCCCGCCAACACCACCTCGCCTTTGGCCATCAGCACCATGCGATCGGCCAGCTTCTCGACCATTGCCATCTGATGCGCACTCAGCAGCACCGTCATGCCGTTTTGCTTAAGCTGCTTTAAAAACTCAACCACTTTTTCCTGATTGATGGGGTCCAGCCCGGAGAAAGGTTCATCCAAAATCACCAAAGCCGGCTTGTGCAGCACCGCGGCAATCAGCTGTACTTTTTGCTGGTTGCCCTTAGACAGCTGCTTTAAGTCTTCGTGTCGGCGCTCGCTGAGCTCAAACACTTGCAGCCAGTGCTCCATTTCTTGCAGAGCATCCGCCTTACTCATGCCATGCAATTGCGCCAGAAACAGCAGGTTTTTCTCGATGGATTTATCGCCGTACAAGCCCCGGTCTTCCGGCAAATACCCCAGCAGCCGACGCGGCACCTCGTTGAAGGTTTTGTCCTGCCAATGGATGCGGATCTCACCACTGTCTGGTTTGGTCATGCCGACCAGCATCCGAATAATCGAGGATTTTCCGGCGCCGTTGGGCCCCAGCAAGGCGAAGATTTCGCCACTGTCAATTTGAAAGCTGACCTGATTGACTGCAGTCACCGTGGCGTATTGCTTGGTCACTGCTTCGATATGAAGTTGCACTGTAAAGCTCCTTGCCTGACAACAAAAGCAGCACCAAGGCTAGCATTGCATCAGACAGGAGCCCATCAAAAAAGTGTTAGCAAATATAAAAACAAGCTTGTGAGCCCAACCTTAAAATCATCGGCTAAAAACCAGATGCAGCTGATTGCGGTGTTCGCTTTTGTCTTGCGCATCGAAAGGCAACACCAGATCGTCCTTGCCATTGCCAGTCAGATCGGTAATCAGCACCCGGCTGCTGTCCCGCGGTACTTCGAGATCCAGCCGCTCGCTGCGGCGGCTAAAAAGCCGGCTGCTATCAGGTGCATACAAACGCAAACGTCCACTTTCCCCCACCAGCAGGTGCTTGCGCCCTGTACCAGTTAAATCCGCCAGTTGAAACAAGGGCAAATCAAAGCGCACATTGCTGATGCTGACATCGACCCGGGCTTGTTGCCGTAAATCGGCCCGGCTGGGATAACGGCCATGCTCGTCCATCAGGAAAAAATCGATGTCAAGATTGGCATTGCCACGCAGCAACACCCGAATGATGGTGCCAACACCAATGTTGGTGCTGGGGATGTAAAAATCCTGGCGGCCATTGCCATTAAAATCCCCTATCACCACATCTATCGGGACATTGTCGGTTTTGACCCGGGTATCCGGCTCGGCATCGAACTGCAGCCCTTGCTCCGTCATGCGGCCATAATGAATGCGGTACTCGTTGTTGCGCTCCAGCGCATCGGCCATCAGCTCGCGCTCCATCACCAGATCCGGGATGCCGTCGCCATTCATATCCTGCACTGCAAAAAGCCGGTCCAGCTGTTGTCCCTGATAACTGCGGCCGGCATCGTTGCGCTGATCCAAAGTTCGCTCTGTCGACAAGGGCACTGGCCAATCCAATGCGGTTGGCTGTTCGCTGAAGCTGCCGTCATCTGCTTGCAGAAAGGCCCAGAAACGACCGTCATCCACCACCAAAAGATCCTTGCGACCATTGCCATTGCTGTCCAACACAAAGGGACGACGTGGTTGGTAATCCAGCCGGCTGCTCTGCCAGCTTTGAATACGACTGGGCAGCTGCAACCGGTAATGGCGGAAGCTGCCATCGGCTTGCTGGCGCAGCAGGTGCGACTCGGTAAAGTCCGGAATAAAAAAGTCCGTCAGCTCGCTTCCCAACTCCAGGGTAAAATTGCGCTGTCGCAGCCGCACCGGGTCGAGCACCCGATGCACCGAGCTTACTTCCAGCAGTTGCTGGTATTGGCCACTCGGTAACTGCATGTGATAAAGACCATCAAGCCCCCAAAACACCAGTTGCGGTCGTTCATAACCCGCCAGTTGAGCTTTGGTAAAAAATTGCGCCGATGGCGGAATCGCAAGAGGCTGCACTTCGTAGGCATCGCTGTCAATCAGGCTAAGCCAGCGTTGGTACTGGTTAAAACCCGACACCAGCAGATAAGGCTGCTCTGGCAGTTTCATCACACTGCCATTGGCCGGATGCTCCAGCTGCAGCTGCACCCGTTCCAGCGTCAGCTCCTCGGCCTGCAGCAGACCGATGCTGAGCATGCCAGTCATCAGTAAAGCGCTTATTTTTCTTTTAATCATGAAGTTAGCATCCAGCCGTTCAGGGATTCAGCATCAAAGGTAGCATGCAGCCTAAAAAGAACACAATGAAATGTATACCCAAGTGACCTCAAGATGCGAGTTTCAGAGTCGCTGGGCGCTTTCAGTGCAAGGCACACTGGCGACGCAATGTCGGCCACCTTGCTAGCCAGAGTAACGCCGCAGTGGAAGCACCCAGCGGCTCCCGCAGGGTGGGGCTAAAAGCGCTTTATGCGGCGTTAGCTGTTGTCGATTTGGAACCACCAAAGCTTCCAACAACTGCCTTGCCTAAAGCGCTTTTATCTCCCGCTGAAGTCCGTATCTTGAGGTTACTTGGGTATAGCTGAACAACAGAACGAAAAACGCCGGGTGATGGATCACCCGGCGTGGCAGGATAGCTTGTACGCCTGAGGTTTAACGGGCGTTGGTGCTCTCAAAGATTTTATCGGCAGATGCCGCAACAAAGCCGGTGTACAGCATGCCTGGCGCCACTTCGTAGCGACGGGCAAACTCGTAGAAACAGCTAGGAATAGTGGCCGGGCCATCGCTGAACGGCAGGGTAATCAGATCAGCCAGGGTGGAGGATTGCTCCAGCAACACCTCTTTGCTGCCTTTGATTTCGCCGCCCGAAGTATTGAGCAGAAAGCCACCGTCTTTCAGTGCCTGATTGACCTGCTCCAGCGTCTCGAAGTTTTCCAGCGCATTGACACTGACGGTAAAGTGGTTGGCACGGAAGCCCCAGGCCGCCATCCAGGCCGCGTACTCGCTTTCTGCCAGCAGGGCTTCGTAGGTGGCATGATCCATTGACCAATGGGTACCGGAGTACAAGAAGTTATCGGCAGTCACCGCATCGTCCGGGATCTGGGCAACCAGCTCAGTGACAATACGCTGCAGATTTTCAGAGCACTGCTCCAGCAACAGCTCGGAGATAAAGACCTTCGGCTGATTGCGATCCGGGTGCTCAAAATGCTTGGCATAGAGCTTTTTCGCTTCAAAATGGTACTCGCCACACTCTTGGTAGCCCACCGCTTTGAAATGCGCGGCCAGCTTTTCCAACCCGATTTTTTCCAGGTTGAAGGTCCGTAAGGCGATATGGTCATTGATGATGTCTGCCTGCTGCGAGCTTCCCAGCAGCTGATGGACACGCTTGGCAGAAGGCGTTACTTCCAGGTAGTTCTGCCACAAATTTTCGAACAGCTCATTGACGTTGCTATGCATGACGCTCACCTTACTTCTTAACTTCCAGGATGCCCCAGCGGGGCAGCTAGTATAACAAATTTGATATCAATCAATACCGGCTTAACGACGGCCTTTTTCCAGTACAATAAAGCGGGCCAGCTCGCCTTCGCTAAGTTGCAGTGCATCAGCCAGCTCAGGCTTCAGCAACAAGACGCCTTCGTGTTCATCAAAGCGAGCCTGGTCGCTGAAGCTGGCACGAAAGCCTTGGGTACCGGTATTGCTGATGGCCAGCATCTGGCCGTGATCCAGCTGCTCTACCAACCGAACCGGCACTTTCAGGCTGCTGGCCACCGAATGGATCTGACTCAGCCTGGCTTCGATGGTGGGGCCAGCATCGAACAAATCGACATAACCACGATGGACAAAGCCTTCTTGCTGCAACATTTTCAGCGCCGGTTTGGTTTGCTGATGCACCTGACCAATCACCTGCTGCGCTTCTTCTGGCAACAACCCCACGTAAATCGGATGCCGCGGCATCAGCTCGGCGATAAAGGCTTTTTTCCCCACCCCAATCAAGTGATCGGCAGTTGGAAAATCAATGGTTAAAAACAGCTTTTGCAACCAGCCCCAAAATGGCGGCTGGCCATTGCCATCTGAAACACCGCGCATTTCGGCAATCACCGTATCCGCGAAACGCTGCGGATGTTCGGCCATAAACAAAAAGCGCACTTTGGACAGAAAACGCCCGGTGTAGCCTTTGCGGTAGCTCTGACGCAAGAACAGCGTGCAAATCTCTGAAGCACCGGTGTAATCGTTGCAAAGTGTCAGCGTTTTCAGCTGATTTAGCACATTCAGCTCGGCCGAGTGATGCATCACCCTGTTTTGTTGAAAATGATAGAGTGGTGTCTCAAGCCCAACTGCCGCTTCAATACCGGTAGTACCGACAATATCGCCAGTCGCAGTATCCTCCAGCACAAACAAATAGCCCTGCTGACCCGGCTGCTCGACCTGCTGCGCAAAACTGGCTTCAGAGTGCACAATCTTTTGCTGCAGCCGACCGTCGTTGACCGGCAAGGAGGTAAAGCCAGCACCAGACTCTTCGGCAATGTGGCGCAGCGCGGCAAAATCACTGCTCTGAATAGGGCGAATCACCAACATGCGTGTTTAACCCTGCACGATTTTGGCAACTGCACGCTCAAAGCGTACCAGACCTTCACGGATATCGGCATCCGGGATCACCAGTGACGGCGTAAAACGCACCACATTGGCACCGGCCACCAGCGCCATCAGGCCTTCTTCGGCAGCCGCCACCATAAAATCGCGTGCCTTGCCGGCATAATCGGCGTTCAGCACGGCACCCAGCAGCAAGCCCTGGCCGCGAATGGTATCGAACACCTGGTATTTTTCATTGATCTGAGACAAACCATCACGAAACAGCTGCTCTTTGGCTTTTACGCCAGCCAACACTTCCGGCTGGTTGACAGTATTCAGTGCCGCTAGAGCCACAGCGCAAGCCAGCGGGTTGCCACCATAGGTCGAACCATGGGTACCTGGGACCAGATGCTTGGCAATGGCGGTGGTGGTTAACATAGCGCCAATCGGGAAGCCGCCCCCCAGAGCTTTGGCCGTGGTCAGGATATCCGGCGTTACCCCTAACCCCATGTAGGCATAAAGCTCACCGGTACGACCGACGCCGGTTTGTACTTCATCAAAAATCAGCAAGGCCTGGTGCTTATCGCACAGCGCCCGCACTTGCTGCATGAATTCAACATCGGCGGGTACAACCCCACCCTCGCCTTGCAACGGTTCAACCATCACCGCACAGGTGCGATCAGAGATTAAGGCTTTTAAGCTGTCGATGTTGTTAAACTCGGCATGCTCAATGGCTTCCGGCTTAGGGCCAAAACCATCGGAGTAGGCTGGCTGACCACCGACAGTGACCGTAAAGAAAGTACGGCCATGGAAGCCTTGTTTAAAAGCAATAATTTGATCTTTGTGCTCACCAAACTGATCTTTAGCAAAACGACGAGCCAGTTTCAGCGCGGCTTCATTGGCTTCAGCACCGGAGTTGGCAAAGTAAACTTTCTCGGCAAAGGTAGCATCGACCAAGGCTTTAGCCAGCAACAAGGCAGGCTCGTTGGTCAGCACATTGGACAAATGCCACAGCTTTTCACCCTGCTCTTTTAACGCAGACACCAGCGCCGGATGGCAATGTCCCAAACAGTTCACCGCAATACCACCGGCAAAATCGATGTACTCCTTGCCCTGCTGATCCCAAACCCGTGAACCTTCGCCCTTCACCGGAATCATCTGAGCCGGAGCATAGTTTGGAACCATCACTTCATCGAATAGTGCTCTGTTTACCTGTTGCATGAAAAACCTCACTGAATGGATTGTCGGCAGGGAACCGGAGAAAAGATACCACCGAAATTAAGATAACTTAGTGTAATCGTCATGACTGCCATTTTGCAGTATCATTCTGTACACTATTGAAAGTTATTTATTCGATTTGACCAATAAAGGTGTCGAAATGATAAGTTCGGACGATGAACAGCTGCTGGCCATCCTGCGCACCAACGGCAGAGCCAGTGTGTCGGATCTGGCGCGGGCGCTGCAGGTATCGCGCACCACCATCCAGAATCGGCTGCAACGGCTGGAACAACAAGGGGTGATTCAGGGCTATACCGTGGAGTTGGGCAGCCGTTATCTGGCCGAGCAGGTGGCCGCCCATGTCTCAATTAAAGTGAAACAAAAGCTCACCGCCCGCACCAACCTGGAGCTTAAGCACATGCCGCAGGTCGCAGCGCTCTATGCCATCAGTGGCGAATACGATTTAATCGCTGTGGTGCAAGCACAGAATACCGAGCAGCTGAGCCATATCCTGGACGATATTGGCAATCTGGAAGGGGTGGAAAGAACCAACTCCTCGGTGATTTTGGAAACCAAATTTAAGCGTTAAAGCTTTTTCTGCCAGAACACCGCCTGCCCCATGGCAGGATCCAGCTGATAGCCAGCAAAGCCAAACTTTTGGTAGCTGGCTTTGGCCACGGTATTGCCTTCCAACACTTCCAATGTCAGCTTGCAGCAATTGCGGGCCCGGGCCAGTTGCTCCACCGCCTGCAGTAATGCAGTACTCAGTCCCTGGCCGCGATAGGCTGGCAGCACCGCAATGTCGTGAATGTTCATAATGGGCTTGGCTGCAAAGGTGGAAAAGTTTTCCACGCAATTCACCAAACCGGCTGGCACCCCATCGATATAGGCGATAAAGCTAAAGGTATCGCTGCGCTCAGCCAGCCGCTCGGCCAGATGAGCCTGCACCTCATCCGCCAAGGGCTCGCCGCCCCCCATTGGGTCCAGCGCATAGGCATTAAGCAATGCAACCAGTGCCCTGGCTTGCTCTGGATCCCGATAATTTACCGCTTTTACATCCATTTCAACCGTCCTAATAACTGATAATGGTGATCACACCCAACAACATAAAAATGGCGCAGGCAGTGCGGCGGGCCCAATCGAGCGAAATTTTCTCCATCAGCCAGCTGCCGGCATACACCACAGGCACATTGGCGGCCAGCATACCAAAGGTAGTACCCCAAATCACCATCCAGATAGCGTCCTCGAAGGTGGCCGCCAGGATCACGGTGGCAATCTGAGTTTTATCGCCAATTTCAGCCAAAAAGAACAAAATGCAGCTGGCCATAAAGGCACCGAATTTGAGCACACCGGTATCCTCACTGTCGTCTTTATCGGGAATAAGCAGCCAGAGTGCGACCACAATAAAAGAACCACCCAGCAACCAGCCCTGCCAGCCTTCGGGAATAAACTGCGCCACCCAAACCCCAAGCCAGGCTGAAGCCGCATGATTTAACAAGGTAGCCACCAGAATACCGGCGATAATGGCTAATTTGGAACGAAAACGAGCAGCCAGAAATAAAGACAGAAGCTGGGTTTTATCGCCAATCTCGGCAATAGCGACTGCGGTGAATGAAGCAAGAAAAGCATCCATGGGAACGACTCAGCGGGAACTTCAACCAAAGACACGCGACAGACTCCCGCTATGGGTCTGTGGCATGTCTCAGGTCTCATCAGTTTGCAGTGCGGCTGCAAATGTTGTTGCCATGTGCATTGAGGCACAAGGATGTTGACAACAACGCCAGTCAAGATGAGCTGGCCGATTACTCCCCCAAGCGCGGTGCGGATTGTATCTCGTTGAAAATAGAGATGCAAGTGCGTCTTTTGCTGGATTAAGCACAGGTTCAGTTGTAGTCTGTTAATCTTTAATGAAGGCTAGAACTAAACCATTCTTGTTTTTGTCTCATATACTAGGGCTAACACGCCTTAAGCTATTGAATGCGTTTCAGGAGTTGATCATGTCCAATTCAGTAAGTGCTACTCAGGCAGTCTCTGCGCAGAAATCACAGCTTCGCCTGGCTGTCTCAACTTTTTGTTTAGTATTGGCCCTGCTTATCCTGACGGGCTGTGCCAGCAAGCCAGAACCGCGTATTGACTATGCCCGGGATGTGAACTTTGCCCAGTACCAGACTTTTGGCTTTTTTGAGAATCCAGAAACCAATACTGCCGAGTACCAAAGCCTGCTGACCGATCACTTCAAATCTGCTTTGCGTCGTGAAATGGAAGCTTTGGGTTACCGTTACCAGGCTGAAGAGCCACAACTGCTGCTGAATTTTGCCTCCATCACCGAAGACAGAACCGATATCCGCAGCAGCCCCTTCCGTGCCAACGTTGGTTTTGGCCGTTATGGCTACCGCTCGGCTTGGCACCTGGGTTTTCCCATCTATCAGTCGGATATCGAAACCGTGCACTACAAACAAGGCACTGTGCGCATTGATTTGGTCGATGCCGCCCAAAACCGCCTGATTTGGCAAGGGGTGCAAGAAGGCCGTCTGACCCGCGACGCGCTGAAAAATCCAAAGCAAGCAGTGGATGAAACCGTGGCTTTAATTTTTCAACGTTTTCCAACCCGACAGCCCTGAGTCAGTCAGAGCTGGATGAAAGCAGCCTGCGGGCTGCTTTTTTTGTGGCTAAAAAAAACCGGCCAATATGGCCGGTAAAGGAATTCAGGTTGCATCAGGTCCAGCACAGACCGATACCAACCCGCACTCGCACAGGAGGAACAAACACCCCTCTTTCGACAGGCTGTGCTAGTATGTCAGGCCTTAATGACAGCTTAATGACGATGCCACCCCTTTGCTGAACTTTCGCCACACCAAACAAAAACAGGTGCTGCTGATCGCTTTGCCAATGATCGCCTCCAACCTGACCATCCCCTTGCTCTCTTTGGTAGATACCGCCGTAGTAGGCCATTTGGAGCATGCCTGGTATTTAGGCGGGGTCGCCCTTGGCAGCAGTTTAATCAGCCTGGTCTTTCTATTGCTGGGCTTTTTGCGCATGAGCACCACAGGGCTCACGGCTCAGGCGCTGGGGGCCAAGCAGCAGGATGCTCAGCGTGATGCCTTGTTGCAAGGGATGCTGGTGGCAACCGGCCTGGCCTTGCTGCTGTTGCTGTTGCACCCTTTGGTGATGCCGCTGGTGCAGCTGGTTAGTCAGGCCAGCAACGAAGTGTTGGAACAAGCAGGCATTTATTTTCAGATCCGCATCTGGAGTGCCCCCGCTGCCCTGCTTAATATGGTGCTGCTTGGCTGGTTTCTGGGCTTGCACAATGCCCGTTACCCGATGATGCTGCTGATCTGGAATCAAAGCCTGAACATTGTGCTGGATCTGTTGTTTGTGCTTGGCTTTGGCTGGAAAGTGGCCGGTGTTGCGGCTGCCTCCGTTTTGGCCGATTACAGCACTCTGCTGCTGGCCTTACTGCTGGTCCGAAAACTATGGCAGCAGCATCAACTTCCTCCCTTTAGCCTGCTACAACTCAAGCAACTGACTGGCTACCCACGGCTGTTTGCCCTCAACCGTGATATTTTTATTCGCAGCCTTTGCCTGCAATGCGTCTTTGTGTTCATTGCCTTTCGAGGTGCCAGTTATGGCGATACCATCGTCGCAGCCAATGCGGTGCTGATAACCTTCCTGATGCTGGTGTCCTACGCGCTGGACGGTTTTGCCTATGCCGCCGAAGCCTTAACGGGCAAAGCCGTTGGTGCCCGTGATCCATCCGAGCTAAACACCCTGTTCCGACTATTGGCAGGCTGGGGCCTGGTGTTGGGTCTTGGCTTTAGCGGCCTGTTCTGGCTGGGTGGTCCTACCCTGATTACGCTGTTAACCAGCATTGAAGAGGTTCGGCAACAAGCCAGTCTGTTCTTGCCCTGGCTCTATGGCTTGCCGCTGATTGCGGTCTGGAGCTACCTGCTGGATGGCATCTACATTGGTGCGACCAAAGCCAGGGCCATGCGCAAAAGCATGCTGCTGTCCTTTGCTGGTTTTGTGCTCTGCTACGCTTTGCTGCAGGGACTGGATAACCATGCACTCTGGCTGGCGCTGTCACTCTTTATGCTGCTGCGGGGCCTGACGCTTGGCTGGCCTTTGCATCGTGGCGGCGCTCATTTCTTAGTGAACCATTAAAAAAATTCAAGTTGTGCAATTTTCAGCCGACAACCTGGATAAGCTATACTGCATTTGAAACACGAGGCACTGATTATGGCAATTGCACCTATCCCCCCCAAAGCTGCCGAGACCAGCAGCAAGCAAGAGGCAGCCCCTAAATCCGAACTGGATAAAGCCGTTGCGGATCGCGCTGCCAAAGAAACAGCCAAGAATGCCCAGAATGCAGCTATTTTGGCAGCCAACGAGCAGGTCAGTTTGAAAGCCAACAGCGAAAGTCTTCGCTTGCTGTACAAAACCGCGCTGGAGGCCATCAACAAAGAGCTGGAGCCGGTACTGGGCGAAAATGCCGCCCAGAAAACCTACGACTCCGGTATTGATGTTTCACCAGAAGCAACCGCCGAGCGCATTGTTAGCTTTGCCACCAAGTTTTATGGCCGCTATGAAAAAATGACACCGGATATGGATGAGCAAGAGCGGCTGGACAGCTTCTTAAAGATCATTGGCGGTGCCATCGATCAGGGCTTTAGCGAAGCCAAAGACATTTTAAAAGGCCTGAATGTGTACGAAGGTGAGATTGAAAGCAATGTCGATGCCACCTACGACTATGTACTGAAAGGCCTGGCACAATTCCGTGAGCGGATGGAAGAGTTGATGCAGAAAGAAAGCAACGATAAACCCGCGGTTTAGCAGCCAAAAAAAACCGGGCCAACGAGCCCGGTTTTTCATGGTCATACCTTCACAATTTATAAATTGTCTTCAAACAACTTAAAGATACGGCGGTATTGATCCAGCCAGCTGCTGGGCTGGACATAACCGTGATCTTCGACCGGATAAATCGCCGTTTCAAAATGTGGGATTTCCAGCTCTATAAAGCGCTGTACCAACCGCACCACATCCTGGAAGAATACATTACGATCGACCATAGGCGCACTGATCAGCAGCGGGTAACGCAAGCCTTCTGCAAAGTAAATCGGCGAACTGCGTTCATAAGCAATGGGATCAATGTCCGGCGTGTTCAGGATATTGCTGGTGTACGGGTGATTGTAATAGGCCCAGTCGCTAACCGGGCGCAGAGCGGCGCCAGCTCGGAACAGTTCCGGCTCGTTAAACATGGCCATAAAAGTCATAAAACCGCCGTAGGAGCCACCGTAAGTACCAACCCGGTTGCGATCAACATGAGCGTTCTCCACCATCCAGTTGACGCCATCCACCAGATCTTCCACTTCCGGCGTGCCCATTTGCCGGTAAATGGCGGTGCGCCAGTCACGGCCATAGCCTTTCGATGCCCGATAATCCATATCCAGCACCACGTAGCCATGCTGCGCCAACAAATTGTGGAACAAGAACTCGCGGAAATACACCGACCAGCCCAGATCGCTGTTTTGCAGGTAGCCGGCACCGTGGTTAAAGATCACCGCTCGGTGGCGCTCGCCCTGGCCGTGGTTTTCCGGTAAATACAGCTTGGAGTAGATAGGATCGGCCTGATGACTTGATGGCACAGGCACAATCTTAGGTGCTTGCAATGGCAAGGCTTTGAAGGCATCGGAAATGGTATAAGTCAGGCGCTGAACCTCAGCCGCAGGCTCGGCTGACGTGACATACAGCTCATGCGGTTTCAGGTTGTTGGAGTAACGCAACAACAAGCGGCTTTCATCCGGAGACAATTGAAAGTCAACGGCACCTGGCAACTGGGTCACTTGCTGCAAGCTGTTGTTGCTAAGCTGCAACCGAAAGACATCGTACTGGCCTGGGTGATTGCGGTTGCCTTTAAAGTAGACAAAACGGCCATCGCGGGTCAGGACCGGGTTGGCAACTTCAAAAGTGCCTTCGGTCCGCTTTTGTGGCCGGCGCTGATCCAGTTGCTTGGTATAGAGGTGGGAAAAACCACTTTCTTCCGACAGGAAGTAGATGGTATCGCCGGCAGGCAGCCAGCCAAAATCATTGAACGCGTAATTGACCCAGGCCGGATCGTGCAACCGGTGCTGTGGCACCAACCGTTTGTTGGCAAAGTCGACTGTAGCCAGCCAGCGGTCCTTGTTGTCAAAGGCTTTCAGCATCACAGCCACTTCGGTGCCCTGCGCATTCCAGCGCATGGCACTTTGAGTCCAGTACCAATCAGTCATCAGCCCAATATCGCGAATGATTTTTTCACTGCGGTAACGCTCACCACGAGCCCGGGCATTCTCGGCTTTCACATCTTTCAGCACGTCTTCGTTGTAGCCAGGCAAACGGCTGTAACTGAGCACTTGCTGCTTGCCATCGCTTAAGTCAACCAGGATCAACTCCTGCGGCAAAGGTTTGAAATCATGCACGCGGGCCCGAACCGACTCGGCAATGATGTCACCACTTGGCGTGATGTAATTGGGCATGATGTCGCGATCGTTGCTGCTTTGCTGCTCACGAACGGCCACCAGCAGGTAGTTGCCCTGCGGCGACAAGCTGGCATCAACAATGTGCTTGTTGCGGCCAACGTAAATGCTTTGCGGCGGCATCGCCGGGTTTTGTTGTTTCAGGGTTTGCTCTTGCTGATGGCGCTCTTGCTGGTTGCGGTGTTGCAACGCAATAAAATCGATCAGCTTGTGCTGCTCTTGTGCCAGATAGCTTGCAGGCACGGCCGGTGCTTTCGGTGCATCTTCGGTTCGGATACTGAACAATTGCTCGGTCAGACCCGTCTGCGGGTCAACCGCAAAATACTGCCAACCGGTGCGGTAAGCCAGACGACCATCGGTCAGAAACTGTGGATCGCGCTGCGCATCCTGGGTACGGGTCAACTGACGGATGGCACCACTTTCGCTGTCATGGACAAACAGATTGCCCTGAAAAATATAAGCCTGCAGCCGGCCATCGCTGGAGTATACAGCGTTGGCCGCTCCCATTTGATGCAGCTCGGCCAAAGGCACCTGCTCGCCGTTGTCCCGGCTGCTGTCGTGAATTGAGCGACGATACCAATCGCGAAGCTCACTACCTTCACGTTTGCGCTGGTAATAAATGAACTGGCTGTCGGCCGACCAGAACTCATTTTCCGCCTGACGTCCCAGCCAGTCTGGGTGCGCCATAATCTGCTCCATGGTCAAGCGAATGCTGGCATCGCCCGGATAAACCGGATCCAACTGAATGGTTTCAACAGCGTAGGTTCTGGGTTCTGACTTGGCCTGCACAGGCGCAGCCAGCAGCGAGGCACCGGCCAGCGCCATGGCCAGCAAGGAAATCGATAATGGTTTCATAGTGGTACTTTTTTGGTTGTTAGACGTATGGACTATGCGCCTTTATACAAAGGCTACCGTCTGGATGCAAGCAAAGCAGGACTAAGAGGGGAAGAAACAGGTTTAATCGCAACAGTCAGACGCCAGCAGACGACGACTGTTGCAAACTGACAGAAAGATTAAGCCGCGACCAACTCACGACTGACTTCAGCAAGGCGATGCTCCGCTTTTTCCAGTGCTTTGGTTGCCGCTTCTTCGCCCAGATTCAAGCCCTCGGCATAGATAAAGTGCTGCTCACTCAAGCCAATGAAGTTGAAAAATTGCTGTAAGAATGGGGTTTGGCTGTCGGCTGCAGTGCCCTGATACAAGCCACCACGAGTCGCAAAGACCACCACAGGCTTCGCATCCAGCAAGCCAACCGGACCTTGTTCGGTGTACTTGAAGGTAACACCGGCACGGGCAACCCTATCCAGCAACGCCTTCAACTGCGATGGAATGCCAAAATTGTACATTGGCACCCCCAGCACAATGGCATCTGCTTGCTTAAAGCGTGCAATCAAATCATCGGAGTGACGCGCCAAAGCGGCTTGCTGCAAAGTACGCTCTTCTTCCGGCGTCATCCAGGCCGCAATTTCATTCATTTCCAAGTGTGGCAGTGGCTCTGCATTCAGGTCCAACCTATCCAGCTGCACCCCAGACGGCAAGGTTGCTAAAAAAGAGGCCACCAGTTGGCTGGATTTTCCGGCTTTACCGCTAATGGAACTTTCAATCACCAATACAGTTTTCATCGTGTTGTCTCCTATTTAGGCTATGTGGCAATGATAAAGGAATAAAACAGAATGAAAATCGCATTTAATCGCCATAATCATTCTAAAAAATGAGATAAACCCAATGGCGTTTTCTGGCCGTATAAGGCACAACGACAACCATGACGATGCAACACAACCTGGAAATTACAAATGATGTTGAACTCGGCATATGTTCAAAGGCATGATGGAAGTACGACTTCATCAACAGAGCCTACCATGTTACCAAAGGATGAGACCACGGCTAACGTTCGCACCGGCCAATGGGAAGATGCGCTTGGCTACGTCGCAGTTCATCAGGATAAAGCTGCCTACTCGGAGCTGTTCCGCTATTTTGCGCCCAGGCTAAAAGCCTTTGGCATGAAAATGTTTGGCAATGAGCAGCAGGCATTGGAAATGGTGCAGGACACCATGCTGAATGTCTGGCGCAAAGCCCGCCTATTTGATCCTAGCCGGGGCTGTGCATCGACCTGGATTTTTACCATAGCGCGCAATGTTCGCTTTGATATGTTGCGCAAAAAGCAAAGTCGCAAAGACGACATCAGTGCCGACGATCTTTGGTACGACGGCAACTACCCGGAATTGGAAGATTCCGGCAGTCATCAGTGGGATACCGTGCTGATGACTGAAAAATTGGCTCCACACTTCGAACGACTGCCTGAGGCACAGCGTCTGGTGATGGTTAAGGTGTATTTAGAAGAAAAGTCGCATCAGGAAGTATCGGATGAGCTGGCGATCCCACTGGGCACCGTCAAATCCCGAATTCGTCTGGCGCTGGATCGTTTGAGAGAGGCACTCGATGACACACGCAGTTAAACATCATCCGGGCATTCCGTTACTGGAACAGTACATTGAAGGCACGCTGGAAGCAGACATTGCTCTTGCAGTCGCTGCCCATATTGACTTGTGCCCGCATTGCCAACAACTCTGCCAGGATTTAACGGCGGAGCAGGGCTTGCAGCTGGAGCTGACAGCGCCGACCAGTTCGATGGACAGCACTGATTTTGATGGCATGCTGGCCGATATTCTGGCCGAGGCGCCACTCGAGCCATCCGCCACCACAACCAAGCAAGCAACTCATGTTCAAGTCCAGTTGAAGGACAAAACCTTTACCGTGCCCAGAGCTCTGGCTCGACTGGTAAAGCAGCAGACCAAGTGGACCCAGCTTGGCAGTATTGCCACCAACAAGCTTCCGGCTGGTGATAAACGTCATGTGTCTTTGCTCTACATCGACAAAGATACCGCCATTCCGCAGCATACCCACAAAGGGCTGGAAATCACTTTGGTGCTTAGTGGTCAAATTGTGGATGAACAAGGCAGCTATGGCGTCGGCGACTTGCTGATCAACACCCCAGACGATACCCATACGCCGCGTACCTTGCCCGATGAAGACTGCCTGTGCCTGTCGGTGCTCAGTGCACCGCTGCAGTTTAATAAGGGCATCACCCGCTTGCTGAACCCCTTGCAGCACTTGTTTTACTAATCAACATCCGACCTTTGGGGCCAGTTATTACTGGCCCTTTTTTTTAGCTAATCAGCGCCATGCCACCCTTCAGGTTGTACAGTTGGCGAAAGCCTAGTCGTGCCAGTACCTGACAAGCCACCAGGCTGCGGTTGCCAGTGCGGCAGACCATCAGCAGAGGCGTATCCTGCTGCCAGTCCGCATGGCTGAGCCTATGGCACAACTTCGACAAAGGCACCTCCAGCACGGTACAAGCCGCTGGCAAGTAAGGCGCTAAAGCACCGGCACTTTGCTCATGCGGTTCGCGCACATCAATCACCTGCAAATCAGTATGCTGCTGTACAAACTCAGCCAACTGCTCCGGTGCAATGGTCGCCTTCGCATCGGTTGGCATCACTTCAACCAGGCCACAAAAGTGTTGCTCCAGTGCTTGCAACTGGCGAGCCTGAGCATTGGCAGCTTGCTGCCAGTCTTCGACCGGCAACGCATCTTGCAACAAAGCCTGCAGCAATGGCTGCTCCTCGCAGGCAATGGCCAGGGTGGTGAAAAAACGCTGGGCGTAATCGTGACTGGACAGCAAAACTGTATCCGGCTGAACCAAAGTCTGCAGCTGCTGCAAACTTTGCTGCAATGCTTTGGCATCGCCACCGGCCAAATCTGTTCGTCCTACCCCACCCGGCAGCAGCAAATCCCCGACAAAGGCGGCTCTGAGTACCTGCTGTTGATACAACAAATAGCTGTTGGCACCAGGGCAATGACCCGGCGTATCCAAACGCTGCAAGCGGTACTGGCCACAGCTGAGCGAGTCGCTGTCTACCGGCCAGCCCAATGCATCGGTCGGGTGACGACAATCCAGCTGCAGCAAAGTACAGAGCTCGGAGCGCACCGACGCATGATCCGGATGTTGATGAGTGTCCAGTACTGCTTGCAGCTGCAATTGCTGGCCCTTGATCATCGCCTGCAAACGCCCCAGCAGTGGCAAGGCCGCATCAATGACGACGGCGGCCCTGGTTTCAGGACAAACCAGCAGGTAGCTGCATAAGCCTTCGTGCTTTAACTGAGTCAGGCCTTTGGTATGCCACTCCAATGTTGGGGTGGCGTCGGTCAGCACCAGGCAATGCTTTTGCACCACAGCAGCCAACTCCAGGATCCGCTGGCAGGCTTGCTGGCACTCAGCTGACGTCATAGCCGGACCAAAGGACAAACGAATGGAACCCTGCGAGCGCCATGCTTCCAGCCCCATCGCATCCAGCACAAAGCTACTGGGCACTTTGGAACTGCACGCCGAGCCTGAGCTGACCCGGATGCCGGCAGCATCAAACAAGTCCATGATGTCTTTGCTGTAAAAGCCCGGCACTGAGAAATTAATGGTGGTCGGCACGGCGTAGGGGGCATCGCTGTTGAGCACCAGCTCAGGAAAAACCTGGCGTAAGGCTGTCAGCAGCTGATCCCGGTATTGCCAAAGCCTTGATGCCGGCTGAAATACCGAGCCCTCGGTTTTCAGCAATTCGGAGAAAATGGCATGCAGCGCAGCGACACCGGGTAAATTCTCGGTACCAGAGCGCAAACCGCTCTCCTGCCCTCCGCCCACAATCAATGGCTGATAATGCGCGCCGGCACGGACGTACAAAAAACCGATGCCTTTGGGAGCATAGAGTTTATGGCCACTAAAAGGTGCATAGTCAATGCTGGTCCTTTGCAGATCCAGCGTCATTTTCCCCAGCGCCTGCACGCAATCGACCAGCCAGGGAATGTCGGGACGGTGCTGGCGGATACAGACTTCCAGCGCCGCTAAATCTTGCATTACGCCGGTCTCGTTATTGGCCGCCATGGTGCAAATCACTGCAGCTTTTGGCAGGTGCTCGGCAATAAAACGCTGGCACAAGCGCCCATGCCGATCCACCGGGATGGCGCAAAGACTTGCTTCCAAACCCAACAATTCATTCCAATGTTGCAAACTTTGCGGGACCGCTTTGTGCTCTGTGGCGCCATACAACAGCAGGGTGCCAGCACCTGTTCTGCCTTCGGCTTTCGCCTTGGTCAGCGCAGACAACACAGCTGCCTGTATACCCTCAGTGGCACCGGAATTAAAAACAACCTCGCCGTTACCGGCACCAATCAACTGACGGGCCAACTGACGGGTAGCTTCCAGCTCCACTTTGGCTTTAATGCCTGTAGCATGCACACTGCTGGGATTGCCAAAGGATTGCATCATATGATGCTGCACAGCGGCAGCAGCGCATGGCAACACCGGCGTGGTTGCATTGTTATCCAGGTAGATTTCAGTGCGTTTTAAGGGCAAGTTTGCAGTCATAACCACTCAGCATATAACAAAAAGGAATAACATATTCCTTTTAATGATACTGTGCTTTGAGACAGAAAAAAACCGCCGGAGCGGTTTTTTTAGCGGTAGACTGTTATTCCATTAAATCCTTGGGAATGCTGGCCCTTAAGCCAGACCAAATCTTACCGCTTTCCCAACCGTATTTCCGCACCACGGCAATCACTTCATCGTGACGACCGGCTTCGGCATACGCCAGCAGCTCTTTGTAGTACAAGCGTGCCAGCTCACGGGCTTCTGGCTGGGAAAAATAAAAGCGGGCGATCTTGGTGTACAAACCGCGAAAACCATTCAGAATCAACACATAAATGCGGTTGGATGAATGCAGCGCCAGCTCATGATTGAGTTCATAATCAAAGTCCGCAAAGGCTTCTGCGCTATCCGGCAACTGATCGGCGCCGGCAAAGGCCGCCATGGCTTCTTCCCGATGCGTTTTAATGGCACCACGAATGTAAATGGCGCTGATGTTGGTGCGCGCCGACAACAGCTCGTTGACCAGATCAGGCATCTGATCCTGATCCAACCGAGCCAGGGTTTCCAAAATGTTCAGACCTGAGGTTTCCCAGAAATTATTCACTTTGGTGGGTTTGCCATGCTGAATGGTCAACCAACCATCCCGGGCCAGACGCTGCAGTACCTCACGCAAGGTGGTTCGGGTGACACCAATCAGCTCAGAGAGCTCGCGCTCTGCCGGCAAAATTGAGCCTGGGGCAAATTTGCCATTCCAAATGGAGTCGACAATGTATTCTTCAGCAAAACCGGCTGGGCTTTGTGCTTTGATTAGGTTGGTCATCCGGGAAGATCCACCTTTGCTGTGTTGGCATTCAAAAATATCGACTGATTGTACCAGAGAACAGCCAGTTAACAAGTAGCACTCCCTATTTGCCGGCAGAATAGTCCCGGATGGTTGTCAGCAAGGGCGCAATGGCATAGAGTAAGTGCCTCAAAAATAAAATTTTCCCGGAGCCCAATGATGTTGGAGTGGCTTAAACAATTCTCACAACAGCGGCGCAGCTGGCTGCTGTTGCTGCTGACCGCCAGCGGCCTGCAATTGACTGCCTTGTATTTTCAATATGGCATGGGGCTGGAGCCGTGCATGCAGTGCGTCTACATCCGGGCTGCGGTTGCCGGCATTATGCTGGCTGCATTGCTTGGCTTGCTGGCTCCGGGTAGCTTGTTGCTTCGATTGAGTGCCACCCTGGGCTGGTTGGCCGCTGCAGGCTATGGTTGGCTGGAGGCACGAAAACTGAGCGACATTGAGCAACTGATTGCTGAAGGCGGTTTTTACAGTTGCGCGCTTTTTGCCGATTTCCCCGACTGGTTACCACTGCACGAGTGGTTACCGGCATTGTTCGATCCGATCGGGCCCTGTGGTGCCATTGACTGGCAGTTTGCCGGCGCCAGTATGGCCGACTGGATGCGGTGGATTTTTATCGCTTATGGTCTGGTGGCCTTGCTGGTACTGGCCTGCCAATGGGTTCGGATTAACCCGAACCCATACAAAGGCTGATTACTCAACAATCGCCAGCAATTCCACATCAAACACCAAGGCGCTGAATGGTGGAATAGCGTGGCCCGCGCCGCGCTCACCATAGGCCAGCTCATGCGGGATGTACAGGCGGTACTTGGCACCGACCGGCATCATTTGCAGCGCTTCGGTCCAGCCGGCAATCACGCCGGATACCGGAAACTCCGCTGGCTCGCCACGTTGATAGGAACTGTCGAACACAGTGCCATCAATCAGGGTACCGTGGTAGTGGGTGCGTACAGTCGACTCACGCGCAGGCTTGTCGCCCTCGCCCGCGTTCAACACTTCGTACTGCAAACCAGAGGCTGTGACCGACACTTCGGCGCGCTTGGCATTTTCTGCCAGGAAATCTTCCCCGACTTTGGCTGCAACCTCGGCTTTTTCTGCCTGAGCTGCCTGCATCCGCTGGCTGATTTCAGTGAAGGCGGCACGGATCAGCTCATCAGAGACCGCTGGTGTTTCGCCTTGAAAAGCCGCTTTTAAACCAGCAGCCACGGCGTCAATATCCAGGCCGTCAAAAGGGTTGTCGGCCAATTGCTGGCCCATTTGCAAACCAATGCCGTAGCTGGCGTGCTGCTCAAGAGATGTGTATTGTTCTGACATAAAACTCACTTTGTGATTGGCGCTGCATGGTGCAGCAACGAGTGCTTATACTACCGCAAAGTCAGTGCTCTGTCAGGCTTCAGCGGGATCGACCTGCTGCAAATGCTGCCAAAGCTGCTGCACCAGCTGCTGATCGCTGTCGTTCAGCTCGCCTTGGGCAATGGCCTCAGACAGGCTCTGTTCCACCCCAGCCTGAATGTCCTGCGGTGCAAAAGGCGCTGCGGCCACTTCCAGCTTTCCCACCGCCAAATCAAAGTGTCCGCGCAAATAACCGGCAGCAAAGAGCTCATCATCACTTGCCGTCGGGATCATGGCATCCAGATAGTCAGCGACGGCGGCTACGTAGGCTGTTGCATTCATAAGTCGGGTTCTCCCAGTCGATACATCACATAATCGTTGTAGCCGGTCAGCACCGGGATCAAGCCTTGCAACTGCTGATCCAGCGCCGCATCGCCACTGTCACTCAGCAAAGGCCGTCCCTGCAGTTGCTGCAGCTTGGCTTTGGTGGCAATCAGCCAGATATTGTCTCGGCCAATGGCCCGGATCACCGCCGGGGACAATTGCTGATTGCCGCGGCCAAACACATGGCCCTGACCGCCTATCAGGGTGATAATCAGCTTGGTTTCCCTGCCCTGCACCAGCTCAAGCAGCTGAGCAGCCGTCACATCCTTAGCCAGGATGGCACCGTTTTCCACCACATCAACGCCCAGCAAGGTGTTGTCCAGCCCGAGCTCTGCCATCACAGCAGCCACCGTCGAACCAGAGCCCATCACATAACGCACATCCGGCTCCATTTGACTGACCACCCAGGCAACCAGGTCGTCCAGGACCAGCTCTTCGGATTCACGCCCGCCCATTTTCACGCTTTGCACATACTGCAAGGCGGCCGGGATCGACAGCTCGCCAAAACGCCGCGCTTTTACCACACCTTGGCGAAATGCTTGTTCATCAATGTCCATCACATCGGCTTGACGCATCGACACCAACTCGCCCCGCACCAGGCTGGCAACCAGCTTGCCGGCGGCCATTGGGCTGATGGCATAGACACCAGAATGAATTTTACAGCCTGCCGGAATGCCTAAGGCGGTGACCTGCTCAGGTAAGGCCGCGCAGATGTTGCGGGCGGTGCCATCGCCACCTGCGAACAACAGCAGATCAATGCCAGCCTCTACCAGGGCTTTGGCGGCCGCTTCGGTGTCTTCTGCGGTGGTCGGCTCGCTGCGCGGCTGATAGCAGCTCTGATGCTCAAAGCCCAATGCTGCCACCAACTGCTGCCCCATGCTGCCCGTCACCGTTTTGATCACCAGCTTGTCTTTTAGTGGCAACAATTGCTGCAAGGCCGTTTCGCTGCGCTGGTTAGCCAGAGGCTCAGCCCCCAATGCCAACGCTTGCTCGGCCACGCCATCGCTGCCTTTTAAGCCAACACTGCCTCCCAGGCCTGCCAGCGGATTGACAATAAACCCCAAACGAAACATGGCTGATGCACCCTCCTGCCTTGATGGCGCGCATTGTATACCCAAATGACCTCAAGATGCGAGTTTCCCCAGCTTGAGTGCAGCGGCAAAGTGCCCTAAAGTAGCCACAGGTTTTTTCATGATGACGTCGTATGCAACCAGCAGATAACAGCCTTGAACTTCAGCAGGCCTTTAGCCGCCAGCAAGGCGCAGCCAGGGCAACCCCCTACCCCAATTACCAGCAACGCCAGCAGGATTTAGACCGACTGGAACAGGCACTCAAAATCGAGCTGCATCAACTGACAACGGCGCTGTCGGCTGATTTTGGCAAACGAAGCGCTGAAGAAAGCCTGCGAATTGAGTTGCTGCCGGCGCTGCAAAACCTGGCCTATCAGCGCAAACAACTCAAAGGCTGGATGAAGCCCGAAAGGCGCCACACCAGTTGGCTGTTTCAACCAGCCCGTAACCGGGTGCATTACCAGCCCAAGGGCGTGGTCGGTATTGTGGTGCCCTGGAATTACCCGGTTTTTCTCGCCATCAGCCCACTGGTGGCGGCATTAGCAGCCGGCAATAAAGTGATGCTGAAACTGTCGGAAGACACCCCGGCAACCAATCGCTGTCTGCGCCAACTGCTGAACAAGGCATTTCCGGCCGAACAAGTGGCCGTGTTTGATGGCGATGCTGCCCAAGCGGCCGCCTTTGCCGCTTTGCCATTTGATCACCTGCTCTTTACCGGCTCCACTGCCGTTGGCCGCAAGGTGATGCAGGCCGCTGCTGCCAACCTCACTCCGGTTACGCTGGAGCTTGGCGGCAAGTCGCCGGCCATCGTAGCAAAGGACGCCAAACTGACCGTCAGTGCAGAGCGGCTGGTGTTTGGTAAGTGTGCCAATGCCGGCCAAACCTGTGTCGCGCCAGACTACCTGTGGGTGGCAGAGCCGGTGCTGGAGCCACTGTTGGCTGAGCTGCAAGCAGCCTTTCGCCGACTTTACCCAGCCGAGCGGCTGGAACACGACTACAGCTGGCTTTGTACCGAGCGTCAGCGCCAGCGAATGCGCAGCTTGCTGCAACAAGCCGAGCAAGCCGGGGCGACCATCATCAGCTGCGGTGAAGCGTCCTGGCAGCACTATCTAGCCGAGCAGGACGACGATCAAACGCTGGACAAACAGCAGCAAAGAAACCCGCGGCTATTGCCACTGCAGTTGGTGCTCAACCTGCCGGAGTCGAACCCACTGCTGCAGGAAGAGATTTTTGGTCCCATCCTGCCCATCCGCAGTTACCAGCAGATAGAGCATGTGTTTGCCTGGTTGCAACAGCAACCCCGCCCACTGGCGCTGTACCTGTTCAGCCAGGATGCCAAACTGCAGCAACAGGTCCTGTTGCACAGCCACTCCGGTGGCGTCGGCTTCAATGATTGTCTGATGCAGGTGGCGCAGGACGACCTGCCCTTTGGCGGCATCGGCGCATCCGGCATCGGAGCTTACCATGGTAAGGAGGGGTTTCTGACCTTTAGTCATGCCAAAGCCGTCCATGCCAAAGGCTGGTGGCATCCGGGCAAACTGATTTACCCGCCTTATACCCATCAGTGGCTCAATAAAGCGTTACGTTGGTTGCTGCGCTAATTTGCTATTTCGCAGCGGCTGCACTTTACTAACACTAAGAACCTCGCACGGCCAAACTGAAGGAACCGTTATGCGCAAACCATTGATTGCCGTTTGCTTAAGTTGTGCTGCTTTTTCTGTTCAGGCCAACTGGAGCCTGGAACTAGCAGTCACCAACAATTACCTGTTCAACGGTGTCAGTCAAACCGATAAAAAGCCGGCGTTTCAACCGGGCTTAGTCTGGGAAGCCGGCAATGGCTTTTACGCTGGTCTTTGGGGCTCGAATGTGGATTTTGGCGAAGGCACCAAAGTTGAAGCCGATGGTTACCTAGGGTATTTCCATCAGTTCCGGGACTTTGGCCTGGATGTTGGTTTAGCGCAATACACCTATCATGGCCGCAGTCACAGCTCAGAGCTCAACTTCAGGGAGCTCTACCTGACCTTGCACCGGCACCATTACGAGTTATCCTTCTGGTACAGCGATGACTACTTTGGTTTTGGTGGCGGCCATCTGGTGGTCAAGCTGGCCCGCAGCTTTGCTTTAAGCCCTGGCTGGACCTTGCAAGCCGGGCTGGATCGTTCCCACTCCTTTGATAAAGCAAGCTACGATTGGGAAGGCAAGTCGGGTTTCTTTCATGCCGAATTGGTCCTGAGCACCGATCTGGCCGGCTTTATTATCAGCGCCGGCCTGCACACCACCACCTTGAAAGAGCGCTGGGGCGATGATGCGCTGGTATTAACGGTCAGTCGCACTTTCTGAAACAGGCGGGTGCACCTGAGCTGGCAAGCAAAGCGCCAGCAGCATGGCAAGCAGCGCTGTGGCTGCTGCCACCACAAAGGTCTGCGTCGCTCCCAAGCCATCCTGCCATAAAATGCCAGCCGCATAGGCGCCAACGGCACCGCCGCCCCCGAAGATGAAACCGGCATAGAGCGCCTGGCCACGGCTGCGCAGCGCCTTGGGAAAATAGTGCTGCACAAACTGCATGGCGCAACTGTGGGCAATGGCAAAGCTACCGGCATGCAGCAGCATGCTGATGGCCAGCCAGAGCGGAGAGTGAGCCAAAAAAGCCAGCATCAACCAGCGCACCGCCGTGAAGCCGTAACAGCAACCCAGCACCAACCGGTAACTGCGCCGTTTTAACAGGCTGCCCATCCAGAAAAAAGCCACGATTTCAGCCAGTACCGCCAGGCTGATAAAAAGCCCGGTTTCTATGCCGCTGTATCCCAGATCCCGGGCATACAGGGTAAAAAAAGCATAAAAAGGCGCAAAGCTCATTTGCAAAATAAAAGCGGCACCCATAAAGCACCAGAGCACCGGTTGGCGCAGCAAGGGGCCAAACCCCTGACTGCGCTCTTCAGGTTGGCTGGCAATGGCGATGTTGGGCAGTAAAAACAAGCTGCCAATCAACAGCAGCATCAAAAGTGCAGCCCCATACGGCAAGGACTCCGTACCCAGGCTCTGCAGCAAAACCCCACCCGCCATCACCAGCACGATGTAGCCAAGACTGCCACTGCTGCGGATCCGACTGTAACGGCTGGTGTTGTCGTTTAAAAAATGAAAGGTGGTTACTTCCAGCTGGGGCAAAATCGCCGTCCAGAAGAAGCTGAAACTGGCAAAGCCCAGCAACAAGAGCCAGAAGCCCTGATCAAAGAAGCTGAAGATCCAGCCCAGCAAAGCCAGCACGGCTCCCAGTCGCATAATACGTAATGGTTGGCCCTGACGCTCGGCCACAAGAGCCCACAAACTGGGGCCGACGATGCGGGTCGCAGTGACCAGCGCCAGCAAAACGCCAATGTCGTAGGAGCTAAGCCCTCGCCCATCCAGAAAGAGACCCAGGTACGGGATGAAGATCCCCAACACCCCGTAATAGGCAAAATAGGCCAGTACCAAAGCAGGCACCGCCGATGGTGCTTTTAGAGCGATCATTCGTCCTGCAGACGGGCGATATCCGGCGTGGTGCAAACCACATCAGCATTCTGAGCCCGATGGCGCAGCAGATGATCCATCAGCACAATGGCCAGCATGGCTTCTGCAATGGGCACAGCGCGTATGCCGACACAGGGATCGTGCCGGCCTTTGGTCAGCATGTCGACTGGCTCGCCCTGCAGATTGATGCTTTTGCCCGGAATGCTGATACTGGACGTGGGCTTGAGCGCAATACTGACCCGAATGTCCTGACCGCTGCTGATCCCACCCAGAACGCCACCGGCGTGATTGGCACTGAACCCTGCTGGAGTCAGCTCATCACGATGGGTCGAGCCTTGTTGTTCTACTACGGCAAAGCCGTCGCCAATTTCGACCGCTTTGACGGCATTAATGCTCATCATGGCATGGGCGATATCGGCATCCAGCCGATCGAATACCGGCTCGCCCAAACCAACCGGTACCTTGCTGGCGACCACATTGACCCGGGCACCGACTGAATCGCCAGCCTTTTTCAACTCACGCATGTAGCTATCCAGCGCCTCAAGCTTGGATGGATCCGGGCAAAAGAACGGATTTTGATCCACTTGATCCCACTGCACCTGCTCCACGGCCACCGGACCAAGCTGCGCCAGATAGCCTCGAATTTCAACACCAAACTTTTCCCGCAGGTATTTCTTGGCAATAGCACCTGCGGCCACCCGGATTGCTGTCTCCCGTGCCGATGAGCGGCCGCCCCCCCGATAATCACGAATACCAAATTTATGCCAATAGGTGTAGTCGGCATGCCCCGGGCGAAACACCTCTTTGATTTTGGAGTAGTCCTGCGAGCGCTGATCGGTATTCTCAATCAACAGACCGATGGAGCAGCCGGTACTGATGCCTTCAAACACACCGGATAAAATTTTCACCTCATCCGCTTCGCGTCGCGCTGTGGTGTAGCGTGAGGTCCCCGGCTTTCGACGGTCTAACTCCAGCTGCAATTCTTCAGCCGTGATCGTAAGGCCCGGCGGACAGCCATCGACAATGCCGCCAATGGCGGGTCCATGACTTTCACCAAAAGTGGTGACCCGAAATAATTGCCCGATGCTGTTGCCCGCCATTTACCATTCCTCCAGTTGCTGCTGACAGCGCAGCAATTCTGCTTTATCAATCGAAAATACCCCAATACCACCCTGCTCAAAAGTCAGCCAGTTTAGGCCAACGTCAGGCAGTTGCTGCTGCAAGGCCACCATGCTGTTGCCCACCTCACAAATCAGCACCCCGTCATCGGTTAAGTGCCGGGCTGCTTCGGCTAGGATACGACGTGTCAGCGCCAGCCCATCCGCTCCAGATGCCAGCCCAAGCTCCGGCTCGTGTAAAAACTCCGATGGCAAATCAGCCATGTCTTCTGCATCGACATACGGCGGGTTGGTAACAATCAGATCGTACTGCTGACCCGCCAGGCCATCGAAACCATCCGACAGCAGTGGAAAGACCCGGTGCTCCAGCCGGTGCTGCGCAATATTGTATTCAGCCACCGCCAAGGCATCCGGACTGATGTCCGCAGCATCCACCTCGGCTTCGGCAAATTGATAGGCGCAAGCAATGGCAATGCAGCCAGAGCCGGTACACAAGTCCAGGATCCGACCAGGCTCACGCCCTTTAAGTTGCTGCTGAAAGCTTTGCCCAATCAGCTCCGCTATCGGAGAGCGTGGGACCAGAACCCGCTCATCCACGTAAAATGGCAAGCCGGCAAAATAGGCTTGCTGCGTTAGGTAGGCGGCAGGGATGCGCTGCTCGATACGCTGCTGCAACAAGGCCAGAAAATCCTCGCGCTCACGCACCGTCAACCGGGCCGGAAACAAGCGTTCATCGGTCATGGGCGGCAGCGCCAGCACTGCAGACATCAGACTGGCAGCTTCATCCCAGGGGTTATCGGTACCATGACCCAGATACACATCGCCCTGGTTCATTTTACTGACAGCAAAGCGCAGCCAGTCTTGTACCGTATGCAGTTGCTCCAGGGCATCTTGTGCCAGCTCCGGGCTGAACAAAGGCTGTTCAGCAGGCTGATTGGGGTCTGTGATCATAGTTATCCAGATTTAGCAGTGGCAGGCAACACGACTGATTTGTGTTGCCCGACTCGTTTGATTACACTTGCACCATGCCGAAAAAAACCGAAATAAGCCCGGAAGACAGCCAGTTGTTTCGCGACATCGTCGCCGATGCATCGCCGATGGTGCAGGACAAAAAGTGGCATCATTCTACTCCGGTTGCAGCAAAAACTAAAGCAAAAGCCCGGCCAGAGACCGAGCAGCAAGCGCTGTTCTATTTTTCCGACCAATACGAAGGCTATGTCTGCAATGAAGGTGCGCAGAGCTTTGTGGCCGATGGTGAGGATCCGCTGCTGGCCAGAGCATTAAAACGGGGCCAAATCCAACCTCAGGTCACGCTGGATCTGCATGGCATGACCCAACAGCAAGCCAAGCTGGAATTGGCCGCCCTGTTGCATTGGTGTCAGCAGCAACAGCTGCACTGCGCCTGCATTGTGCATGGCAAAGGATTGGGCATCCTGGCCCGTAAAGTGCCCAACTGGCTGATCCAACACCCCAATGTACGGGCCTTTCACAGTGCTCCGCGCAGCTGGGGACGCGATGGCGCCTTGCTGGTGTTGCTGCGGCTGCCGAAAGGGGCTGTGGCCGATATACCCAAGTGACCTCAAAATGCAGGCTTCAGCGGGAGATAAAAGCGCTTTAGGCAAGGCAGTTGTTGGAAGCTTTGGTGGTTCCAAATCGACAACAGCTAACGCCGCATAAAGCGCTTTTAGCCCCGCCCTGCGGGAGCCTCTGGGCGCTTCCACTGCGGTGTTACCCTGGCTAGCAAGGTGGTCGACATTGCGTCGCCAGTGTGCCTTGCATTGAAAGCGGGTATATGGATATACCGTTTCGC
This sequence comes from Alkalimonas delamerensis, assembly GCF_030717955.1. Taxonomy (NCBI): domain Bacteria; kingdom Pseudomonadati; phylum Pseudomonadota; class Gammaproteobacteria; genus Alkalimonas; species Alkalimonas delamerensis. The sequence goes on along the minus strand of NZ_JAUZVY010000001.1, from coordinate 873,762 downwards.
GAACCTGAGGATGGAAAGCGCCCAGAGGCTCTGAAACTCGCATCTTGAGGTCACTTGGGTATAGAGATAGCAATCCGCTATCAGACTAAACCGACAGCAAATTCAACTCAGACGGCGACATGGACTCCAACAAGTCACCACTGTTGCGAGGCTGATACTGCAAACAAGCCATGCCGGCAGTGCTAAAGACCGGACATTGACCGGCATGGCTAAAGCCTTGCACCAAAAAACTGACCAGTGGCATGTGGGATACCAACAAAATACGCTGCTCAGGAGCAGTCGACCAAAGCGCATCCAGATAGAGTTGCACCTGCAATGGGTCGCCATCGGGAACCAGATCGCTGAGCAGACCGAGCTGACAACTGGCTGGTTGCTTCATCACCATCAACTCTGCCGTTTGGCGAGCCCGGGTGTAAGGGCTGCACAGCACCCGATCAAAAGCCGGGTAGTGCTGCTGCAGCCAGCTGGCCATTTGAGTCACCTCAGACCGGCCTTTGGCAGTGAGTTGCCGCATGGCATCAGTGCTTTGCAAGGCTTCAGCTTCACCATGACGCATGATTACTAAATTGACCATTTACTGCTACCTACTGCTGTTTTTACATCAGGCGAAAAATTGTGCGCTATGATAATGAAAGTTTCGTACCGCTGTAACTGTTATTAAGGCATAAACTTACGCTATGCTATTCCTTAAAGGTATGAAAAAACATCGATAAGCCAGTTGTATCCCCAACCCAGCAGGCCGACCATTGAAAAAAATTGAAATAAAGCAAAGCCCTAACGATCCGAAGCAGTACCATTACCTGACTCTGGAGAATGGCCTGGCGGTGCTGTTGATCCAGCAAGCGGATGCAGAAAAAAGTGCCGCTGCCCTCTGTGTTCGGGCTGGGCACTTTGATGATCCGAACGACAGGCAGGGCCTGGCACACTTTACCGAACACATGCTGTTTCTTGGCAGCCAACATTACCCGGTTGCCGGAAGCTTTGGTAACTTTGCCAGCCATCATGGTGGCAGCAGCAACGCTTGGACCGGCACCGAGTACAGCACCTACTTTTTCGATTGCGACAATAACCACTTTGCCGAGGGGTTGCACCGCTTTGCCGATATGTTCAGCCACCCCTTGTTTGCCGATGGGTACATCGAGAAAGAGCGCCAGGCGATAGAAGCCGAATTTACCCTGAAGTTAAAAGACGACGGCCGTCGCATTTATCAGGTGCATAAAGAAACCGTCAATCCAGCCCATCCCTTTGCCAAGTTTTCTGTTGGCAACCTGCAAACCCTGGCCGATACCCCTGAGCAAAGTTTGCGCGAAGCCTTGCTGACATTTTATCAGCGTTTTTATGTTGCCAACCAAATGACCCTGGTGCTGGTCAGCCCTGCAGCCGTCGAACAACAGCAGCAATGGGTTGAGCAGTACTTCACTGAATTAACAGCCGGGGATCCCAAACGGGACTGGTTGCAGCAACCGCTTTATTTACCCGAGCAGCTGGGGTTGGATCTGCTGATTGAGCCACACAAAGAAATGCACAAGTTGGTGGTCACCTTCGCATTACCTTGCATTCAGCATTGGTACCCGTACAAACTGATCAGTTTCATTGCCCATTTACTGGGCGATGAAGGCCCCGGCTCTTTGCACACAGCGTTAAAAAGTAACGGCTGGATCAATCAGCTAAGCGCCGGAGGTGGGGTGGATGGCAGCAACTTTAAAGACTTTAGCATCTCTTGCGAGCTGACCTTGCTGGGCATGAGCGTCATTGATGACATTACCGCGGTCATTTTTAATTACCTGGCCATGCTGCAGACTGCTTCCTTTCCAGGAACCTTGTATCAGGAGCGTCAGCAGTTGCTGCACTGGTCCTTCCTGTATCAAGAACCCAGCACCCCGGAACAAACCGCCACCGAGCTGGCCGTTAATATGCATCACTACCCAACCGAAGATGTGGTCTTTGGCGATTACCGGATGGAGACGCCCCCTGAATCACTCTACCGTCAGGTTCTGAGCTACTTCCGCCCCGACAACATGCGACGGATGCTGATTGCGCCCGGACTGGAGACCAGTCAGCAAGCACGTTGGTATGACACTCCGTATCAGGTGCAGCCATTGCCAGTTGGGCTGCAACAGGCATTGAGTCAAGCCAGACCCACCTCAGACTTGCAACTCCCAACGCCCAACCCCTATCTGGTGTCTGAACTCAGACTATTGCCACCGAACGCAACCCAACCGCGGCCACTACGCATTCATCAGAGCGATGCCCTAACCCTCTGGTTTAAAGCCGATGCAGATTTCCATACCCCAAAAGGCCATATTTATCTGCAACTGAGTCTGCCACATAGTACGGCAAGCTGCTGGCACCTGGCAGCCACCCGCCTATGGGTAGAACTGCTCAATGACGAGATCCAGCAAGTTTTTTACCCGGCAACCACCGCCGGGCTCGGTTACAGCGCCCATGTACAAAAACAGGGGATCAGTCTGCACAGCTATGGACTCAGCCACAACCAAATTCAGCTGCTGATGGATGTGCTTAATCACATCCGTCATTTCCAAATTCAACCAGAGCGCTTTACCGAACTGAAACAGCAATTAATGCGCCACTGGCGCGACAGCCATAAAAACAAGCCCGTGGCCAGTTTATTTAGCCAGCTCTCTGCCGTGATGCACCCACACAACCCAGGCGTTGATCAGCTGCTGCATCAGCTGTCGACCATGACAACAGAAAGCTTCGGGCATTTTAACCAACAATTGCTGCAGCAGCTCCATGTCGAAGCTTTTATGACCGGCAATTGGCAGCAACAGGACGCCACCGAGTTGCAACAGCAACTGTTAGGCTGGCTGGCGAACGTTGAGACCTGTCCGGTGACGAGAGACCCCGAACGCTCCATTCAAGGCCAGGGCCCTGTCTGGCTGACCGTTGCAGTCGAGCACCCCGATCATGCACTGGTGATTTACTTACCGGCTCAAGACAAGTCTCCCAAGCAAATGGCTCTTTTTATGCTCGCCAATCACCTGCTGGCACCCCGTTACTTTCATCAGCTTCGCACAGAGCAGCAGTTGGGCTACCTGGTAGGAACAGGCTATGTGCCAGTGAACACCCTGCCAGGTCTGGCCTTTTACATTCAATCCCCGCACAGCAACTGCCAGCAACTGTATCAGGCAACTCTAGCGTTTTACCGGGACTTTCTGGCATCTTTGGAAGCCTTGTCGCCACTTGAGTTTGCTGAGTTAAAGCAGGGGCTATTGCAACAACTGAATGAAAACGATACCAGCTTAAGCAGTAGAGCCAAGCGACTCTGGCTGGCCATTGGTCAGCAGGATGAAACCTTTAATTTGACAGAGCGTATCCGTACCGCTTTGGAAACGCTCAATCTGGAGAGCTTTATCCACTTTTTCTACCAGTTGTTGTCACCGGATTACGATGCGCTATTTCTGGCCACCGATAGCCAGCCTAGCCACAGTCATCTGCGTTTTATGTCGGCAGCTGAGTTTATTTCAGAACTGGAAACAAACTGATACGATTTGTTTTTGACAGCTTGGCGCAACTTCTATAAGTTAACGGTACCTCAACCGTAGCCAACTGAACGAATGCGCGCTGGCATTAGCACAACAATAACAACAAGCTGCCCGCTTATCCTGCTGCTACCTGCCCCTGCCCTTGCAGTGAACTGGGAAGGGGTTCAGCCTTATTTACTAAGCATCGTACTGCTGCTGTCCTTTGGCGCCCTGCTGCTTGCTCATCTTAGTATTGTGAAAATGCGCCGCTACCAGCGTCGACTTGAACACAGTGAGGAACGACTCCGACTGTCGCTATGGGGCAGTGGCGATGAGCTTTGGGACTGGAACATTGAAGAAGGAACCTTGTACCGCTCAAGCTCCTGGCAGACACCGGTAGAACTGGCTCCCAATACTCAGGACATCCCACCCAACCGCCAGCAAATCCACCCTCAGGATCTGGATCGTGTCAGTGATGCCTTAAGCGAACACCTTGCTGGCAAGACGCCTTATTTTGAAGCCACCTACCGGATACAATCCAGTGCCAATGAATGGGTCTGGGTGCTGGACCGGGGGAAAGTGGTCAGCTACAACAGTCAGCAGCAAGCCAGCCGAATGACAGGAACCCTGAAAAATATTCACCACATTAAGCTGGCAGAAGAGCGGCTGCAGCTCTTTGCACAGTGCCTGGAAAATATCTCCGATGCGGTGGTGATTTGCGATAATAACTTCCGCATCCTGGAAGTAAACCCAGCTTTTAGCCGCATCACCAGCAAAAGCCGGGCCGACGTTTTGCATCTGCCCTTCGAGCTTTCTCTTTACCCGAACCGCTTTCTGCGCGATATCCGGCAAAAGCTGGTAACCACAGGCACCTGGTCCGGCGAGGTGGAGGAGCAACGCAGCGATGGTCAAACCTACTATGCGGAATTAAATTTTAATGTTGTCCGGGATGAGCGCGGTGAGATCCAACAGTATGTTGCGGTATTCTCCGACATTACCGAGCGAAAGAATCGCGAAAAAGAGCTTAGCCGACTGGCCAACAGCGATACCTTAACCGGCTTGCCCAACAGAGCCCTGTTTCTCAGTCAGCTCAGCCAGTTAGTGAAGCAGCAAAAACGCCACTCATTGCTGATGTTTGATTTGGATAACTTCAAAAAAATCAATGATTCATTGGGCCATCAGTTGGGTGATGGCTTATTAATTAAACTGACCGAACGTTTAAGTCTGTTTCCCCGCAGCAAAGGCCAATTGTACCGTTTAGGTGGTGATGAGTTTGCTATTTTACTGGAAAATACCAACGATATTCATACCATTACCAGTCTGGCTAAAGAGCTTATCAAGCAAATTAATCTGCCATTTTTTATTCATCAACATGAGCTGGTGATCAGCTGCAGCATTGGCATTGTGCTCTACCCGGAAGATGGCCAGGATCCACAAAGCTTACTGCGAAACGCCGATACCGCCATGTACCATGCGAAAAATGAAGGCGGTAATCGCTACCTGTTTTTTAATGACAGCATGAACAAGCAGGCCGTCAAACGACTGCAGATCGAAAACCTGATCCGTCATGGCTTAAAAGAAGACTTCTTCACTGTCTACTACCAACCTAAAATGGACATCCACTCCGGCAAACTGCTCGGCATGGAAGCTCTGGTGCGCTTTATCACACCCAAGCGCGGCATCATCAGTCCGGCCACCTTTATTCCGGTGGCTGAGGAAACCGGCCAAATTGTTGAAATTGGTGCCGTGGTGTTGCGCAAAGCCTGTCAGCAGGTGAAGGCCTGGATAGATCAAGAATTATTTCATGGCCGGGTGGCTGTCAACCTCTCCGCCAAGCAATTTATGCTGCCTTTTTTGTGCGAGCAAATCGATGATGTGTTGCAACAAACCGAACTGCCCTCTTACCATCTGGAGCTTGAAATTACCGAGGGTACTGTCATGCAGTCACCCACCATGGCGATTGATACCATGAAGAAGCTGCGGGCGCGCGGCATTCACCTGGCCATGGATGACTTTGGAACAGGCTATTCCTCGCTGGCGTATTTAAAACAGTTTCCACTCAACACTCTGAAAATTGATAAGGCGTTTGTAGATGATATGGGCACAGCCCGGGGCAGGAATATGGTCGATACCATCGTCACCATCGCCCACAATTTAAGCTTAACGGTGGTCGCTGAAGGAGTGGAGGTGAAACAACAATTGGATATGCTGAAGCAGCTTCGCTGCGAAGTCATTCAGGGGTATTATTACAGCAAGCCACTGTCTGCAGACGATTTTACCCAGTTTTTAAGGCAACAAAAAACACAGGACACCAGCTCAAAGGTGACAGCCCTGACATCCGCCAGCAGCGTAAACTAATGGCCTGGCTGCTCGCACAGCCAGGCTAAACAGCAGAACAAACTCAGTCGCTATCTGCCTCTACGTAGCTAAAATCATCACTGCTATCGGCGATGCGCTTTTTACCGAACACGGTGTGAAACTTACGTTTTTCCTGCACCCGCTGTTTGTATTTCAGCCAGGTTTTCTCCACTGCCGAGGCAGCCTCAGCTTCACCTTTGCAAACCATTACAAAGTGATGCTCTTCATCGGTTTGAGGAGTGCGACTGCCCTGCTCCAGCTCTTGCAACGCAATACCGTGCTTTTCCAGCAAATTGCCCTCAGCCAGGGTAAAACGTCCGGAGCGGGTAAACCCTTTCGGGAAATTCCGATCATCGAAAAAGCGACGTGTAGCGACAAAACTTTGCTGCATCACTTTTTTCCTCTTTTGCTCATCATGACAATGCGTTAGTGGGTATACAAAGCAAGTCGCGATTGGGATCACAATCCGCTTGCCCTGCGCAACTGTGCGGAGTATGGTGAACAAAATCGCCCTCGTAAAACAAAAGTTTTTTATCGTGAAGATAAAAATTTCTAAGGGAACACGGTGGATACTGAGTTACTCAAAACTTTTTTAGAAGTGCAGCGCACCCGACACTTTGGCAAAGCAGCTGAAAACCTCTTTTTGACTCAGTCTGCTGTTAGTTTTCGCATCCGCCAGCTTGAGCAGCACTTGGGCGTGACCCTTTTTAGCCGGCACCGCAACAATATTCAGCTCACCACGGCAGGAGAGCGTTTGCTGCCGCATGCTGAAAGCATGATGCTGACCTTGCAGCGAGCCCGCCAGGATGTTGCCGTGCCAGCCGACCACCAGCAACTGGTGATCGCTGCCACCGCAACCTTGTGGGATAGCTACCTGATGCTTGCCTTTCTGAGTATGCAGCAACAGCTGCCCAACATCAGCTGGCGTGCTGAGAGTCTGGAGCGGGAGTCCATTATTCGAGGGCTTTCCGAACGGCAGCTAGACCTGGCCATTTTGTTCGATCCCCCCAACAGCGATGACTTGTTGGTTACCCATCTAACCGAGCTGCAGTTAGTTCCGGTTATCCACGCCGATAGCCCGGCTACCAAAGAAGCCCTGCAAGCCAATTATATCCTGATGGACTGGGGAACCGCTTTTCAGATGAAACAAGCAGGTATTGTGCATGAAGATACCCGGGTCACAGTGCGGACCAACCACGCTGGTATTGCATTGGCATCGGTGCTGCAACAACGCGGAGCAGCTTACTTGCCAAAAAGCATGATTCAGGGGCACCTGGAGTCAGGAAGATTACGGCAAATCGATACCATGCCAGTGTTGCGGCGAAGTTTATCCGCCGCTTACCTCAAGCAGGCTGAAGAAAATGAAGGGGTACAGCTGGTTTTAACCCAATTGCAGCAGCTTATGGCCTGAACAGGCGGCTGCTTTGGCCTCTTGCTTTTAACAACACCAAACGTTTATGGCTGGTAAAAAGAGGAAGCAACAAAGGACCTAGCGCAAGCGCAGCCATCGCCCAACGCCAGGCTGACATACCCGCCCGCAGAGCAGCAATGTAAATGGAGATCGCAGTACAGATAAAAACAACTGGCAACAACAACAACGTAAGGCTCCTACCGGTCTCAATGGTGTTATTTTACCAAAGGAATCGCGGTCGTGTTGTTAAAAGCGCGACAATTTACCGTAGCTCTTGTTCACAATAACCAGAGCCAAGCCTTTGGTAGACCCAGGCATTATCCCCACTTGCCAGCACCACCTCAAATCGGCAGTAACGCACGCCCAGACGTTCGTAGCGGTCAACGCGCTGCATTTGTGTTGCTGTGAGTGTTATCAGGTAGCCAGCAACAACGCCATCAACTTGAGGGACTATGGTTAAACCACTTTTCTGATACCCCTCAAGCTGTGCGGGCACAGCTTCAATCTGAGCCCCCACTACCAACCGCCGAATCAGTGGTTGTTTCAAGGTTCCATAAACAAAAACCTGGTAATGACTTTGTTGATAGCTCAGAGATAATGGCGACTCAAATCGCCACCAACTCATTAGCTGCCATAGCAAAAGCAGCATAGCGATTGCTGATGCAGCAACAAAGGGCCTGGTTTTAAGTAATGGTGGTTTAATCATACCAAAGCATAAAAGAGACAGTCTCTGTCTGAACGGAGCGTTCGTGCCCTCCACTCAGTTCAGGCACGAACTCCAAAGTAAAGACTCAACACACTTTAGGACGGGTAAAAGGTTTTTCCCTCTGCCGCCATCTGTTGCAGCAATTCGCAAGGCGCAAAACGACTGCCAAACTGCGCTTCGTAGCCTTGCAGCATCTCAACCAGTTTGGCCGCCCCCAGGCTATCCATGTAGCGGAAAGGCCCGCCCAAAAAAGGCGGGAAGCCAATGCCAAAAATAGCACCAATATCGCCATCACGGGCCGAAGCAATGACCCCTTCTTCCAGACAACGGGCCGCTTCGTTCAGCATTTGCACCGTGGTGCGTTGCACCAGCTCGTTTGAGTTCAGCTTCGGGCTTGGCGTAATTCCAAGCACGGTGTACACACTGGCATCAACTGGCTTCTTGCCTTTGCCTTTGCCGCTGTACAGATAAAAGCCTTTGCCGACCTTTTTACCTTTGCGGCCATCGGCCAACAGCTTATCAAAGGCAGCCGGCGCAGCAAAACGCTCACCCAACTCGCTTTGCAAGATAGGACCTATCTTCGCCCCCACATCAATACCCACTTCGTCGAGTAGGGTAATAGGACCAACCGGGAAGCCAAACTTAACCAGAGCTTTGTCCAGTTTTTCAACGGGTTCGCCTTGCAACAACAACTGAGCCGCCTCATTCATGTAGAGCGCCAGTATGCGGTTGACATAAAAACCCGCACCGTCTTTGACCACAATCGGGGTTTTGCCTTGCTTGCGGGCAAAAGCCACCGTGGTCGCAATGGTTTCGGCCGAGGTACCGGCATGAGCAATGACTTCCACCAGCGGCATTTTGTCGACCGGAGAGAAATAATGCAGACCAATCACATTTTCCGGCCGCTTGGCTTTGGCTGCGATCTGGCCAATCGGCAAAGAGCTGGTGTTGCTGGCAAAAATGGTGTCGGCTTTGCAATGCTTTTCAATGTCGGCCACCATTTTCTGCTTTAACTCCAGATCTTCGAACACGGCTTCAACCACCAGATCAACATCGCTAAAGCCACTGTAATCGGTGGTGCCCGTCATCAGTGCCATTTGCTTTTGCAGCTCGGTTTTGCGCATAAAGCGGCGTTTTACTTTTTTATCCAGCAACTGGTAGCCGTAGGCCAGGGCATGGGCAATGCCCTGCTGCTGAATGTCTTTGATCCGAACCGGCAAGCCAGCTTTGGTTGCGGTGACACTGGCAATGCCACCACCCATTAAACCGCCGCCCAACACCGCTGTTTTGCGAAGTGTGCGAGGTTTGGCATCGCCGGCACCACTTTCTTTCTTCATCTCTGTGGTGGCAAAAAACAGTGAGCGCAATGCTTTGGATTCAGGCGTCATGCAGAGCTCACCAAAGGCTTTGGCTTCAGCGGCCAGCCCCTGTTGCATGCCCTTATCAATACCGGTACGAATCACCTGCAAAATTTTAAGCGGCGCCGGGTAATTGCCATGGGTTTTGGCCAGGGTTTGCTTGCGCGCCTGATCAAACACAATGCCACGGCCCGGGGCGGTTTTTTCCAGCAATTTCCCCACCAGATTCAGCTTGGGTTGCTGCGCCGGCTTTTTGCCGGACAGTGCCAGCTTGACAGCAGCATCCAGCAAAATGCTGTTGGGCACCATCGCATCGGCCAAGCCGGCTTTTAAGGCTTGCTTCGCCCGCAGCTGCTTACCAGTCAGCATCATGTCCAATGCTTTTTGCAAACCAACCAAACGGGGCAAACGTTGGGTGCCACCACTGCCGGGTAAAAGCCCAAGCTGCACTTCCGGCAAGCCCAACACGGTTTTGCCGTCATCGCTGACCACCCGCTGATGACACGCCATCGCCAGCTCCAGACCGCCGCCCAGACAAGGACCATGAATGGCTGCGACCACTGGCACGGACAGCTGCTCAATTTCAGCAAAAACCTCCTGCCCTAGCTTAGCAATGGCTTCGGCTTCTTCGGCGCTGTGACAACCATCCAGCATGCTGATATCAGCACCAGCCACAAAAGAATCTGGCTTGCCGCTGATAAGGACCACGCCTTTGACGCTGCTGCTTTGCTTTAACTCGGCCAGCAAGGTTTTAATTTCATCGGCAAAGGTCGCCTTCAGCACATTCATCCGCTCACCAGGCACATCCATGGTGATCACCGCGATGCCATCATCGCGGTGGTGCAATGCAAAACTGCTGCTGTTTTGTTCGGTCATTAGTCGGTCTCCACAATCATGGCAGCACCCAGGCCACCGGCAGCACAGGCGGTGGTCAGGCCTACCCCACCACCCCGGCGTTTCAGTTCATTTAAGGTTTGCACCAGCAAACGGGTACCGGTGGCGGCGAAAGGATGGCCGTAAGCGAGCGAGCCTCCATTAACATTGAACTTGTCCATATCAATCTCACCAATGGCTTTGTCCAGCCCCAGCTTTTCCTGGGCGAATTTGGTGCTGCCAAACATCTTCATATTGGCCAGTGCCTGAGCAGCAAAGGCTTCGTGCATTTCAATCAGAGTTAGATCGCTCAGCGTCATGCCTGCCCGTTGCAGCGCCACTGGTGTGGCGTAGGACGGCCCCATCAGCATGTCTTCCCAGACATCGATGGCGGTGAAGGCATAGCTGCGAATGTAACCGAGAGGCTCGTAGCCAAGGGCTTTGGCACGGCTTTCGGTCATCATCAGCACGGCGGAAGCACCATCGGTCAAAGGCGTGCTGTTGGCCGCAGTGACGGTACCATGGTTGCGGTCAAACACCGGCCGTAACCGGGCGTAGGACGAGAGCTCAGACTCCATCCGCACATTGTTGTCTTGCTCAAAAAAGGTTTTATGCGGTGGCACATGCGCTACCATGACCTCATTGGCCATCAGACCGGATTGCCAGGCTTTGGCCGCCAGGCTGTGCGAGCGATGCGCCATTTCATCCTGAGCCTCCCGGCTGATGCCGTGGGTTTTGGCCATCTGCTCGGCCGTCTGGCCCATCGAAAGACCTGTGCTGTACTCGGCAACGGCAGGCGGTACCGGCAACAGGTCTTTCAACCCCAGTCGCTTTAAAATACTAAGCTTCTGCCCCAGGGTTTTGGCTTTGTTCATGTCAACCAGAGCACGCCCCAGTTTTTTACTGACCCCTATTGGCAAGACGGAGCTGGAGTCAGCACCACCGGCAATGCCCACCTCAACCATGCCCGACAGCATGCTCTCCGCCACATTGGCTACCGCCTGAAAACTGGTGGCACAGGCCCGGGTGACACTGTAGGCGTCGGTATGCACATTCATGCCGGTGCCCAGCACAATTTCACGGGCAATGTTTGGCGCTTCTGGCATTTGCACCACCTGGCCATAGACGACCTGCTCTACCAAAACCGGATCGATTTCAGAGCGGATCAACAGCTCATTGACCACCATCTTGCCCATATCCAGTGCCGAAACACCATGGAAAGCAGTCGCCTGTTTGGCAAAAGGAGTACGCAAGCCACGCACAATGGCAATGCGATCCCCCTGGCGGGTTGTTAAATCAATTCGCTTGGTCATAGAATTCCTCATGGTATCAGCAACAGGTCAGACCTGATTAATCCCGATTGTAACCAGAGTCGACGAAAATTAAAACACTTGTTTTATACCTAAGTAACTTCAAGATGCGAGTTTCAGAGTCGCTGGGCGCTTTCAATGCAAGGCACACTGGCGACGCAATGTCGACCACCTTGCTAGCCAGAGTAACACCGCAGTGGAAGCGCCCAGCGGCTCCCGAAGGGCGGGGCTAAAAGCACTTTATGCCGCGTTCGCTGTTCTTGCTTTGGAACCACCAAAGCTTCCAACAGCCGCCTTGCCTAAAGTGCTTTTATCTCCCGCTGAATCCTGCATCTTGAAGTTACTTAGGTATACAATGCCAGTCGCAAGGACAGCACTTGCCTTTTACAGATTGAACCTTATATAAAGGCATACGTCATAGCATAGCTGCTTTTATTCCCTGCAAAGGTTGAATTCTATTATGGTACAAGCTTTTACCGAATTAAAACGCTACCTCGATGGCCAGGTGCTGGGGCAACCGGCTCTGACCGAAGGCATTTTGATTGCCTTGTTGGCCAATGGCCACCTACTGGTGGAAGGGCCACCTGGCCTGGCCAAAACCAGAGCGGTCAATGCACTGGCCCAGGGCGTTGAAGGCGACTTTCACCGCATCCAGTTTACCCCGGACCTGTTACCGGCCGATTTAACCGGCACCGACATTTACCGGCCGGAGACCGGCCAGTTTGCGTTTCAAAGTGGCCCCTTGTTTCACCACATTATTCTGGCCGACGAAATCAACCGGGCACCGGCCAAAGTGCAATCGGCCTTGCTTGAAGCCATGGCCGAAAAACAGGTCACGGTCGGCCGCACCACCTACCCATTGCCTGAGCTGTTTTTGGTGATGGCGACCCAGAACCCGCTGGAACAGGAAGGCACTTACCCGCTGCCGGAAGCCCAGCTGGATCGCTTTTTACTGCATCTGAACGTCGACTACCCGGATGCCGAAACCGAATTGGCCATTCTGCAATTGACCCGAGACGAAGCCTTGCAGCAAGAAAGCAAAGCGGCTCCCCGCATGAGTCAGGCCGATATTTTCTCCGCCCGCAAAGCCATCCTGCAATTGCATATGGCGCCAGCGCTGGAGCACTACATTGTGGCGCTGGTGATGGCAACCCGTCAGCCAGCCGCCTACGACGACCAACTCAGCCAATGGCTCTCCTACGGCGCCAGCCCGCGCGCGACCATAGCGTTGGAGCGCTGTGCCCGGGCCAAAGCCTGGTTGGATGGCCGGGACTTTGTCACGCCCGACGATATTCAGGCGGTGTACCACAACGTATTGCGTCATCGCATTATTCTGACCTACGCCGCTGAAGCCGAGGGCATCAAAGCCGATGCCGTGCTGGATAAGGTGCTGGAATTGGTGCCTGTGCCCTGATATGAGCGACTTCAACCCATCCGACTGGTTGCAACAGCTGGCCGCGACTGGTGTCAGCCTGAGCCTGCCTGAATTGCTCTGGTATCAGCGCTACACCAAACTGTTGGATCTGCGACCACAGCAGCACATTCAAAGCAAGCTGGCTGGCAGCTACCTGGCACGCAGCAAAGGCCGTGGCATGGAGTTTGATGAGGTTCGTCACTACCAGCCAGGCGACGATGTCCGTACCATTGACTGGCGGGTTACCGCCCGCACCGGCAAAGCCCATACCAAACTGTTTCGTGAAGAAAAGGAACGGCCGGTCTTTGTATTGACCGACTTATCCGACAGCATGCATTTTGGCAGCCAGTTGCTGTTTAAATCGGTGCAGGCCGCCCACCTGGCTGCACTGATTGGCTGGCACAGCAAGGCCAGCGGCGATAAGTTGGGTGGTTTGGTGTTCAGCGAGCACCATCACCTGGAACTCAAGCCCCGCAGTCGCTCCGCCGGCGTCTTGCATTACCTGCATGCTTTGCAGGCGGTCCACAACCCAACATCCGGTCGTTTTGGGCTGACATTTCCTCAGGCATTAGGCCAGATGCGCCGGCTGGTAAGACCCGGCAGTCTGTTGTTTGTGCTGTCTGATTTTCATCAGCTTGATCAGGAAGCCTTGCGTCATTTAAGTGCCATCCGCCAGCACAATGAGGTAGTTTGTACCGCTTTGCACGATCCACTGGAGCGCACCTTGCCGCAGCACGGCAGCGGTCAGGCACGGGTCACCGATGGAGAACAATCGGGCTGGCTGGACTTGACCAGCAGCCGTATCCGGCAGCATTACCAACAGCGGCAACACCAAGCTCAGCAATCGGTACAGCAACAACTGAAACAGCTGGGCTGTCGCTACCTGGCTATAAGCGCTGCCGAGCCTTTGGTGCAGCAATTAACACGGAGCTGGCATGACTGAACCGCATCCTTTACTGGCAGAGTTGGCCGACATCGTCGAAGCCGGGCAAGCACCAGCAACCGGTATCGCGGCGGGTTGGTGGCTGTTGGCCTTGCTTGCTTTATTGGCGGCTGCGCTGGTGGTCTGGCTGGCCAGCAAGCGCAGACTTCAGCAACAACAGCAGGCTGCCTTAGCCGCTGCACGTCATGAGCTGCAGCAGCTGAGCCAACAGACAGAGCCAGATGCCGCCAGCATCAACCAGCTGTTAAAGCGGCTGATCCGCCATTATGCCCCCCATAGCGCCTTGCTTGGCTGCCCGGTGGCCGAGTGGCAAGCATTTTTGCAGCAGCAATGCCCCGGCGACTGGCCGGATTTAGCCACCCTGCTCTACCAGCAAACACCCGAGCCTGAGTTGGCACAACGCTTTGCCAGACTGGCCAATACCTGGCTTGCGCAGCAAACAGCAGAGCAGCTGCAGCAGTTGGACGGAGGGCCCCATGGTTGAACTAAGCTGGCCCTGGCTGTTGCTGCTATTGCCCTTACCCTGGCTAATACGGGGAAAAAGAGCAGAATCCGGTCAGGCTCTCAAACTCAAGCCCTTGCTGCAGCTGGCCAGTCAAAGCCCTCAAACTGAGGCCAGCTGGCGCCGTGCCAGATCCTGGTGCGCAGCTTTGATCTGGCTTTGCTTGCTGGTTGCTGCCACCGAGCCGCGCTGGTATGGCGAGCCGGTGCAAATTCCGCAACAAGCCCGGGACATTATGCTGGTGATTGACTTATCGGGCTCCATGACCATTGAAGACATGCACTGGCAAGGGCGAAGCATCGATCGGGTGGAAGCAGTGCAAATTCTGACCCGCGACTTTTTAAAACGCCGTCAGGGTGATCGCGTTGGCTTGATCCTTTTTGCCGATGCTGCTTACCAACTGACGCCGTTGACGCTGGATCTGACCACCGTCCAAAAAATGCTGGATGAAGTCGTGGTGGGCATGGCCGGCCGGCGCACGGCCATTGGCGAGGGCATTGGTCTTGCAGTCAAACGCTTTAATGAACTGGAAAGCTCCAACAAGGTGATCGTCTTTTTAAGCGATGGCGCCAGCAACACCGGCAATATCAGCCCGGAAGAATCGTTGGAACTGGCCAAAGCCGCCGGGGTGCGTATTCATGCGGTTGGCATTGGCGCCACGGAAATGGTGCAACAAGGCTTGTTTGGCCCCCGGGTGGTGAACCCTTCGCACGATCTGGATGAGCCACTGCTGATTCGAATGGCCGAGGAAACCGGTGGCCAGTATTTTCGGGCCACCAACATGGAAGAGTTTGAACAGATGTATCGGCTGTTGGATGAGCTGGAACCGATTGAACGCGAAACCCTAAGCTACCGACCACAACGCAGTCTGGTGCATTGGCCGCTGGCTACCGCTTTACTGCTGTCTTTGGCGCTGGCCTGGTGGCAAATCCGCTGGCGGGAGGTGCTAAATGTGGCTCGCTGACCTGCACTGGCTAAGGCCCTACTGGCTGCTTAGCCTGATCCCACTGGTGCTGATGCTGCTTTTGCTCTGGCGTTTTCGCAATCAACACAGCCCCTGGCAACGCTTAATCGCACACCACTTGCAGCCGCAGTTACTGGGCGGCTCACAGCAGCCACAAGCCCGCTTTGCGCTGCCACTGTTGGCATGGTGCTGGTTGCTGGCGGCCATTGCACTGGCAGGGCCTAGCTGGCAACGCATTGAAAAGCCAGCCATCAGCGTCAATAAGGCCACGGTGCTGATCCTGGATATGTCGATGTCGATGTACGCCACCGACATGACGCCGAACCGCCTTAGCCAGGCGCGCTTTAAGGCGATGGACTTTATCGATGCTCTGCCAGAAGGCGAGTTGGCGCTGATCGCTTTTGCCGGGGATGCCTTCGTGGTCAGCCCGCTGACGCCAGACCACAACAATGTCCGCTTGCAGCTGCCAGCCTTAACACCGGACATCATGCCCTCGCAAGGTTCCAACTTTTTGGCTGCGCTAAAAGAAGCCGATCGCTTGTTGCAGCAATCCGGCTATCAGCGTGGCGACATCGTAGCGCTGATTGATGGCTTCGAACGTCACAGTGAGCGCGCTCTGTTCGATCAAATCGCTCAGATGCGCCATCGGCTGTCTATTATCAGCTTTGGCACCGAGGAAGCCGCGCCGGTGCAATTGGCCGATGGTCGCTTTTTGCGTGACAACAACAATCAACTGGTGCTGCCGCGCGTTCCCCTGCCCCAGCTCAGACAGCTTGCTCAGCGTGGCGGCGGCGTCTTTAGTGAGGCCCAAGTGTCCGATGCCGACATCAACGCCATTCTGAATCAGCCGGCAGTGCGCGGCTCAGAGGGCGCCGAACAGCGGCTGCACAGCTTCGGTGATGACTGGCAGGATAAAGCTGTCTACCTGGTTTGGCTGCTGCTGCCACTGGCGCTTTGGCTGGGAAAACGAGGGCAGCTGCTGATCCTCTGTCTGTTGTTCTTGCCGCCAGGTGTGCTGGCAGAAGAGCGCCGCAGCTGGTTTCAGACCGACAATCAAGCTGCGATGCAGGCTTACCAGCAAGGCGACTACCAGCGGGCAGCGCGGCTTTTTCGCGATCCCGACTGGCGTGCTCAGGCCGCCTACCGGGCTGGCGACTATGCCACTGCCGCAACAGAGTGGGCAGCCCTCAACGAGCAGACCCCCAGTGCCCGGCAGTCGCATAACCTTGGCAATGCCCTGGCAAAACAGGGGCTGCTGGAAGAGGCACTCAGCGCCTATCAAAGCGCATTGGCACAAGAGCCTGGTCTGGCAGAAGCAGCGCGCAACGCCGAACTGATACAGCAGCTGCTTGAGGAGCAACAAGCAGAAGAGCAGCAACCGGAATCTTCTGAAGAGGCCCAGCAGCAAGAGCAACAACAAAGTGATGATGGCCAGTCTTCCGACTCGTCCCAAGATGAGCACAGCAGTTCATCGCAAGATGGCAGCACCGACGGACTGCCGGACACCGAGCAACAACAAGATGGCTCGGAATCCGCAACAGCTGAAGATCCGCAGGATGAGGGCACAGAGCCAGATGAAGGCGATGCCCGGCAAGAGGATCAGGCCAGTGCCGAAGCCGGAGCCGAACAAGAAGCAGCTGAACAACAACGGCAAATCGTCGAGTCTCCTTGGCCGGATGCCGATCCGGAGCAACATCAGGAACTCAACAATATGTTGCGTAAGGTACAAGATGATCCTTCGTTATTACTGCGCAATCGCCTGCACCTTGAACACCAGCGACGCAGGCAACAACAACTGCCAACAGGAGCACGGGAAGAATGGTAAGAGCCTTTTGTGTTTGCATGCTTATGATCAGCAGTTGGTCGTTGGCAGAAGTGACCCAGCTGACCGCCAGTGTCGATAAAAATCCAGCCATGGTCGGTGAAGCCATTGTGCTGGAAGTCACCGCCAATGCCCGGTTAAATGCCGATCAATTGAACTTCAGGCAACTGGAGCAGGATTTTCGTATCACGGTGCCCTCCGTTAGCCAAAGCACCCGGGTGGTGAACGGCCAGGCCAGTTTTAGCACCAGTTGGCGGCTAACGCTTTTCCCCAAAGAGCCGGGCCAATACAGGATCCCGGCGTTTGAGCTTGGTCAGGCGCGTTCCGAGCCGATTGAACTGTCCGTCCTTGCGGCTGAAGCCAGTGGCGATGCCAGTCCTGAAGTTTTCTTGCAAGTTCAGTTCGAGCCAGACCAACTGCATGTGCAGCAAAGTGGTTATTACACCGTCACCATTTTTTACCGTGGCGACTTGCAACGCGGCAACCTGTCCGAGCCCGTAATGGAAGGCGCTAGAGTGCAACAAATTGGTCGGGATGAAGAAGGCAGTCAGTTGGTCGATGGCGTGCGGTACCGCACCATCAGCCGCCGCTTTGCCATCACGCCACAGCGTAGCGGCCAGTTCAGCATTAGGGCCCCCGAGTTTACTGGCGAATTGCTGGACAGAGACAGCAGCCGCAGCAACTTTTTTGCACGCACCCGCACGGTGCTGCAGCATGCCGAAACCATCGAGGTGGACGTTCAGCCCATTCCTGCCAACTTTCCCGGTGAATGGCTGGTCGCCGGCCTGGTCACCCTGCATGAGGAATGGTCCGCTGATGTAAGCCAACTGCAACAAGGTGAGCCCATTACCCGCACTATTACGTTATCGGCAGTGGATGTAGCTCCGAATCAGTTGCCCGATCTTGAGTTTGATGCCCCAGCTGGAGTGCGATTTTTCAGCCAGCCACCAGAGCGCCAGGGCGCCCAGCGCAATGGCCGGCTGGTGGCGCAGCAAAGCTATACCTTGTCGATGATCCCAACAGAAAGCGGCACCCTTGAACTGCCCGAGCTGCAAGTCGCCTGGTGGAACAGCCAGCGTCAGATGGTCGACTTTGCCAGCTTGCCGGCGAGAACATTGAAGGTGCAACCAGCGGTTACAACCACGGCTGATGAACCAGCGGTGCAACAGCTCAGCGCTCCGCAACAAGACAGCACCAGACTTGAAGCGCCCTCCCCCTGGCGCTGGACGCACATCAGCAGCCTGTTGCTGCTGGGATGGCTGCTCAGCACCCTGGTTTTGCTTTGGTTTTGGCGTCGCCCTAAAGCCATTGCCCAGACTGAGACCAAAGACAGCTTTAACCCCGCAGCGCTTAAAAAAGCCTGCCGATACAACCAACCGCAGGTGGCCCGGGATTGTCTGTTGTATTGGGCACAACAGCAGTTAAACCCAAAGATCCGCACCTTGCATGCGCTGGCCGATCACGTCGATGAGCCACTACGGACTGAGCTATTGCAGTTAAATCAAGCGCTCTACCATCCAGAGTCCGGCCCCTGGCAAGGTCAGGCGTTATGGCAAGCCTGGCAAAGCTTCCGGCCAACCATTGCTGACTCTGCAACCACACCAAACCCATTGAAGCCACTTTACTCCTAGGTCAGACACCCTGGTTTGCCACCCCCCTGCTGACAGCATGGGGGGGTGGCGCTTCTGCGCTCAGCTTGTTAGCATGAGGCTATCCATACAAAAACAACAACAGCAGCTGAGTAACCAACAGGAGACTATTTTGGAAACTGGCACCTTTATTTCGCTCGCCATCTATTTTATTGCCATGCTTGGCATCGGTCTTTACGCCTACCGCACCTCAACCAGCGATGTCTCTGGCTACATGTTGGGTGGCCGTCAGTTAGGCCCTGGTGTCACCGCCTTGTCAGCCGGTGCATCCGATATGAGTGGCTGGATGCTGATGGGCTTACCCGGCGCTTTTTTTGTCGCAGGCTTTTCCGAGGTTTGGATAGCCGTCGGCCTGGTGATTGGCGCCTACCTGAATTACCGCATCGTAGCGCCACGGCTTCGCACCTACACACATGTCGCCAAAGACTCCATTACCCTGCCCGATTATTTTGAAAACCGCTTTAATGATCAAAGCCGTGCTTTGCGGTTGGTGTCCGCGGTGGTGATTATTGTGTTTTTCACCCTCTACACCGCTGCCGGAGTCTACGCCGGAGGCACTTTATTTGAGAATGCCTTTGGTTTGAATTACGAAGTGGGCCTGCTATTGACCGCAGGTGTTGTTGTTGCTTACACCCTGTTTGGCGGCTTTTTGGCGGTCAGCATGACCGACTTTGTCCAAGGCTGCATTATGTTTATTGCTTTGGTGTTGGTGCCGGTGGCCGCCTTCATGATTTTAGGCGGCAGCGAACCGGTGATGGCAGAGATTGCCCGGATGGATCAGCCCATGCTGGACCCGTGGCACGGCGCCACCTTCCTTGGTGTGATTTCATTGCTCGCCTGGGGACTGGGCTATTTTGGCCAACCACACATCATCGTCCGCTTTATGGCCATTCGTTCCATTAAAGACTTTAAAGTAGCGCGGCGTATTGGCATGAGCTGGATGATAGTGGCCCTGATAGGCGCCATGCTGACCGGCATCATCGGGGCTGTTTATATGAATACTCAGACCGGCGTGCTTGGACCGGCCGCTTATCTGGATGCACAGGGCCAGCTGGCCAACCCGGAAACCATCTTTATCGTACTGTCACAGATCCTGTTCCATCCGCTGGTCGGTGGCTTCTTACTGGCCGCCATTCTGGCAGCGATTATGAGCACCATATCCTCACAGCTGCTGGTCACCTCCAGCTCTTTGACCAAAGACTTTTACCTGGCATTTCTGCGCCGTGATGCATCCGACCGCGAACAAGTGCTGGTCGGCCGTATTTCCGTGGTGATTGTCGCGGCAGCAGCCATCGCCTTGTCGCTGAACCCTAGTCAGAACCTGCTCTCGCAGGTGGGCAATGCCTGGGCTGGCTTTGGTGCTGCTTTTGGTCCCCTGATTATCTTTAGCCTGTACTGGAAGCGCATGACCTACGCCGGCGCCCTCAGCGGTATGTTGGTAGGTGCGGCCACCGTGTTGTTCTGGATCTACGCTCCGGTAACCATTGGTGGCGAGAGCCTGGGCAGCTACTTGTATGAGATTGTGCCGGGAGCATTGCTCAGCGCCATCGCCATTGTTTTGGTTAGTAAGGCGACTGCAGCCCCTGCCAGCAGCATTCAACAAGACTTTGAACGAATGGAACAACGCTTAACCAGCGACATGGAATAAAGCATCGCCCCTGATTCAAGGTCAGGGGCTTTTTTTTACTTGTTTCCTGATGCACAAGCAGCTATAAACTAACTTACAGTCTTCGGTAGGATATAGGGCCTGCCAGCATCAATCTGAGGACCCAAGCTTCCATGTACTTCTACGCGGCTCGCCAGCCAATTCTCGATCGCAATAAAGAACTTTTTGCCTACGAACTGCTGTTCAGGGACAGTCTGGATAACGTCTTCCCTGGGATTGATGGCGATGAGGCCACCTCCAAGATGATCGAAGGCAGTCAATTTTCCTTTAGTATTGAAGATTTTCTCGGTGATAAACCCGGCTTTATTAACTTTACGCTGGAAACCCTGCAAAAAAAGTACCCGCGGATGCTGCCAAAAGAGCAAATCGTGGTCGAAATTTTAGAAACCATTCAACCCGGTAAACGGCTGCTAGCCGAGTGCCAACAGTTGAAAAAAGACGGCTACATCCTGGCATTGGATGATTACGAACACCAGGGCGTCTGGCGCCACTTTTACCCTTTTATCGACATCATTAAGATCGACTTTTTAACCACCCCCCTCGAAACCATCCAGACCATAAAAACTGCGATTACCGATTTCCCGCATATCCAGCTACTGGCAGAAAAAGTGGAAACCAATGAACAGTTTGAAATGGCCATGGAGCTGGGGTTCAGTTACTTTCAAGGGTACTTTTTCTCCAAGCCGGAGATGATGCAAACCAAAGCCTTGTCGCCGGCACAAATGACATTGGCCGAACTTTTGTATGAAACATCCAAGGCTGAAATGGATCTCACCACCATTACCGAAGTTTTCCAGCGCGATGTCAGCTTGTCCTACAAACTACTGCGCTACAGCAACTCGGCCATTTTTAAACGCCGGGCCGAAATTGCCACCATTAAGCAAGCCCTGGTGGTGCTGGGCCAGGCAGAGCTAAAACGCTTTCTTTCACTGCTCTTTACCGCTCAAATCAGCAGCGATAAACCTGCCGAGCTAATGCGACTGTCCATGACAAGAGCCAAGTTTGCCGAGGGTCTTGCTCAATTGCACGGCACCGATAGCTCCAAAGCCTACTTAACCGGCATGATGTCGTTAATGGATGCTCTACTCGATGAACCCATTGCCACTGTGATGGAAAAGTTACCGCTGGCCAAAGACATCAAAGATGCCCTGGTGAATCAGGAAGGGGTTCTGGCTGATTACATGAAACTAATGAAGCTATATGAGCAAGCCGACTGGCAAGGCGCCAAACAACAGATTGAAGCCTTGCAACTGCCAGTAGACAAAGTACCGGATGCCTACCACGAAGCCATCCACTGGGCCAACGAACAGATGAAGGTTATGGGCGACAATTGATCCCTACAAAGCCCCCTGCTTTTATCGGAAGCAGGAGGCTGTCTTCACTTTAGTCCTCAAAACGCACGTACTGCGCTACCGTTGCTGCTAACCTGGGTCCAATACCACGGACCTCCTGCAACTCCTGCTCACTGCGAATTGGGCCATGCTCGGCAACATGCTGCTGGATGGCAATGGCTTTTTGCTGACCAATACCCGGAATCAATGCCAGCTCATCTGAACTGGCCCGATTTAAATCGATTTTTTGCACCCCAGCCAATTGCTGCGATTGCTCCAGCTGCTGCTGTGGCTGTACCTCCAGTGCACACAACTGGTTGGCCGCTAAAAGCGCAAAGGTAAAACCGAACACAAAAAGCATTTTTTTCATTGTTAAACTCCTTTTTTGGGGCTTCTAACCCTAGGGTTAGACCGCTTCAACAACTTGCCTCCCGGCGTCACGCAAATGAATCATTAAAACCCCACAAATTTAACCGGGATTTTTCAAATATAACCCAAAATAAATTATGATCAAATTTTAAACACAAAATAAGCGAAATTTTCTCGGCCATGATTCAGCCAAAATTAAGCATCTTGCCACTAAGCTGTAAATGTTATTGGTCGCTCATCCATAGCTCAATTCAGAAGTGATGATGCCAACCAGAAAGCCACAAGCGAGGTGTCTATGTTGAAATTACTTCCTGTCATTGTTGCCCTTTCGGGCCTGACCGCCGGTTCTGTCTTCGCGCACAGCAGCCATATTGAGTATGCCCGTGTCACCAAAGTCGAACCCATCTACCGTACGGTGGCGACCAGGACTCCACAAGAGGTCTGCCACACCGAGACCGTTCATTACCGTGGTGCCCAGCGAAACGATCAAACGCCAGTAGTGCTTGGCGCCATTGCTGGCGGCGCTCTTGGTCATGCCCTGGGTCGCAACAAAAGCAACAAGCGCGTCGGCATGGCGGCAGGCGCGGTGTTAGGTGGCGCTGTGGTCAGCGATATCCAACGGCAAAATAATCAGCCCGCCGCAGTGCATCAACAGCGTTGCCGGGTCGTCAATAGTTCGGTACAGTATCGCCAGGTGTTTGATGGCTATCAGGTGAGTTATCAACTTCGTGGCCGTCACTATCAAACCATGTTGGACTACGATCCAGGTCCGCGTTTACCGGTCCAGATCTCAGTCCGGCCTGGTTATTAAGCAACAGGAATAGGAAGGATGCAGGTCAATCAGCGAACTCTTTGGTGGAGCTAACTATGTTACGTCGTACCGCAATTTTGGCCCTGGTTGTCATGCTCTGCATCCTGCCGATGCACCTAAGCGCCAACAACAGCCCAGCGATTAGCAAAGAGCAGGCTACGGAGCTTGCTGTGCAGCGATTTCCCGGCCGGGTTCTTAATGTGAAAACAGAATCGCAGCAGTATCGCATTCGCATTTTACAACGCGATGGTCGGGTAGTAACCGTGGTGGTGGATGGTCGAACCGGCCGGGTAACAAGGGATGAAGGCTAATGCGTATTTTAGTGGTAGAAGATGAACAACTGTTGGCCAATCAGATCCGCAATCATCTGACAGAGCAACAATTCAGTGTCGATATGGCCTTTGATGGCCGGGATGGCGACTTCAAACTTGGCGAATACCCCTACGATCTGGCCATTATCGATTTGGGGCTACCACATCTGGATGGTTTGAGCCTGATCCGCAAAGCCCGGAAAAAAGACATAAAAACCCCCATCATTATTTTAACGGCTCGTGGCAGCTGGCAGGAAAAAGTCGAAGGCCTCGACGCAGGTGCCGATGATTACCTGACCAAACCATTCCATATGGAAGAGTTGCTGGCACGTTGCAATGCGCTGATACGCCGCGCAGCTGGCCAACCCGATCCTACCCTGGCCGCAGGCCCCATTGCTTTGAACAGCCGAACTCAACAAGTCTGGTTGCATGAGCAGGAAATCAGCTTGACGGCTTATGAGTACAAGGTATTGGAATACTTTATGATGAACCCCAATAAAGTCATTTCCAAAACCGAACTGACCGAACACATTTACGATCAGGACTTTGATCTGGACAGCAATGTGATCGAAGTTTTCGTACTGCGGCTCCGAAAAAAGCTCGATCCGGAAGCCGAACTGAAACCGATTGAAACTCTTCGAGGCCGCGGCTATCGCTTCACCTTAGCGGTCAACTGAGCCGCGCATGTCTATTCTGTCTTTATCGCTGAAACTGCGGCAGGGTTTAATCAGCCTGCTGCTGTTCGCTTTTTTACTACCAGGCTCTTTCATTGCCATTGAGCGCGCTTTTTACACCCAGCTGGTCACCAACACCGAGCAAAAGCTGGAGGTGCATCTGTATGCTATTTTATCGGAAATACAGGTGTCTGCCGATAAGGTCCAGCTAAGCAATGTAGCCCTGGCGCCCGATTTTTCCCGGCCCAATTCGGGACTCAGCGCCTTTATCACCAACGAGTCGGATATTCTCTGGCAATCCGACTCCTCCATCACCCAGCAGTTTGAACCAGCCTTGCTGCAGCTGTTGCCCGGTAAAAGCGACTTTCGCCCCGAAGTGCAGCAGGGGCAGAAGTTTTGGGTGCTCTCCATTGCCTTGCTGTTTGACCAGGGCAATTACACCATTCCACTGACGGTGCATGTGGTGCAGGCAGATCACTTACTAAATACCCCTCACCAAAGCTTTTTGCGTACCTTAATCCGCTGGTATCTGGGGATCGCCCTGGTGCTGTTGTTGGTGATGTTGCTGGCTTACCGCTGGACCACCCGCCCGTTATCCCGACTGGATCATGAAATACGCCGGGTCGAAAGCGGCAAGCAAGAACAACTGACCGGGCGTTACCCATCAGAGCTAACCGCATTAAAAGAAGATCTGAACTTACTGCTGGCCAGCCAAAACCGGCAAAAGCAACGGTATCGCCATCACCTGAGCGACCTGGCCCACGCGCTAAAAACACCGTTGGCGGTGCTTAACACCTCACCTTTGAGTGAGCAACCCGAATTAAAAGAGCAGCTGGATCGCATCAGTGCCATGATCGATCACCAATTAAAGCGCGCCAGCAGCTCAGGACAGGATGTCTGGAAGAAACAGATTTTATTGCAGCCTTTGCTGGATAAAATGGTCAAAGCCTTAGCAAAAATTTATCAGCATAAAAATTGTCAAATCAGAGTGGAGAGTCCGGAAGGTATCGCCTTTAAAGGCGATGAAACCGATATGATGGAGATTTTAGGCAACCTGTTGGACAATGCCTGCAAAGCTTGTCGACAGCAAGTGCAACTCACCATCAGCCCGGAGCCACTGACTTTGGTGATTGAAGACGATGGCCCTGGCATCCCCGAGCATCGTCGCAAAGAGCTCTTTCAGCGTGGCACCCGGCTCGATACCTATCAGGAAGGCCATGGTGTGGGTTTATCCATTGTCGCCGAGTTGGTCAGCTCCTATAATGGATCGATGGAGGTGGGCAACAGTGATTTGGGTGGCGCCTGCTTTACCGTTCAATTCCCGGACAACTAGTTCTTCTATTCCCCAACTCGGAGGTTGGCATGACGATTCTTAGCCTGAGTATGCTCGCTGTCGCCTTGCACACCGCAGCCATTGAAGAAAAGTGCCCCTGGCCAGAATCCGGTCCGCAACAGCAGCGCTATCACCAACAGCTGAGCTGTTACGACCAGCAGTTGGTCACTGCCAGACGACAACTGGCACAATGGCAGCAACATCATCAGTTTGTGTTGCAGCAGCACAGCCAACGAACCGGCCGCCCCGCCGCCTTAAACAGCTTTCAGGCGGCCACCGAAAGCTTCCAACAATTGAAAGAGCAGCACTGCCGCTGGCAATACCAACTGCAACTGCCAGATGTTCAACTGGGTGCGGCCTACTACAAGCGCTGCCAGTTGCAGCTTATTTTGCAACGGGCAGAGCAGCTGGAATCGCTGGCCGCGCGCTAGCATCACTAGAGCAACGGCTTTTTCAGATCGTCGCGCTGTTGAGTTTGCTCCTCGGAGTCCAACAAAACGGCAATCCAGCGACCGTTGGGGCTGTTTTCCAGCGCAATTTTTACAATCATCGTCAGCGGAATGCTCAGCAACATCCCAACCGTTCCCAGCATCCAGCCCCAGAAAATCAAGGATAGAAACACCACCAGAGTGGACAGCCCCAGGCCCCGCCCCATGATACGCGGCTCCAGCATGTTGCCAACCAACAGATTCACGGCTACAAAAACCAGGGTGGTTGCAAAAGCCAGACTTAATCCCCCATCCACTAAAGCCACCAGCACCGCTGGCACGGCCGCAATAATAGAGCCGATGTTAGGAATGTAATTGAGCAGAAAAGCCAGCATGCCCCACAGCAAGGGGTAACTCACCCCCAATAACCACAGCATCAAGCCGACCACCACACCTGTTAAGGCACTCATCATGGTTTTAATGGCAATGTACCGATTCACCGATTGCAAAAAGCGCTGCACTTGCTGCAACTTTTGCTCGGGCTGCTGCATGCCAAGCTTGATTTTGGCCGGGATGCTATGCGCTTCTAACAGCATAAACACCACGATCAACAGAATCAGCAAAGTATTGGTCAGCATGGTGCCAAGACCAGCCAACAGGTTGGTTGCCAGTGTCATGGCTGAGCCTGGGTTAATTTGACTGAGCAATTGGCGCGGCTCCACCACCAGATGGTACTCCGCCAGCCAATTCAACAACTGCAACACCGCCGCATTAAGTCGTACCTGATACTCCGGCATGTTGCGGGTCAAATCGGTCAGCGACTGGCCTACAATGGTGGCGAAAAACGTACCCACCACCAAGATAAGCAAAATAACCAATAGGATAGCGAGCATTTTTGGCAAGTGCCAACGGTGCAGCAACTGAATCAGCGGACTGCAGATAATGGCAATAAACAGCGCCAGCAAGAAAGGGACCACGATGGTTGCGGCGGCTTTAATGCCCGCCAGGATGACCACCAGGGCGGCACAAGCGACCAATACCCGGGTGGTTTGAGCTTCAGGTAAATTCATAAACTTCCTTGCATTGTCTGATCGGCAAAGGCTTAATAGGCGTAAAGCAACTGGCTAGCCAACTAAAAATTATGGAGTTTTAGCGCATGGAATTAAACCCAGCCATCATTCGCATTAAAAACCTTCGCCTTCGCACCTACATTGGCATTAACGACGATGAAATAAAGAATAAACAGGATGTCGTAATCAACGCCAAAATTCAATACGTAGCAGATGATGCTGCCAACAGTGATGATATGGACAAAGCGCTCAATTACCGCACCATCACCAAAAAAATCATTCCCTTTGTCGAGGACAACCGCTTTGCCCTGCTGGAAAAACTGACTGCCGATGTGCTGGCCATTGCCGCCGAACACCCTTCAGTCCGATACGCTGAAGTCGAAATCGACAAGCCGCATGCGTTGCGTTTTGCCGACTCAGTTTCACTCACTCTGTCGGTGACAAAATAATTCAGATGCCGCATCTCAGAATGGAAGTCGGCTATCGACTATACTGTTTGAAAGGACGCACAGGAGCCAGGCCATGAATCTGCTTATCACCGGTGGTACCGGTTTAATCGGTCAGGCCGTGATCCGGCGCTGGTTGCCTGATCACAGCATCACCGTGCTTAGTCGGTCACCCGCTAAGGTAAAGACCCTGTTTGGTCATGATGTCAGCAGCTGCGAACAACTGACCGGCCTGGACATTAACCGCTATGACGCCGTGCTGAACCTGGCCGGTGAACCCATTGCCGACAAGCGCTGGAGTAAATCGCAAAAAAACCGCATTTGCCAAAGCCGGTGGGCCATCACAGAGCAGCTCAGCACCCTGATACAGCAAGCCAGCAATCCACCCAAGGTGTTTATCAGCGGCTCAGCCATTGGCTACTATGGTCGTCAGGATCCCCACTGCATTGATGAATCCCATCAGGACTTCTACCCAGAGTTTAGCCACGATGTCTGTGCCCGCTGGGAGAATCTGGCCAAACGAGCTGCCAGTGATCGTACCCGGGTCTGCCTGCTGCGAACCGGTATCGTACTAGCAGCAGATGGGGGGGCCTTAAAGAAAATGCTGCCACCTTTTCGTTTTGGTTTAGGCGGTCGTATCGGCGATGGTCAGCAGATGATGTCCTGGGTCCACCTGGACGACATGGTGGCCATTATCGACTTCCTGCTGCAGCACAGTGAGTTGGATGGCCCAATCAATGCTACTGCTCCCAAAGCCGTCTCGAACCAACGCTTTGCCGAACTGCTGGCTGAGCGACTAAAACGCCCTGCGTTACTGCCCATGCCTGCGTTCATGGTGCGGCTATTGTTTGGTGAAATGGGCGATTTGCTGCTGTATGGACAAAACGTCTACCCAAAGAAGCTACTGGATGCTGGCTTCCAATTCAGCTACCCGGACTTGCGTCAGGCCCTGCAGCAACTGGCGCTCTGAACAAAAGCAGGCAACGCAGCCACCGACATGGACGCGTTGCCTTGATTTGTGTCTTCAGCTATCTACCTAAGAATAAATAGCCCGCCGCATCAGCACCGAACTCTGTGTTGCCAGCAGCTGACGCAACTGCCACCAGCCCAGCAGGGTCACCACCAAAATGCCAAAGCCAGGCCCTATCCACCACAGGTTCCAGTGCAACTGAAACGGCAACTCGAATAGCCGGTACTGCAACACACCCAACACCGACTCAGCCAGAATGGTTGCCAGCACACCAGCCAGGGCCCCTAAGGCGGCAAACTCGAGCAACATCGCATTGCGTAAGAACGCATAACGTGCGCCCAGAGTACGCAAAATGGCCAGCTCTTGCTCACGCTGCTCCATGGTTGCCTGGACCTGAGCCACCAGCACCAGCACGGCAGCAGCAAATA
The DNA here is from genome assembly GCF_030717955.1 of Alkalimonas delamerensis. NCBI lineage: Bacteria > Pseudomonadati > Pseudomonadota > Gammaproteobacteria > Alkalimonas > Alkalimonas delamerensis. The sequence goes on along the minus strand of NZ_JAUZVY010000001.1, from coordinate 845,130 downwards.
CCAGCAACAGGATGCTGCTAAGAGCAACCGTCACCTGGGCAATAATATCCTGCACCTGCTGGATAATGGCATCCACATTCAGCACGATCACCGTTGGGAACTGCCGGTTCAGCTGATTCAGCACAGCAGCGCGCTCCGCATCCAGATAAAAAGCACTGAGGTAACTGGCCGGAAAGTCCGCCAGCAAATCCGCGCTAAGAATCATGTAGAAGTTGGGTTGCAGCGTATTCCAGTCCACCAACCGAATGCTGGTCACACTGGCCGACACCGTCTGACCACCAATAGAAAAGGTCAACTCATCACCCAGCTCAATGCCCAGCCGCTCAGCCAACTCAGACTCCACCGATACCTCGGCGGCAGTTTCCGCGGTAAACCAGCGGCCTGACTGCACGCTGTTGTTGGCGGGCAGCTCTGAGGCCCAGGTCAGATTCAGCTCACGCCCTACGCCCACCCGCTCGGTGTCTTCTTCTTTGCTGGCCCGTTGCCGCAATTGCTGCTGGTTGGTTTCGGTTAAGCGCCCTCGCACAATCGGATAAAAGGTATCAAGCTCTAATTGATGCTCGGCTGCGAAGGCCTCAATGCCCGAACGCTCGTGCTCGGCAATATTAACCAAAAACTGATTGGGCGCCCCTTCGGGGATCTGCTGCTGCCATTGCTCCAGCAGCTCCATCCGTAAAAAGTACAGCAACAAGGTCAAAAAGAGTGCCATGCTGAAGGTCAGCAACTGAAAGCTGTTTTGCCACAAACGGCGACGTAAATTTGCCAGTGCCAGTTTTAGCGCCGAACTTTGACCAGCCGCCATCGGCCGGGCAACCCGTACCAACACAGCCGCCAGCCCCATCAGAATCAATGCAAAAAGCACGCAAGCGGCAAAGAGGATCAGACTCAGCATCAGCTCCTTGCTAAACAGCCACATCAACAACCAGACCGCCAGGGCGCCGGTCAGCAAATGCCAGACATCAAAACGCCATTCCGGCAATTGACGCAGCACCGCCATGGAAGGAACCACAGCCAGTTGCCAGACCGGGCGGGCTGAAAACAGACCAGCACAAATCACAGCGGTCAAGGCCCCCATCCACAAAGGACGACTGCTGAATACCGGCTGGTAATCTTCCAGCCACAACTGAATGCCCTGCTGCACCAATACCATCAAGACCAGGCCAGCGCCAATGGCCAGCAAAGAGCTCAGCAAGCTCACCAGCAGCAAGTGACTGCAATAAATTTTCCGGGCGGTGCCGGTGGTGGCGCCCAGCGCTTTGATCACCGCAACTGCTTCGGCATGACGCTGCCGATAGCGATTGGCTGCCACTGCAGAAGCACTGGCGGCCAACACAATACCTAACAGGCCCGCCAGCAGCAAAAAGCTCTCTGCCCGCTCCATAGCGGCGCCTATCGCTGTTTCCGGATCCAGCTCCTGCCACTGTTCATGCACCGATAAACGGTCATCAAACTGTTGCCGCAGCTCCGATAAGGCACCAGCAGAGCCGGCAAACAGATAACGATAGGCAATACGGCTGCCTGGCTGCACCACTTCGGTGGCGGCCACATCGTCCAGATGCATCAGCACCCTGGGATTGCCACCAAACACATTGAGCGGTGCATCGGGCTCGGCTTCAATGATGCCAGCCACCCGCAGCTGGGCCATCCCCAATTCCAGTGAATCGCCAGGCTCTACCGCCAACAGACTCAGCAACCTGGGCTCCAGCCAGATATCACCCGGCTCAAAACGACCAGAGACGCCTTGCCCTACTTCACTGCCATGGCGCAGCACCAGCTCACCACGCAAAGGGTAAGCACTGGACACCGCTTTGACAGTGACCAACTGCATTTCTTCGGCAGAAAACAGCATGGAGTCAAACAGCATTTGCTGCGCCTGTTGGACCTCGAGATCGTCAGCGACCTGCAGCAGCTCATCCCGAAAAGGCCGGCTGGAGCGCAGCACCAAATCGGCCGCCAGAAAGCTGGCACTGCGTTGATACAGGGCCGAGCGCACACTTTCGGTAATGCCGGTCAGCATCACCACGGAAAAAACCGCCAGAAAAAGCGCAAAAGCAATTACCCACAGCTCGCCACGCTTTAATTCACGCCAAAACAACCGCCAGGCAATGCTAACCCACATGGCGCTGCTCCGAAATGGATGCCAGTTCGGTTTGTTGCTCCAACTGGCCATGGTGCATCAGATACTGCTGTTGACAGCGCTCTGCCAACTCGGTTTTATGGGTGACCAACACCAGAGTGGTGCCTTGCTGTTGATTCAACTCAAACAGCAAGTCCTCGACCAGCAAACCGGTTTTCTCATCCAGGTTGGCCGAAGGCTCATCAGCAAATAAAATCCTCGGTTCGGTAATAAAGGCTCTGGCGATGGCCACCCGTTGTTGCTCACCGCCGGACAGCTGGGTCGGATAAAAATCACGGCGCTCTGACAGGCCAACCTTGGCCAGCAACTCCAAACCACGGGCTTTGGCGTTGTGAATACCAGCCAACTCCGCAGGCAAGGTGATGTTTTCCAGCGCCGTGAGGCCAGGAAGCAGTAAGAACGACTGAAAAACAAAACCCACATGACTGGCTCTCAGCCCTGCCCGACTGTCTTCATCCAATTGATGCAGCGGATGCCCTGCTAAAAAGACTTCACCTTCTGAAGCTGTATCCAGGCCAGCCAAAATCCCAAGCAAGGTCGATTTACCGGAACCGGAAGCACCCACTATGGCAACCGACTCACCCCGCTTGATTGTTAAATGCAAATCATTCAGGATAGTCAGTGATCCTTCAGTCAGTTTGACCCGTTTTGTCAAACCGGTCGCTTTAATCTCAATTTGTGGTGATGATGTCATGCGTGCTTTCTTAATTCTGCTGTTTGTTGTTTACAGTACCACGACTTATGCGCAGCCGAAAAGGTTGTTGCTGCTGGGGGATAGCCTGAGTGCTGCCTACAATATGCAGGAGCAGCAAGGTTGGGTCTATCTGGTGCAGCAATGGTTGGATACGGAGCAAGTCCCGCTGACGATCATCAATGCCAGCATCAGCGGTGAAACCTCGGCCGGTGGCCTGGCGCGTTTACCTGCTTTGCTTGAGCAGCATCAACCGCATTATGTGTTGATTGAGCTTGGTGGCAACGATGGGCTGCGTGGCTTTGCCATTCCGCAGCTTGAACACAACCTGAGTCAGTTGATTGCACTCAGTCAGGATGCCGGTGCTCAGGCGCTGCTGATGCAGATCCGCATTCCACCGAACTTAGGCCCTCGCTACACCCGCCAGTTTGAAGCCCTCTACCCCACCCTGGCTGAGCGTTATCAGCTGCCACTCTGGCCCTTTTTTATGGAACAAATTGCCCTGGATGATGACCTGATGCTGCCAGACGGCATTCACCCGAACCGGGAGGCACAGCCGCTGATTAAACAGCAGATGAAGCTTTGGTTTGCGAGACTGGTGGGAGAGTAGTTTTGAGTTTTGAGTTTTGAGTTTTGAGTTTTGAGTTTTGAGTTTTGAGTTTTGAGTTTTGAGTTTTGAGTTTTGAGTTTTGAGTTTTTTAACTTAACACTTAAAACTAATAACTCAACACTAAAGAAGAAATGGCGTCCCCTAGGGGATTCGACCCCCTGTTACCGCCGTGCCAGATGGCTTTGCGCGGTGTCCCGACACCGCCTCACGGCGATAAGTATTCGGACAGAAGTAATCAATTGAAGTGAAAAAGGTGTGGCGTCCCCTAGGGGATTCGAACCCCTGTTACCGCCGTGAAAGGGCGGTGTCCTAGGCCTCTAGACGAAGGGGACTTAGGAAGTGGCTGACTGTTAGTGGCGTCCCCTAGGGGATTCGAACCCCTGTTACCGCCGTGAAAGGGCGGTGTCCTAGGCCTCTAGACGAAGGGGACGCAGAACGAACAGTAGCACTTTGACAAGATTAATTGGCGTCCCCTAGGGGATTCGAACCCCTGTTACCGCCGTGAAAGGGCGGTGTCCTAGGCCTCTAGACGAAGGGGACGCACTAAAAAAATCTTTGGTGGAGCTAAGCGGGATCGAACCGCTGACCTCTTGCATGCCATGCAAGCGCTCTCCCAGCTGAGCTATAGCCCCACACGGGCGTATTCAGGAAACTGGTTTATCGCTGAACACGGAGCGCATTCTAGGGGTCACCCCGCCAGCTGTCAACAGTTTTTTCAGAGCCTTGTTTTGTTCGCGTATTTTTTAAACGTGATGCTGAAATTTAGTGCAAATCACTGCCAGTATTCACGCTGCCAGCGAAAAGTGGTAGCATGGCGTTTGCATTAAGAATTCTTTGCGCGTGACTACAGGAATGGATTATGTACGAAAAGTACTATGGGTTTAAGGAACGCCCTTTTCAGCTAACGCCCAACCCAAATTGGTTTTTTGCCAGCAAGCTGCACAAACGAGCGCTGGCATATCTACAATATGGCCTGAGCCAGGGTGAAGGCTTCATTGTCATTACCGGCGATGTTGGCACCGGCAAAACCACCATTGCCAATCAATTGCTCAGTCAGCTGAATCAAGATGAAATCATTGCCAAGCAAATTGTCACCTCCCGCTTATCGCCCGATGATTTGATCCGCATGATTGCATCGGCCTTTAACCTGGTGGTCAGTGAACACAGCAAAGCATCCTACCTGGATGCCATTGGCAGCTTTCTCAAGCGCCTGCATGCACAACATCGTCGCGCCCTGCTGTTGGTGGATGAAGCTCAAAATCTGCCCCTGGAGGCCATTGAGGAGCTTCGTATGCTGTCCAACTTTATGGCGGATGGCAAACCTTTGCTGCAAAGCTTCCTGCTTGGTCAAAATGAATTGAATGCGGTGATACAAGCACCGGATATGGAGCAGTTTCGTCAGCGCATCATTGCCTCCAGCAATCTAACCCCCTTGCAGGTCGAAGATACCCAGGCGTATGTCAGCTATCGCATTAAACAGGCCGGGGTTGAAACGCCCCTGTTGTCGGATGACTGCTTTGCATTGATCCAGGGCTTTAGCCGGGGGATCCCACGCAAGATCAACACCCTGATGGACCGGGTCTTCCTATACGGCTACCTGGAAGAAAAACCCTATTTGGAAGCTTCGGACGTGCAAGCAGTGATTGATGAGATTATGGATGAAGTGGCCAATCTCAAGCCGGTGCAGACAGAAGCAGCACCAGCCCCCGCTGCGGATAAAAGCGCTGCAGAAACGAACGCTCAGTTGCTCACTGAAATCAGTCAATTGCTGGATAATTCCCTGGAAAACAAATTGCGGTTGGCCAAAGAGCTGGACCAGCTGATTCAAAAGCAGCAAAAGGCGCTAAAAAATACCCCACCCGAGCAATAAAGCTCTGCCCAGTTACAAAAACAGCTGCCGAGGCAGCTGTTTTTTTGACTAGAAACGATGATGGTAAGTTAGCGATAAGCGATTTTCCCGAAAATCAAAGTTATCATTGCTGGAGTCTCGCTTGCTGTGACGAGCTGTCAGGTTTAAGTCGGACGAGGCCGTAAGATCACGCGCCCAACCTAACTCGTACTGCCAACTTTTATCTTCGCGATTATCATTGCCAAAGTTGTATTGATAAGCCCGCACATTAGCCCGGATGCTGCTGTGCGGCGTCAATCGCCAAGCGGTTTGCAAACTGGCATTGTGGCGGCGATCGACCCGGTCAATCTCCTGATAGCGCTGTTCACTGCTGGACAGGTTCAGGCTGGTGGTCAAACGATTTTTGCTGTAACCAATAACGAATGCGCCCTGCCGGTTTAACACCACATCGTCACGGATCTGCACATCGACATCAAACAGCTGTTGCAACTGCTCGTTGGCGCCCAGTTCATAGTCAGCACCCGGTAAATTAAAACAGGCGCCAATATCACTGGCATCGTCCGGACAGACAAAAACACCTAGATCAATCAATTCGGTTTCCAGGAAGTTACGGGTCGACACCCGATCGGTGTAGGACAGCCGCATGGTCAAAAAGCGCAGATTGTATTGCCCGTTAACCTGAGCCGTGCGGCCAAAATAGCGTCGATCCCACTGACCACTGAGCGAGGTTCGGCGTGAGGGTGCGATAAAAAAGTCGGCCGATACAAAGTCGCCATCATCCCGCCCTTTCAGCACAGTGTTGTAGCTCAGATTCACCCGGGAAACACGGCCAAATTGCCACTCCAGGCCTGTTCCTGCTGTATTGTACTCGTTAATAAAAGATGTGTTGCGAACATTGTTCTTCTCGTAGCGCCCTTGCACTGTCCAGGCAAGTGACGGCAACAGCGGAACGCCGAAGAGCATGTGAGCACTGTCTCGAGTCAGTCGTTCACGCGCCTCTCGCTCAGTTCGGCTTAAGTTACCATTGCCCCGCCAATACAAGCCGCCATATTGCTGATCCCGTGAAGTTTGCAACCGGAGGTCGTACTGCTCACTGTTGATATCGCCCAGAAAGTCATCCTGCTGCGGACGCTCTGATTTGACTTTGCGCCCGGACATGCTGAGGGCAAACTGAGCTTCTTTGTGACGGGCCGTTTCCAGCGCCAACCCCGTTCCTAAACGGCGGGTTTTGCTTAACTCGCCCGGATTGGTGATGCGATCGCGAAAAATAGCCCCGCCCTGCCCCGCTCGAACCGTATGGCGCTGACTGGCATCCAACGACCAGCGCGCTCGCCGATCAAAGCCAGTCAGCACATTTTGCAGGCTGTATTCATTCAGTGACAAGGTATCCTGATCACCATCGCTGTACCAAACCCGCTGATGACTGGCATCGATACGCGTCTGCAATTTCGGGCCCTGATAACGCCAGCGTAGGCCTGGTTCCAGCTCGACGGCAGCACCATTGTCTTTGCCATCCTGCGATGGAATATCAAGCCAGTAGCCGTGACCGGTGATGCCTAAACGCGGACTGAAGTTGGCCTCTGCCAGGACCAGGGAGGGGCTGGCAAGCAGCGCTACGCCAACCGCCAGCACCAAGGGAGTTACACAACGCTTCGACGGCTTAGTCCGACGATGAATAGTAGTAGCCATATCCTTTGCCTTGATTACGGTGCGCTTTATTAATGACAAAGCCTACCGCCAACTCCTCCGGCAGCAATGCCACAGCTTGTTCTATTTCAGCAAGTTTGGTTTGATTCTCTTCAATCACCACCACGGCCTGACCACACATCGAGGCCAGGACCGCAGTCTCGTTGACACCCAGCAGTGGCGGTGCATCAAAAATGACCACCCGATCCGGATAACGGGTGGCAAACTCCATCGCCAACTTCAGCATCTTTTCACTGGCCAGCAATTCGGTGGACAAATGATGTGGCTTGCCAGCACCAATCAGCTTCAGACGCTCAACATTGCTGCTCAGTAAAACATCTTCCACCGTTAATTCATCGCCCGACAAATAATCGGTCAGCCCATGTTCGGCACTAAAACCTAAAGTTTTGGAAACATTCGGACGCAACACATCGGCATCCACCAGCAACACCGTTTTATCTTTTTCCAATGCCATACTCAGCGCCAGATTAACCGCGGTAAATGTTTTGCCTTCACCGGGTCTGGAACTGGTCACCATAATCAGGTTCGGATGCTGCAAAGTACTGCTCAGACTACCAAAAGCGTTGTTCAGCAACTTCCGCTTGATGCTGCGCATCTCTTCGTTGATCAAACGCCGCTCTGGGCTTAAAGAAACAAAGTTCTTTTGTTCCAGCCGCTTTAAATCCAGCTGCACATCAATGACAGTCTCCTGCCGTGCCGCTGCAGAGGGTGACGACGGCGTCAGCTCAGGTGAAACCTCGGGTATGGCCGTGCTTGGCACCGCAGGCTCAGCCTGCTGAGTTAATTCGGCTTGCTTATCAACAGCTTTTTCGATGGTACTCATGGCAACAACCTCATCAATGCATCCACTGGTCGCCCGAGCATCAGTTCATTGCCCAGTAAAAACAGATAAATACTCAGCAAGGCACCACTTAGAATAACAAAATAAATAAAATGCTTTCGCACCTGCCAAACAATGGCATCCCGATCGATATGGGATATCACACCAAACACCGGAAAATGCGAGATGCTTTTCAGCTGGATGGTACTGGTCATCATCGGTGAGATCAGGCTACGCAATAAAGCGATGGCAACACCGGCGCCAACCCCCAGCATCAACACCATGGTGTAATACAACTGACGGTTCGGTCCTGCCGGTCGCGATGCTACCCGTGGCGGATCGATAATACGGAACTGCATGTCCATTTCAGAGTCGTCGACCCGGCGCGACAGCTCAGCCGATTCACGGCGTGACAACAACTGCTCGTACTTGGAACGGGTAATGTTGTAGTCGCGGTTCAGGCCGGTGAGCTGGGCTTCAATTTGCGGCACCAGATCCATCCGCTGACGCAATTCATTCAGACGGGTTTCGTGATTGGCCAAGCGAACCCGCCGGGAGGCAATTTCACCTTCAAGTTCTGAAATAGCCGTCATCAACCGGACATAGAGCTCGTTCTGCGACAACGCATTGTCGATACCAGACGCAGCCAATTGCCGTAAAGTCGCAATCTCTTCTGCGCGTTGCTGCTCAATACGCTCAATCAACAGCATGGTCTCACGCACATCAGGATGGTTGTCGGTAAAACGCATCCGCAAAGTATCCAGCTGGGTCCGAAGCTCCGCCAAGCGGGCATCAAACTGGGTTGCCGGCTCGCGGCCGCCTTCCGAGCCATCGGTCAAACGAGCCAATTCAGCCCGGGCTGCTTGCAGTCGGGTTTCCAGCTCGGCCAATCCCAGCCGGGCTTCTTCAATCCGTGTTTGCTCCTGCGAGATACGATTGTAGAAATTGCCATCGGCAGAGAGGATTTCCATGTTGTTGCGGCGAAAATCCGATAAACGCTGCTCGGCTTCGACCAGGCGGCGTTCATAATCGGCTATCTGCTGATTCAAAAAGTTCTCAGCCGACAAGGCATCCGAACGGGTACCACCCAGGCGGGTTTCAATGAAGACATTCAGGGTTTCCTGCACCACCCGCAAGGCCTCTGCCGGCATTGGGCTGTCAAAGGAGATGTTGTAAATATTGTCGCCGGAGCGGTGCGCCTGGCTGAACCGGATCCCCCGCTGCAAACTATCCACCACCCTGTCAAACTCTTCGGTACTCAGGGCCGTTCGGTCGAGATCGGCAGCCCGGGCAATTTTTTCCAGATTTGGCCTGCTAAGCAAGGTTCTGGCCAGCAAGCGAACTTGCTGGTCAGCATTAGTTTGCACGGTTAAACCACGAAGGATGGGGTCAAGCACAGTGCGGGTTTCAACATAGACCCGGGCATCGGCCTGATACACTGGCGGCATCGAATAGACATAATACCAGCCGATGGGGCAAATCAGCCAGGCCGTAATCACAATGTAGCGTCGGCGTAGCCAAATGCCATGCAAATAAATAAGCACTTGCTGGATAGCAAGATTAAGTTCCTTCATGTACTGCTCCGTGCGTCCATGTTAAAAAAATAGCGGGTCAAACGAATCAATTAAAACCATGCCTCGGGAATAATAACGATATCCCCTGGCAACATATCAACGTTGGCACGGATGTCGCCTTCGCGAATCAGATCATCCAACCGAACACGATAGCTGACCTGACGGCCATCCACGGTGCGGACCAATTGAGCCCGGTTGCCGCTGGCAAAGTCCGTTAAGCCGCCAACCTGAATCATCAGATCCAGCAGAGTCATGTACTGGCGGTAATTAACAGCCTGAGGGTTGGTGGCAGCGCCAATGACCCGAACCTGCTCGCTGTAGGGGCCAACAAAGCCAGACACTGAAACCGTGACAATAGGGTCACGAATAAACTGGCTCAGCACCTGCTCCATATCCCGGGCGACCTGGGTCGGTGTTTTGCCACTGACCGGTATATCCTCCACCAAGGAGGTTGAGATCATACCATCCGGACGCACCAGAAACGACCCCGAAAGCTCAGGGTTGCGCCAGACAAAGATGTTGAGATTATCACCCGGGCCGACCAGGTATTGGTAATTTTCGACAGAAGTCGTCAATGAGTCATGAACTGTGGCCTGCGGCAAGGTATTCGTGCTACCACAAGCGACTACCATCAGCGTCATCGCGACTGCAAGCAAGCCGCGCAATCCTTGTAAACCTTGTACTTTCATGGAGTTAATCCTTCGATTCCTTAGACAAGTCTGTGTACTATAGCGCATTTTTATACGGAAGTTAGCCGCATAAAAAACTATTTCAGTTTCCTGCCAGAACAGTGTATACTTTATGGGCTATTTTTAAAAGCCTGCAGCTTAACTGCCCGGTTCTGAAGTATTAAATGCATAGGATGCACAAGGACGATTTTTATGAACAAGGCTACCGGTTACGGAAAAAAATCTTTCGCAGACCAGATTTTCCTGTTAGGTGAACTCTTTCTGCTTCTGGCTTCCAGCTTTATCGCCAGTTACTTACTCCACCAGTTTGTCACCCCTATCCCCTTCGATGTTCGCCTGATTAACGCCATCTTGTTTGCAGCGGTGGTGATGCTTTGTGCCTTATCGGTCGGTCTGTACGACCAGCAACTGCGTGAAAGCCATGGTGGCATTCTGAAACGTGTATTGATTACGGTGCTCTTTAGTGCTTTTCTGTTGGAAGTGGTGCTGTTCAACCTCTTTAGCTCCATTGCCATCAATGTCTGGTACATGCTGCTGGCTTGTGGCATAGCTATCTTTTTCCTCAGCAGCTTCCGCGCTGTTTTTCATTACCACGACATCACCAGCATCAGCCGCCGACGCGTATTGATTCTTGGCGCCGGTGAGCGGGCCTCCATCATTGAAAAGCGGATGCGTCGTACCGTGGATCGCCGTAATTTTGAAATCGTCGGTTTTGTCCGTATCGAGGGCGATAAAGAAGGTGCTCTGAAAAATGAAACCATCCTGGACTTGAATGTTCAGGAGGAACTGTTTCAGTTTGCAATGGAAAACGCCATCGACCAAATGGTGATTGCCTGTGATGAACGTCGCAACATGCTGCCGGTGGAGCATCTGTTTAAATGCAAAACCCGCGGCATTGACGTGGTCGAAATTCTCGACTTTATCGAACAGGAAACCGGTCAGATTGCCGTCAACTTGATTTACCCGAGCTGGGTGATTTATTCCAACGGTTTTGACAGCAAAAAATGGCTGAAAACCAACCTGGATTACCGCCTCAACTTTCTGTTGGCGCTTTTCGTGTTGGCACTGACCTGGCCCATCATGCTGATTACCGCCATTCTTATTTATTTGGAAGACGGTCGCCGTACCGGTGCCTCGGTGTTTTACAAGCAAGTTCGGGTCGGCATTGATGGCAAACCTTTTCACATCATCAAGTTCCGCAGCATGGGCCCCGATGCAGAAGCTGGCGGTGCCAAGTGGGCCAGCAAAGACGATGACAGGGTCACCCGCGTTGGCCGCGTGATCCGCAAGTACCGGATTGACGAGCTGCCGCAACTGTTCAATGTGTTCCGTGGCGAAATGGGCTTTGTCGGCCCGCGCCCTGAACGCCCTGAGTTTGTCTGCGAGTTGGAAAAAGACATCCCTTACTACGCCCAGCGTCACAACGTCAAACCTGGCCTGACCGGTTGGGCACAGTTGAAGTATCCTTACGGCTCCACCACTGAGGATGCACTGGAAAAATTGAAATTCGACTTGTACTACATTAAGCATCGCAGTCTGCTATTGGATCTGGTTATCCTGGTGCGTACGGTAGAGATTGTCTTGTTTGGAAAAGGGCGATGATCGGATGCCATCAGAAGTAAAGCAACCTTTTCACGCCTTAACCATTGATATTGAAGACTACTTTCAGGTCGCTGCCTTCGAAAAAAAGATTCAACCCGGACAATGGGATCAGTATCCTATCCGGGTGGATCGCAATACCTACCGCATCCTGGACGTGTTTGACGAACACCAGGCCAAAGCCACCTTTTTTATTTTGGGTTGGGTTGCCGAGCGATTTCCAGAGCTGATCAAAGAAATCCATCAGCGCGGTCATGAAGTCGCCAGCCATGGCTTTAGCCATACCAAGGCCACAGTGCAAACGCCAGCCGAATTTCAGCAGGATGTCAGCAGCACCAAAATACTGCTGGAAGACATCATTGGCGCTGAAGTAACCGGCTACCGCGCGCCGAGCTTCTCAATTTGTGCAGAAAATGAGTGGGCTTTCGCTTGCTTGAAAGAAGCAGGTTACCACTACAGCTCCAGTACCTACCCGATCAAGCACGATCATTACGGCACCCCGTACTGGCCGGCAGAGCCCTATTTGCGCAAAGAAGGCATTTGGGAGTTTCCGATGCCTATCCTGCAGCTGAAAGGCAAACAAATTCCCATTGCCGGTGGCGGTTATTTCCGGCTACTGCCCTACTGGCTTAGTAAACACTTGATCCAGCGTTACCTGAAGCAGAGTCAAAGCCCGTACATGTTTTATTTTCATCCTTGGGAGATTGATCATCAACAGCCCAGGATTGCCGATGCCCCGCTCAAATCCCGCTTCCGGCATTACGTCAATCTAAAGCGGATGGAAACCAAAGTCGCCAAACTGCTGCAAGACTTTGAATGGAATACCGTGCAGCAAGTGTTTGAGCAGTATCAGAATCAACAACAACGCTAACCGCTGCCAGCAGGTGACAAGGAATGGTTGAACAAGTCAGACCCGCAGAGCGCACTTCAAACACAGGCCCCTGGCTGGCACTGCCCCTCTTGCTGCTTGGCTACCTTTGGGTGTTTTGGCCTAGCCTGGCCCGGATGGAGTCCATTTGGCGCCACTCCGAGACCTACATGCATGCCTATCTGATTTTACCCATCAGCTTGTGGTTGGTCTGGCGTCAGCGTGAACAATGGCTTGGGCTAGCCCCCAAAACAACCTTACTTCCAGCCATTGCCGCCTTCCCTTTTGCCATACTTTGGTTGCTGGCTTATGCCATCGATGTCAATTTTGTCAGCCAATTTGCCGCCATTTTCTTTTTGCAGTTATTGCTTTGGGCTGTGCTCGGTCACCGTCTAATGCGTATCCTGTGGTTCCCGGTGGCCTTCTTAGTTTTTTTGGTGCCTTTTGGTGAAGCCGCCAATCCCATCTTGCAAAACATTACCGCCGATATGGTGGTCTATTTGCTGCGGCTGGTCGACTTTCCAATTTTCCGCGAAGGGCTCTATATCTACACCCCCTCGGCTGTTTTTGAAGTGGCCGTGGCCTGCTCGGGTCTGAACTTTTTGCTGACCAGCCTGGTATTGTCCTGCCTGTACTCCTACCTGCATTACCGCCACTGGTACAAGGCCATTGCTTTTATCGCTCTGACACTGGCGTTATCCATCATCGCCAATGGCATCCGGGCCTTTTTGCTGGTGGTGATTGGTGAGAAATCGAACCTGGCCTATGGGTTTGGTGCCGATCACTATTATTACGGCTGGCTGGTGTTTTTTATCGTGATCATGCTGGCCTTTTGGCTGGGCGCCAAATTTGCCGACGATGAAGTGCCGGCTGTCTCTGCAAGCCATTTAGCGAAGAGCAGTAAAGCAAGCAAAATAGCCTGGGTTGCTTTGCTGCTACTCAGTCTCACCATGCTGGCAGTCGGCGCATCGAGCCGCAGCATGCAGCAGACAGAAGTACCGGAGCAACCTGCCCAGCTACTGGCGGTTGATCAGTCCATTGCGGAGCGTAGCAGCTGGGGCATTCAGTTTTACGACGGTTTAACCCGGGATCACTGGCTTTCTGAGGATGGCGTCGAGCTCTTTGTTGCGTCCTATGCCCATCGCCAGCAACGAGGCGATATGATCACCTGGCACAACACGCTGTACCGGATTGATCAGTGGAGCATCACCACGCAACAGGATTATGGCTCCCGGCTGGATGGCTACCGGGTACTGCAACTCAGTAGCCCAGGTGGTCAGCGCCGCAGCATGCTGTATTGGTATCAGCTGGGCGAGTATCGCACCAGCAACCGCATTGTGATGAAGCTGCTGCAATTGCAAGCCTTGCTGCGCGGTCAGAATGACCCCGCCTATGTTGTTGCCTTGTCATTATCCGGCCATTACTCGATGGATGAGAGCCAGCAACGCTTGCTGCAAGCCAAGGAGCAGCAGCTGACAGGCCTGTTACCATGAATCAATCGGTGAGTCAGAGCGTTTTGAAAAGCTCTGCCATTTTGCTCACCATCCAACTCTTTCAAAAAAGCCTCGGCTTGATTTCCACCCTGATTCTGGCCCGCTTGCTGGTGCCGGAGCATTTTGGCGTGGTCGCTCTGGTGATGATCTGTCTGATGCTGTTCGAAAATATTGCCGATGCCGGCAATCAGCATTACATTATTCAGAAACAACAGCTGGACGATGCCGATCTGCACACCGCCTGGAGCATCGATCTGTTGATGAAATTGGCCATGTTTGGTCTGATCCTGCTGCTGGCACCCTGGCTGGCACGATTTTTCAGCATGCCAGAGCTGAGCACAGCCTTGATGGTGGCCAGTCTGGTGTTGCCCATCAAGGCCTTGCAAAATCCGGTGCTGATGCGCTTTGCCAAAGAAATGAACTACCAGCCGGTGTTTCGGTTAAGCCTGTGGCAAAAGTTGCTTTCTTTTGTCGTCACTGTTGGCCTGGCCTGGTGGTACCCCAGCCACTGGCCGGTGATCATTGGCGCTCTGGTCTCTGCGCTTAGCTTTACCCTAGGCAGCTATTTTGTCAGCGCCTTTCGGCCGCATTTTTCACTGGCGCGTTTCAGACAGCAGTGGGATTTTTCGAAATGGCTGATGCTACGGGGTGTCATCGGTTTTGCCCGCTACCAGGCCGACAACCTGATAGTCTCCAGGCGCTTTAGTACCGCCGATTTAGGCGGCTACCATTTGCTGCGGGAACTGACCCTGCTGCCAGCCATTGCGGTGATAGTGCCCTGCACTCAGCCCTTGCAGGCCGCCATTGCCAACCAACGCGAACTGGCACAGCGCCTAAGTTACCGCACCCGGATGAGTTTGTTCTTGCTGCTACTGCTGCTGATTCCGATCACCGCCTTCTTACTGACCCATCCGGCCCTGATCGTCGATACCCTGCTGGGAGCCCAGTGGACCAACTACAACAGCTTGCTGGCCCCTTTTGCGCTGTTTTTTTTAACCTTTTGCCTGTTTGATTTGATCAGCAATGCTATTTTGGCCATTGGCCGCAGCAAGGCTCTGTTCTGGTTTGATTTCTGGTCGACGCTGCTGGTCATTGCGGCTTTGTTGCTGCTGGCAACAGGCTCATTAAGCGAGATGGCCTGGCTGCGCGCCTGGCTGTCGGTGCTCACCACCCTGGCCTTGCTGTGGCTGCTGCACCAGGCAACCCAGCTCAATTTACTACGTTTGCTGCTGCTTTGCCTGCCTTACCTTGGGTTTGCTGCCTTGGCCAGCCTGGTTAGCCAGCAGCTGAGCTTTGCAGCAGACACCTGGCTGCTTTGGCAACTGCTAAGCCACGCTCTGGTGTTTTTTGGCTGCTTTAGCCTGTGCTCTGTGGTGTATACCCTACTGGTTAAACAGCGGGTGCCCGAACTGGCGCACCAAACCGAGGTGATGGCACAGCTCTATCAAAAACTGCGCGGCGCAGAAAAGTCAGCTTAGATCTCGCCCCTGGCCGCCATCAGTTCGCGATACAAATGGCTGTAGGCCTGCTCCATCGCCTGGGCAGAAAAATGCTGATAAACATGCTGACAACCCGCTTCAGCCAGCTGCTGCTTCAATGCCGGCTGCGCAATCAATTGTTGCCACAAAGCAGTTAAGGCGGCAGTATCGCCATAGTCGGCCAACAAACCGGTTTTCTGGTGTTCAATCAAGCGATCCACACCGGGAATGTTAAAGGCTGTAACGCAGACCTTCGCCGCCATGGCTTCCATCAAGCAGCGCGGGATCCCCTCCAGACTGGAGGTCAGCACAAAACAATCGAAGCTGGGCAACAAGCGCAGCCGATCATCGCGAAAGCCCATGAAATCGACCTGCCCGGCCACACCCAGCTGCTGCGCCAATTGCTCCAACTGAGTCCGCTCATCGCCATCACCAATCAACACCAAACGGCAATTGGCATGCTGCTGCACCAAAGCAGCAAAAGCCTGCAAGGTGGCGGTCAGGTTTTTGCGGCTGATCAGCTGACCGATGTAGCCAATGCGAAATTCCTGCTCGTCTTTTAAAAAAGGCTCGGTCAAGGCTCGTTCAACCTCGGCTAAGTCCACGCCGTTGTTGATCAACCGGACGCGATTGGGGGCAACCCGGTACTGCTCCAGCACCGTCTTTTCAATGTCCGGTGATAGCGGGCATACCCAGTCGAACCAGTGAAAAGCCTTGCCCCCCAACCACATATAGGCTCGCAGGCGTTTGTCGCTGGAGTTTTCAAAGCCATGAGGGGTACAAACCGAACCGATGCCAGCCCATCTTGCGGCAATAGCGCCTAAAATATCGGATTTATAGCCGTGGGTATGAATGATCTGAATGCCTTGCTGGCGAATTAAGTCCACCAGCCGCTTAATGGCCCGCAGATCAAACTTGGATGCCATCGCAATACGGTGCTGTCGCTCAACCGGCAAGCCACAACGGCGCAGCACATCGTCGCAAACACCGGGTTCATCGGTGATGGCCAGATGCTGCTCCAGGTCCCCGGTGGGTTCAACCGACAACAGCGCATTGACCCAACGCTCCGCGCCATAGTAGCCACTGGGGCAAATCAGTTGCAATACTTTGATGGTCATGCCGCATCCTTACGCATTAGAAAAAAACGAACACCGGCCAGAGTGCCAATTGCCCTGGCGGCAAAATACACGGTATAAAACAGCAGCAGATAACGCAGCCCTACTTGATTCTGCGGTAAACCGTACAAGCGCAGACTGTACAGCAGCACCGGCAGGAACAGCAACAGCAACGCTGGTGCCAGTAAAACCGGTTTAAAGGCGGAAGCGACAGCACCGAATAACGCCAGCAATATCCAAAAAGGCAACAAAATGCTGGGCCACTCACGCAATGGCACCTTGCGCCCTCGCAATGAGGTTAAATTGTATTCCGAGCGCCAGATTTCTTTTTGGAAGGTCTGCTGCAAACTTTGATCTTCACCCAGGTGGACGTAGCTGGTTGCCGAGGTATAAAACAATTCACCCAGCGCACTGAGCTGGTCGGTGTAGTAATAATCTTCGCAGGTTTGCAGGTGCTGCGGGAAGCCGCCAACCGCCAGGTGGTGCTGACGACTCAGCAGCAAATTGCGTCCGGGCAAAAATTGCACAGCGCAGTCCAGTGCCGCGTTGCTTAAAGCCGTTCGCAATAATTCCACCTTTGAGGGATCAGTACCAGCCTGTTGCATGGCACTGACCACTACCCGCTCGGGTTTTGCTTGCAATAGTTCGAGGCATACACCCAGCCAATCGGGCGCTAACTGAATATCGGCATCCAAAAAAGCCAGCCAGGGTGACTGCCCTTCAGCCGCGCCCAGGTTGCGCTGCTCAGAAATGCTGCCGGCATCGGGCCGGTACAGCACCCGCAGTTTCGGATGCTCCGGTAGGGCCAGCGGCTCTGAGTTTTTGGTCACCACCACCACCAGACCAATGCACTGTGCCTGTTGCTGGGCGAAGATCGATTCCAGCGTGGCCACCAGCATCTCCGGCCGTCCCATATGCGGGATGACAAAATCAACCTGCCCCTCAGTCATGCTGTGCACCTGCTTCCGGCTTTGCTGTCGCCTGCTGTTGCAGCTCTGCCACAGTGCGCAGCACGCGCGCCGGATTGCCCACCACAATCACGCCGGGAGGAACCGGCTCGGTCACCACGGCACCGGCACCCACAATGCTGCCATCGCCGACCGACGCCATCACGATGGCACCATTACCCAGCCAGCAGTTGCTGCCGATCCGTACCTGCTCAAAACTGCCGCCCTGATCTTTGTAGGGCTTGGTTGGGTCCTGAATATGATGCTGGTTTTTGCCGCTTAAAATATGCACGCCGCTGCCCAGCAGCGTATCATCACCGATCGCGCACCAGCCAATATTGCACTGAGGCCCAATGTAAGCGCCGCGGCCAATACGGGTGCCTTGCTGCGAGAACAAGGCGCCAAAACCAATGTAACAATCGGCTGCGCACTGCTGCATCGTCAAACGGTAAGCGGCAACCCGCAAATAACTGCCCAGCACGCCGGGCACCAAAGACAACAACTGTGAAAAGCCGCTGAATAATGCATCTTTGGTAGAGAAAGGCCGCAGCAGCAGGTACAGCAGCACCAAAGGCGCCACCAACAGCAACATCAGGCCCCGTACCGCCTTTTTTAACAGCGACTTCATACTGAAGCCTCCTCTTTAGCCGCCAAGATGCGCTGCAAAGGCTGCAATACCCCCTCCCAGCTGTACCGCTGGCGGATCAGCTCAGGTCCGTTTTGCTGCAACGCTTGTCTAAGCGCCGGATTTTGCTGCACCTCAGCAATGCACTGCAAAAACTCGGCTTCGGTCTGGGCGGTTAACAGGTGCTCGCCGGGCTGACAGGCAATGCCTTCGGCCCCCATCGGGGTGGTAATGACCGGTAAGCCACAGGCCATCGCCTGCAAAATTTTGTTTTGCACCCCCCGGGCCAGGCGAAAGGGGGCAATAAAGATACTGGCCTGATGGTAATACGGCAGAATATCGTCGACGTAGCCGGTCACTTCAACACCCGGCTGACTGGCCAGTTGTTGAATTTTGGCGCTTGGGCTCATACCGGCAATAATAAAACGGGCATTTGGGTACTGCTGCCGAACTTGTGCCCACATCGATTGCACAAACCACAGCACCGCATCTTCATTGGGTTTGTAATTCATCACTCCGGTAAAGAGAAACACCGGCTCGGTTGCATTAACGGGTGCAGAAGCAGGATAAAAGGCCGAGGTATCCAGGCCATTGGCCAGCACACTAACCTTACTGGCATCGGCCAGTTGTTGGCTGAACAGGGTCACTTCGTTGTAGGAGATAAAAAAACAGCGATCAAACTGCTGGTAAATCTGTCGCTCGGCCCGGGCAACCAGCCGGGCTTCGCGTTGATACACCCAGCGCATCGGAATCGACGCCTGGCGGGCATACTGCTGCCATTTGTCCGAATCCAAATCCATAAAATCCATCAGTAAGGTGCAGTCCCGTTTGGCCCGTTCGGATAACCCGGCACGGTCCAGATAGAGCGCCATGGCTGAACTGGTGCAGAGCACGGTATCAGGCTGCTCTGTCCTAAGTAGCTGCTTGAATTGCGCCAACAGCGCCGGACTAAAGAAATGACTTTGCGACACCGCCAAACCGCGCAGAACGGCACTGATTTTCCGGCCAAAGCCAGAGCCCAGCCTGGCAGTAATGACGTCAATCCCCAGCTTTTGCTGCAGCGCTTCGGCAAAGCCTTGCTCCGCGTCGTCTTCCAGCGGCGCCAGCACCGTCAGTTGGTGACCTTGCTCAACCAGGTACTTGATTTGATGGTAAGTGCGGATTTTTTCGCCTTTATCGGCGGGGTAAGGCACCCGGTGGGCCAATACCAGGATTTTCATAGCTTAAACCCCAGCCTTTTAGCGCACTGAAACTGTCTCAGGACTAGCGTCATTCAGACTTCCTTCCTTGGTTAACTGATAAAGCGGTCAATGGCTGCAAGTATACCCTGCTCAACGAACAGTACAACAGCGGCATTCCATGGATTGGCCATGATTACTTTCGCTCCCTTAATCGAATCGGGTTGGTGTAAAAGTAATGCCAGCGGCCATCGGTTAACTCCATGCCTCCACGGGCACGAACTACGACAAAATCGGACTCCAGCCGACCGCGCCAGCGAGCACGGTAGTGCAAGCCATCAATCTCCGGATACAGACGAACCGTTTCCACCCGCTCCGGGTAAATCACCACCAACTCGACTTTATCCAGCCAGGTCGGATCGCCCTGATAGTTGCGGGGTTGCAATGTTAAATCCAACACGACCTCGTATCGCTGCTGGGGCAGCATGTAGCCTTCATCCCCGCTGTACAAGACACCTTCAGAGGTTACTAGCTGAAAATCGAGCTCTTTTAAAAAGTTACCCTGTGACCCATAAAAGCGCCCGGCGCGCAATGCTGCAAAGATGCTTTGCTCGGTGCTATCCTGCACCAACAAGTGGGTGCGTGAGTATTTGCATGGCAAGTAGTCCAGGCGATGTGTATGATAGTCGGAGTTCGACAGCGCCCCCCAAAACATCATCCCTTGCTGCAATAAAGTATCCCATTGCCCCCCCACCACTGCGACCGCGGGGTCCCAACCGTGCAAGGTTCGGTACCACCACTGATAAGACGCATTATGGGGCCCTTTGTCGCGTTGATGGCCAGGCCCGCCTTCAAAACCAAGCAATGTTTGATGATCTTTTCGCCAGGTTCGGACATCGAATAAGTTTTCAGTAAAGGACAGGGCTTTGCGACTGGGGTGGTTGTAAAAAAGAACGGCCTCCGGCATGTGTTCTTTCAGCCAGTTTAAAGCTTCTGAGGCATCCAAGCCGGTCCGGTTCACTTCATTGTCAAAGCGCTGGCGAAAGGAGCGCAGCAAATCGGCATCCTCACTGGCCTGTGGCAACAGCAAGGACACATGCTCTTTGCCCGCCATGGGCGGAATGTTCCACTCCATGCCGGTAATCAGCTGCATAGGCAAATAAGCCGCTCGGGCACTCTGTATGGCTGCCAGATACGCCGCTTCGTCAAAACGACGATTGCTTAAATCCGAATGATCGGTGATGGCAATGACATCACACCCTTGCTGCTGGGCTTGTTGCGCCAACCAATCAATGTGCCTGGAGCCATCAGAAAAACGACTGTGGATGTGCAAATCCGCGATCAGGGTCTGGTTTGGAGGCGGCAAGTTTGCCGGACGTTGTTCCAGCTGTACAGCCGGGTGCAATGTAGCCCCGAACAAAGCCAATTGGGATAAACGTCGATCAATTTCAGCCTGCAAGCGAGCCGTACCCTCGCCTTGCAACCCACCCAAGAATTGTTCAAAGCGCTCCTCACGCAAGCCTTCCGGCAGATCGTGTACCGCAGGCATAAAGGTCATTTCAAAGGCTTCTGCCGTCAGCTGATGCGCCAGGGCTATGTCAATGGCGTTTAGATGTTGAACAAACCAGATGCCAGCTTTGTTTGCGGCAATATCGACAAAACTAAAGCCGGTTCCGCCTTCTCCTGCATCATGCAGCTCTTTTAAGTTTCCGATCTGCTCGGCAATGTGCACATTACCGACCATTTTAATGACCGCTGAATACAAAAAGTGCAAGGTTAAATCTCGACGGCCGGCCAAGACGGCAGCAGGCAAAGCAGGAACCTCATTAGGCTGCATCTCAGCATGGGCGTAACGAATAAAGCTGCGATTGCCAAAACCGACCGCCAAAGCCCACAAGGCGGCATGGTATTGCGCTTCGAGTTGCCGGCCATTGGCTCTGGATTCAGCGGTCAGCAGCAATTGCTGTAGAAAAAAAGCCAGCCGACGCTCATCCGGGTTCGCTTTTGCCAAGGTCTCGAGCTGCTCGAGGTAGACCACCACATCCGGCGCCAAACCTTGCTGACCACCAGATAAGTCCCGCCCCAGACTCAATCCGCTGTAGACCCGTTGCGCAAGACGAGGCCGTATCGCTTGTGCATCCATTTGGGTAAAACTGAGCCTGCGCTCTGCAATACGGCCGTGCTGGAACAAAGTCAGCAGCTGATCATCCGCTGGCGAATCAATAAAAAAGCGGATGCCAGAACGCAGCATAAACATGGAAAGACGGCCGGAAAAAGGCATTCGCCCTAATTGACAGGATTCAATCTGAAAACCATCCGCTTGCCTGGAAAGCCAGCAATGACCATGCACAACCCGCCCACGAAAAAGACCGGGCAATTCGATAACCGCATGCAGTACAGCCGAGGACTCCAGGATAGCCCCATGAAAGACGACAGGTCGCAAGGCATGGCTGGCGACATTCAGCAAGGCGTCCAATTCCGATTGTTCCAACTCGATGGAAATGCCGGCGGAGGCCTGTCTTAACTCCGCCAAAGTAGCCGCAAACAGATTATGAGCGGCAACCACATCCTTGCTGGCTACGGTGCGTTGCTGCACCGACCCTTTGGTCGTCAGCAACCAAAAAATAACCACCAACAAAACTGCAAAAATAAATGCAGTTCTTACCAGCCATGTCAGCAGCTTTTTCCTCATAACCCTTTCCAATTCATTCATGCAACAACAGGCCGGCTTTTCGAAAAGTTACAAGCTTCTCTAAGCGAACAGCCGTTTTAGGATGTACAATACTACAGATTTTTGTTAAAAAAGCATTAGTCTCGCTTCGACTGTGCACAACGATTGAAAGGATGCCTTATGTTAAAGCCTGTCATTATGGCTGGTGGCTCAGGAACCCGCCTCTGGCCATTGTCCCGTGGAAACTACCCGAAGCAGTTTTTGGCGCTGGCCGGAAACAACAGCATGTTGCAACAAACCCTGCAGCGACTTGAAGGGCTGGAGCATCAAGCTCCCTTGGTGATTTGCAACGAAGAACATCGCTTTTTGGCTGCCGAGCAAATCCGCCAGCTGGGGTTAAAAGACAGCGCCATCGTACTGGAGCCTTTTGGACGCAACACCGCCCCCGCTGTCGCTCTGGCTGCAATCCAGGCGATGCAAGCCGATGGCGATGCCACCTTGCTGGTGATGGCCGCCGATCATGTCTTTGCCGATGTCAAAGCGCTGCAAGAGGTTATCAACCAGGCCGAGCAACTGGCCGAAACCGGCGCCATGGTGACCTTTGGCATTACCCCAACCCAGGCTGAAACCGGCTATGGCTACATTCAGCAAGGCAGCGCGGTCAGCCATGGTGGCTTTAAAGTGGCGCGCTTTGTCGAAAAACCCAACGCCGAACTGGCAGCCGAGTACCTGGATGCTGGTGACTATCTGTGGAACAGTGGTATTTTCGTGTTTAAAGCCAGTCGCTACCTCGAAGAATTGCAACAATACCGGCCCGATATTTATCAAGCCTGCCAGGCGGCCATGCAGCAGCAAACGCCGGATCTGGATTTTATCCGCATTGATGAGGCCGCCTTTGCCAATTGCCCGTCCGAATCCATCGACTACGCGGTGATGGAAAAAACCGATGCGGCTGTGGTGATCCCGCTGTCAGCCGGCTGGAACGATGTCGGTGGTTTTGCCGCCCTGTGGCAAATTCTGGATAAAGACGACAACGGCAATGTCTGCCGGGGCGATGTGGTGTGCCAGAGCACCCGCAACAGCCTGATCCACAGCAGCGATAAACTGGTGGCGACCGTGGGTGTGGAAGACCTGGTGATTGTCAACACCAAGGATGCGGTGCTGGTAGCGCACAAAGATCAAACCCAGCAGGTGAAGAACATCGTCGAAGCACTGAAAGCCGAGGATCGCAGCGAGGTCAGCTTCCACCGCGAAGTCTATCGCCCCTGGGGCAAGTACGATTCCATCGACCACGGCAGCCGTTTTCAGGTCAAGCGCATTACCGTCAAGCCGGGTGCCAAACTCAGCGTGCAAATGCACCACCACCGAGCCGAGCACTGGATCGTGGTCTCCGGCACCGCCAAGGTCACCATCAACGACACCGAGCAGTACCTGACGGAAAACCAGTCGGTCTACATTCCAATCACCGCAGTGCATGCGCTGGAAAATCCCGGTAAAGTTGAACTGGAGCTGATAGAAGTACAATCGGGCTCTTACCTGGGTGAAGACGATATCGTTCGCTTTGAGGACCGCTATGGCCGCGCCTGAATCCAGCAAGCAACTGATTGCCAACAGCGGCATTGCCTTTGGCACCAGCGGTGCCCGCGGCCTGGTCGAGCAGTTTAGCCCGGAAGTCTGCGCTGCTTTTGCCATCAACTTTGCCAAACTGCTGCAACAACAAGGCTCGGTGACAACACTGGATATTGCCATCGACAACCGACCCAGCAGCTATGCGATGGCGCAAGCCTGCGCCGCTGGTTTGGCGCAACTGGGCATGGCTTGTCAGTACCACGGCGTGCTGCCGACGCCAGCGCTGGCGCACTTTAGCATGGCGCAGCAACGGGGCTGCATTATGATTACCGGCAGCCATATCCCCTTTGATCGCAACGGCATTAAATTCTACCGGCCCGATGGCGAAATCAGCAAAGCCGATGAAGCCGCCATCGTCCAGGGTGATTACCCGATTCAGCCGTTAACCGCCTTGCCGGCTCTGAGCGCCAGCGATGCTGCCCAAAAGGCGTACTGCAGCCGTTATCTAAGCACTTTTCCGGCCAATTTGCTCAAAGGCAAGACCATCGGCCTTTACCAGCATTCGGCAGCCGGGCGCGATCTCTACCCGGCGCTGCTGGAGGCCTTGGGCGCCACCGTGATCCCACTCGGGCGCAGCGATGCCTTTGTGCCGATTGATACCGAGGCAGTCAGTGCCGACGACCGCGCCCAGGCCAAAGCCTGGACCCGGCAGCATCAGCTGGATGCGCTGTTTTCTACCGATGGCGATGGCGACCGGCCCTTGCTGGCTGATGAGCAAGGCCATTACTTTACCGGCGATGTGCTGGGTTTGCTGTGCTCGGATTACCTGGGTATCTGCCAGATCGCCGTGCCGGTCAGCTGCACCACAGCGCTGGAAAAATCTGGCCGCTTTGCCAAAGTGCTGCGCACCCGCATAGGCTCGCCCTATGTGATTGCCGCCCTTGGCGATTTGCCAGCGCCCTGCGCCGGCTTTGAGGCCAACGGCGGCTATTTGCTGGGCTCAGACTGCATGGGCTTAGCCGCCCTGCCGACCCGGGATGCATTGCTGCCAGCACTGGCCTGTCTGGCTCTGGCTGGGGAAAAACCGTTATCGACCTTGCGTGACGCCCTGCCTAAGCGCTTTACCGCCAGCGATCGGCTGCAGCAGTTTGCCCGCGAACAAAGTGATGCGTTACTGGCACGGCTGCAAAGCCAGCCGGCCACGCTGTTGCACTGGCTTGGCAGCAGCAAAGACGATGCAGAACAGCAGGCCGGCCAACTTGGCATCGATACCACCGATGGTCTTCGCATCACCCTGCCCAATCAGGACATCGTGCACTTGCGTCCCAGTGGCAACGCACCGGAGCTGCGCTGCTATGCCGAAGCACAATCGCAAGAGCAGGCCACCAAGCTGATGACCATCACACTGAAGGCCATCCAACAGCATTGAGCTGGCTGATGGGAGTGTCCGTGTTTTGCGGGGAATAAAGCAGCCGTCCAGCACTCCTGCTTGGACGGCTTGCAGTTATAGCTCAGCCAGCCATTACAGCTCTGCCAACAGCTGCGCCAACTGCCGGGTCCGCTCGTAGCGCGAGTAAGCCGCAATGGCCTCAGGCACTTGATCCGCAGGTAAAATCCCCTGACTGTCAGCCACAGCATCGACTGGGTTTTGCTGTGCTCGCTGCTGCGCCATGATTTGTTGCTGTAAGGCCTCGGCGACGGCCTGGACACCACTGGCACAGTGGCAGTGTTCAAGAGGTTGCAGAGTTTGGTAGGTCGAGCCTTTGTCCGGTGTCACCGCCAACACAGGCCTGCCGGTGCGGATGTAATCGTACAATTTGCTTGGGATCTGATTGTTAAACAAAGGCCCCTGGATCAGCAGCAAGGCATCGGCCTGCCCCATCTCGGCCAATGACTCCAGATAAGGCACGCCGGGCAAAAAATGCACCAGAGTGCTAATCCCGAGCTGCTGCAACAAAGCATGCTGCTCTGCGGTGCCCTCAAAGCCACGAAAGTGCAGCGCAAAGTTGTCTTTATCAATCAGCCCCTGCTGTTGCAGCAAAGCCAGTGCATGGTACAGCTCGGACGGATCCCGCCCCTGCCCGTACAAAGCACCACTGTGCAGTAGAATAAAACGCTGCTCCTGGCGGGGCGCTTTGGCGGGCAGCCCCTGAAAATTGGCTTCATCGAAGCCGTTTTCAATCACGGCAAATTTACTGAATGGCTCATCGGCATAAAGCCGGTGATACAAACGAGCGGCATTTTCGGTGGTAAAGACCGCTTTTTGGCAGTAACGGATGGTCTGCTGCTCAATCCATTTGGCAATGCCACTGTACCGACGAGCACTGGCATCGTAACGACACTGCAAGGGATCGCGGTAATCGGCAATCCAGGGTAAACCACTGAACCGCTGCAACCGATAGCCAATGTAATGGGCGGTTGAAACCGGGTAGGTACTCCAAATCAGATCGGGCTGGTATTGTTTGATCAACCGCTTCCCCGCCGGGATGGCGGACAGCGCCCAGCTCCACCAGCGATCCGGCACGCAGCTAAAGCCCAGGTATTTACCGCGCCAGGATAGATCACGGGCCGCATCCAGCGCCGCGCAGCGTTCAATGTGCAGCACGTCCGGGCAACCGGCGGCGGCATCGGTTTGCTGGTAAACAGAGGCTTTCACCGTCAGCACCACCACATCCCAACCAAAATCCTGCAAGTACTGGGCAAACTTGTAAGTGCGCTGCACACCCGCACTTTGGCAGGGTGGGAAATCAAGGGCTATCATCAGGATGGTTTTACGGGTCGACAATTCAGTAGCCATCGGGGGCTCCGGCTTGCGGCTGGGTACTGCGCAGTAAACTTAGCATAAAGCGACTTTCCGAGGTTGGCCAGGGTGAAACCCGATGCAGGCAAAGCGCCTGTTTTGTAAGGTCGTTATTGCTGCCCGGATTGGTGCTGACAGCGTAGCGAAAGCCGGCCTGTTTCACCATTGCAATGTGATGATCATCAAAATCACGGCCATACTGGCCATTCGGGTAGGCAAAACTCACCACCTCCTGCCCGAGCAGCGCTTCGAGCTGCTGCTTGCTTTGCAGCACTTCCTGATAAGCCAGCTGGTCGTCTTCCAGCAGTAAAATCGGGTGATGCACCGAATGAGCACCAAACTCCATGCCCGCCTGCGCCATCTGCCGCATTTGCTCCGGCTGCAAAAACTGGCGACCACTCTGCCCGGCACCGGTTAGTTGCTGCAAGCGAAGCAAGCGCTGCTCCCGCTCTTGCAAAGGCAGATACTTGAGTTCTGCAATTAACTTTTTGGTCAGTTGCAGCCGCTCGGCAAAATTGCCCATTGGGTGGTCCCCATCCTGCCAGCTCAGTTGCTGACAGCTTTGGGGCGCATCAATGATGGCTTCGGCAATTTTCTCTTCCCACAATTGGCCGTCTTGCAAACCAGCAGTTGTAATAAAAAAGCTGGCGGTCAGGCCATGCTGTTGCAGCAATGGAAAGATGTAATGAAAGCAGTCGTCGTAACCATCATCCACCGTAATCACAGCGGCATTGGCCGGTAAAGATCCTTCGTCAGCCCTGCGGCCGGCTTCAGCCAGCGTCATCACTTGAAAGTAGCGTTTAATCCAGCCAAGCTGACGTGAAAAAGCCTCGGTGCTCAAGGCCGGCAAATAGGTGATTTGCCCTTCTGGTGCGACACGATGGTAGGTCAGGATGGTGAGGCGATTGCCTGACCTCTGCTGAGAAATATGTTGAAAAAAACGGATCATCCCTGAAATCATAGGTTTTGTTCCCGCATCGCCTGGGCAGCTAACAGTTGTTCAAGCCGTTGAACAACCTGATCCGCAATCCTGACTTTACAAGCTTTTCTGAATTTACCGCAACTGACAATTCGGGACTCCCAAGCAAGCCGAGCTAACTGAATAACCGATTGCGCCTGACTGGTTGTCAAAAAGTGAATGAAAGCGGGTTGTACTGAACGCAATGAAAACAAACCAAAGAGTGCTTGCGGTTTGCCACTGGTTGCAGCTGTTGTCATTTCAAGTAGAGCGATCACCTCACTAAAGCCTAAAGGCTCGATGCAGATGTCTTCCACATCGGCCAACACCAGGGTATCCCGGCTCAACAACACATTGCCCCAGGCATCGCCTTTAAAGCCAAGCGCCATCGGTTGATCTGAAGGAATGGCCGCCAGCACCTCTTCAGCAATGACTTTCGACTGGCGAATGTCTTTCACCCAGTCAGGTGCATTAATTTGGTAGAGTTCAGTAAAAAAGTGGTGATAGGCCTTGTATTGAGGAGGATAGACCTCTTTCCCCTTTCGCAGCTCGGGTAACAGCTCCATGCGAACAGAGACATCGTCATCGTCCAGGGCGACCCAGGAAGGCAAGCGCACACCACTAAGCTCAGCTGACAGTAATTGGATCGCTTGCAGGGTGTACTTGGCGTTGTTGTGGCAATGGACTTTTGCCCAGCCCTTAAAAGTTTTTACAATATGGTGTGTGCCATCGGGGGCCGTAACACGAAATACATCCTTGTAGTGACTGAGCTTTAATGCTTTTGCATCAACCAATGCCAACATCCTTTTACTAAGTTCTTTGATAACACCATCACAAAAAGCCTACATTATCTGCTAATATGGGCTAACACCAAGGTCGGGGAAACTAACAATCCTGTTGTTTCAGCGACCTGCCTTAGTTTGTACTTGATGGGTTGAATAGTTCAGCGATTATGCAACACTAGCGGCTCTGCTTCAACCTCTGGTTTGGTCTGCATGGCAAGGACGATGTAAGGAAGAATCATGCGCAAGATGGAACTGCTGTACCACAACCTGCTCCCCCACCAGGCTTCCGGGCACTCCCTGCTTTGCAGCCGCGATCACAGCATCTACCGGCTGGATTTGGCAAGCCAGCGGCTTCGCCCGGTGTGTCATTTGCCAGCAAAAAGTCCAGGGCTGCAGGGTTGGCTGAAAAACAAAGTTGCCAGAAGCCGTCTGCGGCAATGGCTTAAGCCACAGCTGGGCATTGAGCATGCCATTGAAACCAGCGATGGCAACATTGTGATGGTGTACGACCGCATTTATCTGTACCGGCCGAATCAAGGCAACAAAATCGCTTGTGTGGTAGCCAGTGATCACATTGCCAATCTGGTAGGGCCGCTGCGAGCGGGTTTGGCAAGTCACCCAGAGTCGGGCCAGGTGTACTTTGGCGAGTACCTGAACAACCACAGCTGCCCTATCCGGGTGATCAAGGTCTGTCCGGCGACGGCAACGGCCAGCATCTGCTGGGAGTTTTCCCGTGATGAGATCAAGCACATCCACGCCATTCAGTACGATCGCTACCG
The DNA here is from genome assembly GCF_030717955.1 of Alkalimonas delamerensis. Lineage (NCBI taxonomy): Bacteria > Pseudomonadati > Pseudomonadota > Gammaproteobacteria > Alkalimonas > Alkalimonas delamerensis. The sequence continues at coordinate 816,188 of NZ_JAUZVY010000001.1, read as the reverse complement.
CAACCGCTTGTGGATCACCACCGGCGATGCCGATCAGGAGTCCGCCTTTTATTACACCGACGATGAGTTTACCACTGTGCATCGTTTTGCCGGCGGCGATCAAAGTTGGCGGGCCATCAGTTTGCTGTTTTACCCCGACTGCATCGAGTGGGGAATGGATGCCGGTAAAGATGCACCGGCCGATGCCATCAATCACATTTATCGCTATCATTTCGAAACCAAGGCACGCGAGCAAGTCGCCACCATTGGCAACCCGGCCTATTTCACCACGCCCTGTGCCGATGGCAGCGCCATCTTAGCCACCACCTTCGAGCCTGGACGCCAGCAAGACACCCCGGAGCAAGCGGCCTTGTGGCGACGAAGCCCAGAGGGAGACTGGCAGCCTTTACTGGCGCTGGATTACCGGGACAGTCAGATGGCAACGGTGGGCCGCTATGGCATGATTTACCTGCCCGGCGGAGAGCTGCCGGCCAACCAGCTGTTGTTTACCCCGATTAACTGCGTGGACAGCCATTTACGCTGCTACCGACTTTCCCTGACTTCCTAACCGACAAGGACTCAGCATGCTTCGCTCTGTGAAAAACCTGATTAAATCCGCTTTGGAGCAACTCAACCGGCAACGCTCAGCGCACAAAGTAAAACAACAAGCGGAGCACATCACTCCGCAGCAGCTGGTTGAGGATTTAACGGCTTTGGGGATAAAGCCGGGGGATACGCTATTTTTGCATTCGTCGTTGCGCAGTTTAGGCTATGTCGAAGGGGGCCCTGCTGCGGTGATTGCTGCTTTGCAACAAAGCGTTGGCCCCGATGGCAATATTTTACTGCCAGCCTACTATTTGCCCGGCGGTACCATTGATGCCACCTGCCAGCTTGATGATTACCAGTTTGATCCTCGCATCCATGGCACCCATATGGGGCGCTTGCCGGAAACCTTTTTAAAATCGACCGGGGTTAAGCGCAGCCTGCACCCGACCCACTCGGTCGCCGCCTGGGGCAAAGACGCGGATTACCTGACCAATGGCCATCATCAAGCGCCATCGGTGTTTGGCGAAGGCTCGCCCTGGCAGCGCTTTCTGGAGATGCCACAAGCCAAGGTGCTGGGGCTGGGCATCAGCATGGGGCCGGTCACCTTTTATCATCTGCTGGAAGATACCCTGGGTGAGGCTTACCCGCTGCCCGTATGGGATAAAGAGCACCAGATCCCTTGCATTGATGCCAACGACAAAGTTTGGCAAGTGCCGGTGCGCTCTTACAACAAAGCGCTGGCCAGCCAGCGCATTGATCACCCTTCACGCGAGGATCTGCGGCAGTATTTCCGGCAGGAGTTTCTAAGAGCAGGCTTGTTGCACGAAGGCCAGGTCGGTGCAGGCACCAGCTGGTTCATTCCAGCGGCGGATTTTTACCGCCACTTGCAGCACCTGGCCGAGCAGGGCATTACGATTTATAGCCAGAAATTGGAAGGTGAACACACCCGATAAGTTTTATCCCTATGAAGCATAGCGGATGCATGCTCGGCGAACACTAAGAGCCCACTAAATAGCGACTTCTGGATTTAAATATCAATTTGACAACATCCACAATCAATAGGCAGATAGAAAAGGTTAACAGGATGCAAGCTACATAGAGAATAAGGTGAAACCTAACAGGCTCATCGTATAAATGAGCGTAAAGAACTTTGCCAAATGATATGATATAAGAGTGTATAAAAAACACACCAAAACTATAATCAGCGACTTTACTTAGAAGCTTGGAGGTAAGCTTATAATTAAACTTATACAATAAGCCAAGAAAGAAAATACTGGCAAAGCATTTCTGAAGAAAGTTCAACCAAGTCATCGTTCTCGTGGTGTAGTAAAACTCTGAGAATGCAAATGCAACGACTAGGGAAAGGGATGCAATTAAGAACGACGGTTTAGAGATAACATCGTTAATTTGATCTTTGTAGTGACTGCAAAACATTCCTAACATGTATATCGAAAAGAAATGTGTGAAGTTTTGGTATGGCATCCCTCCCCTTGGGATGACGCACGATATGAGTATAAGGATGGGGAGAAGCATGTAAAAAAACCGGCTTTTATCAAGGTTCTTCAATGGAACCGCCACCATAAAAAATATCGCTATCATGGGGATAAACCATAATGGAGCAAGGTGTCTTCCCGTCAAGATAAAATACGTGATAATGTTTATGTAGCTCGAGTCGTATAAGTCTGCTGGCACTCGGTCTCTTTCGATGATAAACGTAAATATAATTATTGCAGGGATCGATACAATTAAATAAGGAAGCAAAACATTGGTCAGCTTATTCTTGTAGTACTTTTTCGCATCAAACTTAACAAGTAAATGTTGAAAAAGATAGCCAGCTATAAAAACAAAGAGCGCACTACCATTGGATATAAAGATACGAAGCCAACGCTCTAACTCACTTCCATCAGGCCAGTCAAATATATCGATGGAGTGCCCCGAAACGATAAAAATAATGGCTAATGCTCTGAAGTAATGAATATAATTCAGTTTAGGTGACATGACTCTTCCTTAAGTTAAAACGCCACTCATAAAAGGTTCCAGCCGGAATATAGCCCAAAAACAATGTCATTACAAACCGACGACTCTCACCACCCTAATACGAAGAACACCAGCAGCACAATCTAACGTCGCTTTGTGACATCAAATCACTGGTTTGAAACTAATACAGTGAATAACGGATGACGCAACAGCTTCAACCACAACAACCACCAGAATGGCATCAGCAGCGCTATACTAGCCACAATCAACCAGGGTTGACCTTGCTGAAAGTCATACAGCTGATGAAAGCCCCATACCGGCATCAGACACAGCAGTGTGATGACTGCATTCTGCAACATGGTTCGAATAAAATACTTGATATTCAGATCAATCTGGCTTTGCAACAGCCACAACAAAACAGCGGCTTCAATCAATGCAATGACCACAAAGCCAGCGGCCATTGCCTGCAAGCCTTTAGAGTACAACAAAGCACACATCAGCAGAGTCGCTAGTGCGTTGCCGCCCTCTCGCCACAGGGTCAAGCAGGGTCGGCCAAGAGCAATCACAAAACTATGAAACTGAAAATGCAGTGTTTTTAACCCCGCCCAAAGCATCAATACCGAAGCGATGGGCGCAGCGGCATCCCATTGGTCGCCAAAGAGTACCCGGATCACCGGCAAGCTGGCCAAGGCTGCGACTGCCAGCACCGGCCATGCCAAGGCATTGAACAAGGCACTGCCGCGGATGTAGGCAGCGGCCAGATCGCCACCACTGCGTTTGATTTCGGAAAGGTAGGGCAAGGACACAATGCCCACCCCCATGCGCAAGCCATCGGATAGAAACTGCACAAAGCCCTGGCCGCGGGAGAAGATACCGACTTCAAAGGTAGTCCCCAGGCGCCCAATCACCAGGTCCGGCATCACCTGACTGGCGCGTTTCATAAATTCCGCCGCTGTGGTCAGCAAACCCAGACTGGCAATGCTCTGCAGCTGGCAAAACTGAGGGCGGTACTGCATCTGTGCAGGTCGATACAGCCTATTAAGCAACCCCAGCTGGGTTGCAAAGCCAAAGGCGTACCCAAGCGCCAGGGCATAAAAGCTCAGCCCCCAGACAATACCAGCCAGGGTCACCCCAAAAGAGGCCAAAGCACTGACCAGCTTGATGGTGCGCAAGGCGCCAAAGTCCATGGCACGAACCAGCAAGGCATAAGGAATGCTGACGTAGGGCGTGATGACAAAGGTTGAAGCCAGCATCAGCAGCAACAGCGGCGCTTCCTCAATCCGGTAATAACGCGCTATGGGCACAGCCAGCAGCAGGATCACCGCCGCCAGCAACCAGGACATCAACATGGTTAGGCCAAGGGCACTGCGCACTTTGCCGCTGTCTATCTGCTCTTCACGTACCAGATACACCCCGGCGCCCAGCGCCTTAAACTCCGACAGAATCATCACCAAAGCCGCCACCACGGCGTAGGTGCCGATTTCTTCGGGCGTCAGTAGCCGCGCTACGGCAATGGCCGAGCAAAGCGCAATGCCTTGCAGCAACACCGAGGTAATGGAGGCGTTGATAATGGCCTGTTTAACTTTACTCATGCACCACCGCTAGCCATGCCCCAGATGCTCACGTTTGGGAAAACGCCAATGGCGCAGCTGATTCAGGTAAATCATCGGTCGGAAAAAATAAAAAAAGGTCACCGCACTGTCTTTCACCGTGCTGGACCGCAGACAGGATAGCAGCGCACGCAAGCGCATCGGCGCCGCGATAAAATCGGCCTGGGCAATTTCCCGCATCAAAGCCAGCACATTAAACAGGGTTCGCCTGCCGGCCAGGGCATCACCGCGCGCTTTGTTGCTGGCAAAGGGGATATCGGCAAACTCAGGAAAGGCCTGCGCAATGCAGTTGGCATGAAATTGCTGTGAAAAATACAAATCTTCCGGCAGTGCCCGCAGAAAATCAAACAGTTCGGCTTGCATGTAGGGGAAAAAAGCCTGGCTGTTGCCATTTAATTGCCGAAAACTGCTGATGGCAATGGCGCGGCGGCTGCGATTCCAGAAGTAAAAGCTTTTCACCGGAATCACCTCGTCGGCGAACTTTTCCAACTCGGCTTGCAGCCGCGCTTGCAGTCGCTCTGGCGACACTAAAAACTCGGGCCTGGCTTGAAAGTAGGCTTCAAAATAAGGATCCATCGGTGCAATTAAAGCCGCTAATGCGGCCCAGTCGCCTTGCTGATAACACCGATGCATCTGCGGCGTCACGACTTTCGACTGGCTGAGCACATCCCCACCAAAGCCGTCCAGCACCAGGCCCGGCGTTTTTTGTGTCATGTACTGGCCGACCTGATTGATCCAAAAATGATCGTAGGTTTCAAAACTGGTACGGATGTTTTTTTGCTGTTCGGCATTGTGCAGCCGCTGCTCTGAATCCAGTACCCGGTGAGGCACCTGCAGCCGCTGGCAGAGCTCTCGGGCTATGGTTACGTCATCGTTGCTGTGAGGCGACAGGACCCGGGTGGTGTAGCTTTCTTTAATCGGCAAACCCAGGGAACTGGCGGTCAACAAAATATGGCGCGAGTCTTTGCCGCCGGTCAGTGGCACATACAGCGGCAACTGAGCGCCACGAAGCTTTGCCAGCGCCCCAGCAAACAATTGCTGATAGCGGGCCGCGCTAAAGGGCTGCGACATTCGTTTAAGCTCTGGCCGACGGCTTTCGATGGTCAGGCCGGTGTCATCCAGCTGCACCCTCAGCTGGCCTTCGGCTCGTTTAACGCCTAAAAAGGCCGTATCGCTGCCCAGGTAAAAACCAAGCCGCAGAAAGAGTCCCACCGCTTCGGCATCGGTTTCCAACGGAAAGCGCTCAGCCAAAAGCGCCAGCGAATTGCTGATCACCAGTTGCGCGTCCATTTCAACGTAATACAGCGGGTACAAACCGAGTCGGTCCGCCGACAGCTCAAAACGGCCCTGCTTTAAAGACCAGCGTACAAAGGCGCCGTCATCCGGCGTGTCGCCAGCTAGCTGGTAGCCATAAAAGCCTTCTGGCTCGCCTTCCAGCAGCACAGCCCCCGGCTGCTGTTGCAAACGCAAGATAAAATCATCCCGACGGCCGGTTTGCAGCTGCGTTTTGCGCACTGAGGCCGCAACCCTCGGCGCTGTTAGTCCGGCCATAAGTCCCTCAAGTTTTTATGCCGCAACCCCTGCCAGCAGCGCCAGTAAAACAGCAGCCTGATGGCTTGTTCTGGCAATTCGCTGCCGTTTTCAATGCTCGCCATCAAAGCGGGGTTCAGATCCAACGCTCCCTGCCCGGCCAACCGACTGGGATCGAGAAAACGGGACCTGGAAAAGCCAGCGGCGGGCTTCAACCCCAACCGCTTCATCCAGCGCGGATACCGACTGAGCCGGTTGTGGCAGGCCAGGGCCGCCAAAAAGCCGTAATCGACCAAAGAGCGGCTGTGCATGGGGGAGACCACAGAGCCATGCGCGATTGGAAAGCGCAATGCATCCGGGTAGTGGCGGGCAAAGAGTTGTTGGTAAAACTGATGCTGTTGCTTGCTGCTGTGCGGCACCGACATGGCCGCTTGCAGATAGGCCCGGCTCATTCCCGGCATCAAAACCGTTGCTTTTTGCTGATAGACTTTAAACGGGTTGGGCCCAACCCGGTTGCGGGCGCGATGAGCCAGATTAAAGCGGGCGGTACCTTCACCACTGTCTGGAAAAACAGCCTGCTCTTGTTGCCAGCGCTCGGTAAAGGCTTGCCACATGGCAGCCGCTTGCTCAGCGCCAAACACCAACTCGGCGGCACGCCATTGCGGCTGCTTAAAGTCTTTGACATTGGCGGCCCAAAAAGCCGCAAAGCTGGCTTCACTGGCTTTTAGGGTTTTGCCGGGCAACAGCCCCTCCCACACCACAGGCGCATCGATAAACTGACCAACCTGACTGATAAAAAGATACAAACTGGGTATTTCGCCATCGGAAGCTGCCAGATAATCGAGATAAGCCGGGCTGGAAAAAAAGTCTTGCTCAGGCAGCTGTAAACGAAAAGGGATCTGCAAATGCCGGGCAATGGCCTTGGCAAAGCGGGCATCGGCATCCAGGTTTTCATCGTAGTGCGATACGATGGTGGCTCGCATCGACACTTGACGTTGGTGCAGCAAAAAAGCGATTAACCGCGAGTCGTAACCGCCACTGAGCAAAATGCCGTGCTCGGTATCAGGCACTGCGGCAATGGCCAAGTCAACACTCTGCCCTAAGGCGCTGGCGACTTCATCGATCGAAGCCGCTGGAGCTTCGCTGTCAAATTGCCAGTAACGCTGCTGCTGGCTGATTTCGCCATTCTGCTCCAACACCCAGACAGTAGCTGGATCCAGCCGTTTCACCTCGCTGGTCAGGGTATCGGCTCCAAGCGGGTAGCCCAGCGCCAAGAACGCGCCCCAACCGGCCAAATCGGCCGACCCAACAAAAGTGGTGGTTTTATCGGATAGCACCACCTCGCCCGGACGGCGTTGCCAGTACAAAGGCTGCAAACCCAGCACATCGGTGCAAATCACCAGTTTTTGCGCCTGTGCATCCCAAAACAGCGCAGCAAATACACCTTCGCGCTGTGGCAACTGCTGCATGGCGGCTTGCCAATTGGCAGGAATGATTTCAATGGCCGGTAAGGGGGTGCCCAACACCAGCAGCAGGTTATCGCCATCGCGCTGGGGCGCGATGCTGCTTTGCAGCGTCAGGCCCGGTACCGAAATTTCCGGCACCGCAGCTAAGCGTTCGATGGTGGTTGGTGCCAGCGGAATGGTCGCTTGCTGGCCCAGTCGAATTACTGCCTGCTTCATCACAGTCCTTTGCTTCTGACATGCCGCAACGACGCCTTGGCTGTTGCTGCTGTCATCTGGTTGTCATACCCATGCATGATGCTGAGCATAGGTGGCTTTGATTGCAGTTTAATGACAATTAGATAGTCGAGCAGAGACACCAGCGCAAGGGAAAAACGAAAAAGCCGCCTGAAAACGGCGGCTTGGGCAAAATCGGTCCTTAACGAACTTGAGATTGGCTGGCTAGGCCATGTACTGACCACCATTGACTGAAAGTGTGGAGCCTGTAATGTAGCCAGCATCGGCAGAAGCCAGAAAAACGGCACAGCGTGCAATTTCCTCGGGTTGTCCCAGGCGGCCGACCAAAATGTGCGGTACGATTTTTTCGTTCACTATCTCTGCCGGCATCGCATTGACCATGTCGGTGGCAATGTAACCAGGGCAAATCGCGTTGACGGTAATGCCTTTGCGGGCATTTTCCATCGCCAGTGCCTTGGTAAAACCCAGCTCGCCTGCTTTGGCCGCGCTGTAATTGGTTTGGCCTGCCTGACCTTTTTGACCATTGATCGATGAGATATTAATAATGCGGCCAAAACCCCGCTCACGCATGCCTTCAATCACCGGGCGGCACATATTGAACAAGGAACTCAGGTTGGTGTTAATCACGGCCTGCCACTGCTCAAACGTCATTTTATGGAACATGCCATCGCGGGTAATACCGGCATTGTTGACCAGGATCTCCACCGGCCCCAAATCAGCTTCTACCTGAGCAATGCCTTGCTGGCAGGCGTTAAAATCACTGACATCCCACTGATACACTGGAATACCGGTTTCCTGATGAAAAGCCTGCGCCGCTTCATCATTGGCAGCATACACAGCCGCAACCCGGTAGCCTTGTTGTAAAAAGGCTTCAGATATCGCCCGGCCGATGCCACGGGTACCACCGGTAATCAATGCTACTTTGCTCATAACAATTCCTTTTCGTTTCACCATTCCTGATTGAGGGTGAATACTATACCGCTAAAAAAAGCCGAATGTAAAAAAGCTTTTTAACCAGTTGCGATGCTGATCGGTTCGAAAATGCATCCGAACATAAGCAAACGCCTGCTGGATGCCCTCTTTGCGGTAGGTGTAGTAAGTGCCCATCACAAATTTTTTGAACTGCGCCTTGCACAATTGAAAGTGATGCGCCCGTAAAAAGCCAGCATCGCCCAAACGACTGGAGTACAGTGCCAACTGCTGCTGAGCATGCAACTGCTGCGATTCAGTCACTGCGGTTAAAAAGCCATTTTGACCAATACGGGTCGGGATCACCTTGTCCAACTGGGCTTCCACCCTGCCCGCCTGCTTCACCAAAGAGACAGCCAGCACCATGCCCTGCTCGACCTGCCCCGGACGATTGTGCATGTAGCGAGCCCGGTGAACTGGAAACACGAAATTTCCCAACGAATAGGCAATCACGCAGCCTTTGTACACTTCAACGCCTTGCAAGGTGTGAGGATGATGATGCACCACTACTTTGCAATAAGGCGCCAGAGCCCGCGACAACCGTACTCGCCAGGGAGCCGGGTAATTGGTGAACTCGAGATCGGCATGAACAATCACCACCAAGGCATCGACCTGAGCAGACAACCGACGGGCTTGCTGCAGCAAGCTGCTTTTGTGCAGCGCCGCGACTCCAGCCTCTTGCGCACTGGCCGCATAATGACTGGCATCGGTGACATTCAACACCCCCAGCGTCAAACCGCAGCTTTCCAGCACCAGCATGCGGTTAGCAGACTCGGCATTGGCACCGGCCCCCACAAACTGGCAGCCACTGTGCTGGATGTGTCTTTGCATCTGCAGCAAAGCATCTGCCCCCGCATCCTTCACATGATTATTCGCCAGACAAAACACATCGACCCCTAAAGCTTGCAAGGGGGGCAGTTGTTCAATGGGGACCGACATGCGGATCGTTTCGAACGACGACTCCGTACAGCAGCACTCCAGATTGGCAAAGGCAATGTCAAAAGGTTCGAACAAGGCGGCAATATCGGCAAATGCCTGCTCAGCCGTCGAATATGGCACATGCTTGACACTGGTTAAACACAGATCTCCGGCAAAGGCTAACCTGACCACTTGCTCACGTACCTCCCCAAGGTTAGCTCAAATAGCGCTTTTTCCGGCCCATCCGGCCAGCGAGAGAGCATGCAGAAAAAGAACAGACTTAAGGCATAGCTCAAAGCACCGATCAGCGCCAGCGGTATGCTGAGCCAACCAACAAGGCCGATGTCAGCGATCAGTGGAAGTTCACGCAGCAGCAGCACCACCACCACCATCACCACCGTGGCGCTCAGTACGCGCCACAGTTGTCGGTACAATAAGCGAAAGTCAATCAGGCCAAGTCCACGCTGAATCCATTGAATCACACCCATGCCAATCAAACTGGACAGCAAGACGCCCCAAACCAGTCCTTCAGCCCCGCCGAGATAAATCCCGATGCTCATGGCAGTTGCCTTAATCAGCAGCATGTAGAAGGAGTAACGCCCCAGCAAATCGGCTCTGCCTACCGCCGACAAAGCCGACACCGCGCAGGCAACGTTCACCCGTGTCACCCCAACAAAAGCCAGAATTTGCAAAAACAAAGCCGCACCAGACCAGTTGGGCCCCAGCAACAGCAAAATGATGTGATCAGCCAGCAAACTTAAGCCAACTGCGGCCGGGATCGCCAGGAACAATACCGAGGCTAAAATTTGGGTGTAGAGCTGTCGAAAAGCCAGCTGCTCATCCACCAGCTTGGCCAGCGCTGGCAAGGATGCTCTGGCCACCGGCATGGCAATTTCGGTGGAAGGCATGCCAGCGATTTCTTTGGACACCGTATACAAACCCAGATTTTCCGTGGTACTCAGTTTACTGAGCAAGAAGGTATCCAATTTAATGGAGACGGCTTTGAGCGATTCATAGACAAAGAACCACTTGGAAAAATTAAATACCTGCTGAAAAGAAGCCAGACTCAGACGTGGCCGGAATCGTGACATCCAATAGCTCAACACAACTTTGACCAAAGCCCCGGCCAGGGATCCCAGTGGAAAGGCCCAGTAACTTTGATAGCTGATAGCAACGGTCACTGTGACCAGAAACTCAACCACCCGGGCTGTCAGGGTAAAGCGAAACTCCCGGTCAAAACGCATCTCGCGCTGAAAGTCCACCACCCCAACATTGATGCAACCATGCAACACCGCAACAGCAGCGTATGCAAAAATCACCGGATAAATGGCCGGCTCGTCAAAAAAACCAGCCCAAAAACCGGCGGTGGCAGCGATGATCACACCAAGCAGCCAACCGCGGATCAGGCTAAGGGTCCAGACGGTGTTGTAGTCCTGTACCGTTGCATCTTTATTGCGCACCAGTGACGTCAACAGACCAAACTCCGTCATCAGCTGAATAAACGTCGAGAACATTATGGCTTTGGCAATCAAGCCATAATCTTCGGGCAACAGGATACGGGCAATGATGATAACCGAAACAATGCCCAGCAAGCGGGACGCCCAACGCACCAGCAAGGTCCACAAACTGCCGGTGGTTATTTTTTGGCCCAGACTTGGCTCAGCCATCGCGCCCCGGTTTCCAATCAGCGTGCATCAGGACTCCCTGCAAATAAGCAATTTTCCGAAATGAAAACAGCAACCGCACCAGCTGCGAACGGTCACGGACAGAGGACAAGGCCAAACAGCTGGCTCTGAGTTTTCTGGCCGGTGACAGCAGGCTGTTGCTACCAAGGTAGCACAAAAATGCCGTCAGCAATCGTTGCCACTGCCGGTAATTGAGTTGACTGCCAGCGACTTGTTGTTGCGAAAATGCTAAGGCCCTGCTGGCGGGCACCAGCTGCTGAATGGTATCGCTGTGAAAGCAGTTGGAAAAGTACTGTTCAACCGGCAAGGTAAAGAGAAAATCGACCAGATCTTTTTGCATAAAGGGCATAAAAGCCGTGCTTTGGCCCGATAGGTAGCGAATGGAGCTGATGGCAATGCTGCGCCGGCTGCGGTTCCAGAAAAAGAACTGCGCCATGGGGTTGATATCCGAACGGTACTTGCTTAGTTCCTGCACCAAACGCTGCTCCAGCAGGACATCACTGGCAATAAAGGCCTGGTGCTGCCGGTTGAGCCAGCAATCAAAATAGCGGTTGTCTTTGACAAAAGCCCGTATCAGCCCCCGCCAATCCTGTTGACGATAGAGTTGATGCATCTGAGCGGTAATTACCGAAGACTGGCTAAGCACATCCCCGCCAAACCCATCCAACACAATGCCTGTTGGTGCCTGTTCAAAAAACTGAGCCGCCGGTGCCGCCCAGCTGTGATCCCGGCTTTCAAAGTTGGTCTTCAGGTTTTTAGAGCATTCACTGGGAATTAAAGACTGATCAGCAGCCAGCACCTTGTGCTCAACCGCCAACAGGGCTGCCAGTTTCTGCCCTATCGCCACATCATCGTTGTAATGAGGGGCCAGCACACTGACGGTGTAGCACAAATCTGGCTTGATATTCTGCCGCGCCAGACTTAAAAAAATATGCCGGGAGTCTTTACCGCCCGTCAGTGGCATGTAAAGCGGCTGCTTCTCTTCGCATACCAGAGCCAGGGAGGCTTCCATCAATCGTTGATAACAAGCTACCGTATGCGAGCCTGCAGGCGCTGCGGGCGTCGGCCTGACGGTATCCAGCTGAATGCCTGATGAATCGGCCCGGATGTTGAGCTGCCCTTCTGGCCGCAGCAACCCTTTGAAAGCGGTATCGCTTCCCAGATAAAACCCCAATCGCAAAAACAGGCTAAGCGCTTCGGTATCGACATCCAACTCATGCTGCTGCCGAATCAACGGCACCGAATTGCTCAGCAGTAACCCATGCTTCGTTTTGAGGTAGTACAGTGGAAACAAGCCAAGACGATCGGTCGTTAGGGTGAAACGCCCATCCTGATAGTGCCAGCGAACAAAAACACCATCATCGCACGCTTTGTCCAACCGATAGCCAACAAAACCTTGTGGCTCACCTTCGAAGATCAACCTTTGTTGCTCTATTCGGAGCCGCAAGCAGAAATCTTGTTTGGTACCTAATTCAAAAAATGCCGAAGCAGCCATGCGCTCAACCTTGAGTGCCATTGCGGCTGGCAAAGCCAGCCCGATCCGCGGTGTGGGCAAAATAACCCGCCAGCGGCTTTTGTCGCAGCCATTGCCAGACCCGCCAGTAAAACAACAACTGCAGAGCTTGTGCCGGGACCGGCTCGCCTTGTTGCAGCTTTGCCAAAAACCCGGGTTCCACCACGCTATCTTGCTGCTGCCACAGCAAGGGGTTGCTCAGATAGTTCGAGGGCAATGGCTTGCGGTTGCTTGGGTTTAACCGCAATAACTTCATCAGCCTGGGCCGCTGTTGTAAAAAGTGATGAGCAGACATGCGCCCCATAAACAAATGATCGGAAAGCCTTCGGGATTGCAGCAAATCAGGCTTCGAGCCGTGCACAACCGGAAAATGCAATGCGGCCGGATCAATCTTACGATACAGCTGCTGATAAAATTGGTTGCCTTGCTTGCGGGCTGGATCGATTGCCATGGTTGCCAACAGATAGTCACGGGTCATGCCTGGCATGCAGACTCTGGATTTTTGCTGAAAGACTTTAAAGGGGTTTAACCCGTATCGATTCCGGGTACGGTGGGCGTAGTTAAATAACGCAGTGCCATCGCTGTCGTTGCTAAAGCTGGCTTTTTGTTGCTGCCATTTGCTTTCAAAGGCCTGCCACATCTCAGTTGCATGGGACTTGCCAAACACCAGTTCGGCATCACGCCAAATCCGGTGATGATGCCATTTAATTTTTGTGGCCTGAAACTCATCAAAGTCATCTTCACTGGCTTTTAAGGTTTTACCCGGCAACAACCCTTCCCACAACACATCAGCCTCGACAAAGTGCGCCACCTGACTGATAAAGAGATAAAGGCTGGGTACCAGACCTTCAGAAGCCTCAAGGTAATCCAGATAAGCAGGCGTGGAGAAAAAGTCTTTCTCAGGGCTAGCCAGCTGGTAAGGGATCTTTAAGTGACGAGCCACGGCCATGGCAGAGCGGCCATCCAAATCCAGGTTCTCGTCTGCGTGCGAGACAATGATCGCATTCAGATCGAGGGAGCGCTTGCTTAACAAGAAGGCAATCAACCGGGAATCATAACCACCACTCAATAAAATGCTGTGTTGTTGCTGCTGACAGGGTTGCAATGCCAGGTCCACACTTTGATGCAAGGTTTCCAGCACTTCAGTAATGCTGCCTGAGCTGCGGCGATAGTCAAAGGTCCAGTAAGTCTGTTGCTCGACCCGGATGGGATCGGGCTCAACCAGCATCAGGGTGGCGGGCGGCACTCGTGCTACATCGCTGGTCAGGGTATCCGAGCCAAAGGTATAGCCCAGGGCTAAAAAAGCGCCCCAGCCGACCGGACTGTGATCCCCGACAAAAGCCCGGGTGCAATCTGAAAAAACCACCTCTGTGCTGCTTTGCTTCCAGTACAAAGGCTGCAAGCCCAGGATGTCTGTGCACAACACCAACTTGCGGGCTTTGTCATCCCAGAACAGTGCCACAAAAACCCCTTCCCGCTGCGGCAGCTCTTGCATCGCCTGCTGCCAGTTGGCGGGCATGGGATCAATGGCTGGCAAGGGTGTGCCAAGCACCAACAACAGATTATCGCCATCACGCTGTACGTTGCCATTGCTGGCCAGACTGAACGAAAATCGTTGCACTTGCTGCTGTGAGGCGAACTGCTGCTCAAAATAATCGGACGTGGTGTTTGAGGTTTTCTGACCAACCCTGATCAATGACTGTTGCATACGCTTCCTGCCTGCTGCTTGTTTTTAGCTAAAATAGAACTGCGCTGCTCCTGAATTGACCGAAGGCGCTATGTTGTCCCCATTTACACTAGCAGCCAAATACAGAAATGGCTAAATTTTAAGCAGAAAAATACCCGGACATACAACAGAGTTCGCAATGAGTCATCCAGCATTGGCTATGTAAATAATCGGTTGGTAAATGTTTAGCTTCGCGTGCATCGAAATAGTATTTATCCTGAACTGTGATCTTGGTATCATACAAAGGTTGCCGTATAGAACTGCACGTCAGTGAGATTGCTTACGCTTTTTGCATCGGTAATAGCCATCAAATGAAGTGATATAGGAAGTTGTCGTGCAGCTACCCAAAGAAGTTATCCCCCTCCTACCCATAACAACCAGCAAGGCACAGGCACTGTCACTCTGGGTACAACCGGGTCATGTTGCACTGGGTAGTCTTAAAGAGTTTCATACACGACAGCAGCTGACCGATTGGCTCACCGGCACAGAAACAACTGAGCTCTCCAGATTAGAAAATGACTTCGACCAACGGGTTTTGCAAGCAGAGCTAGGTTACACCTTTATTTTTTTGGATACCTTAAGCCCAATGGCCATCAGGGGCCTGGCCACTTGGGTAGCTCGCATTCATCAGGCTGGTGGCCAACTTGGCCGCCTTGTTTTCTTTCGTCGTCTCACCAGCGCCAGCCTGCTGCGTAAAACGCAGGAAACTCAGCTACGACGACGTCTAAGAAAGCTGGCAACAGCTCTGCTGCCAGATCCTGAGCAGTCCATCTGCAAAGCGCTGCCATCATGGCAACAGAACCTGGGTGGCTATCTGGTCGAGCGCGTCCTCGATGGTAGCATCAAACGCTTTACCCCCTGCTCGCGGACATCGGTTGACGCCACTCAAGCGAAAACAAAACACACCTTGAACAAACAGCTGGCAGATCACGCCATTTCATTTGCCATGCAGCCTGCAGAGCAAGCCCCCACACCAGTTCACAGTTTGCTGCATCAGATAGCAACTGCTTTGGCCCCCAGGTCAGTCTCGCTGCAACAGATCCTGGTCAGTCAAAAAGACAAACTAATTTTATTCCTGCAAGCTGGCACCACCATCATTGGTAAAATGACGTTATCCGACAGAGCTGCGTTGGATGCCCGTCATAACGCAGCTGTACTAAAGGAATTGTCGCCCGAGCGTGGCATAAAGATACCGCAAATGCTGCTCGAGACAAAGGTAGAGGAATACGCCAGCTTTGTTGAAACAAGCTGTAGCGGTCTGCCATTAAAAAGCTTAGGGGATATCCAGCTGGAGCAGCAAATTATGTTGCAGGTGTTGACCCACCTTCGCAGCTTTAGCAGCAAACACCATGCTGCAGATGCTTCTCCAAGGCTGTCGCTATTGGAACACAGCTACCAACAACTGACCGGCTTTTTATCCGAAAGCCAACTCAACAAAGTTCGCTACTATTTTGAGCGTTGTTGCTGCTTTCAAACCGTACCGCTTGGGGTTGTGCATCACGATTTAAGCCAAAGCAACGTCCTTTATGACAGCAGCGAAAACGCCATTGCTATCATTGACTGGGATGAGAGCACCTTAGAGGGTCCTTTGCCTCTAAACTTGCTGTCTTACCTGTTCAGTCGATGCAGCAGGCAAAGCAAGAACCAATACGATGCTTTTAAAATGGTACTCCATGCAGATCGTGACGCGGAGCGGCTGGGCGCTTTTACCCAACAAGCCTATGATGCCTTAGGCTGTCCTTTGTCACAGCACCCGGTGTGGACCAGATTGCACTGGTTAATTACCCTGGCGCACCAGGTTCAGTTTGACGGGTTTTCTGGCCGTAGTCACTTATCGGAACACACAGCGAAGATTATTGATCACTTTTTTGACACTGCAAGCAGCTGTGGTATCGACCACAGCCCCCAAGTCGCACAACCGCTTTTTGTCGCAAAATAACATCTTCCGCGCAGAGCTAAATCTTAGCTAGCCTCTGGCCAGCAGACGTTGGATTTCTGCGCTTACCGGATGGCGGCATACAAAAACCAACATCAACCAAACCAGTGGAACCACCAGCAGCAGCAACACCAAAATAAAGGGCAGGCTTTGCTCTGCCACCGGACGCCACAGATCAACCAAAGTCACAAAACCCCAACACAACACCGCGATGAGAAATGCTGGTGATATGGCGCGATAAAAAGCGCGCAACGACAAACCAAGATAGGCTCTTAATGCCAGGCTGGACAGCAGTAGGTCCAACACCCCGGTGACCACAAAGGCCCAAGCAATCATGGTCAAACCATAAGGAAAAGCTTGAATCACCAATACCACGAAGAGCGAAAAAACAATCAACTCTTTGTAGAACATGATTTTTTCAGCATGATTGGCAATCAGCGCCTGAGGAGACAGCAAGTGGATGGCTCTGAACATCGCCCAAATCGCCAGAATACTGGCCGGGGTCGCGGCTTCCAGCCACTGCTCGCCAAACATAATCCGAATGGCTGGCAAGGTCACCACACTGGTCACACTGAGGACCGGCAATATGATCCCCAGCAGCATGTGACTGGCATGGGTGTAAGCCTGCGCCAGATCGGCACCGGCATTTTTCTTTTTCGATAAAAAGGGCTGCACCACAGGGCGAACGCCGGCATAAATAGAATCGGTGACAAAGTTGATAAAGCCCAAACCACGCGAAAACATCGCCACCTGCGCGGTGCTGCCAAGTTTACCGATAATGACATCCGGTGCCGTCAGTTGCATGTTGCGCAGGGTCTTCCCCAGAGTGGTGTATATACCCAAGCTGGCAATGGGCTTCATCTGGCTAAATGCCGGCCACACCAAGCTCTGTTGACGGGTAGCATACATGCCAAGGCAAAAAGTAGTCACAACAGAGACGATATGCCCGATGGCAAGGGCATAGTAACTAAAGCCCAGCAATATTAGGCCAATGGTGCTGACCAGTTGCAGGCAGGCCGCTGTAATGGCTATCAGGCTGATGCGATCAAACTGATACTCCCGACTCAACAGTGCATTGGGAATGCTGATAAAAGGCGCCAATACAAATCCGGTCGACAACATAAAAAAGATAATGCCAAGATTTTCAACCTCAAAAAAATCCGACACCCAAAATGAGGACAGCATAATCAGTGCCCCCAGTGACCAACTGACCAAGATGGTTAAACCGTAGGATGCCTGGATCTTGGCTTTGGTCAGCTCTTTTTCCCGCACCAGGTAGGTGTTGGCGCCGAGCATCCGAAAGTCAGCCATAATCATCACCAAGGCACTGGCAATGGCAAAGGTGCCAATTTCTTCCGGGGTCAGTAAGCGGGCGATGGCAATGGTGCTGATCAGTGAAATAACTTTGATCAGGTATTTACCGGCAGCCGAATGCAAAATAGCAGAGCGAACAGTGCGCATTAATGCCCTGCCTTTAAGTAAAGCGCAGTAAATGCAGTGCAGCAGGCGCTAGCTGAAAATTGCTGCTCAAAGGCGCTCTGCGCTCCCTGCCCCAGCTGAGCATGCTTAGCAGGATTGGCTAACAACTGCACAACGGATCCCTTGAGTGTATCTGCCGTGTTTTGCGCCAGCACCAGACCGCAGTACTCATGCTGCACCACTTCCGGGTTGCCCCCGACATCCGATACCACACAAGGTATCCCCAGGCTCATCGCCTCCAACAGTGTCATCGAGGTGCCTTCACTGAGCGATGGCAGCAAAAACAGCTCCATCAATGCCATGTAGTCGGTGGCTGGGCTTTTAAAGCCGGCAAAGATAACCCTATCGCTGATATTTAATCGACCAGCCTGTTGCTCTAGGTTGTGGCGCTCCGGGCCATCGCCGACCAACAGCAACACCAAATCTGGAAACTCCGGTGCCAGCAAGGCAAAGGCTTCCAGCATCATGGCCTGGTTTTTAATCGGGTCAAGCCGTGCGACTGTGCCAATCACCCGTTGTTCAGGCTTTATGCCCAGCTCTTGCCGGGCTTGGGCCCGGCCTGCTTCGGTGCTGACCAAAGGCTTAATGCCGTTGTAAATCACCTCGATTTTACTGGCAGGAATAAATTCGTACTCGACCAACGCTGCCTTGGTGGCTTTGGAAATGGCGGTAATTTTAGCTGTGGTGGCCGCCATCAGCTTGTTGATCAACCAGGCTTTACGGCGATGACGGTCGGGGAAAAAGCGGCCGTGTTCGGTAAAAATAACCTTCGCCTTGGTGCCTAAAGCGGCAAACCAGCCATAAACCCAGGGGGTGTATTGATGGCAATGCACAATATCGATGCGGTGCGCTTTAATCAACTGGCGGATGCCTTTGATGAGCGCCCAATCAAAGCCTGGCTGTCGGGTCAGCACCTCAATGCCAACACCCTCGCTTTGCAACGCCTGACCAATGGCACCAACGCTGCCTTCAATGCAGCAAATGCGGTGCTCGACTGCACTTTTATCCATGCCACGGATCAGCTGATTGATCACCTGCTCGGTACCGCCAATGCCCATGTCGTAGGTGATGTGCAACACTCGCTTCATGCTGCCGTACCCTCAAATTGTTGCTTCAAAGGAGTTGTGGCACTTAAGGCCGGTTCTATGTAGTGCTGCCACCAGGCTTCAAACACCAGGAAAGTCCAAAGCTCCTGGGTATAGCGGTGATCACCAGCCTGGTGCTGCTGCCACAGCTGCTGCACCTTGGGCAGCACAAAAAACTGCGCCAGCCCCGGAGCCTTGGCCAGCAAGAGTGCATCGCCGATGGGCTTGAGCTCGTGGCACAGCCACTCGGCCAGCGGCACGGAGAAGCCCATTTTTTTACGGTACAAAATATCGTGCGACAAAATGCCTTGCTGACTTTTTTTGAGCAGGTATTTCTTGTCGCGGCCATGCAGCTTTAAACGAGAAGGCACAGTGGCGGCAAACTCCACCAGCCGGTAATCCAGCAAGGGGGCTCTGGCTTCCAGCGAATTGGCCATGGTCATGCGATCCACTTTGACCAGAATGTCGCCCGGCAAATAGGTTTTAAAGTCGGTGTAGAGCACCCGGCCCAGGTGATCCTCGGTATCCGCCGCCTGGTAGGCATCGGTGGTGACTGCCGCCGAGTCGTAACCGGCCAGCTCGCGGGCCAATTCAGGCCGGATCAATTGCGGCCACAGCAGCGGGTTAAAAAAGGCGTTGGTTAAAAAGAACCCCTGCTCCGGGCTAAGCGACAAGGTGCGCAGCAAGCTGTGCGCTTTTCGGGCCGGCGTGCCGGGCAGCTTGGCGGCAAGAGCAGCAAGTGGACTGGCGGCCTGACGCAACCAGGCCGGCAGTTTTTGCCGCAGCTGCTGCTCGGTTTGGTCCACCGCGTACTTGCTGTAACCGGCAAAGTTTTCATCGCCGCCATCGCCGGCCAGCGCCACTGTGACTTTTTTGCGGGCCAACTCCGCCACAAAGTAGGTCGGCACAAAGGACGGATCGGCAAAGGGCTCATCAAAGTAGCGGCTGATGCTTAGAAAGCTGTCGGTGACATTGGCACGAACGGTAAACTCATGGTGATCGGTGCCAAACTGCCGGGCGATCTGTTTGGCGTACTGCACTTCGTCGAATTTTTTCGAATCAAAACCAATGGCGCAGGTGGTCACCGGCTGCTCATTCTGTTTTGCCATACTGGCCACCACAGCGCTGGAGTCCACCCCACCACTTAAAAAAGCCCCCAGTGGCACGTCGCTTACCATGCGGATTTTCACCGCATCGTCCAACAGCGCACGCAGTTGATGCGACAGCTCTTCTTCCGAAGCGGCGCTGCTGCTGGCAAAGCTGAGGTCCCAATAACACTGCTCGGTTAAGCTGCCCTGGTGCCACTCCAGGTAATGGCCGGGTTTCAACTTACGGGCGTATTTAAAAATACTTTTGGGGTCCGGCACGTACTGGTAAAAGAAGAAGTCTTGCAGCGCTTGCAGATTGAGATCGCGGTTAAAAAATGGCAGTGGCATCAAGGCTTTTAATTCCGAGCCAAAGGCAAAGTAATCGCCCTGCTGGTACAGATACAAAGGTTTTTTGCCCAGACGATCGCGCGCTAAAAACAGCTTTTGCTGCTGGCTATCCCAGATGGCGATGGCAAACATGCCATTGAGCCGCTGCAAACAGGCCGGGCCCTGTTGCTGATAGAGCCGCAGCAACACCTCACTGTCGGTATGGCTGACAAAGGTTTCGCCGGCGGCGACCAGTTCATCCCGTAGCGCCTGAAAGTTGTAGATTTCGCCGTTAAACACCATAACATAACGGCCACAGGCCGAGTGCATCGGCTGGCTGCCAGCGGCGGACAAGTCCAGAATACTTAAGCGCCGGTGCACCAGCGCCATCTTTTCATCCCACCAGAGGCCGCCGGCATCGGGGCCACGGTGCAGCATGGCCTCGCCCATGCTTGCAAGCAGCGCTTCGGTCTGCTCTACCGGCTCACCAAAGCGCACAAAACCTGCCAATCCACACATGCTGATGTTACTCCTTGTTGCTGCGCGCTGCTTGCTCGGCCAGCATTTGTTTGCGTAGTAGCGCCTTGGTCACCGGGCCATTGTAGTCGCGCTCCATCACTGGCCCGGAATCCGACTTTGTTGCTAGTGTTGCTGGCTCAGCCTCTCGGCGGCCCAATGCTTTGGCCGCACTGGCTGTTGCTGTTTTTGCCTGATGCTGCAGGTAATAGACATTGCTGGCTGAGGCCAGGAACAAAATCATCCAGAACAACACTTCTGCCCGGGCCCGGTCAATAAAAGTAGCCGCTACCAGAAAGCCAATCAGGGCGCATTCCAGTGCCAGGATTTTGTGGTAAATTTCCGGCCGGCCCTGCTTAATCATGTATTTCTTGGTTTTATGGCTCATCCGAAGTGCTGACAGCAGCATGCCAACAAAAACAAAGAGCCCCAGCCAACCAAAGTCGCCCAGCACCTGGAACCAGGTGGAGTGTGGCACCCGGCGCTCGATGGTGTAGTTGGTTTTGGTAGGGTCCAGATAAATGGCACTGACCGTCGAGTAGCCACCGACCCCCATGCCAAGCGGGTAATCTTTGATCATATCGAAGGTGCCAAACCAAAAATGCATCCGACCCCGACCATCGGCGCCGCGCTGGCCGTATTCATCGGCTTGCAGGGTTTGCATCCGGTTCCAGAACGACTCATCGGTCAGATACAAGGCACCGGATAAGCCCGCGATGACAATAGCTACCGCGGCCATCCGCTGCCGGGCTTTTTGAATGCGGGAAAACAGCATAAAAAATACAAAGAGTGAACAGCCGGCCAGCACCCCTAAAAAAGCGCCGCGGCTGTTGAGCAATACCAGCACATTGACCACAAAGGCACTGCAGATAAAGACCAGTGCCCGGGTTTTCCAATTGCCCTGCCAGGCGTAGTACAGCAATAACACCACGGCTGGCACCAAAGCCGCCGCTGCCAGGTTGGAATCTGCTGCGGTGTCAATCATGCCAATGCCGGACAAGCGGCCCCGGTTGTCACGCCCCATCGAGTGGCCGTAATAGCCGACATAGGCGGCGCCCAACAGGTAGACCCAGATGGCAATGTTCAATAAACGCTCGGTATTCAGCAACTTGTAGGCCACCAGCATCACCACCACCAGACGCCAGAAATAATCGGTAAAACGGCTGTGGGCGGCCGGGTCCAAGGCATAGAAAAAGGCAATGTAGTGCAGCAGCAAAAACACCAGCATCCAGCCAAATACCGGCTGTTTGGTCCAGGGGCTGATTTTGCTGAGCTCCTGGTATTTCGCAGCCAACACCAACAGCATCATCACCGAGGTGATAAAGGAATAGCGCATGCTTGGGATATCTGCGCTCCACCAACGGTTTTCCGGATTGAGCATGTAGACAATCTGGTACAGGAAAAACGCCGCTGCGCCGTTGTAAGCCAACACAGCCACCAAGCCACCGCCGTACAGCAGCAAGAAAAACAGTGCAAACTTAGACATAGCCAACTCCCTGCATGCAGCGGCAGATACGGATCAACACGAATACTGGATAAAGTGTAACCATCATAAGGCAATGTACCGCCGGATACGAGCCCCCAGGCTATTGGCCAGGGTCAGCGGCAACCGCTGCCAGCTTTTCTCCGCCAAAGCGCGCAGCCGGGATGGCCCGGCTTCATCGGCACTGAGCAGATGACTGACCTGACCTTGATTGGGTTGCAGCAATTGCCAGTCGAGCGCAACAGGCTCCGCGCCCCATTGCTTTTTAAAACGGTAAGTGCCTTCGTTGGGAGTGGAGCGCCCCATATCAAAAAAACGCACGCCGTGATCGGCTAAATGCGCTTGCAAGGTCCAGTACAGCAGCATGTTGGGGGCCAGGTGGTTGTAATCGGCCAGGGTCGAGGCCCAGGGGATCACGGCCTGCTGCCCTTGCAGCAATACCAGACCAGCACCGACCACCTGCTGCTCAAACCAGACCAGGCCAATTACAGCCTGCCCTTGCGGGTAATGCTGCAAAATCGCCTCGAACCAGGCCAGACTGTGCGGTGGTGAGCCGAGGCGTTTCATATTGATGCTGTAAACCTGATAAAACAGCTGCACCGCCTGCTGATCGGTGCGCACCTCAGCGGTCAGGCCATTTTTGCTGGCTTTTTTAATCTGGCTGCGCAGCTTGGGTTTGTAGCTGGCGAGCAGAGCCTCGGAGCTGTCGGGTAAGGCTGTCACCATCCGGACTTTTTGACTGGCCAGCGCTGTTGTCTCTGCCTGACCGTAGCGGATTTCCAGCGCCAGCGGCTGATTGCGATGCAGCTGTTGCACCAGTGCGGCTGCAATGGCGGGCGTGGTAGCTGCAGGGCCAGAGAAGTCGCAAAAAGGCTGAGAGATAAGCCGGGTGGCGGCAAAAGGACGCTTAAAATGGACATAGGGCAAAACCCCTATCACAGCAGCCTCTGACTGGCTGCCATCACGTGCGACCAGACACCCTGCCTGATGGCCATAGGCCTGCTGTACCGCCTTGCGCCAACCGCTGTGCAAATACGGACTGGCCGTTTCCAGACTGGCGAGAAAGTTATCCGCTTGATGCGCCTTGGCGGATGCCAGTTCGCTGAATACCAAGTCACTGGTCTGGTGGCTTGCCTGCTGTTCCATCATTCCATTCATTGTCGCTTTCCTACTCCCAACAGTCCGCTAAGCCGTTGCTTGCCAGCTTTAGCGGCGGCTTCCAATCTCAGATCAAATCTTGGGCGCTGCAAACGCAGTTGACACAAACTATTGTGCTCAAACCCCAACTGACGCTTGTAACGCTCATCGCCGGCCATAAAGTCGTAAAAGTCCAGCCCTTCGGCACTGTAGTGCTCAATGCAAAGGCTGTGGCCTACCAAGCCCGGCTTCAGATGTTTGTCCTGCTCTGGTTTAAAACCAGCCAGGTAAAAATACACATGCTGGCGATAACGCAGCTGATAAAACGTCGCCAGATGCTCATCACCGGCCATCAGTGCCAGCAGCTCTACCCCCTGCTGCGGCCAATAGTCGGCCAACATGGCCTGGTGAAAGCCGATAAAATCCGGGTTGCTAAAACCACTTTGGCCCGGGCCTGTACCCCAGCGCTGCTGATGCCAGGGGCCAATGGCGGCAAACCAGGCCTGCGCCTCTGCCAGATCCTGCGGCTTTGCCAGCCGTAAGGCACCTCGCTGTTGATAACGCTTTTTGCTGCGGTTGATTTGATAGCGGCAGTTGGCTGACAAGGAGGCCAGGTAATCCCCGCCCTGAGCTCGCAGCTGCTGCAAATCAACACCAAAACAAGGTGCCTGCCAGTCCAGGACCGCAGTCAGCCCAGACTGGTGCCAGCTCAGGGCTTGTTGCTGCGCTATGCCGGCCAGAATCAATTCATCCCAGCCAGGTTGTTGCAACACAAAATCTTGTGCCGCTTGTTGCACTTTGACTTCCCAGCCTTGCTTGGACAGAACAGCATTGTATTCAATCCAGATTTGATCCTGGCTGTCCACACCGCTTTGATGCAAACGCCACTGCCTGGCAGCAACAAAACCATGGCGGCGCTCAAAGCCAGGGCTGATGATGGCGAGGCCAACCAGCTCAGCGCCCTGCTCGCTACTTTCGTACAGCCGCAGCAAAAAGCGTTCAGCTGGCCAGGTTTTCAGCCAGGTGCCTATCCACTGCCAGGATAAAAAAACTGAACAGTCGGCCAGGGCTTCCAGCTGCTGCCAATCCTCAGCAATGGCGCGCCAATCGCTTAGCGGCTGCCAACGGGTGCTGATGTCAGGCTGCATCATGGCATCGGGTATCCATTCAAAGTTAACCGCCGGCGGTGCAAACGATCAACTCCGGTTCCGATAATAATCCTGATACCAGGCGACAAAGCGCTGCACTCCGGTCGCCACCGGCGTTGCCGGCTGAAAACCAACCGCCTGGCTTAAGTCGTCGATATCGGCATAGGTGGCAGGTACGTCGCCGGCCTGCATCGGTAAAAACTCTTTGATGGCCTCTTTGCCCATCGCCTGCTCAATGTGGCCGATAAAAGTCATCAGCTCGACCGGCTGGTTGTTACCGATATTAAAAATTTTATAAGGAGCGGTACTTTCCGAAGCGATGGCCGGATCCCAGTCTGGGTTGGCTTGTGGGATGCAATCCTGCACCCGCACCACCCCTTCGACAATGTCGTCGATGTAGGTAAAGTCGCGCTGCATTTTGCCCTGATTAAAGACTTTAATCGGCTTGTCGTTGGCAATGGCATCGGCAAACAAAAACATCGCCATGTCCGGCCGGCCCCAGGGGCCATAGACGGTAAAAAAGCGCAGCCCTGTGGTCGGGATGCGGTACAAGTGGCTGTAGCTATGCGCCATCAGTTCGTTGGCTTTTTTAGTGGCGGCGTACAAAGACACCGGGTGGTCCACCCTGTCCTGCACTGAAAAAGGCATCACCGGGTTCATGCCATAGACCGAACTGGACGAGGCATAGACCAAGTGCTCCACCTGTTGCTGCCGACAACCTTCCAGCACATGCAGCATGCCGGTGAGGTTGCTGTCGCCATACACCAGGGGGTTTTCGATGGAGTAGCGCACCCCGGCCTGAGCGGCCAGGTGAATCACTCGTTGGAATTGATGCTGGCGAAACAGCTCGGCCATGCCGTCGCGGTTGGCAATGTCCAGTTCAATAAAGGTAAAGTTGGATTCGGGCAGTAATTGCGCCAAGCGGTCTTGCTTCAGCTGCACCGCGTAGTAGTCGTTCAGATTATCGATGCCAACGACCTGATGACCAAGCGCCAGCAACCGCTGGCAGACATAAAAGCCGATAAAACCGGCCGCACCTGTGACTAAAAACTTCATGCTTCATCCTTGGTTTGAAAGGTCATTGGCTAATCCTTGCCACGGTAGAGCGGCATTGCCCCTAATTTTTGCTGGAGTGCCGCCAGTTGCTTTTGATAAGCCTCGGACTCCAGGTTGGTATAATAGCGGATAAAGTGCTCATATTGAATACCCTCCTGCAGTGCATCGAAAGCGGGCAGCAAATCGCTGTCATCAATACCGCGAGCAAGTTGTTGTTGCAGCCTGGTCGCTGAAGCTTTGGAGCTTAGGGCCTGGCTGGCAAAGTACAAACCGGCTTTATCCGCCAGTAAGTCGACAAAGCTAAAGCCGCTTCGTCCCGGGTTGGTATCCAGCAACTCCTTCATCTCCCCTGCCAACCAGGCAATTCTTCGGTTACTGAGGGCTTCAATCGCCGCCGAATAGACAAAGTGCAGCAGCAAGTCTTCCCGCCCGGCCAGGGTTACCTGGATGGACGACGATAACAAACCTTGCCCCTCGCTACTGCCCCAAAACAGCCAGCGAAAATGATCGGTGCCAAAAAAACTGGCCAGTGCCAGCAAAGCAGCCCGATGCTCATGCTGCAGCGAGCTGCCCGACCGCTGGCTTTGTTCGCCAGCCAACTGAAAGGCCGCCATCAGGTAAGCACTGAGCTCGGTGGCTGCCGTGTCGCGCTGAAACTGATACAGTTGCTGCTGGTAGCGACGCAGCTCTGCCGGGGCAATGGCGGTGAGTTGCTGCAGTGGTGACCAGTCCTGCGTATCCTGTTGTTCATCCTCGGATAACACCAGCCGAAAACGAACCAGCTCCGGCGTGATGCTGAGCTGCTGAATGCCGGCGAGCAGCTCTGCCAGCTCATCACTGGCCGGTAGCACAGAGCCAGAAAGGCGTAGCGCAGGCAGCAGCCAAGGGCCCGGCACCCTGAGTTTGCCCAGTTGCAGCCGGTGCAGCCACTTAGATTCGGCATCACCTGCCTGCAGTGTCAGGTTTAGATAAGCACGGCCGGACCAAAGTGGGTAGCTGACACGAAGCTCTGCCTGCTGCTCGGCCAGCATCAGCTGAGTGCTAAACTCTGGATAAGCATGCCCAGCAATCGCCAACAAAGCTTCCAGCTCAGGCCGGTGCAATTGCAGGCTTTCTGCTTGTAAAAACTGCTTTATAGCGCGCTGACCTGCAGCTTCCGCCAACAGCGTTGTGCCTGGTGTAAGTTCGGTGTTGGCTTGTGCACGAGGACTTCGCTCGATGATTACTACCAACAGCAAAATTGCCAACAGCAAAGTACTTAGCAGCGCTATTGATGCACATTTGAACAAGCGCCTGAACCAGTACGGTGTCATGCCAGGGCGACCAACTAACCGGGTTTGAAGGTACTGAGGCATTGGGCAATCTGCTGACAAGCGGTACCATCACCATATGGGTTATGGGCCACACTCATTTGCTGATACCAGGCCGTATCGTCCATCAGGCGGGAAACCTCCCGGACTATGCTGTCTGTGTTCGTCCCTACCAACAGGACAGTGCCTGCGGCAACGGCTTCTGGCCGTTCGGTGGTATCGCGCATCACCAGCACCGGTTTGCCCAGCGATGGTGCCTCTTCCTGAATGCCACCCGAATCGGTTAGCACCAGGTAAGATTGGCGCATCAGATAGACAAAAGGCAGGTAATCCTGCGGTTCAATCAGATGAATATTGGCTTGTTCGCCGAGTAAGCGATACACCGGCTCGCGCACATTGGGGTTGAGATGCACCGGATAGACAAAGTCACAATCCGGGTACTGCTTGGCCAGTTGCTGCAAGGCGGCGCAGATGTTTTCAAAGCCACTGCCGAAACTTTCCCGGCGATGGCCGGTGATCAAAATCATCCGTCGCTGCTGACCATAAGGCAGCTTGGCCGACAATTGCTGACGCAAGGCATCGTCCTGATCAATTTTTTCAACCACCGCCAGTAAGGCATCGATCACCGTATTGCCGGTCACTTCAATTTGCGTTGCTGGCACACCTTCAGCCAGCAGGTTTTGCCGGGCGGTCGCTGTGGGTGCAAAGTGCAACTGGGTCAGGACTCCGGTGAGTTTGCGATTGGCTTCTTCGGGCCAGGGGCTGAACAAGTCACCGGTTCGCAAACCGGCCTCGACATGACCAATGGCGATTTTTTCGTAGTAACAAGCTAAAGCCGTAGCAAAGGTGGTGCTGGTGTCACCGTGCACCAACACCAGATCCGGTTGCCAGTCACGCAACACGGCTTTTAAACGCTCTAAAATGGTGATGGTGACATCAAACAAATCCTGCCCCGGTTTCATTATGTCCAAATCGTAATCCGGTTGGATGGCAAATAAATCCAGCACCTGGTCCAGCATCTGCCGGTGCTGCGCCGTGACACAGACACGGTTGTCGATGCCGGGGGCCTGCTGCAATTGAGTAACCAGAGGCGCCATTTTGATGGCTTCCGGGCGAGTTCCGAACACAATCAGTGTTTTTAGCATGGGGTGACCTTATCCTTAATGCTGGACCATGAGCGAATATCCTAAGCGCGATGGTAGCAAAAAAATACCATCCAAGGTGAAGTTTTTGCTGCCAACCCCTTGCAAACCGTGCCCTTCGCTGCGACTGGCTATTGCGCTTTAACCGGCTATCGTTTAGGCTGATAATTATTTTTGACAGGTAAGTCGAACAGGCAGCAATGGAGTGCGGGCATCTGCTTTCGTAGTACAGTTTCCCGGCTTAGACAGCGTCGCTGGCCCTTGCTGGTATCGTTCGATACAACCACGGACTGGTCGCTCTTTGGTGACTGGTTAGTAACCATCACCCACCCAGGTGGGAAGCAAGGAATCTATGAAGCAAGAATTCAGTAAAGTCTCCGTCATTGGTTTGGGCTACATTGGCTTGCCCACGGCTGCAGTGATCGCCTCACGCGGTGTCCAGGTGCATGGTGTTGATGTCTCCGAGCACGCCGTTCGTACCATCAACCAAGGCAAAATTCATATTGTTGAGCCCGATCTGGACATGCTGGTACAAGCAGCGGTCTCAACAGGCAAACTAAAAGCTGCGCTGAAGCCCGAACAAGCCGATGTCTTTATGATTGCCGTACCCACTCCGTTTCAGGATGGGAAAAAACCCGACTTGAGTTACATTGAAGCTGCGATTCAAGCCATTGCCCCTTACCTGGAAAAAGGCAATCTGATCATCCTGGAGTCCACCTCGCCAGTTGGCACCACCGAGCAAATCGCCCGCTGGTTGGCTGAGCTTCGCCCGGATTTGACCCTGCCGCATCAGGACCCGGAGCTGGCGGATATTTTCATCGCACACTGCCCCGAGCGGGTATTGCCTGGCCGGGTGTTGCAAGAGCTGGTCAGCAATGACCGCATTATTGGTGGCATCAGCCCACGTTGTGCCCAGCAAGCCATGGCACTGTACCAATTGTTTGTCCGTGGCGAGTGCCTGATGACCGATGCCCGTACCGCCGAGATGGCCAAACTGACCGAGAATTCCTTTCGCGACGTCAACATTGCCTTTGCCAATGAGTTGTCGATGGTGTGCGATCACCTGAAAATCAACGTCTGGGAATTGATCCAACTGGCCAATCGCCACCCCCGGGTCAACATCTTAAACCCAGGCCCTGGGGTTGGTGGTCACTGCATCGCGGTGGATCCCTGGTTTATTGTCGACTCGGCCCCCGAGCAAGCCAAGATGATCCGGCTGGCACGCGAAATCAACGATGCCAAACCCCAGTATGTGATAGAGCGGGTGAAAAAGGCAGCGGATGAATTCAAACGTCCGGTGATTGCCTGTCTCGGCCTGGCGTTTAAGGCCGATATTGACGATCTGCGGGAAAGCCCGGCGCTGGATATCGCAAAGCAGCTGAGCGAGCAAGGGGTCGGTGACGTTCTGTGGGTTGAGCCCAACATTCACCAATTGCCGGAAAAATACCAGGCCCATCAGCAGCGGCTGGTTTCACTGCACGAAGCCTTAGAGCGCGCCCATATTTTGGTGGTGCTGGTGGATCACAAACAATTTAAGTCCCTTAAGCCTGGCGATGTTGCTGCCAAGGTTGTCATCGATACCCGCGGCTTGTTTGGTTAACCGGCTGCAAAAGGAGATAAAACATGAAAACGACAACAAGGATTTTATCCGGTATAGCGCTGCTGGCAGTGCTGACCGCCTGCAGCAAGAAAGACAGTGAGGCGCATTATCAGTCCGCGCAACAATTTTTGGCCAGCAACGAATACAATGCCGCAGTGATTGAACTGCGTTCGGCCATTCAACAGTCACCCGATGAATACCGTTACCGCCTGGCTTTAGGCAAAGCCTTGCTTGGTATTGGCGATACCGCCAGTGCAGAGCGGGAGTTGGAACGCGCGCTACGCTACGGGGCCCCGGAAGAAGATAGCGCCCTGGCGTTGATGCAGGCCTATTACCTGTCTGGCAACTATCAGGCGGCGATTTCAGCTTTTGAGGCCACTGACCAGCTGTCCGAGCGCACTGCCGCTTTGGTCGACAGCTACCGAGCCCTGGCAGAAATTGAGCTGGGAGACGGCCCTTCCGGCTTGCTGCACTTTGAGCGTCTAAGCCAAAGCGTTCATGCAGATGTTGCCACCATGGCACAAGCGCACTTAAAACTCAGTGCCCAGGAGCCGGCCGAAGCCCTCGCTCTGCTGAACAACATTACCAAGGACAGCGAGCTCTATGCAGAGTCGTTGTATTTATCGGGCAAAGTGTATCTGGCTCAAAACGAACATGCAGCGGCAATCGAGCAGCTCACACACTACGTAGCACTGGCTCCCAGCAAATTGCTGGCACGTTTGCTGCTGGCACAAGCTTCGATTCAGCACGGTCAATTTGATGCCAGTGAGCCCCATCTAAAGCTGTTGCTGCAATTATTCCCAGAGCAGCCTATGGCCAATTACCTGCAAAGTTTGGTCAGTTTTCAACGTAACGATTTTGAAGCTGCCAAAACACACAGTGAGCGTGCCATCCGGCATGGCCTGGTTGGCACCAGAGCCCGGGTGATCGCAGCGATTTCGTCGACGCAGCTGGGCCTGGAAGAGCAAGCCTTGCGTCACCTGGATCCCATCCGCAATCAATTGCACGAGATCCCGGAAGCGCAGCGCTTGTATGCGTTACTGCGGTTAAGAGCCGGAGAAACCGAAGATGCGGCTACTATTCTGGCAACCCTGCCTGAGCACGAGCAAAATCTACAGCTGATCACCAGCACCGCCTTTGAACTGGTGCGCCGTGGCGCCCCGGACTCTGCCCGCCAACTGCTCAGCCAATATCAAGGGGAGTTGGATGCCTCAGGCTTAGCGACGATTGGGACAGTCAAGCTGGGCATCGAAGGTCAGCGTGAA
This sequence comes from Alkalimonas delamerensis, assembly GCF_030717955.1. Lineage (NCBI taxonomy): Bacteria > Pseudomonadati > Pseudomonadota > Gammaproteobacteria > Alkalimonas > Alkalimonas delamerensis. Next base: position 785,463 of record NZ_JAUZVY010000001.1, on the reverse strand, counting down.
GCTGGGATCCGGGATCTGGAGCAAGCCCTGGCCTTGGATCCATCCATCACACAAACACGCATGGTTCTGGCAATGAGCTATTTGCAGCAAGGCGAGCACGATAAAGCCTCTGCTTTGGCTGAAAAGTGGATTCAGGATCCTGAGATGCAAGTTGCCGGTTACAATCTGCAGGCTTATGCCCAGTTCCTGCAGCAGAACTTTGACAACGCCATGCAGCTTACCGAGAAAGCCTTGCAGTTAAAGCCACTAAACCCGTTCTCGTCCTTGTTGCAAGCCATGGTGCATGTGCAGCAGCGCGATCTGACCAAAGCCAGCCAGCAGTTGAAAGCCATGCTGGATCAGCACCCGGAGTACCTGGCCGGTCAAGAACAATACTATGCCATTTCCAGGGCCTTGCAAGATACCAGCGACGCTACAGCGCGCATTGATCGGCTTCATCGTCAGAATAAAGAGGTGTACCCGGCCCGTTTGCTTCGTGCACGGGTTGCTTACGATCAACAAGACTTCCAGCAGGTCGTAACCTTGTTGCAGGGTATCAGTCTTCCGAACCAACAATTGCCGGCTACCCATCATTTGTTGTTAATTGAGTCCTTCCTAAGACTGGGGCGTCCCGCAGATGCCGTGCAAAAAGCAGAGCGCTGGCACCGTCAGGAGCCAGCTAACCTTCAGGCCGGCTATGCTTTGGCAAACGCTTTAACCATAAACAACAAGCAGGAACAAGCACTGGAGGTTTTAAATAACTTGCTGAAGCAAGTACCGGGCGAGCCACAGCTACTGATTGCACAGATGACCCTGTTGGTGCAAATGCAGCGGCTCGACCAGGCGCTGGCAGTGCTAAACAACATCCCTGAAGCATTAAGCCAACACCCGCAGATGCAGTTTGTGCGAGGCCGGCTGGAATTAATGCGCAATAATCCTGCGGCTTCAAAACGGGCTTTCCAACAAAGTTATGCTCAATACCCAGCCCACGAAACCGCACTCTTTATCGCGGTCAACTTAACCTCGACCGAGTCAGAGCAAAGTGCGCTGGCTTTTATTGATCAGCACAAAGAGCAGCATGGTTCGGACGATGGTTTAAATACCTACTATGCAACCTTGCTTTTGCACAGCGACTCGACCCAAGCCAAGCAAATGTACCAGGAACTGCTGGAGAATGAGCCGAACAATATCATTGCCTTAAACAATTATGCCTGGTTACTGACCGTGGCTAATCAGGCTGAACAGGCACGTCCCTATGCACAACGTGCGATGGAGTTGCTGCCCAATCATCCGGACGTTATCGATACGTACGGCAAGGTTTTGTTGCAGCTGGACCAGCCTCAAGAAGCTTTGCAGCACTTCGAGCAATCGTTAAGCATCCGGCCGGATCACCCCGAAGTGATGCTGAACTACGCAGAAGCGTTGCTCAAGACCAATCAGCAGCCCAAAGCAAAGCAGGTACTGGCTGAAGTCAGAAGTGATGATCCTATTATTCTGGAGCGTCTGGCAACACTGCAAAATCAGCTGAACTAAGTTGTTAGCAAGGCGTTAACCTGGCCAGCTGCATGCAGCTGGCTTTTTTATGCGGTTTCTAATGCGTAACAGGCTTGCTTGTTCAGGCTTCTGGCAACTTCTTCGGTGACAAGGCGGACGAACGGCTGGTAACAGGGGCAAATCGACTCGGTAAGGTCTATGCGGCGAAGAATGCATGGCTTTCGGCGGCCATGATAATCCACCAGGTTGCCGGCTGATTTTACCTGGAAGCCGGTTCGTTGCAGCAGCTTCATCAAAGCCGGCTCCATCATCGCTATTAAAGCTTGCAGATTGGATTGATGCTGAAAAAAGGCCACCAATGCAAAATACAGGCAGGCCGAGATACAGGCAAAGCTTTTTGCTTCACCGGGCTTTGGCGAATAGAGTTGGTGGTTGAGGTTTAAATGTTCATCCATCCATTGCGGACAACGAAAATCACGGCGTACAGCTAACCGGGACACTTCAGCGTAATCCCCTCGCTTTAAGCCCATGGCGGTTACCACAGCCGGGTTCAGTGCTGTCGGGCAATGCTTTTCTGCCGGCAAGGGCCGCTTGGCATTAAATTGATCGTAAGGCAAAACACAACGGGCAGTGCCAGCAAAGATGCCAGTTGCCTTATGCCGGATTAGAAAGTGCCAGGCATGGTGGTCAAAATCATCCCGCTCCAGACCATGCTGAAAAGCTGCTTTATCTTCATAGCCAAACTCTTCACAATACACCTGATAGCGAATGGCATAAGCCTCCCGCTTTAAACGCGGTGTATCGGCCGCGATCAACTCAAAGTAATCGAAGAAATTCGCGATGGACATCACTGAAACCCCAAATGTGACTACCGAGCACTCCATCGCTCTGATTTATTGTTTGTTATCTGCACTGAAGCAGTGTGTTGAGCCAGTCTAATTCAATCCATTCTTGATTGAAAACTATTTTTTAACTCAGCTGCTGCGATGTCTGATTTTTTTACAGCCGCAAAGACCGAAGCAATCACCTGCAAATCAACTCATTTAAAAACAACAACTTAAAAAAAATAAAATTCTGGCACAGAATTGGCATTGATATTTGTAACTTCAGAAAATGATGCGAAGTTGCTTAAACAAGGAGCACAATATGAAAATTCGTACTATGTTAGTTGGCGCCGCTTTACTGGGATTGTCCAGTGCCGCTTATGCAGCCCCAATCACTGTTGGTGGTGTGACTTGGGATCCAAATGCCGCAATTGATTTTAGAGCACAATTTGATTTTGCTCAGGAGTTCACTGGTAACCCAGCAGTTGCTGGAACAGAACTGTTCGGTTACGGTATTGTTCGTTCCATCAATGGCACAAACGAAAGTGTTTTTTGCACATCGTGCGAGTTAACTTTCGAAATCGGTGGCTTCTTGACTGATGGTGCTGGTGGTTTTGTTCAAGAAGAAGGCTTTATCAGAATTTTTTCTGACTCAACGCCTGATTACGATTTCACCAATAACCCAATGGACGCAGCAACTGCAACTAATGGTTCCTTGTGGTTGGAATTGCTTGCTCGTGATATTGCATTCGTGACTTTATCACCAGACCCAGCAACACCATACACTACTGGTATTTTATCTGCGACTTGGGTACTAGGTGATGTTACAGCCGCAGCTTATGGTAATTTCCAGCAAGGCTTATTTAACGGCAATGATGCTTCCAGTGTATCAGAAGCGTCACTTTTCATAGGCAGTACTTTTGATGGTTCAGGTGTTCTGCGCGCAAGCACAATCCCAGAACCAGCTACCATCGGCATCTTAGGTTTAGGCTTACTGGGCTTAGGTGGCATGGCCCGCCGCAAAAAAGCTTAATCGTAAGCACCGCTAATAAAAAACCTCCTGCAATTCAGGAGGTTTTTTTATGGCTGTTTTATGGGGTTGTTATGGGTTGTAGCGCCCCGGGCTAAGCAAGTGATGCGGATCCAACGCCGTTTTCAGCCGTGCAACCAGTTGCCAAAAAGCGCTGTCTTTTTGCAGCAAACGTTGCTGCTGCTCCAGATTGAGGCGGTACGGCACCCAACCCTGCTCTAAGCCATAGGCCACCAGAGCCGTTAAACAGGCTTGCGCCTGCTCACAGGCCGTTGAGTTGCTGGCATCAAAAATGATCGGAATGGTGCTATCCACGCAATCATGCCGTAAATTGGTAAAGGTGATCATCGGCTCGATACCGTATTGTGGGCAGATTCGACGGACGGTTTCGACAAAGTGCCACATCGCCTTGGTTTCCATTGGAATCAATGGCGCATACCAAAGCAAACCACAGCCATCCCGAGCCGGGTTTAGTGGATTTCCGGGGGCCGGCTGCAGCGATGCGTTACGCCAGTAGGGCAATGGCAGGGCGACCTGGTTGGGCTTGCCCAGCATAATCTCAATACCCGCTTGCATCGAGGCCAACATTCCCCGCTCTTTCGCCAACCAGGATGCCGGTAAATGCGGTAACAAACGGCTCGCTATCCGAATCAGAGGGCCATTGGATAAAATAATCTTACAGCCCAGCCCCTTACACAGTTGCTTCACAACAGCCTGAGCCGCGGCAACCACTTGGGGCTCACCGTAAAGCGATCCGACAACGGTCCAGGCAGGGATTTGAAAGTTCTTTGCAATAGTTTGCAGCTGCTGCTGACTCATCACCTGATGCTGAGCCGGGCCATTGGGATTGGGAGCCATCATGGCAGCCAGCCGGCGTTGATCCATCAGGTTGATGGAGCCGACGACCCCTTCCAGCCGCTGCAACAGCTTAAACACCAGCTGTTGTGCTTTGGCAAAATCAGTATCCTGCTTAAATTGCAGATAAAAGGCGCAAAAACCTTTCGGTCTGGCTTTTAAACGTAGCGACAGGGAAGTGACAATGCCCAGATTGCTCTGGGTCCATAGTCCATCCAGATAAGGCCCTACCCCGTATTTGTAACTGTGATCGATTCTATCTTCGCCAGATTGATCCAGTTCAGCAATCGCCGAGCGAAATGGCGTGCCGTCGGCAAGAAAGCCCCGGATACTGGCTACCGCACCAAAGTGATCGGTATAAGGCGTGATGCCATAACCGCGCTCCAGCGCATTGGCGAGGATGCTGCAGCTTGGTCCTGCCCCGGTCACCGGGACCATAAAGTCCAATTGCCCGGCCTGCAAAAACTCCCACAGCTGTTGCTGCGTGACGCCTGGCTCAACCTCGATCAGTCCAAGCTGGGCATCAATCAGCCGGATCTGGTTTAAGGCAGAAAGATCCAGCAATACGGAACTCTGATTGGGTGCCCGGCTCGAACCGTAGCCCCAATTATTGCCGGTACTGATGGGGTGGATTGAAAAGTGCAGTTCACTTCCGGCCAACTGATTTGCCAACTGCAGCAAAGCTTTGATATCCGAGACCTGCCTGGCACAAACAACAATGGGTGCCTGATAGCGGATAGCTTCACAGTTTTGTCCATAGCGTTTCAGGTCCTCAGGGCTCACCAAGACCTGCTCTGGTTGCAACAAAGCCATCAACTGCTTGCTGAGCGCTGATTTTTGTTCATCATTCATCTTGATTGTCCACTTCGGTTATCAAGCCAGCCACGCTATCTATGGCATGGTGTTGTCAGATAAAAAGCAGCGCTGTGACTTAAAAGCCTGTTGGCCTTTGCTGTTTGTTTTTTCAACTGCCTGGCTGGCCTGTCTACAAGGAAAATTAGTTAGTGCCCGTCCAGAAAGGCGGGCACTAGCGCAGCGCACGGATGCGCTACCATTTTCAGTGCGTGGTAACGCATTGAAAATGTGAGACAAATGGAAATCGCAATTTTCATTTGTCGTTCCTGAATAAGGGCAGGAGCCCGTTTCTGGATGAAAACTAGTTAGTACTCACCTGAGGGTTCATGCTGAAGCCGTTGTTGTAGCCTTTATCCGTCGTCGGCTTTAACCCCCCCGATTGGATCAGATCACGCTCAACCGACTCGAGCAGTTTTAAATAGCCCGGGCTCAGGTTTTCACGCAGTTGCCTTGCATCAATATAAAAAGGGGCTCGCTTGCCATGAAACTCGATCAGCTTACCAATTTGCTGAAATTGGATCCCGACAAAAGTCAGACTTCGGGCCAAGCGGGGCTCCATCATCACAAAACCGTGGTAGCGCTTGGTTTGCATCGCCATAGCCGTTGCCGCTAAATAAAGACAAATGGCAATGTAGGGGAAACAACGCAGCTCAGTTTCCGAAAACGCCTGCTCATTAATGGCACCGGTCGCAGCACCTTTAAACTTATCGATGGCCCGTTTACGAAAATTTTCCGGCACTGCAAGCCTGGATATTTCGCAGATAGCGTCGCGCGGAAAATTTGCCGGAGACAGTTCAGGATGGTCAATGGCATGACTGCAAAACTGTTCGATAGGAAGCAACTCCTGCTCCGCATTTGACTGGATCAGCCGCACGGTTCCGGCCAGGCTTTTAGAGCTCAGATGACGGACAAAACAGTGGATGGACCGGTTATCAAATTCGTCATGCTCTTCATGACTCTCTTTGATATCTTCAAAGTTCAACTCTTCGCAATAGACTTGATGACGTAAGTGATAAACCTCATGCCGCAGCTCTTCGGTGTTGGCGATTTGTGGTCGCAGATATTGTGAAAAGTGTTTGGAAATAACCTTAGCGTCATTGCTGGCTAAGGAGGTCATCGCGCGTTTTACTACGCCACCAATGATGGGTTTATCGGCAAGGCTTTTGAGTTTTTTCATGGTCCGTCATTACTGCATCGCGTTAAGTCTGAGTTCATCTTAGTATGGCTTGAGTTTACTGCCGAAGCCAGTTTAATTTTTTCGGAATTACATCCATCGACGTCTCGTAACCCAGGCGCAATAAATGCAGTTTGGCTTCGAGCGACAAACTAAAATCCACAGAGGACACATCGCCGGTATTGATTAGGATGGTGTTGTGCCAGTACTCGGCGTGAACGTATTCTCTGGATACAGCGTTCATAAAGGTCTGGATCAGCATATTGATGTAAGATACCAGCGGAAATAGCCGGTTTTTACGAACCGGCTTCTCTTCTGAGTCACTTTTTAGCCGGAAGCATACCGCAGGAATATGACGACCAGACCAGTCTTTGTGCAATGCATCTTCCGATAAAATCACGCCATCGGCCATCACGTGGCTGTGAAAGCTCTTGAATGAGAACAACAAGGGAATGGACATCGAATAACGAATGGCCTGCGAGATTTTAACCGTTGGCGTCAGGGCTTTATTAAAAACCACTGGGCCACCACCATTAATATCGGTAGCCAGCACATGCAAATCAAGCTCAAGATCGGCGAAGGTTTTCCCTTCCAGCTTGTCATCCAGCCACTGCTCGAACCGATTGCCATCGGACAAGCCTCCGGTGCGCAATAACGACCAAAACGAAATTTCTTTAAATTGCTTAAAATCCGTATCCATCGCCAAGACTTTGATGGCATCCAGGCTCCAGCCGGCTGCATACAAAGCCGCCACAATGCTCCCCCCTGATACACCAACCAGATGATTAAAATGCAGCCGCATTTCTTTTAGGGCCATCAAAATGCCGATATAGCAACAGAGCCGGGTACCTCCGCCGGAAAAAATTGGCACAATTTCACGCTCCAGGGGTTGGACTAACATCGGTATATCCTTGTAAAAATAGCCCTGAAAACCGGCAATAGAGTGAATCATTTTTGCAAAGCTGACACAATACGATACACTCACTTGTGTTGAACGCTTAGCGTTTCGATCAAAGTTTAGACCAAGGATGATGAAAATGCGTTTGCTAATCGCGTGGTTGCTGTTTTTTTTCGGCTCAGTCCAAGCGGCTGAGTTGGTGGAACTGATCCCTCAGGTCAAGCCTTCAGTCGTTGGTATCGCCATTCATAACCCTACCGCCTCCCCCCGTTTGCAGTTTATTGGCACAGGCTTTGTGGTTGGCAACGGCAAGCAAGTCGTGACCAATTACCACGTGATAGGTCGTGCTTTGGATGAGTCCAGGCGTGAGCAGTATGTGGTGGTATCGGGCTCGGCCCGTGACATCACCATTCACCCGATGACCGGTCGGCGTAACGCGCCCCAGTATGACCTGGCGATCATGGAAATAGAGCAGGCATTGCCAGCGCTTCGCCTGGCGGGAAAAGACTATTACCCGGAAGGCAGCCGCATTGCTTTTACCGGCTTTCCAATCTCCAATGTGTTGGGTTTGTATCCTGCAACCCATCAGGGGATCATTGCTGCCATTACCCCTATTGCTATCCCGGTCGATAATTCACGTGATTTGCACATTCAGGCACTACGCCAACTGCGTGAGCCTTATTTAATTTATCAACTGGATGCGACCGCCTACCCTGGCAACAGTGGCAGCCCTTTGATCCATCAAGCCAGCGGCAAGGTGATTGGTGTGATCAATATGGTGCATGTTAAAAGTACCCGGGAAGCGGTGCTCAGCGATCCGAGCGGGATTAGCTATGCCATTCCGGTTCGTTATGTGCATCAGTTACTGCAACAAACCCCTTAACGCCGGCCACTCGAATGCTGCCGCTCTGGAATCAACTGGCCCTGGATAAAATTGGTTTTGTTCTGGCCGCCATTGGTTATTTCTTTTTCTTTGCTTTACTCCTGACGGTAAAAGCTCGCAATGTGCCACGAAGCATCTTGCTCGGCTTTGTCTTGTTGACGGTGGTCTGGGCTTCGCTTTATGCCTGGCAGCCGACCACAGCTTACCAGAACCAGTGGTCACTCTGGCTCGAGAATAGCCGCTTGCTGGCGTTGGTGCTGTTTTTGTACGCAGCCTTGCAAAGTCAGCAGCAGTCGCTGTGGTTGTTTGTGCAGCGTAAAGAGGTTTGGACAACTGTCGTGGTGATGCTGGCGTGGACCCTGCTCGCCTCTATTCAGTTGGTGCCGGTTAACTTACTGCTGACAGGGCAATTGGTTCTCTGCGTTTTTATTCTGGCTCTGATTGAAGCCTTGTATCGCCGTGCAGGCAGTGCGCGTTGGCAGTTTAAGCCATTGATCGTCGCCCTTAGCATCATGGTGCTGTTTGATTTTGTACTGCTGGCCGAAGCCAGCCTTTTTCTGCGGATAGATGCGCAGCTGTGGTCAGCCCGAAGCTTTATTCAGCTGCTGATGTTGCCGCTGCTGGTCATTTCCATTCGTCGCATCAAGGCCTGGAACATTCGTGTCTATATCTCCAGGGATATCGTGCTGCAAAGTTCCCTGGTGCTGGCTGCTGGCCTGTACCTGAGTTTGCTGGCGTTAGCAGGTTTCTACATTCGTTTCAGTGGTGGTGCCTGGTCTGAACTGTTGCAAGCGACCTTCATCGTACTTGGCTTCGCCATTCTGGCCGCATTGTTGCTGTCCGATACCATGCGACGAAAGCTTAAGGTGTTTATTGAAAAACACTTTTTTGAAAACACCTTCGATTACCGGGCCAAATGGCTTGAATTAACCCACAGGCTGCGGCAAATAGACGTCAATCACGACGATGTGCATCAGGAAGCCCTTGCCAGTTGGCTGCAAGCCATTGGCTACCACAAAGGCTTATTGTTACGCACTCAACCGCAGATCCGGGTGTTGGCTCGAATCAACCGCCCCGAGCTGACCCCGGCCGAGCGAACTATTGCTGAGCATTACCTGGCGCAACAGCAACTGAAGAACTGGATTGTCGATTTAAAGCAGACGAAGGATCCATTCGTTGCGCAACTGGCATTGCCTCCCCAATCCTGCCACTCCCAGATTATTATCCCAATCCTGGCAAAAGACGGTCTCTGGGGACTTTGCATGCTCGATACAGATCCGGCCCTGCAACTAAAATTGAACTGGGAGTTACGGGATTACCTGCTGGCAGTCACCGAGCAAATTGCCAGTTATCTGTTTTTGATGGAAGCCAGCAACAAACTGATGGAAAACGCGCAGTTTGCGGCTTTTAGCCGAATGTCGGCTTTTGTGGTGCATGATCTTAAAAACATCACCGCACAATTGGGCTTGCTGCTGAAAAATGCAGAGCGTCATCAGTCGAACCCTGAATTTGTGGCCGATGCCTTTGACACCATAGCCTCCAGCAAGCGGCGAATGGATAAAATGCTGGCCCAACTGATGGATAAAGAGCGGCACGATGAGCAAGAATCCAGATTTCAGCTTGCTCCTTTGTTAGCGCAACTGATTGACAGTCGCTGTCAGGGCCAGCAGCCAATCCCTCGGTTGCAAGTTGAACAGGACAGCCAGTTATCGCTGGATAAAGAGCGCTTTGCCAATGTGCTGTTTCATCTGATTGATAATGCCCAGCACGCGACGCCTGATGATGGTCAGATCACCCTGACACTCAAACAAAACAAGGATTGGGTTGAGCTCAGCATTCAGGACACTGGCTGCGGCATGAGTGACGATTTTATTGCGACCCGGCTTTTTAAGCCCTTTGACTCGACCAAAGGCAACGCTGGCATGGGGATTGGTGCTTACGATGCGCAGATTTTTGTTGAGCAATGTGGCGGCCAGCTGTTGGTACACAGCAAGGAAGGTGAAGGGACTACCTTTACCATGCGACTTCCTTTAAACTAGTACAGAGTTAGGACAAGGATTGTGACATGAAGACACTGTTAATCGTAGAAGATGATCTTGGTATTCAGAAGCAACTAAAATGGAGTTTACCCGATTACGAACTCGTCTTTGCCGAAGACCGTAGCTCAGCACTGACTCAGGTACGTCGTTACGAGCCAGCTGTCGTGACACTGGATCTTGGTTTGCCGCCGGACCCGAGCAATGCTTCTGAAGGCTTAGCCTGCCTGACCGACATTCTGGCCATACACCCCGATTGCAAAGTGATTATCATCACCGGCAATACCGACAAAGAGCATGCGCTTAAAGCGGTCAGCCTGGGTGCTTACGATTACTACCAAAAACCCATTGAACCAGAAGTGCTGAGCGTCATTCTGGCCAGAGCTTTTAAACTAAGTGCATTGGAGCAGGAAAACCGCTACTTGCGCCACTCCGGGCTGCACCAACAGGACATCATCGGCAACAGCGATTCCATTTTAAAAGCCTGCCGCATGGTTGAAAAAATTGCCCCCACCGAAATTACCACCTTGCTGCAAGGTGAAAGCGGCACCGGCAAAGAGGTTTTTGCCCGCAGCATTCATAAACAAAGCCCCAGAGCCGACAAACCCTTCGTCGCCATTAACTGTGCCTCCATTCCGGAAACCTTGCTGGAAAGTGAGCTCTTTGGCTACGAAAAAGGCGCCTTTACCGGTGCCAATAAAACCACCCTGGGTAAAATTGAATGTGCCAACGGCGGCACCTTGCTGCTGGATGAAATTGGCGATATGCCGCTGAGCCTGCAAGCCAAGATGTTGCGTTTTTTGCAAGAGCGCGTCATTGAGCGATTGGGTGGCCGTCAGGTGATTGAAGTGGATGTGCGGGTGATTTGTGCCACCCACCGCAATCTTTCTGAGATGGTTGCTGAACAAAGCTTTCGGGAAGATTTGTACTACCGGATTAGCGAAATGACGCTCTTTATCCCGCCACTGCGAGACCGTGGTCAGGATGTGCTCATTATCGCCAAGGCACTGCTGCATAAGTTTAACCAGGAGTTTAAGACTCAGGTGCATGCCTTTTCTGAGGACGCGGTTCAGGCTTTGTTACAGCATCGTTGGCCGGGGAATATTCGTGAGCTGCAAAACAAGCTTAAATCTGCTGTTATCTTAGCGGATAGCAAACAAATCACCGCGGATGATCTTGGTTTGAGCAGCTCCGGCGAGCACAGCGCACCCAGAACCTTACGCAAAGTGCGTGAAGATGCAGAAAGCCAGGCCATTCGCGAAGCCTATGCGCTAAGCAATGGCAACCTGTCAAAAACAGCGGACTTGCTGGGCATTACCAGGCCAACCCTGTACTCGTTGATCGATAAATACCGCTTGATCGAGTTGCGGAACAACGAACCTGCTAATTCCTAGTGACTCAGCGTCACCGACATCCTTCAACCAGAGCGGCTTAACGGCGCTCTGGTTCGAAGTAGCTTTTCCCCAGCACTGCCATCATTACAGCCCTGCTACTTTTGACTGCAGTATGCCACAACAGCACAGAGAGCGGCATTTTAAGCCAATGGCCACGTAACCAGCTTAATTGATCAGCCAATCGATGTTGCCAGCCATCGGTTACCGGATGGCGGGGACACAAAACCCGCAAAAAAATAAAATCAAGCAAGGCTTGATGCAGCTGGTTTCTCTGCTGTGCCGCCAGTTCATCCAGGAAGAACTCAGGAAAAGAGGTCCCAAGCAGCTGCTTGCAGTAACGACATGCAAGAAATAGCTCAAACAAAAAGCCGGTTTGTTGTGCCAACTGCAGTAACTGCTGCCAATCATCAGCTTGCCTAAACTGCCCAAAAAGCAAATGCAGATCGGTGAGATCCCGAAAGCCGTGTTTGAACTCCTCATTAAACAGCAGATGCACCAGACTGTGCAGTGTCATTGCAGGCAAGGCCAGTACCTGAAAACCTTGCGGCGACTGCACCAATTGCTGCAAAAAGACAGCCATATCCGGGGCACGACCAGAAATCGGTGGAATCAGGTTGTGATGAATGTCGAGCACAGTGCCGCGGCTATGATGGCGGATCGGCGGAATTTCATGAGTCCAGCGACGATAATAGTGCTGATCGTAGGCTGTCATGGCTTCACCGTAATACCCGTGTAAAGCAAGTCGTTGCTCCACCGCAGTGATCTGCTCTTTTGGCACCAGCACATCGATATCGCTGTAAGTTCTACCAGAGCCCACTGAGGCTTCAAACGCCAGTGAATACGCAGCTCCTTTTAAAAACACCGGACAGACTCCTAGCGGAGCCAACAGGCTCACAAGTTCAGCCGCTTCAAAAACAACCTGATGCTGCTGCTTGCTCGCTAAAATCTCAGCATTGCGTAAATGATGCTGAGCATAGTGGGGCAATTGCTCAAATACCCCTGCCTGGCGAAACCAATGGCCATACCGGGCGAGCAACTGATGTTTTCTAAGCAACCTGACCATTAAAGGCCAATGCTGCTCAGGGATAGCCACAGCTGCTTCAGGCGACTTTACCAGCCGCATCAGCCAGTCAGTCGGTAGCATCAATCAACTCCTGCTGCAAAAAAGCATCTACCTCGGCCAAGTCCTGGTAAAAAATTTCAAAACCGGGCACTTGCTCAATCAACTGACACAAGGTGCTAAAACCATCATCACCAATCACGCCATAATTGAAGGCATTTTGTGCCAGCTGCATAAAGCTTTCGGTTTTATTCAGTTGATACACCTGCAGCGCCTGATCTGCGCGGAAGTTTGGAAAAACCACGCCAATGATTTCAGCCGGGGTGCAGCTTTGTTGCCAGCTGTCTTCAGGTGGCGATAGGTGGATGACATCCCCTTTGTGGGTATCGGAGGCAATGGTCGAGAAAGTTGCATCCGGAAACCAGCTTTTTGCCAGCGTAATGGAATTGTTTTTTAAACAGATGGGACGAACAAACGGCAGCACCGTCCGACTAAAAGGCTGAATCAAGGCCATTTCATCGGAAAGCAAGCGCCAGCCATGAAAAGCCAGCCAGGTCGTTAAGGTGCTTTTGCCTGAGCCTGGTGGTGCTGGAAACAAAATGGCTTTGTTGTCTTTGGCTAACACAGCGGCATGAATAATGACGTGCTGCATTTCATGGGTGGCGATGCACCAATTCATGCCCCACTCCAGCATGGCGTAAGCTTGCTGTTGCTGCAGTGGCTGAAAAGGTTCTTGTTGATCGGCAAAAAAACGTGCTTGTGGCCGGTAAAAGCTGCGGATGCCCTCGGCTTTTTTGACGGAGACATAGTAGTCAGGCTTGTCTAAGCAGTCGCTGACTGCAGAGCCATATAACCGACGAATGTTCTCATAAACAAAAGGGATATCCGATTCAACCAGAAAACGAAACGGAGCCAGTTCAAGTGCTAGGGTGCGGGTCATCTGATTGTTCACTTTGCTTCCAGGGAGCGGCCAGCATCTTCTCGAACTGGCGTATCTCATTGCCTTGAAGCGTCTCAGGATAACGCTTGGACAGGCATAACGCCATAAAAGCATCGTAATCCAGTGCTAATCCAAGAGTTTCACCAGTCAAGCGATTAAAAAAAACCACCCCGGAGTCGTCGGAAAAAAAATGGCAGCTAATGTTAGCTGCCAATACATTCGATACGTCTTTCGCAATAGCCACGGCTGGTCTGCAATGACAATTAAGCGTGGTTGTGATCTATCAGCTGACCCAGAGCACCACCGTAGATACTTGGCCCCTGATCTAAAGCCTGCTGGTAGAGGTAAGTTGCAAAAGCGATGTCATCTGCAAAAGGTTTATCATGACCGATAATTGGATAGTACATAGCCGGTTCACCTAGCGCAGAGAAATAGGCATTCAGATAGATACCAACCAAATGGAAATTGATGTTACCTGGTCCACCAAGCTTCCCATTGCCATTGCCAGCACTGTTCAAAATATCGCCAAGGGTAGCATTGTGGCCAGACTTTAAACTGGAATAAGGGGTACCTGTGCGATTAAAAGGGGCACCACCAAAAACATCCACAAAACGACGATGATTTTGTGAAGTTAGCGAATTCATAAAGTAACCAGGAGACTGGAGCTTGACAGGAACCCCATTAGCAAAATCAGAGCCATGCCCGGAAGCTACGATGGATTGCGCAATACCACCGCTTCCCGCCCAGACCGAGCGAGCTGGTAGCGACGCGATAACAATGCCGGCACCTGTCCGCATTAAAAATTTGCGGCGACTTTGGCTGGCTTTGTGATTTGCGTGATGATCCTTTTTATCCATCGAAGACGACTCCTTTGCACAACGATTTTGACGGTATAGCACAACCATTAAGACTGCAAAAAACACGCCAAATATAAAATTCATTTACTAATCAAATGATTAATCAGCTAGCCTTAAGCACCCAAACTGTCATTGTAAACTAACCTGACAACTTGATAGCCAATCACTGCTGAGCAAGTATACAACAAAAGATGGCTGCTGAATAGCTCAGCTCAACTGAGGGGTGAGGGGCTGATAAAACAAAAAGGCCCGATGCAATCGGGCCTTTGGTAACAGAAAATGAGCGACCTTTAGAGGTCGACTCCTTTCTGCTTGGCTTTTTCGCGAATGTACTGCTCCCAACTCCTAGCCTGACGGGCAAGGGCTGAATCGCGTCTTGCCTGTTGCGCAGCTGCTAAAGCCTGCGGATACTGCTCGAGGTAGAAATGTGCATTCACCAGGCTCATCTGAACTCGGGCAGGATTTTCCACATTCAACTCCAACGCACGATTAAACGCAGTGATGGCGTTGCGGTAGCGTTGGATGTTTAGCAGAGCATCCCCTTGCCGACGGAATGCCTCAGGATCATTTTCCAATTGACCGAGACGACCGTAAAACTCAGCTGCTTTTACGTACTCACGTGCGGCCTGGAAGTTGCTCGCTGTCGCCATTAACAAGGTACGATTTTCGGGGATGACCCCGGCTTTCATCTGCTCTTCGAAAATAGAAGCAGCACGGAAAGGTACTTCGTTGTTGGCATACATCTGACCGTACATTTGAAAATGCTGCGAAGTCTCCATATAGCCAAGGATCCGAGCAACACGTAGAGCGCTCAATGCCTTGATAAAGTCTTCCTGCATTTGGTAAGTGCTGCCCAGGTAGAACCACCACTGCGCGCTTGCTGGGAATAACACCACCATTTCTTCAAGTACAGCCGTTGCTTCCGGGATCCGTTGCGCTTCAAACAAAGCAGCAAACTTCAGCGTGTAGTAGGCTTCAATTGGCTCTGGTGCCATCGCAATAGCGCGATTGATCGGATCGATAACCTGAGCGTACTGTTCAAGCAATTGGTGCGCCTGGGCAATACGCATAAACACATCGTGCTTTTCGTCACCAGTAAAGTGCATCCATTTATTGTATGCTTCAATGGCTTCGCGGAAGTTTTCTTCCCCCATATGCAGTTGCGCGATGGTCTCAAGAACATTGGCTTGATCGTTGAAGCTCAACACATCGGGTTGGGCCGCACGCTGCAAATACTCCAGAGCACGTTTGTTGTCATCACCGATAAAGAGCTGACCGATGTATCTGTCAACAAAGGCGCGGTCAAAGTCCGAACTTGTGCGGGTATCGATCAGGATTTGACGTGCCTCATTGGTCTTGTCTTCCTGATACAAGTCAAAGGCACGAGAAACTGAACGGCCAGTCCGCTCTGAGACGACCTGAGTGCGACGATCACGACGCTCTTGGATACGTTGCTGCCGCTCGGCTGCAGTTTCCGCAAAACTGACTGGGGTGTAAAAGCCACCAGCAGACAGTGCGAAAGCCATTGCCAATGCTGAGGTAAGTTTTGTGAACTTAGTCATCATTAACCTCCGGCCATATCTAAAGTGAAGTCAAGTTGCACTTGCAAGCCATGCTGCTGCTGAGGGCGACCATCCACAATTTTTGGTTGGTAGCGCCAGCGGCGCAGTGCACGTATGGCTTCACGGTCGAACACACGGCGTGGTTCTGCTTCGATCACTTCGACGTTGTCAACACTGCCGTCTTCCATGATGCTGAAGCTCAAACGAACCCAACCCTGCAAACCATCCCGTGCTGCCTGAACCGGGTAACGCGGTTCAATCCGGACGATAGGCTGAGCATCGCCATCACGCATCAAAGCGCCCGAGGGGTCACCGATACCGCCGGTGGCACCACCTAAATCCAAACCTGGCATATTAAAGCCGACTGCGCCTGACACATCGGTTTGCTCCGGTGGTGTTTGCGGCTGCTGCGGCGGTTGTGCCGGTGGTGGCGGTGGTGGTGGCGGAGGTGGCCGCCGCACCTGGGTGTCCATATCCGGCGGTGTGGTATTAATTTCTATCACAATCCGCTCTTGCTCGTCAGCTCGACGTTCCCCGGTCCCTTTGACCAGGGTCGCCATTAACAAGAACAATAGAAACGTTACCACAGCACCAAGAAATAGCGATGTAAGTAAACGTGCCATAGTATCACTGCTCCCCGGCGATAGTGATGATGTAATCACCTGCCGCTTTGATTTGATCCATGACTTCCATTACCCGGCCGTGCATAGCTTCTTTATCGGCCTGGATAATAATGGTATCGGTCGGTGACTCAGCAACCAAACGCTCAATGTTTGCTGCGACCCGCTCCACATCCACCATACGACGGTCCATCCAGATCTCACCATTTGGACGAATGGCAATAAAGATGGTTGCGCTGGGTTTTTGTTGGGCCTGAGTTGCCTCAGGCTTGTTGACGTCAATACCGGCTTCCTTGACGAAGGAAGTGGTCACGATAAAGAAGATCAACATAATGAAAACGATATCCATCATCGGCGTAATGTCGATTTGGGCCTCGTCGTCTTCACGAATACGTTTACGTGCCATAAAAATCTCTCTTTAATGATGCGGTAAGCTATCAACCAAGCTCGCTTTTTCCCGCTTTGCTCTGATCTCTAACCGCGAGCTGAAAAAGACTCCGGAAAGTGCAGCAACCATCCCAGACATGGTCGGAATTGTTGCCATGGAGATACCTGACGCCATGGTTCTTGGGTTGCCTGTACCTTGAGTCGCCATCACATCAAAGACCGCAATCATCCCGGTGACAGTTCCCAAAAGTCCAATCAAAGGACACATAGCGACCAGCGTCTTTATCAGCAGCATATTCTGGTCAATTTTTGTTGTTGCTTCAGAAATCCAGGTATCACGGATTTTATGAGCATACCAAGAGGTGGTGTCCTCCCGGGCATCCCAGCGGGCGATAATCGCTTTCTTTTCCTTTGGGAAAACCGCTTTCAGATACCAGTAGCGCTCTAACATGAGAAACCACATGATGAAGAGCACCAGGGCGACAATGTACAAGACATTGCCCCCGGTATGAATAAAATCCTGTACCGATTCCCACAGCTCAATCAGCTGGAGCATCATTAGGCTTTCTCCTTCTCCGCATGAGCAGCAATGATACCAGCGCTTTGCTCATCCAGTACGTGAAGCACAGATTTGGCTTTGGTAGCAACAATGCTGTGAGCGAAGATCAGTGGCAGTGCCGCGATCAGACCCAAAGCAGTGGTTACCAAGGCCAGAGAGATATCACCTGCCATCAGTTTCGGGTCACCAGTACCGTACAGAGTGATGGTTTGGAAGGTCATGATCATACCGATAACGGTACCCAACAGACCCATCAAAGGTGCAACGGCAGCAAACAGCTTGATCATGCCGATACCACGCTCAACCTTCGGCGTTTCACGCAGGATGGCTTCATCCAGCTTCAGCTCCAGGTTTTCCACATCAGCAGATTTGTTGTTGTGGTAAACCTTCAGGATACGACCCAGTGGGTTGCCATCGGAAGGATTGGACAGGTTTTTCAGTTGAGCACGGATCTTGCCACCAACCAGTGTCAGCACCACAAAACGCTCAATCGCAATCAACAGACCAATGATCAACAAGGCAGTGATCAGGTAACCAACAAATTTACCCTGGTGGTAGTACTCAGACAAAGTTGCACGCTGCTGGTTCAGACGCAGAATACTGTTGCCTTTAGTCGGGTCAACAAACAGGCTGGTCAGGTTGCCAGCACGAGTGCCGTGGAAGTCCGCAACTGAGTTGTGTACACGCGAGATAGGAGCGCGACCCAGAGGCTGCAACTGGTTGGTATCCGCGTTGTAGTAAAGGTAGTCACGGTCTGTGGTGATGTGGAAAGAACCAAAACGGGTTACCCGTTGCGTGGAGCTACCGCCATCCAGGTTAACGACTTCGGCGTCGAAACGGGTGATTTTCGCCGACTCAACCATTTCAGTCAGCAAAGCAACCCACAGGTCTTCCATTTCAGGAATGGTTGGCAGCTCAGTCGCTGCAGCCAAACCACGCAGTGGCTCGTGACGGCCCGGGTACTGGGCACTCACGATGGAAGTAGAAACAACACCGATGGCATCGCTGGCACTACCACGAACCATACCGAACAGCTCACCCAGAGTACCCTGAGCAGAGATCAGCTCTTGCTCTTTTTGGGCAATCAGGATGTCATTGTCGGCGTATTCTTTTTGCAAACGCTCACCACGGGCTTCTTCGTTGGCCAAAGCACGACGTGCTTCGTTCAACAGGCGCTGTTGATCCTGACGGGCATTGATAAAGGCTTGTTCGCGTTCCTGGTTGATACGACCTTCCAGTTGGCGCTCACGCTTTACTTGCTCCAGGATTTGATCCAGGCGCGTAGAATTGGCTGAAGCATCAAATGCCGTGCTGGCAGTAGCAGTCACCGCAACAGCAACAATTAGTGATTTTAATAAGGTTCTCATTGTCGTCTTACTCCGTTGCGATCAGTGGTACACGGGCCATATCAAAGTTAATTTCACGGCGAGCCATTTTGATAAAGTCGCTCACGCCATTCAAATAACTGGCTGGTAATTGATCCCAGCTGTTGGTCTGACGATTCCAATGCCATGCATTGCTGCCATCCAACGACATCGCCATCAGTGCCAGACGGCCTAAATGCACATAATCGACGGTTAATTCGTTGCCACCCAGATCCAGGGTGCCCTGGAAGGCAGCCAGCTCAGAGCCATAACCGGCTTCAATGCTGTAAGCTTCCATGATTTGACGGTACTGTTCAGAAAGCTGAACATCTGAACGTGACATCACTTCACGCAGACGCTCTACCCGCTCCATACGACGCTCAGTTCGTAATGGGATGTCGTTTTTAACGAATTCTTCTAAAGCATCAATCATCTTAAACATCAACGGCACTGTGCCGCGACGGGTATCTTCCAGCGTGTCAATCTGACGCTGAATGGAGTTGATTTGACGCTGCTGATCATTAACCAGAGTCTGCAGGAAGTCGTTGTAGACTTTCAGGCTGTCGGTCTGATCCACAACCTGGCGATACTGACCCAGTAACTCCTGAGTTTGCTCGTAAATGGTGTTGATGCGTTCCTGTGAGCGAACGGCTTCGCGAATGATCTGGCTATTTTCCTGATGAATTTGCTCTAAGCCGGAATTCGCCATCGCTCCGCCGGAAAAGGCGAAGACACCGGCAAAAGCCGATGCGATAAGACTTTTACTCATTTTATTGTTAAGCATAGTTCCCAACCAATAATTGCTGATTAACGTAACCTGGAGTTAAGGGCTTTTCTCAAACTACCCTTGTGACGATGTCGTAAAGCACTTCTAAACCTACGCATCGACCACGAATAGAGAGCCCTGGTTAGAGGGTAAACCAACTGCATCATTGCAGCTAAAAAGCCCATTGTCAATACGACAACGGGCTTTGCCAATAATTCAAAGACTGCTTATTTATGCGGTTTGCAGGCCTGTTTATGCGCTATTAAAGCGCTGCTTTTCTTCTTGTTATACTTTATTAAATAAAGTGGGCAAAAAAGCAGCGCGCTAGTACTTTAGCTGTAAAAGCCGACCATGGCTTCCAAACTGACCGGTTTGATCTTGCTGGCATTGCCCGCACAACCAAAGGCCTCATAACGGGCAATGCAAATATCGGTCATGGCTTTGGTGGATGCCTGCAAAAACTTGCGTGGATCAAACTCGGCCGGATTGGTCGCCAGAAAACGACGAACAGCACCGGTTGAAGCCAAACGCAAATCGGTATCTATATTCACTTTACGGACACCGTGCTTGATGCCTTCCAAAATTTGTTCCACCGGCACACCGTAGGTTTCCGGGATCTCACCACCGAACTCATTAATGACCTTCAGCCATTCTTGCGGCACCGATGAGGAACCGTGCATCACCAGGTGGGTATTAGGGATTTTGGCGTGAATGGCTTTGATCCGATCAATCGCCAGAATGTCCCCTGTCGGTGGCCGGCTGAATTTGTAGGCACCATGCGAAGTTCCGCAGGCAATCGCCAATGCGTCCACGCCGGTGGCCTGCACAAAATCAAAGGCTTCATCGGGATCGGTCAGCATTTGCTCGTGCGTTAAGGTGCCCTCAGCACCGATGCCATCTTCTTCACCAGCGGTTCCGGTTTCCAGTGAGCCCAGGCAGCCCAACTCGCCTTCCACGGAGACACCACAGGCATGGGCAATGTCGACCACGCTCTTAGTGACCGCCACATTGTAGTCGTAATCCATCGGCGTCTTGCCATCTTCTCCCAGAGAACCATCCATCATCACCGATGAGAAACCCAGCTGAATCGAGCGCTGGCAAACGGCCATAGAGGTCCCGTGGTCCTGGTGCATCACCACAGGAATGTGCGGAAACTCTTCAATCGCAGCCAAAATCAGATGGCGCAAAAATGGTGCTCCGGCATACTTTCGGGCACCGGCCGAAGCCTGCACAATGACCGGACTGTCGGTTTTATCCGCCGCCAGCATAATGGCGCGCATTTGCTCCAGATTGTTGACATTAAAAGCCGGAACGCCGTAACCGCGCTCGGCTGCGTGATCCAGCATCTGACGTAATGAAATAAGTGCCATGAGATCCTCTCTCTGTTAGGGTACAAAGTTATCAATGCTCTTTGAGCTATTATTGTGTGGTTCGTCAGGCCTGTTTGGCCCGCTCTTCCAGTATAGCGACTGCCGGCAAGGTTTTGCCCTCTAAGAACTCAAGGAAGGCCCCGCCGCCCGTCGAAATGTAAGAAATTTTGTCCGCAATGCCGTACTTGTCGATAGCCGCCAGAGTGTCACCGCCTCCCGCTATCGAAAATGCAGCGCTCTCTGCAATGGCTTTGGCCAGTGCTTCGGTCCCGCCAGCAAACTGATCGAATTCAAAGACCCCAACCGGGCCATTCCAGACGATGGTACCGGCATTTTTCAACAGTTTCATCAGAGTTGCCGCGGTCACAGGACCAATATCAAATACCATGTCATCGGCGGCAATCTCATTGACCGCTTTGAGCTCCGCCTTGGTGTCCGCGCTGAAGGCTTTGCCGGTGACCACATCCGAAGGCACCGGAATACTGGCACCGCGAGCTTCTGCTGCCGCCATCAGGCGTTTGGCTTCAGGAATCAAATCATCTTCGCACAAGGATTTGCCCACGCTGTGTCCAGACGCAGCAATAAAAGTGTTGGCAATGCCACCACCGACGATCAACTGGTCCACCACGCTGGATAAAGATTCTAGGACGGTGAGCTTGGTGGATACTTTGGAGCCGCCGACTATGGCCACCAAAGGACGTTTCGGGTTTTTTAGTGCCTTGGCCAGTGCGTCCAGCTCATTGGCCAGCAAGGGGCCGGCGCAGGCAACAGGCGCGAATTTAGCCACACCATGGGTCGATGCCTGAGCACGGTGCGCCGTGCCAAAGGCATCCATCACGAACAGATCGCACAAAGCGGCCAGCTGCTGCGCCAGCCCATCGTCATTTTTCTTTTCGCCTTTGTTAAAACGCACGTTCTCAAAAACGACCAGCTCACCCGGTTTTACCTCGACACCATTCAGATAATCCCGCTCAAGACGAACCGGGACAGTCAAGGCTTTGGTCAGCCAGTCCACCACTGGCTGCAGCGACGCGTCCTCGCTGAACACGCCTTCTTCCGGCCGCCCCAGATGCGACATCACCATCACAGCAGCGCCTTTGGCTAACGCCAGTTCAATGGTGGGTAGCGCTGCCTTCAAACGGGCATCGGATGTGACTACGCCGTCTTTGACCGGCACGTTTAAATCTTCCCGAATCAGAACCCGCTTACCAGCCAGTTCCAGTTGACTCATCTGTAGTACTGTCATTATTTTCTCCTAATTCAGGCCATCATGGCCTTGGCGGTATCCAGCATGCGATGGGCAAAACCCCACTCGTTGTCACACCAAAGCAGGCACTTGACCAACCGTTTGTGGCTCACCCGGGTCAGGGAGCCATCGACAATGCAGGAATGGGAATTGTGGTTAAAATCGACCGAGACCAGCGGCTCCTCGGTGTAATCCAGAATACCGGCTAATTGCGACTTGCCAGCTTGCTGCAACACTTGGTTGATGGCCGCCGGTTGCACATCCTGATGCAGCGTTAAGCTAACATCCATCGCCGTGACATTGACGGTGGGCACCCGTACGGCGATGGCTTCAAAGCGGCCGGCCAATTGCGGTAAAATCCGCTCGATACCGAGTGCTAGCTTGGTGTCGACCGGAATAATCGACTGACTGGCAGCACGGGTACGACGCAAGTCCGGATGATAGGCATCGATCACTTGCTGATCATGCATCGAGGCATGAATGGTGGTAATGGTGCCACTTTCAATGCCAAAACGCTCATCAAGTAGTTGCAGTACCGGCACCACACAATTGGTGGTGCAGGAGCCATTGGAGACAATGCGCATCTCAGCGTTAAGCTGCTGATGATTGATACCAAAGATCACAGTCGCATCCACATCGGCATCGGCAGGATGGGAAAACAACACTTTTTTTGCTCCGGCCGTCAGATGCCAACCGGCATGCTCACGCGAATGAAACACACCGGTGCACTCCAGCACCACATCAATCCCAAGCTCCTGCCAGGGCAACTCAGTTGGATCGGCTTCAGCAAACAACTGAATCCGATCGCCATTGACCCGGATCCCCTGTTCAACCCGCTCAACTTCGGCAGCAAAACGGCCATGGGAACTGTCGTACTTCAAGAGGTGTGCAACGCCTTTG
This sequence comes from Alkalimonas delamerensis, assembly GCF_030717955.1. NCBI lineage: Bacteria > Pseudomonadati > Pseudomonadota > Gammaproteobacteria > Alkalimonas > Alkalimonas delamerensis. The sequence goes on along the minus strand of NZ_JAUZVY010000001.1, from coordinate 762,410 downwards.
GCATCGGCCAATTCATTGATGGCCACCACCTGCAGATCCCGTCGGCCCGACTCGTACAAAGCCCTTACAATGTTACGGCCAATCCGGCCAAAGCCATTAATCGCCAGGCGAATCGGCTGCTGTATCTTTGACATCGGTGTTTATTTACTCCCAAGACTGCAAGCAGCAGTTTAAAAAAGGACAGCATTGGCTGTCCTTTCTTTTTGATGTTATTGACTGAGCAGCTCACGGGCAGCTGCCAGCACCTGGTCGCTGGTGATGCCAAAGTGTGCGAACAGCTGATCGGCTGGCGCTGACTCACCAAAAGTATCCATACCGATAATACGGCCATTCAGGCCGACGTACTTGTACCAGCCGTCTTTGCTGCCGGCTTCGACCGCGACACGACGGCTGACAGCCGCTGGCAGTACCTGCTCTCGGTAACTGGCATCCTGTGCATCAAACACATCGGTCGATGGCATCGACACCACACGAACTTTACGGCCTTCTTGCTGCAACTGAGCGGCAGCACTCATCGCCAACTGCACTTCCGAGCCGGTGGCGATTAAAATCAGCTCCGGGGTACCGTCGCAGTCCAACAGTACATAGCCGCCCCGGCGAATGCCGGCCAATTGCTCGGCGTTGCGCTCTTGCTGTGGTAAGCCCTGACGGGTAAAGATCAGGCTGCTCGGGCCTTCGGTACGCTCAATCGCCGCTTGCCAGGCCACCGCCGACTCGACCTGATCGCATGGGCGCCAGTTCATCAGGTTGGGGGTGGCGCGCAGTGCTGTCAGCTGCTCGACCGGTTGATGGGTTGGCCCATCTTCGCCCAACCCAATGGAGTCGTGGGTATAGACAAAAATAACCCGCTGCTTCATCAAAGCCGCCATCCGCACTGCATTGCGGGCGTACTCCATAAACATCAGGAAGGTGGCACCGTAAGGCACAAAGCCGCCGTGCAGCGCTATACCATTCATCATGGCCGACATGCCAAACTCACGCACGCCGTAGTAAATGTAATTGCCACTGGCGTCGCTGTGCGTCAGTGGCTTAGAGCCGGACCAGATGGTCAGGTTGGAGCCTGCCAAGTCGGCCGAGCCTCCCATAAACTCAGGCAATAGCGGACCAAAGGCATTGAGCGCATTCTGCGATGCTTTACGGGTGGCGATGTTGGCGGGGTTGGCTTGCAACTGTGCAATGTAAGCAGCGCTGTCGCTTGCCCAGTTGGCCGGCAGTTCGCCTTTGCTGCGGCGCTCAAACTCAGCAGCCAGTTCCGGATAGGCTGCGCGGTAGGCTGCCAGCTTTTGCTGCCAGCTTTGCTCTGCGCTTTGGCCTTTTGCTTTGCCATCCCACTCGGCATAAATATCCGCTGGGATCTCAAAAGGTGCATGGGGCCACTGCAAAAACTCGCGACTGGCCGCAATTTCGGCATCGCCCAGTGGCGCACCATGGCAATCATGGCTGCCGCCTTTATTCGGAGCACCGTAGCCAATGACCGTTTTGCAGCAAATCAGTGTTGGCTTGCCGGTTTCGGCCTGGGCCTGCTCGATGGCTGCTTTTACCGCCTCAGCATCATGGCCATCCACCGACTCAATGACTTGCCAGCCGTAGGCTTTAAAGCGTGCCGGTGTATCATCGGTGAACCAGCCTTCGACTTCGCCATCGATGGAAATACCATTGTCATCCCAGAACGCTATCAATTTGCCAAGGCCCAGAGTGCCCGCCAGCGAACAGGCTTCGTGCGAAATGCCTTCCATCAGGCAGCCATCGCCCAAAAAGACGTAGGTGAAATGATCGACAATGGCATGGCCCGGTCGGTTAAACTGGGCTGCGAGGGACTTTTCTGCAACGGCCATACCGACCGCATTGGTAATGCCCTGCCCCAGAGGGCCTGTGGTGGTTTCAACACCGGGCGCATAGCCATATTCAGGATGCCCTGGCGTTTTGGAGTGCAATTGACGAAACTGTTTTAAATCGTCAATGCCGAGCTCATAGCCTGATAAGTGCAACAGCGAGTAGAGCAGCATAGAGCCATGTCCGTTCGACAGCACAAAGCGATCGCGATCCGCCCAGTTCGGGTTCTGCGGGTTGTGCTTGAGGAAATCACGCCAAAGCACCTCAGCGATATCCGCCATGCCCATAGGGGCGCCTGGATGACCTGAATTGGCTTTTTGAACGGCATCCATGCTAAGCGCACGAATGGCATTGGCGAGTTGTTTACGAGAAGGCATGCTAACTCCTGGGTAGTGGGTAAAAAACTGTCATGAGCCCGGTCCGGACCCGGCTCTGATACTTGCTGTTATACCGTGAGTATGGCATCAGGGTCTTGGCGCCCCGATTTTGCCGGCTATTTTCGCCCAGCCATCGGGTAATGGCAAATTTAAATAGTCAACGCCACAGAAAACCCGAGCGAGACCGCAACGTCACAGCTTTGAAACACCAAGCAGCACAGCGTCAAAGACGTCTGGCCGTCAACTTTTTCTAGCCAACTGTGATCGATTTCACTAAAATAGCGCTATAACACGGAACCCGCACTGGCGAATGCCTTTGCCGCGGGGGTATTTTATTTTAACATTTTTGGTGGATAACTGGCCCATGGCACAACATATCTTCACTTCTGAATCCGTCTCTGAAGGACATCCGGATAAAATTGCTGATCAGATCTCTGATGCGGTGCTGGATGCCATTCTTGCGCAAGACCCGAAAGCCCGGGTTGCCTGCGAAACCTTTGTAAAGACCGGTATGGTGTTGGTCGGTGGTGAAATCAGCACCAGCGCCTGGGTTGATATCGAAGAGCTGACCCGTAAAACTGTTCGTGAAATTGGCTATGTGCACTCCGACATGGGCTTTGATGCTGACTCCTGTGCTGTGCTTAATGCCATCGGCAAACAATCACCGGATATCAATCAGGGTGTCGATAAAACCGATCCGAAAGAACAAGGCGCTGGTGATCAGGGCTTGATGTTTGGCTATGCCAGCAACGAAACCGATGTGCTGATGCCTGCCCCTATTACCTACTCGCATCGTTTGGTTCAGCGCCAGGCGGAGGTGCGTAAAAACGGCACCCTGCCTTGGTTGCGGCCGGATGCCAAGTCGCAGTTAAGCTTTATCTACGAGAACGGCAAGCCTGTCGGCATCGATGCGGTGGTTTTGTCGACTCAACATTGCGATACCATCAGCACGGACGATCTGCGTGAAGCAGTGATGGAAGAAATCATCAAGCCGGTACTTCCGGCTGAATGGTTGAACAGCCAAACCAAGTTTTTCATCAACCCGACCGGCCGCTTTGTCATTGGTGGGCCAATGGGCGACTGCGGTCTGACTGGTCGTAAAATCATTGTTGATACTTATGGCGGCATGGCTCGCCATGGTGGTGGTGCTTTCTCTGGTAAAGATCCATCAAAAGTGGATCGCTCTGCTGCTTATGCCGCTCGCTATGTTGCGAAAAACATTGTGGCGGCAGGCTTGGCTGAGCGTTGTGAGATCCAGGTATCCTATGCCATTGGTGTAGCTGAGCCGACTTCGATTAGCGTCGAAACCTTTGGCACCAGCAAGCTGGAAGAAAGCCAACTGATTGGTTTAATCCGCGAGCACTTTGATTTGCGTCCGTACGGACTCATTGAGATGCTGCAACTGGAACGCCCCATCTATCTGCCAACGGCTGCTTATGGCCATTTTGGCCGGGATGAGTTCCCGTGGGAACAAACCAACAAAGCAGAAGCGCTGCGTCAATACGCCAAGTAAGCTTCCCCAAAAAAATCCCCCGCAGAGTGCGGGGGATTTTTTTATTCACTTGTAGCCATTTAGTCCGGGCTTAAAAGCTCTCTTCAGGAGCTTCCAATCGAGGGCGACGGATTTTTGCACTGGCTTTTAGCGCCGCTAACATGGCTTCGTACGACTGCTGCGCTTGCTGATTGGCAAAACGCTCCAGATCTTCCACCTCTGGCAGTTCAGTGACTTCCACATCACGCACCGCAGTGACAGCGACCAGCGCCATGTCGCCATTCATTAGCTCAACCAAATCGGCTGTTGCAGGCTGATTTTCGGACGGACGTGGCAAGGCGAAAGCTTTCGCGCGAACTTCAGCATCCAGACTGCCGCCAAAACGCGAGGTGTCGCTGGCAAACTGTGGCTCAAGTCCTACAGCCATGACCGCAGAGGTAAAGTCACCTTCTTGCTGAAATGCCGCCAACACAGCTGCAGCTTGCTGGCGAGCCAACTCTGAGCTTAGCTGTTGCCGCACCCCTGCGACCACCTGATCACGCACCTCATCCAGAGACTGCGTGCGGGCTGGCTGATGGTCGGTCACCCGAGCCACAATCAGATGCTGAGCACCCACTTCGATCGGTTCACTGTTCAGGCCTTCACCAATAAAGCGCAAATTAAACAGTCGCTGCAGCACTTGCGGATGATTCAGTGGCGCGGCGGCTTCCTGGCGCGAAAACAAGGCCTGGCTACGCAATGGCAACTGTGTCATATCGGCAGCTTCTTGCAAGTTGTCCGGTACGTCAAAGCTGACATCGGCCAATAATTGTTGCAGTTCGAAGAAACGATCGTAGGCTTGCTCTTGTTGCAATGCCTGGACGATTTCACCCTGAACCTCAGCAAAGTCACGTGCTACCGTAGGCTCAAAACGGTGCAATTTGATAATGTGATAACCAAAGCTGGTTTGCACCACACCACTTAATGCGCCTTCTTCAGACAAAGCAAAGGCTGCCTCTTCAAAAGCGGCTTCCATATCTCCCCGGTTTAACCAAGGCAGTACACCACCCTCGGCTGCGGAAAAGGTGTCATCCGACTCTCTGGCAGCAACTTCAGCAAAATCGGCTCCGGCCTCAAGCTCGGCCAAAATGCTTTGAGCCCGAGCTTCAAGTTCACTGTCCGCTCCCATGCTCTCAAGCAAAATGTGAGCGACCTGACGGCGCTCTTGTGTGCTGTACAGTGCCAAGTTGGCTTGGTAAAAAGCCTTCGCCTCGGCTTCTGATACGGCGATGTCTTTCGCAATTTGCTCAATCGAAAGCTCAATAAATTCGACTGCGACTTTTTCTTCAGTTTCAAAGCGTGCCAGTTGATCGTAATAATACTGCTCAATTTTGGCATCGGTGACCTCGACTTGGTCACTAAACTGCTCTGCTGAGAATTTGACGAACTGAATATCCCGACTTTGCTGCTGCAAGGTCATCAGACGCTGCAACTCATTCGGCGTTGCAAACTCAGAGAGAATCAGGCCTTGAATCAATTGTTGGCGCATCATCTGCTCGCGCAACATTTCACGAAATTCGCCGGTTTGCAAACCTGCCTGACGCAGCAAAGCAAGGTAGCGATCATTGTTAAAGACACCACCGACCTGAAACTCAGGTAAGGTGCGGATCACTTGGCGAATGGCCTCATCGCTGATGCGTAAGCCCAGCTTCTTCGCATATTGCTTTTGCAGGGTTTCATCGATTAAACGCTCAAGTACATCTGCGCGAAAACCAGCCATGTAGCTTGGATCGGATGCCAGCAGCTCGAACATCTCGCCAAACTGCTGTTCCATCCGTGCCCGCTCATTCTGATACGCCTGCTCCAGGGCAGCGCGGGAAACGCCTTCACCATTGACTTCAGCCGCCGGCGTTTCCTGACTGGAACCCAGATAGCCCCCTACACCCGCTAAGGCGAATGTCACGATTATCAAGCCCAGAATAATCTTGGCGGTTAGCCCTTGTGAACCTTCTCTGATTTTCTCTAACATCGTGCCTTTATCTCTGTTTGCTACGCAACATTATAAAAAAAGCGCATCTTAACAGATGCGCCTTTCTGATAGAAGCCTTCGTAGCAGAGCTGGTCAAAGAGCGGAACCGTGACACTAGAGCTGTGCAATAATGGCGGAGCTGCTGCTGCGTGGCTGAGTTACCCGGCGCGCCGGGCAAGTTTCATTCTTAGTTGACAGCGTCTTTTAACGCTTTGCCTGGCTTGAATGAAGGAATTTTCGCTGAAGCGATCTGGATAGTAGCACCGGTTTGTGGGTTACGGCCGGTACGGGCAGCACGCTCACGAACAGAGTAAGTACCAAAACCTACCAGAGCAACAGAATCGCCTTCTTTCAATGCATCCGTCACGGCACCAATGAAAGCATCCAGTGCACGACCAGCATCCGCTTTAGACAGCTCAGCACCGGCAGCAATTTTGTCGATAAGTTGAGACTTGTTCACAATATCATCCCCTTCAATTGTTATTGTTTTCAACAACTACACGTATTGATGTTGTAAGTACGCGCCCATGTTATAACAAGCATTCAGAGCGCTTGCAAGCAGAAGAGAGCATCCTACAACTATTTTTCCACTTTGAGCCCCAGCCCTTATCCAATAAGGGCTGGAGAACTTTCCTTAAGTTAGCACAGCCATAGAGAATGAAAAGCCTTTAATGGGCATTTTTTTCTATTTTTGCGCTTTTTGCTGCTTTTTTTTGCAGGATCTCCGGCTGAAAACGGCTGACAGGCTCTTGCAACGCCAATTCCAGCACCTCATCAATCCATTTGACGGCTTTAATTTCCAGGTCGGCTTTGACATTTTCCGGAATTTCTTTCAGATCGCGCAGGTTATCGTGCGGGATCACTACCCGCTTAATGCCACCACGATGAGCGGCCAACAGCTTTTCTTTTAAACCACCTATCGGCAACACTTCACCACGCAGCGTAATTTCGCCGGTCATAGCAACATCCGCCCGCACCGGATTACCGGTTAAGCTGGAGACCAGAGCCGTCACCATGCCAATACCGGCACTTGGCCCATCCTTCGGCGTTGCGCCTTCCGGTACATGCACATGGATATCCCGTGTTTCGTAAAAGTCATCGTTTATGCGCAGCAGCTCAGCGCGGCTGCGCACCACGGTCATCGCCGCCTGAATGGACTCTTTCATCACATCGCCAAGCGAGCCGGTAAAGGTTAGCTTGCCTTTGCCTACTACGGCTGCAGCTTCGATGGTCAGCAAGTCGCCACCAACCTCGGTCCAGGCAAGGCCAGTGACCTGACCGATGCGGTTGTTGTCTTCGGCCTTGCCGTAATCGTGGCGCTGCACGCCCAGGTAACTTTCCAGGTTGGCTTGTTCAATGACGACCGTTTTGGTGTCTTTGTTCAGCAAAATTTCTTTGACCGCCTTACGGCAGAGTTTGGAGATCTCCCGCTCCAGACTCCGTACGCCTGCTTCACGGGTGTAATAACGGATAATGCCGATGATGGCATCGTCTTTAATCTCAATTTCGTGTGGCTTTAAGCCATTGCGGCCAATCTGCTTGCTGATCAAATGCTGTTTAGCAATGTTCAACTTTTCATCTTCGGTATAGCCTGACAAGCGAATCACTTCCATCCGGTCCAATAAAGGGGCTGGGATATTCAGGCTGTTCGAAGTGGCGACAAACATCACATCGGATAGATCGTAATCAACCTCCAGATAGTGATCGCTGAAGCTGGTGTTTTGCTCCGGGTCCAGCACTTCCAATAAGGCTGCTGCCGGATCGCCGCGAAAATCCGATGCCATCTTATCGATTTCATCAAGCAAAAATAGTGGGTTGCGAACCCCGACTTTGGCCATTTTTTGAATGATTTTGCCAGGCATCGAACCAATGTAAGTTCGGCGATGGCCACGAATTTCGGCTTCATCGCGCACGCCGCCAAGGGCCATTCGTACGTATTTACGACCGGTGGCTTTGGCGATGGACTGGCCAAGGGAGGTTTTACCCACTCCAGGAGGCCCTACCAGGCACAAAATAGGACCTTTGAGTTTGTTGACCCGCTGCTGCACCGCCAAATACTCGATGATGCGCTCTTTAACTTTTTCCAAGCCATAATGATCGGCATTCAGGATTTGCTCAGCGCCTGCCAGGTTTTTCTTCACCTTGCTGCGGGTTTTCCAGGGCACATTGCTCAGCCAATCGATGTAGCTACGGACCACAGTGGCTTCGGCTGACATCGGCGACATCATTTTCAGCTTTTGCAGCTCGGCCTTGGCTTTATCGGCTGCTTCGGTCGGCATTTTGGCCTGTTCAATCTTGTTGCTCAGGGTTTCGAATTCGTCCGGCGCATCTTCGAGCTCACCCAACTCTTTCTGAATGGCCTTCATCTGCTCATTCAGATAGTACTCACGCTGGCTTTTCTCCATTTGCTTTTTGACGCGGCTACGAATACGACGCTCCACTTGCAAAATGTCGATCTCGCTTTCCATCATCGCCATTAAGTATTCAAGACGCGCCGTGACATCGCTGATTTCCAGCACTTTTTGCTTGTCTTCGACTTTAAGCGGCATGTGCGCTGCCATGGTATCGGCCAAGCGGGCTGCGTCTTCGATGCCACTCAGGGCCGTTAATACCTCTGGCGGGATCTTTTTATTCAGCTTGATGTAGCCTTCAAACTGATTGATGGCTGAGCGCAGAAAAACTTCTTGCTCACGGCTATCTACTTCGGCCGAGGCAATCATCTCAATATCAGCAGCAAAACTTTGCTCGGTCTCGGTAAACTCCAGCAGGCGAGCGCGTTGGCTGCCTTCCACCAACACTTTGACGGTACCATCCGGTAGTTTTAGCAGCTGCAAAATGGTGGCAACGGTACCAATTTCGTACAGATCTTCTGCTTTCGGATCGTCCTGACTGGCATCTTTTTGTGCCACCAGAAAAATTTGCTTGTCGTTGTCCATGGCGGCATCCAGGCACTTGATGGATTTCGCCCGACCGACAAACAAGGGGATCACCATATGCGGGTAGACCACCACATCACGCAGGGCCAACACCGGCATATGACGACGTTCAATCTGTTGTTCAGTCATTCTTCACTCTCGAGTAAGTTGCTTGCAGACGCAATCGGGTATGTCAGTTATATAAGGGCACTGGGACAGAACTTCAATTGCTTGCAGTCGATTTCCTGCATCAACCAGGCTGAAGCTGGCAAAAACTCGGGCAGCGGACTGCTGCCCGATGAAGACTTAATGCGATTCAGCGACTGCTGGATCTTTACGTTGGTAAATCAGAATGGGATCGGACTCGCCGCGGATCACGGTATCGTCAATCACCACTTTACTCACATCTTCCATTGATGGCAGTTCGTACATGGTATCCAGCAAGACACCTTCTACAATGGAACGCAGGCCGCGGGCACCGGTTTTGCGCTCCATGGCTTTTTGAGCAATGGCGTTCAGCGCATCATCACGAAACTCCAGCTCAACCCCTTCCATATCGAATAAGGAAGCAAATTGCTTGACCAGCGCGTTTTTGGGCTGACTTAAAATCTGCACTAAGGCGTCCTTGTCCAGCTCAGTGAGTGTCGCCACCACCGGCAGACGACCAATGAACTCGGGGATCAGACCGTACTTGACTAAATCCTCGGGTTCAACCTCTTTAAAGGCCTCGGTCAGGCTACGGCTGCTTTCTTTGCTCTTTACTTCAGCACCAAAGCCAATACCCGCACCTTTGGCCGATCGCTGCTCAATCACTTTATCCAGTCCGGCAAAAGCACCGCCACAAATAAAGAGGATCTTGGAGGTATCGACCTGCAGAAACTCCTGCTGCGGGTGTTTGCGACCCCCTTGAGGTGGCACGGAAGCAATGGTGCCTTCGATCAGTTTCAGTAAGGCTTGCTGTACCCCTTCCCCCGATACATCCCGGGTAATGGACGGGTTATCGGATTTGCGCGAAATTTTGTCAATTTCATCGATGTAAACAATGCCTCGTTGGGCTTTCTCGACATCGTAATCGCATTTTTGCAGCAATTTCTGAATGATGTTTTCCACATCCTCACCGACATAGCCGGCTTCGGTTAAAGTGGTGGCATCGGCCATGGTGAAAGGCACATCCAGCAAACGCGCCAGGGTTTCTGCCAACAGTGTTTTGCCGCTGCCGGTTGGACCAATCAACAAGATATTGCTTTTGCCCAACTCAACATCCGGTTTGCTGCCGGCATTGCGCAGCCGCTTGTAGTGATTGTACACAGCAACGGCCAATACTTTTTTCGCATGCTCCTGGCCGATTACATAGTCGTCCAAATGGCTGCGGATTTCATGCGGTGTCGGCAATTTGTCGGCTTCACGCTTGGGGGAGATATCTTTGATCTCTTCCCGGATAATGTCGTTGCATAAGTCAACGCACTCGTCACAGATATAGACCTGTGGCCCTGCGATCAGCTTGCGCACTTCATGCTGTGACTTGCCACAAAAAGAGCAGTACAACAATTTACCGCCTTTGTCACCGTCAGTGCGGTTATCAGCCATGTAACTTCCTCTTCCACTTCGCCCGCAATAGTAGACTGCGCGCTTTACCTCTTACTACCATAGCAAAAAATTGCCGTTATTTCGCGTCTCGTTGCGTCAAAATTGCATCGACCAGACCGTATTCCTTTGCCGCTTCGGCGGTCAGGAAGTTATCCCGCTCGGTATCCTGACACACTTTTTCGTATTTTTGACCGGTATGTTCGGCCATTAAACGGTTTAACCGTTCCTTTATACTTAAGATCTCACGGGCATGGATCTCAATATCGGTAGCCTGCCCCTGAAAACCGCCCAATGGCTGATGAATCATCACCCGCGCATTCGGCAGGCAATAACGCTTGCCCTTGGCGCCACCGGACAACAAAAAGGCCCCCATGCTGGCAGCCTGGCCCATACAGACGGTGGCGACATCCGGTTTGATAAATTGCATGGTGTCGTAAATCGACATGCCTGCAGTCACAACACCACCAGGGGAATTGATGTAGATATAAATGTCTTTTTCCGGGTTTTCGGATTCTAAAAACAACAACTGGGCGCAAATCAGGTTGGCCATGTGGTCTTCAACCGGGCCGGTCAGAAAAATAACACGCTCTTTCAGCAAGCGAGAGTAAATGTCAAAAGAGCGCTCACCTTTGGCGGTTTGCTCAATCACGATGGGAACTAAAGCGTTGACTAAATCCTGATGCGAAGTGCTTTGAAACGACATAGATAGCTTCCTGATGCAAGGCGACGAGGCGCCGGAAAATAAAATGGCCCGAACAAAACTGTCCGAGCCATTAAAACTGCGTTACCAACAGAAGTCAATCTTAGTTGACTGGGCTGGCGACTCCATGAAACGGCAGGAATGCCGTTTCAGGATGGAAACTAGTTCGCAGTTTGTGGTGGGTTCATGATCTCATCAAACTTGGCCGGTGCATCGGTCACAGCGGCTTTGCTCAGTACCAGCTCAATGGCCTGGTCTTCCAGGGCGACATTGCGCATGCTTTGCAGCAGCTCCTGGTTGCTGTTGTAGTACTGCACCACTTCTTGCGGATCTTCATAAGCAGAAGCCACATCGGCAATCAGTTCCTGCACACGGTTGTCATCCACTTTCAGCTCGTTGGTCTTGATGATTTCGCCCAGCAACAAACCGACTTTAACGCGGTCTTTGGCTTGCTCTTCAAACAAAGAGGCTGGCAGCTCAGGCAGTTGCTTCGGATCCAGGTTCTGGCCAAAACGTTGCATGGCTTGCTTACGCAGTACGTCGACTTCGCCGGCAATCAACGACTTAGGTACTTCGACTTCGTTGTTGGCCAACAGACCTTTGATCACTTGATCTTTGACTTTGCCGCGAACGGTTTGCTTCAGCTCACGTTCCATATTTTTGCGCACTTCAGCTTTCAGCGCATCAACAGTGGCTTCGGTCAGACCAAACAAGGCTGCGAACTCATCGTTCAGTTCAGGCAATACCTGCTTCTCAACTTTTTTCACCGTTACAGCAAACTGAGCGGCTTTGCCTTTTAAGTTTTCTGCGTGGTAATCCTCTGGGAACGTGACGTCCAGGGTGGCTTCCTCGCCAGCTTTTTTGCCAATCAAGCCATCTTCAAAGCCTGGGATCATTCGGCCCTGGCCCAGTTCCAGTGTGAAATCAGTGGCCTTGCCGCCTTCAAATTCTTCACCGTCTACGCTGCCAACAAAATCAATGATGATGCGGTCATTTTTCGCCGCTTTGCCTTTTTTCTCGGCCCAGCTGGCGTGTTGCTTACGCAGAGTTTCCAGCATTTTATCCAAATCAGCATCGGTGATTTCCACCACAGGCTTGCTGATTTCGATTTTATCCAAAGCCTGAACTTCAACCTCTGGGTAAACTTCGAAGGTCGCAGCAAAGGTCAGATCTTTGCCGGCTTCCAGCGCTTCAGGAGCAAAAGCGGGTGCACCGGCAGGGGTGATTTTCTGCTCAACGATGGCTTCGTAAAAGCTGCGCTGCATCTGCTCCGACGCAACTTCCTGCAGTACCGCCTGGCCGTAACGCTTTTGAATAATGGAGACAGGTGCTTTGCCTGGACGGAAACCATCGATGCGCTGGCGCTTGGCCAGATCACGCAGACGGTTTTTAACTTCCGACTGGATAGCATCCGCCGGAACTGTAATGGTTAAACGGCGCTCTAAACCCTGAGTGGTTTCTACAGAAACTTGCATCTTGTTACCTCAAAATCAAATTCAGGCGCTTGCAGTCACGCCGAAAAAATCGAGTCTGATTCTCGCCTGAGCCGCAGCTCAACAGACTTGTAGTTGAATAGGACGCGGCATTATAGCGAGCGAAAAACAGCAAGTCGAGTCCCTTGCCCGAGTTTCGTTGTCCAGGGCTGGACTTGCCCTTTCCAAGCAATAAAAAAGCCGCCCGTAGGCGGCTTCGGAAGTACAGGGTTGTTAGCGGGTTTGGCCCTGGCCAGACACCACAAAACGCTCTGTGGTCAATGCTTCTAAGCCCATCGGGCCATAAGCATGCAACTTGCTGGTGGAAATGCCAATTTCCGCGCCAAGACCAAGCTCACCACCGTCGGAAAAACGCGATGAGGCATTGTGCATCACCACAGCAGCGTCCACCTGATTGATAAAGGTGTCGGCACTGGCCTGATCCTGAGTGCAAATCACTTCGGTATGATAGCTGCCAAACTGATCAATGTGCGCCATGGCGGCATCTAGATCATCCACCACCCGAATGGCAATTTCCGGCGCCAGATATTCCTGACCATAATCAGCGGCGGCAATGGGTTCAGCACCGTCAAAGTGGCTGATGCTGCGCTCACAGGCGTGTACTTTCACCTGATGGGCGCGGAAGGCTTCTGCCACCATTGGCAAGAAATCCGCCGCCTGATGTTGGTTCACCAGTAAGCACTCCAGCGCGTTGCAGACGCCCGGGCGTTGTACCTTGCCGTTTAGCAACAGCTCCAATGCCATATTCAGGTCGGCACTTTGATCGACATACAGATGGCACACCCCTTTAAAGTGCTGGATCACCGGCACCCGGCTGTTGTCGGTGACAAAACGGATCAGGCCTTCGCCACCACGCGGGATCACCAGGTCGATGAACTGATCCTGCTGGATTAAGTCCAGCATCAGCTGACGATCCGGATCTGGCACTATGGTCACTACTTCCTGCGGCAATTGATGCTCTGCCAGCGCCTGATGCATCGCATTGGCGATGGCCAGGCTGGTTTGAATGGCTTCACGGCCACAGCGCAGGATCACAGCATTGCCCGATTTAAAGCACAAAGCACCGGCATCGGCGGTAACGTTGGGCCGGGCTTCATAAATCATGCAAATCACGCCCAAAGGAATACGGCGCTTTTCGATACGGATGCCGTTGGGGCGCTCTTCAATAAAGCGCTTGCTGCCAACCGGATCCGGCAGTTGAATAATTTGCTCGATGGCTTGTGCCATGCTTTCAATCCGCTCGGGAGTCAGGGTCAGGCGATCCAGCATTGCAGCGGAAGTGTTGTTGGCTTTCGCTTGTTCCAGCTCGGCGCTGTTGGCCGTTAAAATAGCTGGGGTGGCAGAGCGGATGGCGTTGGCCATGCTTTGCAACACATAATTCTTTTGTTCCGTTGATAAATGCGCAACGGCTTTGGCTGCCTTGGCAGCCTGAGCGGCAAGTGTCGCCGCACTCAAGGTACTCATAATCTCTCCAATAATGTCATTTCATCACGGTGAATCACTTCGTAGGTGCTGCCAGGCAAGATTTCCCCCAGCTGCTCTGCGATTTCACTCGTCTGTTGACCTTTGATGCTAAAAAGCTCACGGGCACTGTAGCGGCTGACGCCTTTGGCAATGGACACTTTGCCAGTACCACAACGCACAATCACCGCGTCACCCGGCTCAAATTCGCCTTCCACATGGACAATGCCGCTGCACAGCAAGGAGGCGCCCTGATGACGCAAGGCTTTCATGCAGCCATCGTCAACCCAGATCTCGCCTTTAGCCCGTAAGGTATGGCGCACCCAATGCTTTTTACCGGACATTGGGTCTTTATGACCATAGAAAATGGTGCCCGGATTAAAGCCATCCAACAGTCGATGAAAGGTGTCCTGCTGGTGCCCATCTACAATCAAGGTATCGACGCCATGGGCCGTGGCTTTTTCTGCCGCCTGCACCTTGGTCCGCATGCCACCGGTCCCGACGCTCGAGCTGGCACCACCGGCCAGGCTATAAATGCGCTCATCAATGGTCCGTACTTCCGGGATCAGCTGGGCTGATGGATCCTTATTGGGATCGGCGGTAAAAAGCCCGGTAATGTCCGAACAAATGATCAACGCATCCGCGTCAGCCACGGTGGCAACCATGGCGGCCAGGTTGTCGTTATCGCCAACCTTAATTTCCTCGGTTGCTATGGTGTCGTTTTCATTCACAATAGGCAAGACTTGGTGATCCAACAAACGCCGAAAGGTATTGCGTACATTGACATGCCGCACCCGATCACTGAGATCACCATGGGTCAGCAGCACCTGAGCACAAGGAAAGCTAAAACAATTGGACCAGAAGTTCATCATCTGGTTTTGGCCCACCGCCGCCATCGCACGTTTTAACGCAATAGGCACCCGGTGATGATTGAAATTAAAATGATGACGGCCTGCAGCAACACTGCCTGATGATACCAGGATCACTTCAATGCCACGCTCGCGGCACTGACGGATAAAGTCAGCAATGGGGCCTAAGTATTTTTCACTGCAACCTGCCTGGGGATCGGGTGCGATTAAGGCACTGCCGACTTTGAGCACTATCCTGCTCCAGGATGGGTTTAACATAGCTCCTCCGTTTTCAAAACCGCGGCTATGATAGCAAATTTTGTAACCCAGCACCACCGGCTTTCAGGAACCAAGCTCTGACAAAGCCCCTGCACAACCTAAAAATATTCATTAATAACAGATATTTATTCACCAATATTCGCTAAGTGATTACTTTTACGCCAAAAAGAGCCTCCTGCATGGGTCTTTATTCTGTAATAAAATTACAAAAAATCTGCAGCCAACGCCTGCAGATTTTTCAGGTCATGACAAGGATAGGACGTCAGTCCAAGGTGAGCCGCTGGCGCTGCTCTGGCAACCCCATCGACAGCACCAGTGGGTTGTGTTGCTGACGCGCGCTGAAGTCGGCTTTGCTGCCGAGCCCTTGCCAGTTAAGCCGGATCAGGCTCTGGGCCACGGCACCGCCCAGACTGGCACCAGGACCAAGCAAAATAAGAGCATCGGGGGCAAATTCTTTGACCGCAACTTCAATCGCCAGGCTGAAGTCGTAACAGCCTTGCACCTGTCTTTCCAGTGTGTAGCGCTTTAATGCTTCAGCTTCCGTCGCATAGGGCTGCCAAATACGGCCACAACCGTCGACCAATGGCAGCCTTGGCCTGGCAAAGCTACTGCCATCAATGCTGGCCATGGCATCGCTTGCCGCCTGAGCCATCAAAGGTGAATGAAAAGCAGCATGCCCTGGCAACTGCATCGGGAAACGCTCATCCACCTTGGGTAAGCGATCAAGGGCCGCTTTGATGGCCCCTTCGGTACCGGCCAGCACCGCATAGCCACCAAAGCGGATGGATTCAAATAATTCCCCGGCATAGTCAGCCAGTAGCGCATCAACCAGGGCAATCTTTTCAGCATCCGGCTGCCAATCGCTGTTGACCAGCGGATAAATGCACTGACCGCCGGCTGCGCTGGCAGTCAGTCGGGCCATCTGACTAACGTACTGGATGGCGGCAGCCGGATGCCAGACACCGGCGCACCCCAGGGCGGTGTACCACCCCATGGAGTTGCCCGTGATGGCCACCACCTCAAATTGCTGCTGATTGATGCTGTGATAATCCAGCAAGCCAGCGCTGAAGATAAGGCCGGCCGCATTTTCAGGCTGTTGATGCAGCCGGCTGCTGAAGCTTGCCGCGCCATCCAGCTCGCTGATACTGGCCAGGCCAAGTTCATGCCGCACCGCATCGAGCTGCTGAATCAACGGCTGCTGGCTGGCGTGCAAGCGGCCAATGCTGCCCAGCTCCGCTTTGTTGTAACTGCCCCGCCCCGGGCAGACCACCACGGCTGTTTTTTTCATGCCCGACGCTCCTTAGCCGCTGACGGCAACAGACTACGAACCCGCTCGATGATCTGCGCCTTAGCAGGCAACACCTGATAGGCGGCAGCGCCAAGTGGTATAAAGCTGTCATCCGCAGTTAAACGCTCAATCTGGAAGTGCCCTGGCCTGGCTTCGTGCAGCAAGGTCACCAGCTCTTCGCTGACCGAGCCCCGGCGCCGGCACTCATCGACAATCAACAGCCGAGTGCATGGTCCAATGGCAGCAAGAATAGCATCCAGCTGCAAGGGGATCAGGCAGCGCAGGTCCAATAGACGCAGCGACAGGCCTTCGACACGCAGCTCCAGCTCAGCCTGACGCGACAGATAATAGCCATTGCCATAGCTCAGAATACAAAGCTCTTCACCCCGACCAAATACTGCAGGCTCACCCAGAGCCGGCAATGCTGTCGTTGGCTCAGGGTACTGGCACAGCCAGAGCCCATCCCCGGGCTCTTGCAGATCCCGGGTCATGTAGAGGGCTATCGGTTCTAAAAACACCACCAAGCGCTTCTGCTCGTGCGCCAGCTGCATTGCCTGACGCAACAACAAAGCCGCATCCTCACCGTTGGAGGGGCAAAGCAAAATCAATCCCGGTATGTCGCGGAACACGGCAAAGGAATTGTCGTTGTGAAAATGCCCACCAAAGCCTTTTTGGTAGGCAAGGCCAGCAATGCGGATTACCATGCCATTGTGGTACTGACCGTTGGAAAAAAATGGCAAGGTTGCTGCCTCACCACGGATCTGATCCTCGGCATTGTGAACATAGGCCAAAAACTGAATTTCCGGCATGGCGACAAAGCCCTGTTGCGCCAAGCCTATTGCCAGCCCCAGAATGCTTTGCTCATCCAGCAAGGTATTGATCACTCGGTTGTAACCAAAGGCATGCACCAGATGCTGGGTGACATTGTAAACCCCGCCTTTTTTGGCAATGTCTTCACCACAAAGCACCAACTGTGGGTATTGCGCCATCAAATCATGCAGTGTCCAGTTGAGTAATTTAGCCAAGTGCTGGGGTTTGCCTTGATTGTGTTTATCAAAAGCAAAGAGCTCCGCCCGGCTGGCGGCATCCGGTAAGGCTGGCAGTGGTAAAGCCGGCCGCTTTGGTGCAATCGATGCCATCACATCGGCCGACGACGTCAGTTTAGGCCGACGGCTGGCTTCTTCGGCAATGCGCTCAATGCGCGCATCCAGCGCCTCAATCCAGGCCACCAGTTCGCTGGCACTCATCCAGCCCTGCTCCAGCACAGCGGCTGTGCTAAACAGCAGTGGATCCAGCTCCAGTTCATCGGCGATGCGCTCTTTTTTACGATAAGCTACTTCGGCATCCGAACCGGCATGGCCAAACAGTCGCACGGTCGCTAAGTGCAGCACCGCCGGCTTTCGGCTGCGTCGCACGTAATCGGCGGCCTGACAAGCCACCTGATAGCTGCCAGCCAGATCGCGGCCATCGGCATGAAAATAACGCAGGCCCGGCCGGTTGCTCAGGCTTTGCTGCACCCAACCGGTGGGTGTTGGTGTCGAAATCCCCAAACCATTGTCTTCGCAAACAAAGAGCATTGGCACTGGTACCTGCTGAAAGGCAGCCCAGCAGGCTGCATTCAAGGCTCCCTGAGCGGTGGAGTGATTCAGCGACGCATCGCCAAAACTGCAACAAGCAATGCTGTCAACAGGCCAGCTGCCCTGATGCTGCATGCGTTTGGACAAGCCAATTGCAAAAGCTGCTCCAACCGCTTTGGGCAAGTGGGATGCGATGGTGCTGGTTTGCGGCGGAATGTTGAGCACCAGGCTGCCCAGCACCTTGTGCCGGCCACCGGAGATGGGATCGTCCGACGAGGCGGCAAAAGACAGCAGCATATCGTACAGCGGTGTCTGCCCCTCCAGCTGCTTGCTGCGCTGCAGGAAAAAAGCACCGCTGCGGTAGTGCAAAAAAGCCGGATCCGTGGGCTTTAAGGCTGCAGCCACAGCAGCATTGGCCTCATGACCGCTGCTGCCAATGGTGTAAAAGCTTTGTCCTTTGGCTTGCATCAACCGGGAGCGCAAATCCAGCAAGCGGCTTTGCAACTGACTTTCGAACAACTGAAACAACAAAGCCGCTGGCAAACCAGCACCACCACTGGCGGCTTGCGGCAATTGCGACTGTAGAATACGGGCATGGTACTGCTGAACCCAGGGATGCTGTGAACTGGCCATCGAAACTCCTGTTAGACTGGGACCGGGATTGCCGTCAGCGCTGTTAAGCAAAGGCCTGCAGGCCGGTCTGAGCACGCCCCAGGATCAGTGCATGCACATCGTGAGTTCCCTCGTAGGTATTGACCGCCTCCAGGTTCATCAGGTGGCGGATGACATGGTATTCATCGGCAATGCCGTTGCCACCATGCATATCCCTGGCCTGGCGGGCGATTTCCAGCGCTTTGCCACAGGAATTGCGTTTAATCAATGAAATGGTCTCCGGTGCCAGGGTGCCGGCATCCATCAGTCGGCCGGCCTGCAAACAACCGAGCAGGCCCAGGCTGATGTCGGTTTGCATATCGGCCAGTTTCTTTTGCACCAACTGTGTCGCTGCCAGGGGCCGGTTAAACTGCGTTCGGTCCAAGGTGTACTGACGGGCCGCATGCCAGCAGAACTCGGCCGCGCCAAGCGCGCCCCAGGCAATGCCGTAACGAGCCTTGTTCAGGCAACCAAAGGGACCTTTGAGCCCACTGACATTGGGCAATAAAGCGTCTTCTCCGACTTCCACCTGATCGAGCACGATTTCGCCGGTTATGGATGCACGCAACGAAAACTTGCCTTCAATTTTCGGTGCACTCAGACCTTTCAACCCTTTTTCGAGCACAAAACCACGGATTTCACCATCCAATTTGGCCCAGACCACAAAGACATCGGCGATCGGCGAGTTGGTGATCCACATCTTGCTGCCATTGAGCAGATAACCGCCAGCAATTTTTTTAGCGGTGGTACGCATGCTGGCCGGATCCGAGCCGGCATCGGGTTCAGTCAGGCCAAAACAGCCGATCCACTCACCAGTAGCCAATTTGGGCAGATATTTTTTGCGCTGCGCTTCAGTGCCATAAGCATGAATGGGGTGCATCACCAGTGAGGATTGCACACTCATCGCGCTGCGATAGCCGCTGTCCACCCGCTCCACTTCACGGGCTACCAAGCCATAACAGACATGATTGACACCAGCACAACCGTATTCTTCCGGTAAGGTTGCTCCCAACAGACCCAGCTCACCCAACTCATTCATAATGGTACGGTCGAAATCCTCATGGCGATTGGCTTCTAAAATGCGAGGCATCAGGCGCTCCTGACAGTACTGATACGCACTGTCGCGGATCATCCGCTCTTCTTCGGTTAACATCTGGGACAAATGGAAAGGGTCTTGCCAATCAAAAGGGGCTCTGCTCATGCTGGGGCTTCCTTAAAAAACAGTTCAGTTGCTAGCCAGATTAGCCAGCCTTGATGTAAAGTTAAAATATATTATTTTGGTATCTGGTATAGCTTTTACCTATGGACATACGCCATTTGAAGTACTTTGTTGCCGTCTATGAGCAAGGCAGTGTCAGCGCGGCATCACGGCAGTGCTATGTCGCCCAGCCGTCGCTGTCGGCTGCCATTCGTCAGCTGGAAGAGCAGCTTAATGTCAGCTTGTTTGTCCGCCAACCCAAAGGGGTTACCCCAACCGAGGATGGGGAACGGCTCTATGGTCATGCCTGTCGCTTGCTCAGTCAGTTTCAGGCGCTGCAACGCTCTTTTACCGCTCCGGTCAATAAAATTCGTTTTCGATTGGGCTTAAGTCGGGCGCTGGGGGTGGAGCGAATGAGTGACTTGTTGCGTCAGTTCAGCCAGCAAGTGCCAGGTCTGGAGTTGCAACTGGTGGAGCCCGATGCCGCTTGCGATGCCCGCATTATTGCCCCGGAGCAGCTTAAAACTGGCGAGAAGTTTCAACCGATGTACCACGATCAATTTCAACTGGCAATGCCGGCCGGCCATCCGCTGGCTTTGCAACAACGCATTCAACTGCAGGATTTTTCCGGCCTGGCACTGATTAAACGCACCCCCTGCGAAGCCTGGCAGAAGTTGTATCCCGAACTGGTGCGTCAAGGGATACAGCCGGATATCCGCGCCGATATTCATACCATTGAGTACGCCCTGGGCCTGGTATCGGCCGGAGTGGCTTGCGCCCTGGTGCCGGATTTTGAGCAACTGCATCAACGGCAGGATTTGCTGCTGCGCCCCATTGCAATGGCCGGGCTGGAGCGGCGAATAGGACTGGCATACAGCCCGGTGCAGGCTAGCGGACCGGCTCTTGAAACTTTACTAAGGCTTTGTCAAAAAAGCATGGCGTGAAAGAATAATTTCAGCAAGTAAGGTACTAACACCATCGAGGCTGGGGTGGGTGGACTTTTTCCGGAAACCTGACACGCCCGGACGGCGTGTCAAGAGCGCCCAGGGATGGGTTCACAGCGTGTTCCGGAAAAGATCCAGCCAGCCCGGCCGTGCTACGAAGAACATAGCAAGCACGAATAACTAATAATTTGAATGATAGAAAAAGAGAAGGGAAATGGTCGGTGATGCAGGATTTGAACCTGCGACCCCTTGGACCCAAACCAAGTGCGCTACCAAGCTGCGCCAATCACCGACATTTCGAACGAGTTGGGGTGGATGATGGGGCTCGAACCCACGACAACCGGAATCACAATCCGGGGCTCTACCAACTGAGCTACAACCACCACAGTATAAACTTGCCTTGCACCCAAATGGCGCGCCCGATAGGATTCGAACCTATGACCCACGGCTTAGAAGGCCGTTGCTCTATCCAACTGAGCTACGGGCGCACATGTCAAACGCCTACGCGGGAGAAAATTAGTGGTCGGTGATGCAGGATTTGAACCTGTGACCCTTAGGATCAAGAGTACCCAAACCAAGTGCACTACCACCACGGTAAATATTGGTCGGTGATGCAGGATTTGAACCTGCGACCCCTTGGACCCAAAC
The DNA here is from genome assembly GCF_030717955.1 of Alkalimonas delamerensis. Classification (NCBI taxonomy): domain Bacteria; kingdom Pseudomonadati; phylum Pseudomonadota; class Gammaproteobacteria; genus Alkalimonas; species Alkalimonas delamerensis. The sequence continues at coordinate 741,111 of NZ_JAUZVY010000001.1, read as the reverse complement.
CAAGTGCGCTACCAAGCTGCGCCAATCACCGACAGTGCTGCATCGCTGCAACGGGGCGGAATATTAACGCCCGGACGATGGATCGTCAAACCTTTTTTTTGTCCAGGCCTTTGATTGCTGCTTATTTATACCAAGCCATCAAATAGGATGAAAATCCTTAACTTCAAAGCTTGGACAGTTACGAGTAGCTTGTTCGCTTGGATCAACCCTGTGCATCTGGTCATCCTGCGATGGGTATGAGAAAATAACAGCATCTACTAAGATTGAGAGAAGCTATGACCGCCCAATTGATCGATGGTAAAGCCGTCGCCAAGTCCATTAAAGATCAAGTCGCCGCCAAGGTACAACAGAGAATTCAGCAAGGCAAGCGGGTGCCTGGCTTGGCCGTGGTGCTGGTGGGTCAGGATCCGGCCTCCCAGGTCTATGTAGGCAGTAAACGTAAAAGCTGCGATGAGGTCGGTTTTCGCTCTTTTTCCTACGACTTACCCGCCGACAGCTCTGAGCAGCAACTGCTGGATTTGATCGACCAACTCAATCAGGACGCAGAGGTCGATGGTATCCTGGTGCAATTGCCTCTGCCAGCCGGGCTGGACGCGTCGCGGATTTTAGAGCGGATTCATCCCCACAAAGACGTCGATGGTTTTCATCCTTACAACATTGGGCGCTTAGCTCAGCGGATGCCGGCACTTCGCCCCTGCACGCCCAAGGGCATTATCGCCCTGCTGGAAAGCACAGGACACCCCATTAAAGGCTTGCATGCCGTGGTAGTTGGAGCTTCCAACATCGTCGGTCGCCCAATGGGACTGGAGCTGTTGCTGGCTGGTTGCACCACCACCATCTGTCATCGCTTTACCCGCGACCTGGAATACCATGTGCGTCAGGCCGAGCTGCTGGTGGTTGCCGTAGGCAAGCCCAACTTTATTCCGGGTGAGTGGATCAAGCCCGGTGCTCTGGTGATCGATGTTGGCATCAACCGGCTGGAAACTGGCAAGCTGGTCGGTGATATCGGCTTTGATGCCGCTGCCCAGCGCGCAGCTTTTATCACACCCGTTCCAGGCGGTGTTGGCCCAATGACGGTTGCCTGCTTAATTGAAAATACCCTGGAAGCCTGCGAGCGCTATCACGAGCACGCTTAATACTAGGGCGTGTTGACCTTTGCTGTTTAGATTTTGTTCGCTCTGGCGGCGCTTTGATCGCGAAACGAGGAGCGTAGTTTAGTGATTCTAAATGAGTGACGAGTGACAAAGAGCAGAGCGTCGCCAGACGAACCCTTCGGGCAGCGCTTGGCTGGCATTTCTACTGCGTTAAAGCTTGTTTCATGTAGAATAACTACACCTTACAACCTTTGCCTTGTATAAATACCAGCCAAGCGGCTGCAAAAACAAACAGCAAAGGTCAACACGCCCTAGACAGACCGCCATAAAAAAACCGCAGCCTGTTGGACTGCGGTTTTTTATGCTCAGCCTGCTCTAGTGGCTACGACTAAAGCGCCGCACCAGGTCTCTTAAATCATTGGCCGTATCCTGCAGCCGGAACACACTTTGCGCTGCCTGTTCGCCTTTGCCTGTGCTGTCGTGCCCCAGCTCTGAAATACTGACCACCTGACGGTTGATATCATCGGCCACATGCGCCTGCTGCTCCACCGCTGTCGCCATTTGCATCGCCATAGCGGCAATGCTGTTAATGGCCTGACTGATGCCATCCAGCATTTTTTCGGCATCGGCCACCATGGCAACCCCTTTTTCGGCATCGCCTTTGCCGCTTTCTGCCACTTCTACTGCAGCATCAGCTTTGCGGGTAAGCTCAGAAATAATGCCGTGAATGTCCTTGGTCGACTCGGTGGTACGGGCTGCCAGTTGCCGAACTTCATCGGCCACCACAGCAAAGCCCCGACCTTGTTCGCCGGCACGAGCCGCTTCGATGGCAGCATTTAATGCCAGCAAGTTGGTTTGATCGGCAATCTGCTCAATGATCTGCGCAGCTTTAGCAATGCTGCCAGTTTGCGCCGCCAACTCCTGCACCGAATTGCTGATTTGATTGACCGATTGCTGCAAGTGCACAATGGCACTGCGGGTCTCGCCGGCAATTTGCTGACCGGACAGCGCCAGTTTATCGGCGTCCTCGGCCTGAGAGGCCGTTTCCTGCACGTGCACCGACACTTCAGCAATGGTGGTGGTCATTTCATTCATTGCTGTCGCTACCTGTTCGGTTTCCTGCTGCTGACGACCAATTTGGGCGATGGCCTGCTCCGAAGTCGATTTGGCATCCATAGAGAAATCTGACACCCGCTCTGCTGCGTCTTCTATTCGGGTCAGTACCGTGTTTAAATGCGCCTGCTCGGCTAAAATGGCCACCTCGAACCGGGCCTCAACCCCTGTTGCATCGCTGTAGGATTGCATCGCCAGAGGATCACGAAAGGCTTGTGGTAAGAGCTCGTCCAGACGGCTCAAACGTCCGGCGCACTGCCACTGCGCAATGGCATACACCAGCACAGAAGTGATGGCAAGCGACACTGCAGCAGCACCGGCACCTACCCACTGCCACAATATCAAGCCAAGCAGCAGGGCGATAGCAGGTGCCCAGCTCAGCTCCGCCCAGCGTTTGGCCTGTGCCGCCAGCACGAGCGTATTTTTACCTTCCCGAATGCGTTGGTACAAGGCATCGGCCCGGGCGACATCGTCGCGCTTAGGGCATACCCGGACCGACTCGAAACCCACCACTTTACCGTTTTCATGCACCGGTGTGACATAGGCGTTGACCCAGTAATGATCGCCATTCTTGCAGCGATTTTTTACCAGCCCCATCCAGGGTTTGCCCTGCTTTAAATAGGACCACATCGCCTCATAAGCAGCCGGCGGCATATCCGGATGCCGCACTATGTTGTGGGGTTGGCCGATCAACTCATCACGACTAAAACCACTGATTTCCACAAAAGCATCGTTGCAAAACTGAATGGTGCCTTTGAGATCGGTGGTGGAAATAAGCTTTTGCTCTTTTGGGAAAGTCCGCTCACGTTGCGTGACTGGCTGATTATTGCGCATCGCCATTCCTTTTACAGTGCTTGATTTTTTTGATTTCGAATCAACAGTATACCACCTTTTGGGTAGTTTGCTTTGCCGCCGTACCGATTTAGTGTAGTCCAAATAAAAACAGCCTGCAGTTTGAGCTGAAGGCTGTTGGCAAGAAAGCTACTTTTTAGCGAAGTTAGAGCCGGTGCCAGCTGGTTACGCCGTTTTTATCTTCAACCACGATGCCAAGAGCGGTCAGTTTGTCCCGGGCTGCATCGGCAGCTGGCCAGTTTTTGTCTGCTCTGGCCTGATTACGCTCGGCTATCAGCGCCTCAATTTCAACCACATCATCGGCCTGACTGCCAGCCGTACCGCCACGCAAGAAGGCTTCGGCATCGCCCTGTAAAATACCAAGCACACCGCCCAGCATATGCAGCAAGGTAGCCAGCTCACGAGCTTTTTCCGGCTCGGCTTCTTTGCAGCGGTTGGCTTCGCGCGCCAATTCAAACAGCACAGGCAAGGCTTCCGGCGTATTGAAATCATCGTCCATCGCTTGCTGGAAGCGATCGACATAACCAAAGCTGATGTCATCGGATAAGGCAATTTCCTCGGCAGGCGGCAGCTCTCGCAGTACGTTGTACAACCGGCTTAAAGCCGCATGGGCCTGCTCCAGATTTTCGGTGCTGTAGTTCAGCTGGCTGCGGTAGTGGCTGGATAACAGGAAATAGCGCACCGACTCGGCATTGTATTTGGCCAGAACTTCGCGCACGGTGAAGAAGTTACCCAGTGATTTGGACATTTTCTCTTTATCAACCTGCACCATGCCGGTGTGGATCCAGGTATTGGCGTACTGGGTGCCATGGGCACAAGTCGACTGAGCGATTTCATTCTCATGATGCGGAAACTGCAAGTCCGAGCCACCGCCGTGAATATCAAATTGCGTACCCAAGTGGCAAGCACTCATCGCCGAGCACTCGATGTGCCAGCCAGGACGCCCTTTGCCCCAGGGCGACTCCCAGTTGGGCTCCCCCGGCTTGGCACTTTTCCACAGCACAAAATCCAGCGGGTCGTCTTTGCTGTCATTGACATCCACCCTGGCACCGGCTTGCAGCATGTCGAGGTTTTGTTGGCTTAAAGCACCGTAGTCCTCGTACTTGCTGACATCAAACAGCACATCGCCATCTTTGCTGACGTAGGCATAACCTTTGTTCTGCAAGGTTTGAATTAACTCGATGATTGGCTGCATATGGCCGGTGACGGTTGGCTCGATATCGGCAGGCAGCAGACCCAGGGCCTCGAAGTCTTCGTGCATCGCCTTGGTAAAGCGAGCGGTTAATGCATCGCAACTTTCGTTGTTTTCCGCCGCCCGCTTAATGATTTTGTCATCAACATCGGTAATGTTGCGGACATAGGTGACGTCGTAGCCGGAAAAGCGCAGGTAACGGTTAATGACGTCAAAAGCGACGTACGTGCGCGCATGGCCAATATGGCAGTAGTCGTAGATCGTAATACCACAAACATAAAGCCCCACTTTGCCTTCAACCAATGGCTGAAAGTTTTCTTTTTTTCGGGTAAGGGTATTGAAGATCTGCACTAGGGACTCCTGCCTTTCGATTCGGATGAAAGCGCTAGTTTAGCATCGCCCGGGGCTGTCGCGCTATGTCGCCACCGGCAAAAAAAGGCTACAATGCTGTTTTTTATCCGGAGGAAGATCCCATGGTTCAATTGCACACCAATTTTGGCGTTATCACACTGGAGCTGTTTGCTGACAAAGCCCCTGAGACGGTTGAAAACTTTCTGAGCTACGTTAAAGACGGCTTTTTCGATGGCACCATTTTTCACCGCGTGATCCCGGGTTTTATGATCCAGGGAGGCGGTTTTACCAGCGACATGCAGCAAAAGCCCACCAAAGCGGCCATTAAAAATGAAGCCAACAATGGTGTAGCCAATACCCTGGGCACCATTGCGATGGCGCGGACGTCGGATCCGCACTCGGCTACTTGTCAGTTTTTTATCAATATCGCCGACAACGACTTCTTAAACTTCCGGGCTGAAAACAGCCAGGGCTGGGGTTACTGCGTCTTTGGCAAAGTCAGTGCCGGCATGGAGGTGGTGGAGAAAATTGCAGCGGTGCAAACCGGTCGTCACGGCCACCACGCCGATGTGCCACTGGAAAGTGTGGTCATTGAGCGCGCCGAGCTCAATGGCTAAGCCATACAGCCTCTTTATCGCCGATCTGCATTTAGCGGCCGATCGGCCCGATATCACCCAGGCATTTCTGCGCTTTTTACAGCAAGAAGCCGCTCAGGCAGATGCCCTCTATATACTGGGCGATTTGTTTGAAGTCTGGATTGGCGATGACAACCCCGAACCTTTGCTGGACCAAGTGGCCGCCGGTTTAGCCCAGCTGAGCCAGCAACTGCCGGTGTATTTTACCCATGGCAATCGTGACTTTTTACTGCGTGAGCGCTATGCCCGACGTGCCGGTATGCAGCTGTTACCACCTGCCAATGTCATTGATTTGTACGGTACGCCAACCCTGATCATGCATGGCGATAGCCTCTGTACGCTGGATGTGGATTACCAGAAGTTTCGACGTTGGTGGGATCAGCGCTGGTGGCAGAATCTGATGTTGGCCATGCCGTTGTGGTACCGTCAGCATTTGGCCCGTAAAGCCCGCCGCAAGAGCGCCGCCTACAAAGCAAGCCTGACCGAAGAAGCGAACACCATCATGGATGTGACGCCGGACGAAGTGGTACGGGTGATGAATGAAGCAGGTGTTCGCCATCTGATCCACGGTCATACCCACCGGCCCAAGATCCACCAGGTATCCTTAGCTCAAGGCGACGGCAAGCGGTATGTGCTGGGCGACTGGTACCAGCAGGCCAGCTACCTGAAAGTCAGTGCCGACGACTGGCAACTGTATTTCGAAGAGCTCTAGCTCCCTGCCCTACAGCAACCAACCGTCGGAACTGTGGCGCTAGTTGTAGCCAAGAACAGCCGTTGGTTCCAGCTCGGGGCGCTCACTGAAAGGTTTATTCCCAGCCAATAAGGAGGGTGCCTCACCGAAGTGACGGCGGCTTGGTTGGTAGCTGTCTTTGGGTTGGTTTGAGCTGCGTGCTCTTTCTTGCGGTTGTGGCAATGCATTCATGGTGTATCTCCTTCACCGGTAGCGTATAGAAGCATCTTAATCCATCGATGCTGAAGCTAAGCTTAATCAAAGATTGGTTATTTTTCAAGCAAGGCAGCTGGCACGCCACTGTGAAAACGAAAGGATGCATCCGGTTGCAAAATCAATTGGGCTTCAATGGCTGCCAATTGCTGCACTCTTGGCTCAATGGGCTCGGGGCTAATGTCCGCAGCCAGCTGCAAGTAATCCTGATAGTGCCGGGCTTCTGAGCGCAGCAAAGAGATGTAAAAGCGTTGCAACTCAGGATCGAGTCGCGGTGCCAATGCGGCAAAGCGCTCGCAGGAGCGGGCTTCAATCAAGGCGCCAATAATGAGTTTATCCACCAGCATGGCTGGATCCCGGCTGCGCACATGCCGCAACAACCCCGACGCGTAACCAGCAGCACTGAGCGGTTCAATGGCAATAGCACGCTGACGGATAAAATCGAGCACCTGCTCAAAGTGGTGTAGCTCCTCTTTAATAAGCCGTACCATTTTATCCAGCACTTGCTGCTGCCAGGGCTCAGCGCCTTTGGCACTGAGCTCACCAATCAAGTCATTTTTGCGCTGATGAAACTGACCATCACCCACTTTGCGGTAAACAAAGTCCTCGTAGGGTTTCAACCAGGCCAGCAAGGCTTTGGCCGAAGCATCATCGGTGGCGTAACGGCGGATCAGCAAGGCAGCACTTTGTGCGGCTTTTAACTCGCAATGCATGTGATCAATCAGCAGTGCCGGTAACTGCGCTGGCAAGGCAGCCCATGCCAACCAAGACTCGGGAGTACGGCAGTGCAAAAATTGATGGATGGGGCTTAGTAAGGCAGCAAGCTCAGCAGGTTTCATCGGATACAACAGCAGCCAGAAAAACCACCATTATACCGTTTTAAACACAGCACAACCAGCCGAAGTGCATGCCAGCCTGATCCGGATCAAATTTTGTGCAACATGACTTGACGGCTGCCTCAAATTTGGCCATAACTGAGTTATACCAATGAGGTAGTCTGGTATAGCCCGATTGGTACCAATGAGCCATTTGCTCAAGACGTAGGCAGTGTAAAGGATAATAATTATGATATTGAACCACCTATGGGGACTCTATGCCCACCCGAAAGAAGAGTGGCATACCATCGACCAGCGCCATGAAAGTTTTCGTTACAGCCTGGCGCACATTTTGATTATTGCGCTGATCCCCTCCATCTGTGCCTATTACTCTTCCGTCCATATCGGTTGGAGTATCGGTGTGGGTGATACTATGAAGCTTACCCCGGACAGTGCTTTGATGCTGTCGGTTGCGATGTACTTTGCATTGATTGCAGGTGTCTTTGCTCTGGCCTTCCTGGCACATTGGATGGCCCATACCTTTGGGTCTGAGCCGACATACACCCAAACGCTGGAGCTCGCCGCTTACACCTCAACACCACTCTTTATGGTCGGCTTCGCAGCCTTCTACCCAGAGCTATGGTTTGTGATGGTGGTTGGTCTGATTGGTTTGGCGTATTCCGTGTACCTGCTGTACATCGGAGTGCCGATACTGATGCACATCCCTGAAGAACGCGGTTTCATTTATGCCAGCTCGGTGGTGACTTGTGGTCTGGTGTTGCTGGTCTGTGTGCTGGCTGGTACCGCCATTTTATGGAGTTCCGGCTTCGGCCCTGCCTTTACGCATTAGCGTCTGATTTCACCCCAGTTTAATCATCGTCCAGAGCTTGCTCTGGACGATCTTTTTCACACTTTTTACTCTGAAGCCGGTTCGTTTTGCGCAAACTTGGCCGCCGTTTCTTTGATTAACGGCTGCAGCTCACCGCGCTGAAACATTTCCAGAATGATGTCGCAACCACCAATCAGCTCGCCCTCAACCCACAGCTGTGGAAAGGTCGGCCAGTTGGCATAAGCTGGCAGCTCCGCGCGTATATCCGGGTTCTGCAAAATATCGACAAAGGCAAACTGTTCACCACAGCTAATCAGGGCCTGGGCCGCCTGGGCAGAAAAGCCACAGCTAGGCAGCTTGGGTGAGCCTTTCATATACAACAGAATGGGGTTCTCAGCGATTTGCTGTTTGATTCTATCCAGCGTTTCCATAACATGTCCTCATCTGATTATAGCGTTGCACCTATTGTACCTTGTTCCCGGTGCGAATTCCTCTGGTCCCCCTTGTTTTTCCACCAGCAGACCCAATTTAGAAAGCAGCAATAAGCGTGGCTGCAATCGCCAACAGCGAATGGCTGAACGCTTGATAGCCTCTTGGCTGGCCTTTGCCGCTAGCCGTTGAGATCAAGGGGTTAAAACTTGAGTATTTTACTCGGGTATTGTAGTCTACCCGGTGCAGACACACTTAACAACGTGAATGGAGAATAAAAATGGCTTTTGAACTACCTGCCCTGCCGTACGCGAAAGATGCGCTGGCTCCACATATCTCTGCTGAGACGCTGGAGTATCACTATGGCAAACACCACAATACCTACGTCGTCAAACTGAATGGTCTGATTGAAGGCACGGACTATGCTGGCAAATCGCTGGAAGACATTGTTCGTACATCTGAGGGTGGTATCTTCAACAATGCAGCACAAGTCTGGAACCACACCTTCTACTGGCACTGCCTAAGCCCGAACGGTGGCGGTGAACCAGCCGGTGCGCTGGCCGATGCCATCAACGCCAAGTGGGGCTCTTTTGCCGACTTTAAAGCCGCCTTTAACGACAAAGCGGTTAACAACTTTGGCTCCAGCTGGACCTGGCTGGTTAAAAAGGCCGATGGCAGCCTGGATATTGTCAACACCAGCAATGCCGACACCCCACTGGCCCACGATGGCCTGACGCCAGTACTGACTGTCGACTTGTGGGAACATGCTTACTACATCGATTACCGCAATGCCCGCCCAACTTACCTGGATGCCTTCTGGGCACTGGTGAACTGGGACTTTGCCAGCAAAAACTTTGCCGGCTAACGCAGCGCAGTTACCCCCAAGCCCGGTCAGCTGACCGGGCTTTTTTTGTTCCCGGTTCGCCAGCAGCGTACACAAAAGCACACCCCGCAGTCATTTTTGCACTCGATTAAATGCATCTTTTTTCGATGAATTCTGAGCGAATCCACTTTTTAGTGTCTAACCTTAAGGTAACGGCTTTCCATTTTTTCGTTCGCTGATCGGAGGTGCGTATGAGCATTGTTGAGCACTTTAAGTCCAGATACGAAGCCACCAAGGAAGAGGAATACAGCATTCAGGAGTTTTTGCAATTGTGCAAAACCGACCGCAGCTGTTTTGCCAGTGCGGCTGAGCGCTTGTTGCTTGCCATTGGTGAGCCCGAGCAAGTGGATACCTCGCAAGATCCCCAATTAAGTCGTTTGTTTTCCAACCGGGTGATCCATCGCTATCCGGCTTTTGCCGATTTTTATGGTATGGAAGAGGCCATTGAGCAAATCGTATCTTACCTGAAACACTCGGCTCAGGGGCTGGAAGAAAAGAAGCAAATCTTGTATTTGCTGGGCCCGGTCGGTGGTGGTAAATCCTCTTTGGCCGAAAAGCTCAAGTACCTGATGCAGCAAGTGCCCATTTATTATTTAAAAGGCTCGCCGGTGTACGATCATCCGCTTTGCCTGTTCGATGCCGATGAGGATGGCCAACTGCTGGCCGACGAGTTTGGCATCCCGCGCCGCTACCTTTCCACCATCATGTCGCCCTGGGCCAGCAAGCGCCTGCACGAGTTCAATGGCGATATCAGCCAGTTCCGGGTCGTCAAGCGGCATCCGTCGATTTTGAATCAAATTGCCATTGCCAAAACCGAGCCTGGCGATGAAAACAATCAGGACATCTCTGCCCTGGTCGGTAAAGTCGATATCCGCAAACTGGAGCACTTTGCCCAGCATGATCCAGATGCCTACAGCTATTCCGGCGCTCTGTGCCGTGCCAATCAGGGCCTGATGGAGTTTGTTGAGATGTTTAAAGCTCCCATCAAGGTGCTGCACCCATTGCTGACCGCAACCCAGGAGGGCAACTACAACGGCACCGAAGGGCTGGCCGCTCTGCCCTTTGACGGCATGATATTAGCACACAGCAACGAATCGGAATGGCAAACCTTTAAAAACAACAAAAACAACGAAGCCTTTCTTGACCGGGTCTACATCGTCAAAGTGCCTTACTGCTTAAGGGTCTCCGAAGAGCAAAACATTTACCACAAACTTATTGATCATTCCGAGCTGCGGGATGCCCCATGCGCGCCGGGTACCTTGTCGTCGCTGGCCCAGTTTGTGGTGCTGTCCCGGTTAAAAGAGCCGGAAAACTCCAGCATCTACTCAAAAATGCGGGTGTACGATGGCGAAAGCTTAAAAGACACCGATCCCAAAGCCAAATCCTATCAGGAGTACCGCGATTATGCCGGGGTGGATGAGGGCATGACCGGGCTATCAACCCGCTTTGCCTTTAAAATCCTGTCGCGGGTCTTTAACTTCGACTCCACCGAAGTGGCCGCCAACCCGGTCCATTTGTTCTACGTGCTGGAGCAGCAGATTGAGCGCGAACAGTTTCCGGCCGATATGGCCGAGCGTCTGCTGGAGCACCTGAAAGGCTATCTGATCCCAAAATATGTCGAGTTTATTGGCAAAGAAATACAAACCGCCTACCTGGAGTCCTACTCCGAGTACGGACAAAACATCTTTGACCGCTATGTGATCTATGCCGATTTTTGGATCCAGGATCAGGAATACCGGGATCCCGAAACCGGCCAGTTGTTCGATCGGGCCGCGCTGAACGCAGAGCTGGAAAAAATTGAGAAGCCGGCTGGCATCAGCAATCCGAAGGATTTTCGCAATGAGATTGTCAATTTCGTGCTGCGGGCCAAAGCGAAAAACAATGGCAAGAACCCGGTGTGGACCAGCTACGAAAAACTGCGGACGGTGATTGAGAAAAAAATGTTCTCCAGCACCGAAGAGTTGCTGCCAGTAATTTCATTCAACGCCAAAACATCGACAGAGGATCAGAAAAAGCACGATGACTTTGTCAACCGCATGATGGAGAAAGGCTATACCCGCAAACAGGTCCGGCTGCTGTCAGAATGGTACCTGCGGGTGCGTAAATCGCAATAAACACGGTACCGGAGGTAGTATGGTGCACTTTATTGATCGACGACTGAATGGCAAGAACAAAAGTGCTGTCAACCGGCAGCGCTTCTTGCGGCGTTACAAACAGCAGATCAAAAAGGCAGTATCCGATGCCATCAGCAAACGCAGTGTCACCGACATTGACAGCGGTGAGAGCATCACCATCCCAAGCAAAGACATCACCGAACCGATGTTGCACCACGGCAAAGGCGGCCGGCGCGAAATCGTCCATCCTGGCAACGATCAGTTCAGCCAGGGTGACCGGATTAAACGCCCGGATGGTGGTGGCGGTCAGGGCAGCGGTAAAGGCGATGCCAGCGCCGATGGCGAAGGTGAAGATGACTTTGTCTTTTCCATTTCCAAGGACGAGTATCTGGACCTGTTGTTTGAAGATTTAGAACTGCCTAACCTGAAAAAGAATCAGTTGGATAAGTTGGTGCAGTACAAACAGGTCCGGGCCGGTTACCGGGCCGAAGGTGTTCCCAGCAACATTGATATTGTTCGCTCACTCCGTGGCTCGTTAGCACGGCGCATCGCCATGTCGGCAGACAAAAGACGCGAGCTGGCGGAGCTTGAAGCACAGCAGCAAGCCCTGGAGCAGGCTCCGGTGCCTGATCAGCATCAACTGAAACTACTGGCCGAGCAAATTGCCGAGCTCAAACAGCGCATTGCCGCCGTCCCCTACATCGACAGCTTTGATTTGCGCTATCGCAATTACCAAAAGCGTCCGGAACCAACCAGCAAAGCCGTGATGTTTTGCCTGATGGATGTATCCGGCTCAATGGATCAAGCCACCAAAGACATGGCCAAACGCTTTTATATTTTGTTGTATTTGTTCCTAACCCGCAGCTACAAAAACGTCGAAGTGGTCTACATTCGACACCATACCCAGGCCAAAGAAGTGGATGAGCAGGAGTTTTTCTACTCGCAGGAGACCGGCGGCACCATCGTCTCCAGCGCCTTAAAGCTGATGCATGAGATTATCAGCCAGCGTTACAACCCGGAAGAGTGGAACATCTACGGTGCCCAGGCGTCCGATGGCGACAACTGGACCGATGACAGTCCCTTGTGTCAGCAAATCATGCGAAGTCAGTTGTTGCCACTGGTCCGCTATTACGCCTACATCGAGATTACTACCCGGGCCCATCAAAGTCTGTGGCAACAGTATGAGACCTTGCTGCCACAGTTTGAAAACTTTGCTATCCAGCACATCCGGGAGCAAGCCGATATCTACCCGGTGTTTCGAGAGCTTTTTAAAAAGCAAGCAGCATAATGATGCAGCGGAGGTAGTGGTATGGCCAAAGCACAGCCTAAAACAGAACCCTTGTCCGATGGACCGGACTGGACTTTTGAATTGCTGGAGTCTTACCATCAGCAAATAGCCCGGGTAGCCCGGCATTACGGTTTGGACACCTATCCAAACCAAATTGAAGTCATCACGGCCGAGCAAATGATGGACGCCTATTCCAGCATTGGTATGCCGCTGGGCTATCATCACTGGTCTTACGGCAAGAAGTTTATTCAAACCGAGCAGAACTACAAGCGTGGCTACATGGGGCTGGCCTACGAAATAGTCATTAACTCCGATCCTTGCATTGCTTACTTAATGGAAGAAAACACCATTACCATGCAAGCCCTGGTGATGGCCCATGCCAGCTATGGGCACAACTCTTTTTTTAAAAACAACTACCTGTTTAAAACCTGGACCGATGCCTCATCGATCATTGATTACCTGCTATTCGCCAAAGGTTACGTCAGCCGCTGCGAGGAAAAATACGGCATTGCTGAGGTCGAAGAAGTGCTGGATTCATGCCATGCCCTGATGAATTACGGGGTCGACCGCTACAAAAGGCCGCAGAAGATTTCACTGGAAGAAGAACAAAAACGCCAGGAAGAGCGCGAAGCCTATCTGCAGTCTCAGGTCAATGATCTCTGGCGTACCATCCCAACCAAACCAGTTACCGAAATTGAGCGCAACAAGCGATTTCCATCCGAGCCGCAAGAAAACATTCTGTACTTTATTGAAAAAAACGCCCCACTGCTTAAGCCCTGGCAGCGTGAGTTGGTGCGCATTGTGCGGAAAATCTCACAATACTTTTATCCGCAAAAACAAACTCAAGTGATGAATGAAGGCTGGGCCACCTTTTGGCATTACACCATTTTGCAGCATCTGTACGATGAAGGTGTGGTCAGCGAACGCTTTATGATGGAGTTCTTACACACCCATACCAATGTAGTATCGCAACCTGCCTACAACAGCCCACACTATTCCGGCATCAATCCTTATGCGCTGGGCTTTGCGATCTTCACCGATTTGCGCCGCATCTGTGAAACGCCTACAACCGAAGATCGGGAGTGGTTCCCGGACATTGCCGGCTCCGACTGGTTGGAAACCCTGCACTTTGCCATGCAAAACTTCAAAGATGAAAGCTTTATCAGCCAGTATTTGTCACCCAAAGTGATTCGGGATTTTCACCTCTTTGCCATTGTCGATGACAGCAAGGATCCCAGTTTGGAAGTGGCAGCCATTCACAATCAGCAAGGCTATCAGCAAATTCGCCAGATGCTATCCGCGCAGTACAACCTGAGTTTGCTGGAGCCCAATATCCAGGTTTACAACGTGGATGTGCGTGGCGATCGCTCCTTGACTCTCCGGTATGTGCCACAACGAGGCATCCCTCTGGAGCCCCAAAGCACTCAGGAGGTCATGAAGCACCTGCATCGCCTGTGGGGCTTTCAGGTCTGTCTGGAGCAGCAACAAGAAGACGGCACTATCACAGAGCTGTGCCGCTGCCCGGATGCTTTATGATGCCGCTTCACGGAGTCGCCAAGACAGGCACTAATTAAATTTACTCTTTCATTTCGCTGGCCAATGTGACCTGATTACGGCCATTGGCTTTGGAGGAATACAAGGCTTTGTCGGCCAACTCGAGCCATTGGCGGTGCTCTTCCATCGCAGGGTTGGATTCAGCAATGCCAATACTGACCGTGCATTGGATTTGCAGATCATGATGCTGCACCGGTGTTTTTTCCACCGACTTGCGCAAGCGCTCGGCAAAGTACACGGCTTGTACTTCCGGCGTGTCCACCAACAAGACCGCAAACTCTTCGCCGCCATAGCGGCCTGCAATATCGGTCTCGCGCAGGTTACGCTTCACCAACCGGGCAATTTCGCGTATCACCTCATCGCCAGCAGCATGGCCATAATCGTCGTTAACCCGTTTAAAGTGATCAATATCGATCATCAGCAAACTGCTGACATGGGCATGACGTTTAATGCGTTTGTATTCTTGCACCAGGGCATTTTCCCAACTGCCGCGATTGTGCAGCTGAGTTAAAAAATCGGTTTTGGAAAGCTGATGCAAACGATGATTCATCGATTCCAGCTCTAACCGGCTCACTGCCACATCGGTCACGTCGTAAATAATCAAACACAGATGGGTCACATCGCCCCGGGTATTGCTTAACGGAAAAATGGTGCTGTTCTGGTACATAAAGTCGGCTGCGCCGGTAATGGGACGATAATTGCGGAATTTAAAGATGTAAGGTCGCTGCTCCCAGATGGTAAAAGCACGGTTTTTTAACAGCACCACAGGATCGCACTTGCGTCTGAGCCAATCTTCATCAATCTCAGGGAAAAGATCGAACAAGTAACGATCGCGCACCTGACGGGGACTCAAGCCACTGTGGCTTTCCATAAAGCCGTTCCATACCTGAATGCGGTAGTCGCAGTTCAGCACCACCAAGCCTACATCCACCGTCTGGAACATGTCCATCAGCCAGTGAATTTCTGAGACTTCGACCTGGGCATCCGTCATAACTAATCTTCCAATAAAAAGGCGACTTTATTTTTTAAAGTTTTGACACTGTCTTCGGTAAAGAGCAACAGTAGATCACACATAATGTCGTAGTTTTCGATGCCATAGCTGATTTCTATCGCCAGGGTTTTACGCCAGCGGCCAGCATTGGCTTTAATCAGCTCACTGACCGCAGCATGCTGGCCCAGTACCACAGGGTGGCCCTGACTAAAACCCATATCCAGTTGTTCTGACAAGCCTTTTAACACCGAACCAATCAGAATATTGGCAATGTCCATCAAGAGTTCCAGCTCAACCTGATGCGTCAACTTACCATGGTAGTTCATTAAGCGAGCCACGTCTTTGAAGCTGGAGTCGGTTAAAATAAGCAACGCTTCTCCCGATACGCCGCCACCAATAAAGCCCTGACAAACGGCGGAAGTGCTGCTTTCGTCTTCAACCGAAGCAAGCGCCATATGCAGCTCACTGACCTCGATTAGATTGACATTGGGAATCGGCAGTTTCACAAAGACATTGAGTAAACGCGCCAGCAGATCACCAGCCTGCCCCATAGCAACATTGGTGATTTCCTGAAACACATCGCGCAACTCTGCATCCACCTCAATTCGCTGGGTGAGGGCTGGCTTAGGTGGCATGGAGCCCTTTGCCTCAGCCTGGTGTTCAGCAGCGACAGTATCCAACAGAGCACTGATTTTATTAACATCGACCGGTTTTTTGACAAAATCTGCCGCTCCCAGTTTCATCACCCGCTCATAGGCTTCCGGCTGGACATCACCAGAGACAACGATTACCTTAATGCTGGATTGCATTTCTTTGAGTGCGGCCAGTACCTGATAACCATCCAGCACCGGCATATTCAGATCCAAAAACAACAGATCGACCGTGCCGGACTTGATAAGTTGCAGAGCTTCAGCCCCATGGGCAGCAAATTGAATGCGCGACTGCCAACTGTCTGGCAAACAGCGCGCCATTTGCTTTCTAGCCAGGTTGGAGTCATCACAAATTACTACAGCAGGGATCATAGGCCGTTCGTTATTATGCTGGTTTGTTTATAGTTTATACGCTCAATGGATAAATAGCCATCTTACCTTAACCCTGAGTTTGCGAGGTACCGACAATGAAAACAACGTCCTTTTATTTACCCCTTTTGCTCGGCAGTGCTTTGTTAGCGGGCAGTTGCCATGCCATTGATCTGACTGCTCAGCTACCCAGCAGGTTAAGTGATATCCGAGCAGGCGACCAACGCGTAGTGCTGCAAGGGCATCCGGTGGAAGTGGGTCAGCAAGCACCTGATTTTCGTGTGGTGGATCAGCAATTTCGTCCGGTTGCATTGCAAGACTTCGCGGGCAAACCCGTGCTGATCAGTGTGGTGCCAAGTATTGATACCGGAACCTGCTCATTGCAAACCAGACGTTTTAACCAGGAGGTTGCCAATGTGCCCGACGAGGTGGTGATGCTGACTATCAGTACCGATCTACCATTTGCTCAGCGGCGGTTTTGCGAGCAAGAAGCGGTGGATCAGTTGCAGGTGCTGTCCGATGCAGTATGGCGAGACTTTGGCAGCAACTATGGTCTACTGATTAAAGATATGGGGCTGCTGGCACGCACCGTCATCCTGATTGATGCCAAGGGGGTAATTCGCTACCTGCAGCAAGTGCAAACACTGGCCAACGAGCCGGATTACGACGCGGTATTGGCCGCACTGAACACCATGCTAGCCGAAGGGTAAAACAAAAAAGCGATGCCCTGAGCATCGCTTTTTTCTGTCAAACTGCTTTATGCAAGCAAGGTGGTCAGTTGCGCAGCAATGGCATCGACTTTTTGGGTGCCATCCAGGTGGTGATAACGCGTTTTGCCAGCAGCTGCCGCTGCGCGGTAAAAGTCAACCAGTGGCTTGGTCTGATCATGGTAAATCGCCAGACGCTTACGGACGGTTTCTTCGGTATCATCGGCCCGAATCACCAGCTCTTCACCGGTGGCATCGTCTTTGCCTGCAACTTTTGGTGGATTGTACACCAGATGGTAAACACGGCCAGAAGCTGGGTGAACACGACGCCCCGCCATCCGCTCCACAATCACATCATCCGGCACATCAAACTCAATCACATGATCAACGGCAATGCCGTGTGCATCCATGGCTTCTGCCTGCGGAATGGTGCGCGGAAAGCCATCCAATAAAAAGCCTTTGGCGCAATCCGGCTCTGCAATGCGCTCTTTCACCAAGCCAATGATGATGTCATCGGACACCAGTTGGCCTGCATCCATCACTTGCTTGGCAGCCAGGCCCATCTCCGTACCCGCTTTAATAGCAGCGCGCAGCATGTCACCGGTTGAAATTTGCGGGATGCCAAACTTGTTCATCAGAAACTGAGCTTGAGTCCCCTTACCGGCACCAGGGGCACCCAACAAAATAATCCGCATACAACACCCTCATGTGTTCTTAATTTTTCAAAAAATGGACTGTCCGGATCTTTACACAATGGCGCAGTTGAAACAAGAAATTTGTCCGGTGACAAAAGGATGCCTGCTGCACTGTTGGCCTTTGGTCGAATGCAGGCACCCAAGGGCTCACGCGGCAGCTAAAAAAACACCAGCATATCCGCTGGTGTTTTTCGTTTTGGTTACGACTTTAGTCGGCCAAGAGCTCGGTTTTTGTTCAGCGCTGCGTTAGTGCCCGCCTTTAAGAATGGTACTACTTAGTCAGCGACAGCAGCAGCTTGTTCAGTCGTCCAACAAAGGTCGCGGGGTTTTTCAGACTGCCACGCTCAGCCAACAAGGCCTGCTCCAGCAGCACTTCGGCCCACTCTTTAAAGCGACTTTCGTCCTGCTCGTCGGCAATGTGCTTGACCAACTCGTGTTCAGGATTGATTTCAAAGATCGGCTTCACCTCGGGTACCTTCTGTCCCACCGATTCCATCAGCTTCATCATCTGCGTGCTCATATCAAACTCATCCGTGACCACACAAGCTGGGCTATCGGTCAGACGGTGACTAACTTTGACATCTTTGACTTGCTCACCCAAAGCCGTTTTAAAGCGCTCTACGGCACTGGCGAAGGCTTCTTCGGTTTGCTGCTGCGCTTCTTTGTCGGCTTCATCGTCCAGTTTGGACAAATCCAGGCCACCTTTGGCCACAGAGCGGAATTTTTTCTGCTCAAACTCGGTCAGATGCTGCATCAACCACTCATCGATGCGATCCGACAGCAACAACACTTCGATGCCTTTCTTACGGAATACTTCCAAATGCGGGCTGTGCTTGGCCGCAGCAAAATTATCGGCCACCAGGTAGTAAATTTCATCCTGGCCTTCTTTCATCCGGCTCAGATAATCGCTCAGGGCAACATTCTGCACACTGTCGTCGTTGTGGGTGGAAGCAAAGCGCAGCAGAGCCGCAATTTTCTCTTTGTTCACCATGTCTTCAGCCGGGCCTTCTTTCAGCACCTGACCAAATTCATCCCAAAACTGCTGGTACTGCTCGCTGTCCTTGGCCAGCTTTTCCATCATTTTCAGAGCGCGGCTGGTACAGCCTTTACGTAGTGCCTGGGTGACCTTGGTATCTTGCAGAATTTCACGGGACACGTTCAGTGGCAAGTCGCTGGAGTCCAGCAAGCCTTTGAAGAAACGCAAGTAACTTGGCATAAACTCTTCGGCATCGTCCATGATAAAGACGCGCTGCACGTACAGCTTTAAGCCATGGCGGGCTTCGCGATTCCACAGATCAAAAGGTGCTTTTTTCGGGATGTACAACAAGCTGGTGTAGTTGGTGCTGCCTTCGACTTTGTTGTGGCTCCAGCTCATCGGCTCGGTCCAGTCGTGGGAGATGTGCTTGTAAAACTCCTGGTACTCTTCGTCACTGATATCGGACTTATCCCGGGTCCAGAGCGCAGTCGCCTTGTTGATGGCTTGCCAGTGCGCAGGCTTAGCCGGAATAGTGTCTTCTTCCGACTCACCTTTGACTTCGGCTTGTTCTTCCTGCCACATTTCGACCGGAATGCTGATGTGATCCGAGTACTTGGTAATGATGGACTGGACCCGGTATTTTTCCAGGAACTCCTCTTCCCCTTCACGCAGGTGCAAAATAATGTCGGTACCACGGCCTTCTTTTTTGCACGGTGCCAGGCTGTACTCGCCTTCACCGGCCGACTCCCACTCCACCGCCTGACTGGCGTCAGCGCCGGCCTTTAAGGTACGCACCGTCACTTTATCGGCCACAATAAAGGCCGAGTAAAAACCGACACCAAATTGACCTATCAGCTTGGAATCTTTGCTTTGATCACCGGACAGCTGGGCAAAAAATTCTTTGGTGCCAGATTTGGCGATGGTTCCCAGATGCTCTTTGACCTCTTGTTCGGTCATGCCGATGCCGTTGTCGCTGATGGTCAGTGTTTTCGCATCCTTATCCATGCTGATCCGAACCCGCAATTCACCATCATCGCCATACAAGCCTGGCTCTGATAATGCCAGAAAACGCAGTTTATCGGCGGCATCGGATGCGTTGGATACCAGCTCACGCAGGAAAATTTCTTTATTGGAGTACAAGGAGTGGATCATCAGGTTCAGCAATTGCTTTACTTCAGCCTGAAAACCATGGGTTTGCTTTTGTGCTGTCTCAGCCATAGCAACAAAGTCCTCTGAAATCATCGGTAGACAACAGTTGGTGCTTGATGCACAAACTGCACGTTCAAGTCGCCGGCAGAGCCGGCAGGAATGATGGGTATATGGGGAGAGATGCGCTGAATTTCAAGCGCTAAAGACGTTTTCTGCCACTAAAAGCGTGCGACAAGGTGGAGCCATCCAGGTATTCCAGCTCACCACCGAACGGAACCCCTTGCGCCAAACGCGACACCGCCACATGATGCCGCTGGCACAGTTCAGACAGGTAGTAAGCCGTAGCATCGCCTTCTACTGTGGGGTTGGTGGCCAGAATCACTTCGTCAATACCACCGGCAGCCAGCCGCTGCTCCAACTGATCCAGCCCCAGTTCAGCCGGGCCAATGCCATCGAGTGGGGAGAGCTGCCCCATCAACACAAAGTAACGGCCATCGAACTGGCCGGTCTGCTCAATGGCCTGCATGTCCGCCGACGACCCCACCACACAAAGCAGCGGGGATTGGCTACGCGCTGGGTCCTGGCAAATACCACAGAGTGGTTGCTCGCTGAAGGTACGGCAGCTCTGGCAATGACCAATACCATCCATCGCTGCCAACAGCGCCTTGCCCAGTTTGTTACCGGCCTCCCGGTTGCGCTCCAGCAGTTGAAACGCCATACGCTGTGCTGTTTTCGGGCCAACACCAGGTAAGGCTTTTAATGCCTCAATCAACTGCTGCAGCAAGGGGGTCTGAGCGGACATCCGAATACTTCCGGTTAGAATGGCATTTTAAAACCAGGCGGCAATTGCATGCCACCGGCAACCTGAGCCATCATTTCGCGGTTGGTTTCTTCGACCCGACGCACCGCATCGTTGGTGGCGGCTGCAATCAGATCTTCCAGCATTTCTTTGTCGTCTTCCATCAGACTGTCGTCCAGGTGCACTCGTTTAACCTGATGCGAACCCGTCATGGTGACTTTCACCATGCCCGCTCCTGCTTCACCGGTCACTTCCATATTGGCAATTTCCTGCTGCACTTTCTGCATTTTTTCCTGCATGGCTTGCGCCTGCTTCATCATATTGCCCATTCCGCCTTTAAACATGCTTTGTCTCCTGTTATTGATGCCGCTTGCAATGCGCGCAGCATACACAAAATGAAGTTAATTGACCACCAGGCTATCTGGGATCAACTCCGCAGACAGGCTCTGACGTAAGCTTTGCACCACAGCGTCGTGCTCCATCAAGTCCGCGACATAACATCGACGCGCTTCATCCAGCCGCTGCTGGATAGCACGCGGACAATCGGGTACCTCGGCTTGATAATCAATAGCAACGCTCGAGGTGCCGGGAAAAGCCTGCATCACCAGTTGCACGATGCGTGCCCGGAACTCGGGTTTATCCAAATGCCGCTCACTCTCAGCGACCGTCAGCTGCACCTGGTCGCCCTGCACCTTTGGAACCGCATTGATCAAAAACAAACGGTACAAGCCCCCGGCTTGCAACTGCTCAATCGCCTGCGCCCAGCCATCAACCTGGTGAGCATGACGACACTCAAAGCCAGTTGCATCCAATGGCTTGGCCAGCAACTGCTGGGCTGCTCCTTCCGCTATTAATGGGGCTGGAGATGACTCTACAGCGGTACTGACAGGTATAGGTTCACCTTGCTCGCTGGTTGATTCAGCCAAACCGGGGGCTGCAGAAGAAGCTGGCTCAGCGGCCTGACTGGTTTGCACTGGCTTGGCTGCCGACGGTATTGCTTCAAAAGAGGCTTCAGGCGACCTGGCAGTTGTTGCCTCGGCAGCAGCCGTCTTAGTAGCTTGCTCCTGATGTGCATTTGCTTCAGTGGCCAGGGCTTCTGCTCTATCTGCCGCAGCCTGCTTAGGTGGCTCTGGCAAAGCTGGCATGGACTGCGCAGTTGCTTGCTCTGGCAAGCGGGCATCAAGACCACGGCGCGCGATAATGCTGGCGGTAATGGGGTCAATCGCTAGCACTTTACCCGCATTCGCTGCAGCAGTTGTGAGTTCTGACTGTGGAGTAGCTTGTGCCGCCGAATCGGACACAGTGTCGTTGACGGTATCGGTTAAAAGCTCGCTCTGCGGGACGTCAACAAGCTCTGCAGCCGGCTCAGTAACCCGCTCTGCCGCTATTAGCTCATCCATTTTGCCACTGACAGCCTGGCTGCCAATGGCTTCAGGCTTTTTTGCTGCAGGCTCCCGGCCGACTGTCGCGCCGAGGCCGCTGCGAGTGACGGGGGGCTGAGCCGCTTGCTCAGATGTTGCCGGCACAAACAGCAAAGCGCGCAGCAATGCCATTTCAAGGCCAGCTCGCACATCGGGCGCAAAAGGCAGCTCTTTCTTGCCAGAGATTAACAGCTGATAGTGCAGCTGCAGGGTTTCAGCATCCTGACTGGCAGCAAGCTCCGTGACATAGGCGGCTTGCTCGTCGGCCAACGCAGCCGCTTCGGGTTGAAACTGGCAGATAGCGGCAAAGTGCAGCAGGGCCAGCAGATCGTCCAGCACTAATTCGGGCTGACTGCTTTGCAGCATCAAGGCATCGAGTTGTTGGCGCAGCGCTGCAACATCCTGCTGCAACAGCGTATCCAATACCCGTTGTCCCCAATGCTGTGGCAATAAGCCCAGCATATCCCGCACCGAAGCTGCAGTGATCTGACCATTGGTTTGGGCTATGGCCTGGTCGGTCAGGCTGAGTGCATCCCGTACACTGCCCCGGGCGGCTTTGGCCAGCAAGCTCAAGGCTTCGACTTCAGCCTGAACCTGCTCGTGCTGCAACACCATTTGCAGTTGCTGCTGGATCTCGGCATCGGTTAAGGCTTTTAAACTAAATTGCAAGCAGCGCGACAACACCGTGACCGGGAGCTTTTGCGGATCCGTGGTCGCCAGTAAAAACTTCACATGTGGCGGCGGCTCTTCCAATGTTTTTAGCAGGGCATTAAAACTGTGCCTGGACAGCATGTGCACTTCGTCAATCAGATAGACTTTAAAGCGCCCACGGGTTGGCGCGTACTGCACATTGTCCAGTAGATCGCGGGTGTCTTCGACCTTGGTACGGGAGGCGGCGTCAATTTCCAGCAAGTCAACAAAGCGCCCGGCTTCAATTTCTGTGCAGCTGCTGCACTTACCACAAGGGGTAGCACTCACCCCTTGCTCACAATTGAGGCTCTTGGCAAAAATCCGGGCAATGGTGGTTTTGCCCACGCCGCGGGTTCCGGTAAACAAGTAAGCATGATGCAGGCGTTCCGAGCTGAGTGCATTGCTCAGGGCTGACTTCACATGCTGCTGCCCTAGCAGTTCATTGAACTGCTGGGGTCGCCATTTTCGTGCCAGCACCTGATAACTCATATCGACCTCGGCTTAATGACCGTCGTAATCCACCAAAGACACCACATTTAGACCCAGCTTTTCCAACCGCTCAATGCCCCCTAATTCAGGCAAGGCAATGACAAAGGCGGCATCTGTTACCTCGCCGCCCAAGCGCCGAATCAACTGAGTCGTCGCTTCTATGGTACCACCTGTGGCCAGCAAGTCATCCACCATCAGCACTTTATCGCCCTGCTGGATCGCGTCCAGATGCAATTCCAGAATATCTTCACCGTACTCGAGCTGATAGCTCTGCTGAATGCGCTCACGCGGTAACTTACCTGCTTTGCGTACCGGCACAAAGGCTACCCCCAGGGCATAAGCCAATGGGGCACCAAAGATAAAGCCACGTGATTCGGTGCCGACAATTTTGGTAATTTGATGCTCAGCGAAGTGCTTTTTCAGGGCATCGATCACCTTGGCAAAGGCTGGCCCATCCTGCATCAGGCTGGTGACATCGCGAAATAAAATCCCCGGCTTCGGATAATCCGGTACCGTTTTAATCACTTGTTTTAGTTGCTCGCTAAGGGCTGTGTTGATCATGGTCGTTAGTAATCCTGTTCGTGGTGAACCCAGACTGTTGGCAGCGATTAAGCCACCAGCAGTTGAAACCAGCGTACAATAGGTGCTTGCAGCAACAGCACAACCAAAAGCACCAGAAATAGTAAAAATTGCTTAAGATTAAAGCTTTCTTGGAAATTTTCGTCAGCCACAGGCTACCTCACTGAAGTCATTGCAATCGAACCCATTATTCTAACGGAAGTCCAAGCCGGGCACTAACCCTTTTTCAATTCAGCGACTCTGCGTCGATAAAACCGCGACTTGCTTTGATATACATCAGATCACAGCACGCTGGTATTGGTCATACTCTGGATATAGTTCGTCAATAACAGAGTGCGCCATGTCAATCCGTCTGAATCAGCTTCGAACCCGACTGCTGGCAGAGCAGTTGCAACTGCAACAACAGATTAGCGATTTTCTGGTCGCCCAAGCCAACCCGGATTACCAACAACTGTTGCTTAAATTGCAACAATTGCCTTTGCCGCGCTGGCCCGAGGTGCTGGTGCATTGGCATACACCTGAGTTGCGGGCACCCAGTCAACGACTGGAAGCTGTTCAGGCAGCCCTGATCCAAATGGAAATAGGTTTGTATGGCATTTGTTGTGATTGTGAGGCGAGGATTGAGAACGAGCGATTGGATAAAGATCCAGCGGAACAACGCTGTAAAAGCTGTGAGCGGCTTAGCACAAACAAAGCAGCCCACAGCTGAAATGTCAGTTATCGTCTATATGGCCACGGTCGTTGGCTGCGGCTCGACGCAAAGCATCTCTGGCATCATCCTGGCGCAATCGGAACTCTTCTTCAGTGACGCAACTGCGTCGGCGAAGGTTACTGCCAGCCTCACGCACCATACGACAAACATAACGTACACCTTCTTCATCCACGACTTCACCGGCTGATGAGTTCATCGCAGTACGCTCGCCTGTGGATTGGCAAGCTGCCAAAAAAAGCAATGAAGCCAATACAGCTGTAGTCCTTAACATAAATCCCCCTTATTGTTTCAACTACAACCTAACACACAACAACCAAAAACAACAGGGGGATTAACAAAAATTAACGATTTAGGTATTTATCCAGGAACTCAAGCACCTGGGTCCACAGCCGAACGTTGTTTTCTGGTTTATAAAAACCATGCCCTTCATTCGGTTCCACCAGCCATTCATAAGGATGCTGGTGCTTTTCTAAAGCCGCACGCAGCACATTGGCATGATCAATGGTAGCTCGCATATCTTTCTCACCATGGATAATAAAGACGGGTGCTTTCAACCTATCGATATGGTGAACAGGTGACTGAGCACGCAGCGATTCAGCATCACGACCAATCACCCGCTCCAGATAATTAATACCGCTTTGCCGCTCAGGAATATCCCCAGTGGTGTACAACATCTCCAGGTCATAAACTCCAACATAACCCAGCACACATTGATAGAGATCAGGCTCCCGGATGGCACTCATCACAGCCGCATAACCACCGTACGAAGCACCAAAGGAGCAAACACGGCCTTTGTCGACAATCCCTTGCTCGACTAAATGCAACACGCCATCGGTCATGTCGTCAATCATCAGCGTACCCCAGTTGCGGTAGCCGGCAATTTGAAAGCTGCGGCCAAAACCACCTGAGCCGCGGAAGTTGGGTTGCAAGACAGCGTAACCGTGTTGAGCCAACATTTTTACCGTCGGGTCAAAGAACAAAACGTCTCTGATACCATGAGGTCCACCATGAGGCATCAGTATCAAAGGAAGATCTTTAGCTTCCTGCCCTTTTGGCAAGGTCAAAATGGCATGAATGGCTTGACCATCCCGGGCCGGATAAACAATGGACTGGCTAACAGCAATGTGCTCAGGATTGATCCAGGGACGGGTATTGAGCAAGTAACTGACCTGCTTACTTTCCCGGTCAAATAAATAAAATTCAGCCGGTTCGGACTCTGAAGAGACAGAGACAATGCTCAAACGATTGTCTCTGGTTGACGAACGAAGAAACAGTCTCCGGCCATCAAAGGCATTGATTAAACCTGCTAATTCGTCACGAAAGCGGGTGTCTTGCACATGGTCAAAAAATTCGTACTCCAGGGTTTCGTATTCGGATACAGCACCGATGACTTCATCGGCAAAGCCATTGCGAATACTGAAAATAGGTGCCACATCCACGTTTTCATTGTGGTACAGCAAGCGCTCGTCACCAGTTTCAATATTAAAAATCACAATGGCCCGGGTCTCCGTCATCCGATCGCTGATGCCAAGCACCTCGTTGTCATTGGCCAGAAAAATGTAAGGGGAAAAGCCACCTTGGTCGCTGTCGTAACGTGAGACCTCCTGCCAGTCACGACTGCCGGGCGCCCGATGCACAATCACCACTTCATTGTCTCTGCGAATATCAGCACCAACGGCCAATCGCGGGTAACCATTGCCATCCGTGATGATGGTGGCTTCACGAACCGGAGGTCTGGCGACCTGGCGCTTACGAGCCGTTTCGATGTTTAACCGATATACCGTGGTATAGGTTTCATTGCGCGAGTAAGGACGTGCCTGGATCAGGATATGACGCGGGTCATCAGGCAGCCAGTGAATAATGCGAGCTGTCGCCAGGTCTCTGTCACGGGCATTGGGTCCAAACAGTGGGAGCTGACGGGTCCCATCAGCATTCATCGCAAGTAACTCACCGGTTGGCACAGCAGCTTCCTGCGAGCCGAACTCGCGGCTTAACGAGAACACAATGCGCTCATCATTCGCCCAGTTAAAATCGTAAATAGAGTTATTGCCACTAAAAGCAGAACGTGAGATTGGTTTCATATCTTGCTGCATATCCAGCACAACCAACTCGATTCGCCCTTCTTCTCCCCGCATGGTGGCGGCCAAATACTGACCGCTGGGTGATATTTTGATATCAATAAATTGCGCATGCCGGGCAAAATCTTCCAGGCTGTGTTTTGCGCTGACGGTGATCGACCAGAAGGCCAAGAACAGCGCTATCGCCCAACCAAACTTCTTCATAACAATTCCCTCTTCGAGTACACCACCCTTATGGGCGCATATGAAACCAACAATTAAATGCAACGGTAATACGTTCACCCTGACCAAAATAGGCTTTTACTTCATGCAACAACCATGATGGAAAAAGCACCAACTGACCAGCTTTCAACTGAAACCCTTGGCTCACATGACTGAAAGGCTGTTTCATTTGTGCATTGCCCGCATCAACAAACATTGTACTTTGTATAAATGGATTTATAAATGTTAATTGTGCATTGTTTTTAATGCCAGGATCCGGTTCACCGTCACTGACGCAATACACCCCTGACCAGGAGGCCATTGGGTGGTTATGAATGGCAAAGTAACCACCATCTTTGGTCACATGAAACCAGGAGTCGGCCCCCAACTGGATCCGTTTCAGAGTGGCCTGATCGTAACCATTGATTTCTGCAACGCACTGCATCACGCGAGAGCAACAAAAGTCGCTCAACTGGCGAATCACCGGCTCAGGCCAGCTAAAAAGATCGAAACGACTTTCGTACAAGGCATCATTTCGAACGGTATAGGGATTCGGATTGGTGAACTCAGGCTGAGCCATCTTTTGGTGGAAAAGCTCAGTCAGTGCGGTATTCATTGCAGCTGGATCCGGGTGTTGATCCCAGTACAAGGGTACAGCAAAACCTGCGGTCAGTTGGCCCATAATCAGTTATCCTTTTTTGTTAATAATCCACGACGATGCCACATTGGCTTGGTTCTGTACCAGGTGGTACAAATCCACTTTTCACCAGATTCTACAGGCGCACCACAGTGTACTGAGTCCTGGTTTAGTTGACCATCTGCTGTCAGGTTACGGAAGTGGACAAAGCTATGGGCTTTCGGCTCAACACTGAATTGCCATTTTTTAAAGCAGGTCGCACCGCCACTGCATTCGTCATTTAAATAAAAAATAACGGTATCAGAACGCTGGCCAAACATCGTCAGTTCTTGGTGGGTCGAAGCATTGGCGTCCACAATGAAGTCGCAATGCCATTTGTATTCTTCACCGGGTCGATAGCGATAGACAATCAAAGGCTCTGCATGATGCACCGCTAAGCCAAGGGCCTTGGAAATCATACGTTGCAATGAAACGCTGAATGGCTCCGTAGGAGGCAGGGATAAAATTGCTTGCTGGTTATTCCGAATGCTATTTAACCGCACCCCGGTTTTGTCGGGGCCATACAATGCTGCTTGCGCCATATTCTCCGAAGCAAGCTGAATGATGGTGGCCGCTGTATCTTCGGAGCTGAGTTTACCAAGCCTGATCTCAGGAATGGGCTGAGACAGCTCAGCGGCTGGATGGGGCTGGGTTAAGCAGGCCCAGAGCGCGACCGTCGTATTGGAGACACTGCTTGACAGCGGATAGGGCTGGATGCAAGCCTGAAAACTTTGTTGGTTTAACGCTGCTGGCGTTTGATTATCCGACTGCCAGATGGTTGCCAATAGCTCTAGGTCTGATTTTAGGCCCGTCTGTTCGGCAATCGCCAATACCACGGCCAGCTCTGCCTCAGTAGCATCACTGCCCAGCGAATGAAACAACCATTGACGGCAAAATGCCTGTTCAGTCAGTGCTCGCTCAATAACAGCGTCATCAGCTTCAGGTTGCCGGTGATAAATGTTTTGCAACAAGGAAATTAACGCGTTTTGCTGCATGGTCGAACCCTTAGTTGTAAAAAAAGCGGCCATCAGGCCGCTTTTTTAATGGTCAGAGAAGTTCTTAGAACTGCTGACGGTAAGTCATGAAGTAAGCACCACCTGGGATGTCATAGTTCTGCAGGAAGCTGTTCGCAAACGCAGTCAATGAGATAGGTGGGTCCTTACGGAAGACGTTACGAGCACCTACACGAACGCTGGCGTTCCAAGGCAGTTCATAACCAACCGATACGTCATGGTAGAACACAGAACCAATGCGGTTGAAGGAATCACCAACATTGTTGCTGCCATCGGCGTTCTGAACGATGTTGTTACAGATACCAACGTTAACTTCACCGGCCGCACATGGCTCGGTCAGGCTGCTGGTGTGACGGATAGTCCAGTTCACGTCCAGATCATCGTAGCGCCATACAGTAGCGATGTTAGAACGCAGACGCCAGGTTGGGCCACCGAAGGCACCAATGGCACGGCCCACTACGCTTTGTGCTTCAGACAGCTGGCCCAGAGTCGTTTTGGCCGACATGGTGTAGGTGCTGTTGACACGCACAGCAAAGGTACCCATGCTGTCGGTTTCATAGCGGTAGTTAGCACTCAGGTCTAAACCTTCCACTTCAACGCTGGCCAGGTTGAATGAAGAACGACGAATGGTCTGAACTTCACCGGTACCGGAACGTTCAATGAAACCACAAGCAGTGTCATCAGCTTCGATGATACAGTTGCGCATGATGGTGTTGGCCGCTACAGACGACAGTACATCTTTCAGGCTGATTTTGAACCAGTCGACTGACATATCAAAACCGTCAATGAAATCTGGGTTGTAAACAAAGCCTAAGGTCTTGGTGTTGCCGCTTTCTGGCTGCAGGAACGGGTTACCACCGACCAACTGACGAATTTGCGAGGTTGGCTGCGGAGCGCCATCCGGGCCGATACCAAACACAGCAGCACAACGCGCTTGCTGCTCTGGCGTCAACTGTGAGTAGGCAAAACCAGCAGCAGGCGAGTCAGAACACAAGTCAGTTGCACCACCGAAGCTCTCGGAGCCACCACCAAACAAGTCACTGACTGAAGGTGCACGGAATGTCTGAGCGTAGTTACCACGCAGCATCAGGCCTTCAAACGGTACGTAGGTAAAACCAATTTTACCACTGTTGTTGCTGAACGACTCAGTGACAGGGTTAGGGCCTACCAAACCATCGTTGGTGAACTTGGAGTAGCGCATTGCCAAACTCAGTTCCAGATTCTGGGCACCTGGCAGGTCACGCAGTACCGGCACAGCAAACTCCACGTAGCCTTCTTCTGCTTTTTTCGCACCTTGGGTAGTCTCACGGAAGTTATCAGAACCCAAACCAGATTGAACGACAGAATCAGGTACGTTGTTGAAGGAATCTTCACGCAGCTCAACACCGGCCGCCATAGAGACCACACCAGCTGGCAGCTCAAACAAATCGGTAGAAATGTTGGCTGTCAGGTTGCGGACCCGGGCTTCAGTTTTTTCATGAGAAGTGTAGGTGATGTAGTCAACCATTTCTGGCGTCATACCAGTCACGCCATTGAAGAAGTTGACAGGCACACAGTTGGCGATAGGCGCGTCAGCAGTACCACAACGCAGCTCACCATCGGCATTGACGAAAGATGGACCAAGACCATTGCGCAGACGACCCAGGTTCACGTAGTTCTCACCACGGGCGTGACGGCTGGACTCACCACGGGAGTAGGCAACATCCCAGTAGAATGGCATATCGCCAATTTCGAAGTCACCTTCAAAGCCGACAGTACCGAAGTAGGTGTCGTAGTCCTGATAACGGTCACGTGGGCCAGCCGGAGACATCCGGAAGCCAGAGCCGTTGATCTCGGTGTCAAATGGGTTAAATACGTTGTCTGCTGCAATAGGGATCTGCCACTGCGGACCAGAGAAGTAGTTGGTCACAGGCACAGCAGCAATCTGGGTGTTGGATTTACGCTGGTTGAAAGTAAACTGGCCAAAAGCACGGACGTTGTCAGTCAGCTCATGGCTGGCTTTAACAAATACAGAGGTCCGCTCTGAAGGTGTCATCAAGTAGTTTTGCGGCGCGTAGTTAAAACGCGTATCTGGCCAGTCATCACTGACACCGTAAATCGCAGAAGACAGTACGAAGTCATCAGCTGTACGATCGCCTGGTGCCAGACCAGCAATTTCTCGGGACGGATCCAGAGAAAGGTAAGCACCATCTACAAAGAAAATACCGTACTCACCAAAGGCAGACAGATAAAGGTCGGTGTTTGCCAGAGGCACAGCCGAGATATCACGGTCGCCGGCACCGATAGCTCTTTGTTCAACGCGGTTAAAGTTGACGAACAAGTTGCTACGGGCATTGGACACACCCAGGCTGAAGCCATAGGACATGTTTTCGCCGTCACCTTCGAAGTTGCCACCGTAGCTGGCATCGATTTCGAAACCTTCGTAGTCAGAGCGGGTGATGATGTTGATTACACCACCGATGGCATCAGAACCGTAGATGGCAGATGCACCGTCAGCCAGAACTTCAATACGCTCAACAGCAGCAACTGGGATCTGAGAAATATCAACCTGACCACCGCCCAATGCCAACCAGCGACGGCCATCAACCAGTACCAGTGTACGGCTTGAACCAATACCACGCAAAGAAATGGTCTGAGTACCGTCGTTGCCGTTGGTGTCGTTGGTGACGTTGGTCAAACCCAGCGCATCCGCCTGGTTCAGTGTTGTCAAAATTTCACCCAGGTTACGGAAGCCGCCGGCATCGATAGAAGCACGGTCTACTACAGTAATAGGTGATGCAGTTTCTAAGTCAGTTCTTCTCAGACGTGAACCGGTAACTTCAATACGCTCAACGCGTGCTGATTCTTCTTCATCTGCCGCTACGGTATGCGCAGTAAAAGCAGTTGCAGAAGCAGCACCAAAAGCAATGGCCAAGCGCACAGCTTTGCTTAGTTTATTATTTGTATACATGTATTTCTCCCTGGACCACTGTAAGTAAGTGATTCTATTTTTCACATTGACCAAACCTTTTCGGCGTCTGGCATTCCGCTTAAACCGGGCAACCCCCAGTTCGTCACTCTTTGATGATAAACGTAATTTTTCTGCAGGGTCAACACCTTTTATTGAACTTTCGCAATGAAATTAACTCAGCCACAGATGTTAAAACTTTTTACCGGCAAATTTTCCTTCCACGATTATTGGAAGAAAACAGAAAAATCAATAAAAACCATTTAAAATGATGGATTTAAACGCAACCTCTAAAAAGTAGCATCAAGAATTTCGCCCGCAACCGAGCCATTTTACTGTAAACATTGGCATACAAGCGACCAGCTTACACTTGAAGCATTCATAGAAAATAAATGAACTTTCCCTGAAATCCGACGTAGCTCGAAACTGTGTGCTGCGTTATCATAAATAAACCAAGCTCCTGCTGCAGCTTTATGCTTACAAAAAAAACACAAACACAGATTCAGCTTGTTCAAAAGCGGTTAAAACAACAACTCGCAAATTACCGCTCACGCCCCGGCCAAAACCAACTGATCGCCGAAATCGCCCATACCATTGCCGGCAGTTACCACCGCCACAATCGCATCGCTTTGGTCGAAGCTGGCACAGGCACCGGTAAATCCCTGGCTTACTTGCTGGCCGCCATTCCCTATGTACTCACCCACAACAAGACGCTGGTGATCGCCACCGCGACCGTGGCGTTGCAGGAGCAGCTGGTTGCCAAAGATCTGCCTTTTTTTCAGCAGCACTCAGGGCTGGACTTTGAGTTTTGCCTGGTCAAAGGCCGGCAACGCTATGCCTGCATCGAGCGTCTGCAGGAGTTGCTGCAACAACCCGAACTGTTTCCTGACAGCAGTTCAAAACATCAGGCCGTTGCTGCCAAGTTGCTTAAAGCCTGGCAGCAACGGCACTGGCTGGGCGATAGCGATAGCTTGCCGTTTGCAGTGCCGGATGCGCTCTGGCAGCAGATCCAGGCCGATCCCTACCATTGCCACCGCGCCAGCCGCCGGCATCAGCACTGCCCTTTTCATCTGGCCCGCGCCGAAATCAGTGGCAGCCAGGTGCTGGTGACCAATCAGGCATTTTTACTGGCCGATCTGGAAGCGGGCTCGGCTCAGTTGCCACCACCGGAAGACTGCGTGTACGTGATTGATGAAGGCCATCATCTGGTGGACAGTGCCCGCAGCTTTTTAGCTGCGAGTGCGCCCTTGCTGGGGCAAGAGGTCTGGCTGGAAAAAGCCTTGAAATTCAGCCAGCGGATGCAGGCCAATTTGCCTGAGTCAGCCCTTAAAACCGCCATCAAACTGCAAGAGCGGATTGACGATTACCGCCGTGACTACCAGCCAGTGAAACTGCAACTGCCGGCCTTTATCACCAGCTGGTTTCAGAACCAACCGCAGCACCGTTTTGCCGATGCCGCCTTGCCGCTGCTGCTGAGCCAGCAAGCGGAATCGCTGGCAAAGTCGAGCCGCCAGGTGCTGAATCAACTGGAGTTGCTGCATCAAAAGGTGCGTGAAGCAATGGCAGAGCAACAGCTTCCGGGCAAAGCTATCAGCACGACCTTGCAAGAGCTGTCGTACTTCGACCAACGCTTTAGCCAGCAACAGGCGCTGTGGCAGCTGTGGGCCGAGCCTCAGCAAAGCCCAGCCTATCAAGCGCGCTGGGTCGAACAACCCGAGCCAACATCGTCGCACATCATAGGTTGTGCCAGCCCACTTAAAGTACAGGCGCAGCTGGAGCGCTTGTTGTTCCGGCCAGCCTTTGCCTGTGTGCTTTGTTCGGCCACCCTGACCGCGCTGAACTCCTTTAATTACCCACTGCGAGAGCTTGGGCTGGAGCAGCTCGAAGGGGTGCGGACCCTGAAAGTGGAGTCACCTTTTGCCTATGCCGAACAGGGCCAAATCCTGCTGCCTAAGATGCAGCATGAACCCACCGCCGATGGCTATACCGCAGAGCTGTGCCAGCTCTTGCCGGCTTATCTGCCCGACGGGCAAGCCAGCCTGGTACTTTTTGCATCGTACTGGCAGATGAATCAGGTGGCTGAAGCGCTGCGAGCCCAAGGCTTTGAGCTACTGGTGCAAGGTGAAGCGGCCCGGCAACAACTGCTCGAACAGCACCAGCAACAAGTGCAGCAGCAAAAAACCAGTATTTTGTTTGGCACTCAAAGCTTTGCCGAAGGTCTGAATTTGCCCGGTGCCCTGCTAACCAACCTGGTCATTACCAAGCTGCCCTTTGCCGTGCCGACCTCCCCGTTGGAAGAAGCCATGAGCGAGGCCATCAGCCGTCAGGGCGGCAATCCATTTCTACAGCTGACGGTGCCGGCAACCGCCAAGAAACTGGTGCAGGCTTGTGGTAGACTGCTGCGTCAGGAACAGGACAGTGGCCAGATTGTGATCCTGGACCGTCGCCTGGTGACCAAAGCCTATGGCAAAGCCATGCTGGATGCTCTGCCGCCCTTTAAGCGCTCGATTCATTATTAGGAACCCCGAACTTGCTTGCAGAACTTGCCATCGATCCCAGTGTATTGTTGCTGTTGTGCGCCGTGGCTTTTGTGGCCGGTTACATTGATGCCATCGCCGGCGGTGGTGGCCTGTTAACCATTCCGGCGCTGCTGACCGCTGGATTACCGCCCCATCTGGCACTTGGCACCAACAAACTGGCTGCAACCTTCGGCTCTTTTACCGCTTCGCTGACTTACTACCGCAAGCGCTTGTTCAACCCGGGATTCTGGCAGCAGAGCTTAATTTTTACGGCGCTTGGGGCTGCGCTTGGTACCCTGCTGGTGGATCAGTTAAGCCCGGCAGCGCTGGAGAAATACCTGCCGGTGGTGATATTGGCGGCCGCCATCTACAGCCTGTTCAACCGCGTTGTGCCGGATGATAATCTGGAGCTGCCAACACAAAACCGTCGCTTATTCTGGCAACAGCGCAGTCAGGGGCTGGCACTGGGTTTTTACGATGGCGTGGCAGGCCCGGGTACCGGCGCCTTCTGGATGGTATCGACCATGGCGCTGTACCGGATTAATCTGCTGCTGACCTGTGGCGTGGCCCGCACCATGAACTTTATCAGCAATGGCGTTTCGCTGGTGGTCTTCTTGCTGCTGGGGCATGTTTTTCTGTTGCTGGGGCTGGCGATGGGGCTTTGCCTGATGGCGGGAGCCTGGCTCGGTGCTCATTCTGCCATTCGTTTTGGCAGCCGTTTTATCCGTCCGGTCTTTGTCTGTGTGGTGGTTGCCATCGCGCTGCGTCTGGCCTGGCAAGCCTGGAGTTAAGATGTCGCCATTGCATGAGCTCAAAGCACGATTGGATCAACTGCGCCAGCAAGCGGTTCAGCTGGATAAAGCCCCTATGGCTGGCAAACCCATCGACTGGTTTCAGTCCGAACTTTTTAGCTGCCACTCGCCTTTTTTAACCGATTACGTGGATGAAGCCTTGCAGCAATTAACACGACTGCAGCAGTTCCAAAGCGGCCAGCAGAGTGTCAGTGCCGAACAACAGCAAAGGCTGGCTGAACGCATAGCTGCTCAGTGCCATGCCCTGACCCGGGCCTTTGCCAATCACCAAACCCGCAACAGCTTTAAAGTGGGCAAACGCAAGGCGCAACAGCTGGTGCAGCAAATCACTCAATCCAGCCGTGATCTTTACCAGCAGTTAAGTCAGTACAAAGAGTTTGAACAGCGGTTAGAAGACATGCTGCGACTGGCTCAGCAACAAAACCAGCCGGTAGCGCAGCAACTGGCGTTGCAGGCACGGTTGGGTCGTTGCCGTCGTGCCATCAGTGAAGTCGAACAACAGATCCAGTTTCAGGAGCAGCGTAAGCGTTAAGATGCCGGTCCCGTTGATTTACCACAGCTGTTACAGTGAACTGTCGCTGCCAGAGCGGCACCGCTACCCCATTGGCAAGTACCAAAAGCTGCAGCAACAACTGCTGTCCATTGGTGTTGCCCCTTCGCAATTTCAGCAGCCTGAGCCCATTCTACCGCACGAACTAAGCCTGGTGCATTGCCCTGATTATGTCCGGGCCTTGTGTGGTGGACAGCTGGATGCCAGAGCGATGCGCCGCATTGGTTTTCCCTGGTCAAAAGCCCTGATTGCCCGCTCACTGACCTCGATGGCCGGCACCCGGCTCTGTGCCGAACTTGCACTTGAAAAGGGTCTGGCGCTGCATTTAAGTGGCGGTTACCACCATGCCTTTTACGATCAAGGGTCTGGCTTTTGCCTGTTTAACGATTTGGTGTTTGCAGCCCGCTCGCTGCAGCAGCAAGGTGTGCGCCGTATCCTGATTTTCGATTTGGACGTGCATCAGGGCGACGGTACCGCTCTGATGTTGGCCGATAACCCCGACATTATCACCTGCTCGGTGCATTGTGATAAAAACTTTCCCTACCACAAGCAGGCATCGGACTGGGATCTGGCGCTGCCGGCCGATATCGCCGAGCAAGATTACCTGCATGAAGTGGCGCAGGCTCTGGATTGCCTGCTCAACTGGTTTCAACCGGATTTGGTGCTGTACGATGCCGGTGTCGATTGCCACCAACAGGATGAGCTGGGCTTATTGCAACTGAGCACAGCCACTTTACTGGAACGGGACCGGCTGGTGCTGCAACGCTGCTATAATGCACAAATTCCGCTGGCAGCCGTCATTGGCGGCGGCTACCAGCGCGATTTGAATGCATTAACGCAACTGCACCTGCAACTTTTTAAAGCAGCCTTTGAACTAACCGCGCCGTTACTCGCCGGAAAAATAAAAACCTAAACGCTTTTTCAGCTGCTGAGGCAAGGCAGGCAAGGCCGACTTTGGCAGTAAAAAAGTCGCCATATGAAAGAGATCGGTGAAAATACGATTCTTTTCAGTCGTGCGTTTTAAATAATCATGGCCGGATGAGCCACCGGTGCCAATTTTCGTGCCCAACATCCGCTGCACCATCATGGCGTGCTTGTAGCGCCAGATGGTTAAATTCTCGTCGATTTCCGTCAAACAAGTCAGCAACTGAAACGGCAGGTTGAACACCGGCTCTTCCTGGTACAAGCTGATAAAAAGTGCTGATAGCATGGCGCGCTGACTTAACCGAAAAGCCCCTTGTTGCTGCAATTCCTGATAAGCGCTGCTATCTAGCAGTGCAGCAAACTTGTGGCGGGTTTTATCAATTTCGGCCAGTTGCTGTTGCCGCTCCGGCTCCGCCAGCTGCTCAATGCCGCGCACAATGGCTTCGTCCTGATCCAGCATGCTGCTGGTGGCCTCCTGGTACAGCTGCCAAAAGCTAAAGTCGCCGAACTCCAGAAATGGCATGCGCTCCAGCCACTTTTCAATCAGCTCGAACAAGCTGGGCTGATGCTCCAACGCTTGCAGGAAGGTGCGGTCTTTGTCGTTTAAGCGGGTGTAAAAAGAGTTCTTGTCGAAGTCGATGCGGTAATCGCTTTTTAAGCCCAGTCCAATTTCCAGCATTTTAAACTGCACACTCTGAAAACCAGAAGCCGGTACCAGGTAATCACGAAACGACATAAAGTCCTGTGGCGTCATGGTCTCCATCACGGCAATTTGCTGATTCAGCAACTGCTGGATGCTAATCACCCGTTTCAACTTGTGGACAATGCCGGTCAGCTGCTCATCTTTGACTTCTTCGGCTGAAAACACCGCCAACACCGACTTTAATTCATGCAAAATTTGCTTGAACCACAGCTCATACACCTGGTGCACAATGATAAATAAGGTTTCATCATGGGCTTCTGCACCGTAGTGGGCACTTTCTGGCGCCTGGGCGTTTAACAGCTTGTCCAGCTGAAGGTAGTCGCCGTAGTAACAAGGCTTTTGATTTTTCTGCATGATTTTATTTCCTGACTTGATAGGGCGTGTTGATGATAGGGCGTGTTGACCTTTGCTGTTTGTTTTTTCAGCTGCTTGGCTGGTATTTATACAAGGCAAAGGTTGTAAGGTGTAGTTATTCTACATGAAACAAGCTTTAACGCTGTAGAAATGCCAGCCAAGCGCTGCCCGAAGGGTTCGTCTGGCGACGCTCTGCTCTTTGTCACTCGTCACTTATTTAGAATCACTAAACTACGCTCCTCGTTTCGCGATCAAAGCGCCGCCAGAGCGAACAAAATCTAAACAGCAAAGGTCAACACGCCCTATGGGCTGCATTGTAGCAAGCAGCCAAAGCATTACCAATGCAGTGGTTTTTTTGCTAAAAGCCGATTATGCTAAACGGCAGTACTCTCTGCTTTACAACAAGCTGCTTTACAACCAGGAAAAAAAGCCATGATCCTGAACGATGATATTCACAATTACTACGAAAAACTGGTGGTTGATTACATTTCCGAACAAGGGCTGGACCAGGGCAAAGACCCGGATTATATGGCCGACCTCTGCTGCATCATTCTGAATCAATTGCCGCCACGTTACATTCGCTACGAGGTCGATATGGCATTTTACTTGCCACAGAGTGAGCGCTTTGAGATGCAGATGAAGGTCGAAGAAGCGGTGCGAAAAGCAGTGGAGTTTTTGAACAATCAGAGCTGATTGGGTGGCAACCCCACCAGCCACATCCCGGCACATGCGTCATAAGCTGCGGCTGCTTCCTTCCGGACCTGACCGAGTTCACCTACTAGCATTGCGAGAGGACCGATGGGGTTACCATAGTGGCCAACGCATTGGCAGGGCGCATTATGCGCAAAAGCTGCCAGGGTTGCAACCACAGTTGCCGCTTTGCCGCTACTCCAGCTTACTTTTTAATCGTTGCAGCAGTTGATTCAATCGGCGCTGGTTGTCTGGTCCGATACGGATCAGTTGCTTTTGCACATCGTTCATTGCTTCCAGATGCGGCTCAGCAAAGTGATACATCACTGTCGGCAGCTCCAGCTCAAAAAATCCATCCATCACCGGCTGCGCCAGCAAGTAATCAATGGCTTCGAGCAAACGTTGCTCGAAGGGCGTATCCGGATACCCAAGTTCAGCAAAGGCTTCATCCAGCAATGGCTGGTACTGCCGCAACAGCGCCAACTGGGCTTCCACCGGGACACTTTCCAGCAATTGCAGGTAAGGCTCGTAACGGCTGAAACCGGCCGGGTCCAGGCTAAGCTGCCCCTCCTGCTCTCTGACCGCAAAAGGGGTGTCCGGTGTGGTCAGCACCAGATGATCGCTGCTGATTTGCCCTCTGCTGAGGTTGTCAGTAAGTACCACAAAGCGTCGTACCATATCCTCGCGCACAAAGAGTCCTGCTAGGCCAGGCTGCCACGGCAACGCCAGCAAGGAGTCTTTAACCACCGGATCCGATTCGTTCAAGCCGGGTAATTCTGGCTCAGGCACGTCTTCAGGCTCCAATGCAGGCAGTCCGGCAAGGATTTCTGTCTCAGCGACAGCTTCCGGCTGCTCCGTCACTGGCTCTGGCATGGGATCTGGCTCCGCTGCTTTCTCAGGTATTGGCTCCGGTATCGGCTCCGGCACGGGTTGCGCTACCGGTGTGGCAACCGGCGGTACCACCACCCTCTCAGGTTCAGGGCTGCCTGAACGCAACAACAGCCACAAGGCCAACAACACCGCTACTGCTACGGCTGCCAACCCCAGATAATACAGCTGCTGCCCTGATGCTGATGTTGCGGATGACTCGGAGGGATCTCGCTCTGACATAGCTAGCCTCGTTTAGTAATTAGGTTGCGTTCAATTCATTCTACGACCAGACTATAAATCAAGGCGAAGTATAAATAAGGTCGTCTTTGTGGCCTGCTCAGCATACAATAGCAAATAGATTCTCAATAAACCTTTTTGAGCCAGCAGTTTAACGAGTTTTATGGACTCTGGACAAGCGCACACTCAGAAGAGCCCGAAAACAGGTAAAAGTTCAGTCGTATGAAAGGATCCGAAGCCCAGGGCAGAAAAAAAGTTGCTTTGCTGCTCGCCGGCGGTGGCGCCAGAGCGGCCTACCAGGTTGGCGTGCTCAAAGCCATTGCCAGCCAGTATCCGCGCAACAGTAAAATTCCTTTCGATATTATTTGCGGCACCTCAGCCGGCGCCATCAATGGCACCGGCATCGCCTGCTATGCTTCCTGCTTTCATTTGGGCGTGAAAAAAATTGAGTGGGTCTGGCGCCAGTTTCATACCAACCAGGTGTACTACTCGGATTACCCTCGGGTATTCCGGCATTTGCTGCGCGGCTTGTTCAGTGCCTTTCAGGCCGATTACGCCAACAAACGTGCGGTCAGCCTGCTGGACAACACCCCACTAAAACAATTGCTTGGGAAAATCCTGGATCTGAAGCGCATCGATCGCAACATTATGGGAGGCTACCTCTCCAGCGTCTCTGTCACCGCGTCCAGTTACAACGATGGCGATTCCATCACCTTTTTTCAGTCCGACCACGCCAATGAGTGGCGGCGGGCGAAACGTTGTGGCCAGCGTACCTTGCTGGGCTTGCACCATCTGCTGGCCTCGGCAGCGATCCCTTTGCTGTTTCCATCGGTGCAAATTCATCAACAGTATTTTGGCGATGGCTCGGTCAATCAGCTTTCCCCGTTAAGCGCCCCTATTCATCTTGGTGCAGAAAAAATTCTGATCATCGGTCTGGAGCAACCCCGTAGCCATGATCGCAGCCAGCATTTGCCTCATCACCCGGGGCTGGCTACCATAGCCGGTCATTTGCTCGATACCATCTTCGCCGATACACTGAACTCGGATCTAGAGCGGATGCAACGGATTAATGGCACCATCCAAACCATGCAGCAACATGGCATTGAGACCAATCTCAAACCCATCGACAGTTTGTTGATCAACCCCAGTCAGAACTTCAATCAAATAGCCAGCGAGCATTTTTTATCCTTGCCGCTTGCCATTCGCACCATGTTCCGGCTGATGGGCATTGGCCAGCACTCCGATTCCAGCCTGGCCAGTTATCTGCTGTTTGAGCAGGAATACACCCGCCGACTGATCGAAATTGGCTATCAAGATGGCCTACATCAGCTGGACAGCATCATCGATTTTTTGCAGTCGGATTAGGGCTTGTAGCTGACGCCAATAAACCGACAGTTGAACTCACGCCTGACACCGTACAACTCAACCAGCTGTTTTAATTAGAAAATAATAATAAGGCATGTTTTTTGCTTAAGCAGTAAGGTCATTGCAATCAGGACACCACTATGAGCCTATGCCTGCTAAGCGAAATAAGTTTGCCGGATGCCCCCAGCTACGCGGCGGTAGCGACCGACGAGTATTGGCGTGCGCCTCATGTGCAGCAGCACCAGTCCTTATTGGGGCAACTGCAAAGCACGCTGGATTTGCGTGAGCAATTGCAGATTTTCTCGATGGCAGCAGGCAATATTTTGCCGCTGGCAGGCGTGCACTTGCAGACCGCCATTGGTGATTTTGGCGCTGCCGGCTCCAGCGAAGCCAGCCATCAGCACCGCAGTTTATTGATGCTAAAAGAGCAATGCCTGGCCAAGCTGCATTACTACAGCGAGCAGCCATTTACGCCCTTAATTTGCACCCGATTGCAGGCACTTGAGGTGGAGTGGTTGTATTCATTGCGCAATGCTTTGGTGGTGACCCGTTTGCAGCAAATGGCCCTGAAAGATACCCTGACCGGCCTTGGCAATCGGCGCTTCTTTGACGACAGTTTGAGCAAAGCCATCCAGCTGGCAAACCGCAACAACAGCCACTGCGCGATACTGCTGCTGGATTTGGATAACTTTAAGCAGGTCAATGATCTTTATGGCCATGCCGCTGGCGATGAAGTACTGATAGCAGTGGCAGAAGCCATGCACAGCACTCTTAGATCAACCGATTCCTTGTTTCGCTTTGGCGGTGATGAGTTTGCTGTCGTGCTCAGTGATGACGATGTCGCCAGCAGTGAGCTGATCGCCCGGCGGTTGGTTAAAGCCATTCAACGCCAGCACAGTTGCCAACAGCATCAGGTCACAGCCAGCATCGGCATTGCCCATTGGCAAAAGGATCAGCAGCCTGAGGCACTCTTCAGTGCGGCCGACAAAGCACTCTATTTAGCCAAAGAAGCCGGTAAGAACAGAGTTCGTCAGGCCTGATCCTTGTTGTCTGGCTCAGTATAACGAAACCATAGCCTAGCAGACTCTGCTGGGTAACAGCTTGCTTGCCCAGCAACGGCCATCAGACGCCCTTCGTGCACCAGCAAAGGCAAATAAGGTCGCTGCCACGGAGGGATGCCCCACAACCGGCACCACTGCTTTAAAGGTTTACTGTGTGGCATCTTCGCAGGCTTGAAGCGCAGGTTCATCTTGCCAAAAACGACCTGCAATGAGTCGCAGTCCAGCAAAGGCAGCCAATCCGGTCCCGGCGCTTCGTCAGTACGGACAAACTGCAAGTGCCCAAGTTCTGCCGGCAACTCCAGCTCTGCCTGCCCTTGCCACTGCAAAGACACTTGCGGTGCTGCTGGCTGAAAGGAGCACAAATACAAAGCGCCCTGAAACCGTCGTAACCAAAAGTGCTGCAATTGCAGCTGCGGGCAGGCATCGTCTTTGGCAGCGATTACCTCCTGCTGCAATCGCTGCAGCCAACTCAGCTCCGGGTTCAGTTGATGTCGCCTTAGCCAGGCACGCACCAGCGAGTGCTGATCAGCCAGCGGCTTTTCATGCAGTGCTTGCAGCGACAAACGCCGGTCGCTATCGCTCAGGTAGGGAGCAAGCTGCTGCTGCCAGTGGTCATCCAGTTGTCTGGCTGCTTGCTGACAGTGGTCCATACTGCGCAGCGCGCTGCGGCCAAATGCAGGCCAACGCTGTTTGAGCAAAGGCAGCACCTGCTGCCGTAAAAAATTGCGATCGTACTGGCTGTCCTGATTGCTGGGATCCTCAACCCAGCTCAGTTGCTGCTGGCTGGCATAGGCTTCCAATTGCTCCTTGCTGACAGCAAGCAAAGGACGCAACAACACCCCTCCGGCAAAAGGACGACTCTCAGGCATACCGGCCAGGCCATCCAGCCCACTGCCGCGCTTTAACGCCAGCAACAAGGTTTCCAGTTGGTCATCGGCATGATGGGCCGTCACCAGCACGGTGCAAGGCTGTTGGCAATAGGCCGCCAGCTGCTGATAACGTGCCTCTCTTGCTCTGGCTTCGAGATTGTGCCGCCCTGCCAGCTGCAACCGGTGACTGGCAAATGGCAAACCACGCTGGAGGCATTGCTGTTGACAAAACGCCAGCCAGCTATCGGCCTGAGGCTGCAAACCATGATGGATGTGGA
Source organism: Alkalimonas delamerensis (assembly GCF_030717955.1). Lineage (NCBI taxonomy): Bacteria > Pseudomonadati > Pseudomonadota > Gammaproteobacteria > Alkalimonas > Alkalimonas delamerensis. Next base: position 698,645 of record NZ_JAUZVY010000001.1, on the reverse strand, counting down.
CCACCTGCAACGTCCAATTGGCCGTTGGCTGGATGCGATGCAGCAGGTCTAGCAACACCATGGAGTCTAAACCACCACTGAAGGCCAGAACGATGGTCGCAGGTTGATGCAAATGCAAACAGGCAGTCAGATGCTGCTCTAACTGCCTGTTGCTTGTTGGGTTCGAACGAGGCTCGGCTCTGTCCATGTCGATAAGGCCAGATCTTAAAGGGAGCTGGCCGCCGCCGTTAGCAGTACCCGAAGGACATCAAACGCTGATAACGCTTGTCCAGCAATTCTTTGACCGACAGCGTATCCAATTGCTGCAGATCATCCAAAATGGTTTCTTTGAGCGACAAGGCCATTTGCTGAGGATTGCGATGGGCGCCACCCAATGGTTCAGCAATCACCCGGTTAATCAAATCCAGCTCTTTTAACCGCTCGGCGGTAATGCCCATGGCGTCAGCAGCCAGTGCAGCTTTTTCAGCACTTTTCCACAAAATGGAGGCACAGCCTTCTGGTGAAATTACCGAATAGGTGCTGTATTGCAACATATTAACCCGGTCACCCACCCCAATTGCCAGAGCACCGCCAGAGCCGCCCTCTCCGACCACGGTACAGACCACCGGGACTTTTAAACCGGCCATCACTTTAAGATTTCGGGCAATGGCCTCACTTTGGCCACGCTCTTCGGCACCAATGCCCGGGTAAGCACCAGGTGTATCAATAAAGGTGATGATGGGCATGTTAAAACGCTCGGCCATTTCCATTAAGCGCAGCGCCTTGCGATAGCCTTCCGGGCGTGGCATGCCAAAGTTGCGCCGAACTTTTTCTTTGGTGTCGCGTCCCTTTTGGTGGCCAATCACCATCACCGGCCGGTCATTCAGCCGGGCCGTGCCACCCACAATGGCCACATCATTGGCAAAAGTGCGGTCACCGGCCAACTCATCAAAATCGGTAAAGATGTGTTCGATGTAATCCAGGGTGTAGGGGCGATTGGGATGGCGCGCCAGTTGCGCCACTTGCCAGGCACCCAGATCGGAGAAAATTTTCTTGGTCAGCGCCAGGCTCTTTTCTTTTAATCGGTTGACTTCCTCTTCCAGCCCCAGGTCAAAGTCGCCATTGCGGCTGACATTGCGCAGCTCATCAATTTTCGCTTCAAGCTCAGCAATGGGTTGTTCAAATTCCAGATAATTTAACATCATGAGTCGTCAAACCTTCTTCTGATTCGGTTCAGTTATGAAAATCCAAGGCGATTTCTGCCAGTTGTCTTAACTGATGCAATAATAAATCGGTTGGCGTAATCCACCATTCACTTCCCAGCCGCAAACTAACAGCGCCTTCCGGCCGCTGGTAATGCACCAGTACCGGCACTGTGCCGGCCTTGTATTCCGCCAGAATCTGTTGCAGCTGTTGCAGGAAGCTGGCATCACATTGTGCAGATTTTAGCGTAATTTGCAGCGATTTTAGATACTTTTCTCGTACAGATGTGATTTCAGCCAGATCGCGGCCGGTCATTGTAAGGCCACCACTGAAATCATCAAATCGTACCTGTCCGCTTATTACCAAAACCTTGTCTTTTTGCAGCAGGGCTTCAAAGGTTTCAAACTGGTCCGGAAACAAGCGCACATCCACCCGGGCGGACTTATCGTCCAGGGTTAACAATGCCCAACGCCGGCCTTTTTTATTGACCAGTACCCGCACCGCCACCACCAGACCGGCCACTGTAATGCTCTGCTCACCGCGGGTCGGCTGCAAATCAACCAGACGACAGCCAACATAGTGGGACAGCTCATCCAGATAACGGTTGATCGGATGGCCCGTCAGGTAAAGCCCCAGCGTTTCCCGCTCGCCTTCCAGCCAGACTTCATCCGGCCAGGGCGCCACCTGACGGAAAGATTGCATCGCTTGCTCTGGCTCAGGCGTTAACGCACCAAAGAGGTCATCCTGGCCAATGGCTTCGGCACTGGCCTGTTGCTCAGCCGCCCTAACGGCGTCTTCCAGCGTAGCTGCCAGAGCAGCCCGGTGCGGTCCCAACTGATCCAGAGCACCGGCCATAATCAATTTTTCGATGACCCGCTTACCCAGCTTCTTTAAATCCACTTTGTAGCAAAAGTCGAACAAGTCGGTAAAAGCGCCGGCGCGCTGCCGCGCTTCAATAATGGCAGCAACCGGCCCTTCGCCAACCCCTTTAATGGCACCAATGCCGTAGATAATGCGGCCCTGATCATCAACGGTGAACTTGTATTGGCCGGCATTGACATCCGGTGGCAACAATTTGAGCTTCATCCGCTCGCATTCATCCACCAGGGTGACAATTTTATCGGTGTTGTCCATATCGGCCGACATCACCGCCGCCATAAACTCAGCCGGGAAGTGGGTTTTCATCCACAAGGTCTGGTAGGACACCAGTGCATAGGCTGCCGAGTGCGATTTGTTAAAACCGTAACCGGCAAACTTTTCCACCAGGTCAAAGATCTTGATCGCCAGGTCGCCGTCGATGCCGTTGTTGCGGGCCCCTTCTTCAAAGACCGCCCGTTGCTTGGCCATCTCTTCCGGCTTTTTCTTACCCATAGCGCGTCGTAACAAGTCGGCGCCACCCAGAGTGTAGCCGGCCAGCACCTGAGCAATCTGCATCACCTGCTCTTGATACAGAATGATGCCGTAGGTCGGCTCCAGAATAGGCTTTAAGGATTCATGCTGGTAATTGGCATCCGGATAAGAGATGTCTTCACGTCCCTGCTTGCGGTCAATGAAGTTATCCACCATGCCCGATTGCAAAGGGCCGGGCCGGAACAAGGCCACCAGGGCAATCATGTCCTCAAAACAGTCTGGCTTTAACCGGCGGATCAAGTCTTTCATACCGCGCGATTCCAGCTGAAACACGGCTGTGGTGTCGGCCCGTAGCAGAGTTTGAATGCTCTTTGGATCGTTCAGCGGTATGGTGTTGATATCCACCAAAGGCTGATTGCCCTGTTGGCGACGGGCATTGACCATATCGACCGCCCATTGCAGGATGGTCAGGGTACGCAGCCCCAGAAAATCGAACTTGACCAGACCGGCAGTTTCAACATCATTTTTATCGAACTGGGTAACCGGGTTCTTGCCCTCATCATCGCAGTACAGCGGTGAAAAGTCGGTAATTTTGGTGGGGGCTATCACCACGCCGCCGGCATGCTTGCCAGCATTACGGGTCACCCCTTCCAACCGCCGCGCCATATCAATCAGATCGCGGACCTCTTCATCCTGTTGATACAATTCTGGTAAGCGTGGCTCCTCTTTAAACGCTTGCTCCAGTGTCATGCCAGGTGTGGGTGGAATCAGCTTGGAGATGCGATCGACAAAGCCATAGGGATGCCCCAGTACCCGACCCACATCTCGGATCACCGCCTTGGCGGCCATGGTGCCGAAGGTGATGATTTGCGACACAGCTTCCCTGCCATACATCTCGGCAACGTGCTCGATGACTTCATCGCGCCGGTCCATGCAAAAGTCGACATCAAAATCCGGCATCGACACCCGTTCAGGGTTTAAGAAACGTTCAAAAAGTAAATCGAACTCCAGTGGATCCAGATCGGTAATCTTCAGCGCATAAGCCACCAAGGAGCCGGCACCAGAGCCCCGCCCCGGTCCCACCGGAATACCGTGGTCTTTACTCCACTGAATGAACTCCATCACCACCAGGAAGTAGCCGGGAAAACCCATCTGGTTGATTACATCAAGCTCAATTTGCAAACGCTCGTCGTATTCGCCCCGGCGGGCAGCACGAACTTCGGGCTCAGGAAAAAGCTGTTGCAACCGCTGCTCCAGACCTTCACGGGACTTGAGCACCAGAAAATCAGCGTCGGTCATGCCACCGGTCGGAAAAGCCGGTAAAAAGTATTCATGCAAGCGGATGGTGACGTTGCAGCGCCGGGCGATTTCTACCGAGTTCTGCAGCGCTTCAGGCAGATCGGCAAACAGCGCCTGCATTTCTTCTTCGCTGCGCAAATACTGCTGCTCAGAGTAGTGTTTTGGCCTGCGCTTATCATCCAGCGTGAAGCCGTCATGGATAGCCACCCGGATTTCGTGCGCTGCAAAGTCATCGGCCGTTAAGAACACCACCTCGTTGGTGGCAACCAGTGGTAAATCAGCAGCCGCTGCCAGGTCAACCGCCAGCTGAATGTAGTTTTCTTCATCGGCTCTGCCGGTGCGAATCAACTCCAGGTAAAACCTATCCGGAAAGTACTGCTGGTAAAACTGCACCAAGTCTGCCGCCTGCTGCCGATTTTGTTTCAGCAGCGCCTTCCCCAACAAACCGTCCTTGCCACCGGACAACAAAATCAAGCCCTGATGGTGTTCGGCCAGCCACTGATGATCGATTTGAGGCTTGCCCTGTACATGGCCCCGTAAATAGGCTTTGGAGAGCAATAAGGTTAGATTTTTATAGCCAGTATTGTCAGCTGCAAGTATCAATAAACGGCCAGAGTCCTGGCACAGCTCTTCGTCCTGCACCCAAAAGTCGGCCCCGATGATGGGTTTAATGCCCGCATCGATGGCCCCGCCGTAAAAGCGCACCAGTCCGCAGAGGTTCATTTGGTCAGTCAGCGCCAATGCAGGCATCTGCAAACCGGCCGCGGCTTTTAAAATGGGCTTGACCTTAGCCAGACCATCGACCATTGAAAAGTCGCTGTGTACCCGCAGGTGCACAAAGGCCGGTGCGGTCATGGCTGCACTCCAAGCTGCAGCTGCACCGGTTTAAAACTGCGGCGATGCTCCGGCAACACACCAAACTGCTGAATAGCCGCTAAATGCTCAGGCGTTGGGTAGCCTTTGTGGCGGTTAAAACCAAAGCTTGGGTAACGCAGGTGCAAGGCATGCATTTCTTCATCACGGGCAACCTTTGCTAAAATAGAGGCGGCACTGATTTCAGCAACTTTGCTGTCGCCTTTGACCACCGCAGTGGCGGGTACGGCAAAATCCGGACATCGATTGCCATCGACCAATACCCACTCGGGCTGAATCGCCAGGCCGGCAACGGCCCGCTGCATCGCGACCAAAGTCGCCTGCAAAATATTTAAGCGATCAATTTCATCTGGCTCTGCCCGTCCCAGACTCCAGCACAAGGCCTTTTGCCGGATTTCCAGTGCCAACTGGTTGCGCTTTTTTTCACTGAGCTTTTTCGAGTCGGTCAGCCCGGCAATGGGCTGCGCCGGGTCCAGTATCACCGCAGCGGTAACCACAGCGCCCACCAAAGGGCCACGGCCCACTTCATCGACGCCACAAAGCAGCTGAATCTCTGGCCGGACAAACTCAGTCATGGCCAGTCTCCTTCGGCAGCAAAGCAAAAAGTGCTTCTGCAGCTTGCTGGCTGGCATTGCAGGCCAGTTGCTGATGCAGCTCGGTAAACTGCTGACGTAAGGCATCGCCTTGCTCATTCAGTAAGGGCAACATCGCCTGCACCAGGTTGTCCGCCGTCACCTCAGCCTGCAACAACTCAGGGACCAATGGTGCATTGGCCAGTAAGTTGGGCAAACTAAAATAATCAATCTTGACCAATCGCTTGGCCAGCTGATAAGTCAATGCATTCATTTTGTAAGCCACCACCATCGGGCATTTAGCCAACATGGCTTCCAGAGTGGCGGTGCCCGAGGCAATAAAGACTGCATCGGCTGCGCAGAGCAGCTGACGCGACTGACCTATCACCACAGTAAGCTCAAGATCAGCCGCATGCTGTTGATGCAGTTGCTCAAAAATCACGGCCTTTTGCTCCGTTACCATGGCACAGACAATTTGCAACTCAGGCTGCTGCATTTTAAGCCACCGTGCTGCCTGCAAGAATTCAGGGGCCAGTAATTTAATTTCGTTGCTGCGACTGCCGGGCATCAGAGCCAACAATGGGGCATCGCTCAGTCCCAGTGCTTGACGAGCGGCTGCTTTCTCAGGCACCAGCGGCATTTGATCGGCCAGAGTATGGCCAACAAAGCGACAAGGCACCTGATGCTTATCGTAGAAGGCTTTCTCAAACGGCAAGAGCGCCAGCACCAAATCGGTGGCAGCTGCAATCTTATGAATCCGCTTTTGCCGCCAGGCCCAAACAGAGGGACTGACGTAATGCACTGTAGTCAGGCCAGCTTGTTTTAAACGATGCTCAACCGGCAAATTAAAATCCGGTGCATCAACCCCCAACACCAGATCCGGCGGGTCGGCCAGCAGCCGTGCCAGCAATTGTTTGCGTACAGACAACAAGCGGGGCAATCGTCCCAGCACTTCGACCAACCCCATCACCGCCAGTTCTTCCATATCGAACCAGGCATCAAAGCCTAAAGCTTGCATTCTGGGGCCGCCGATACCGAAAAACTGAATGTCGGAGCGCTGCTCGAGCATGGCTTTCATCACTCCAGCGGCAAGGATATCGCCGGAGTGCTCACCAACAATAATAGCAACACGCAATGGGGAAACTAAAGAATCGACTGTCGACATCTGCGGGGTCCTGAGCATCAGCTTGGCTGCTACCGGAGCAGCCGTGCTAATGATTAACGAATAATACCGCGCTGGGATTGCTCGATAAACCGGGTTAAGCGATGGATCTCCGAGTTAGCTTGGCTCTGCTCAGCCAAAGCCGCCAGGGCTTCCGCAACGGTGTTGCCTTTGCGGTAAATTTCTTTGTAGGCACGACGGATCTCCAGCAGGGTTTCAGCAGTAAAACCACGACGCTTTAATCCTTCGCTGTTGATGCCGACCGGTACAGCAGGACTGCCGTTGGCCATGACAAAAGGCGGTACATCTTTAAGCACAATGGCACCACCGCCAATAAAGCTATGGGCACCAATATGGCAAAACTGATGCACGCCACTCATGCCACCCAGAATTGCCCAATCGCCGACATGGACATGGCCTGCGGTGGAGGCGTTGTTGGCATAAATGACATTGCTGCCAATCACGCAGTCATGGGCTACATGGGTATAGTTCATAAAGAGGTTGTGGCTGCCAATCACGGTTTTGCCTTCATCCTGAATGGTACCGCGGTGCACAGTGCAGCCTTCCCGGAAAATATTGTAGTCACCCACGATAAGCTCAGTAGGCTCATTCTTGTACTTTTTATCCTGGCAAGCTTCACCAATGCTGGCAAATTGGAAAAAGTGATTGCCCTTACCAATAATGCTTGGGCCTTTGATCACCACATTGGATTCGACAATGCAATCATCACCCAACACCACATCAGCACCGATGTAACTGAAAGGACCAACCGTTACATTGTTACCCAGTTGAGCCGTTGGCTCTATCACAGCAGATGGATGAATCACCTTAGAATTCTCTCCTAGCACACATCAGCTCTGCACTGCAGACCAGCTGACCATCGACTTTGGCTTCGCCGTAAAACTTCCACATATTGCGACGCTCTTTTAAGAATTTTACTTCAAGTACCATGGTGTCGCCAGGAACCACCGGCTTTTTAAAGCGGGCATCATCAATAGCAGCGAAAAGGTAGAGCTCATTTTCGGAACGCTCGGCAGCCGTTTTGAAGCCCAAAATGCCGGTAGCTTGCGCCATGGCTTCTAAAATTAATACCCCCGGAAAGATGGGGCGGCCTGGAAAATGGCCTGTAAAAATTGGCTCATTAATGGTGACATTTTTAATCGCCGTCAGACTTTCCCCTGGGGTGTAATCAAGCACCCGATCAATTAATAAGAACGGGTAGCGGTGCGGCAATAACGCCATAATGTCCTGGACTTCCAGGGTAGAAATCGGATTAGCCAAGGTTGATCCTCAGTAGTAGGTAGACTTAGTTGCTGTCTGTCAGAACGTCATCAAGCCGTTGCTCAAGTTCTTTGACGCGCTGATAGAGTTGATCAATTTTCCGCAACCGGGCTGTGTTTTTTCGCCACTCGGCATTGGTGGTGGCCGGTATACCTGAAGTATAGACGCCTTTTTCGGTCACAGGCTTCATCAACATCGCCATACCACTGATTTGAGCGCCGTCACAGATTTCGATGTGGCCATTGATCACAGCGGCTCCACCAATAATGCAGTAGCGGCCTATAGTGGTGCTACCAGCTATGGTAGTACAACCGGCTATGGCTGTGTGATCACCAATCCGCACATTGTGTGCTATCTGACATAGATTATCGATGATCACATTGTCGCCAATCACGGTATCTTCAATAGCCCCACGGTCGATGCAGGTTTGGGCACCAATTTCACAGTCATCACCAATGAGGACAGTGCCGACTTGTGGGATCTTCAACCAGCGACCACCTTCATTGGCAAAGCCAAACCCATCGGCTCCCAACGTAGCGCCACTGTGCACAATGCAATGGTTACCAAGCTCAACCCGATGGTAAATGGTGACGTTCGGCCAAATCCGACAGCCTTCGCCCAATTTGGCACTTTCGCCAACAAAACAGTGCGCGCCGACTTCACTGTTATCGCCGATCACAGCTCCAGCTGAAATCACAGCATAAGGGCCTATCGAAACCCCTTTTCCCAGGCTAGCACTGGGATCAATTTGCGCACTGGGGTGAATACCAAGTGCAGCTGGCGGAGTCGAGTCCAGTAACTGGGCTAATTTGGCAAAAGCCACATAGGGGTCCGCCACCAGCAAAGCCGCCCCAGACCAGAGCGACTTATCATCAGGCCGCAGCAACAAAAGACCCGCCTGGCAGGCCGGTAGCAAATGTTTGAGCTTGGGGTTCGATAAAAAACTAACCTGATCTGGCCGCGCCCGCTCCAGGGTACCGACACCGGTAATTTCCAGGCTTTCAGAACCAACGAGCTCAGCATCGAGATGCTGAGCCAGTTGCAAGGCAGTCCAGGCTTTCATTTAGTTACCGCTGGTAATTTGACGAACCACAGCAGCAGAAATATCGTAACTCTCTTTGGCATACACAGCGGCACCAGAGTTCAGTACGATGTCGTAATTGCCCTGCTCGGCAACAACGTCAATGGCGTTTTTAATTAAGGCCAACAGCTTATTGCGCTCTTCAGCCTGACGCTGGCGCATTTGCTCATCCAGTGGCCGCGCCATTTGCTCGTACTGCATTTGCTGACGTTGGATGGTTTCGGCCAATTGCTGTTGTTCATCTTCACTCATGGTCGGGCCATCGCGACGGATTTTTTCCACATTGAAGTTGATATCCCGCTCCAATTGGCCGATGGCCTCAATGCGCTCGCCAAACTCAGCCATGATGGTTTCCTGAATTTGCTGCGCCTGTGGCAACTGGCTGGCAATCGTCTGCACATCAACAAATGCAATTTTAGTAGCATGAGCGGCAGTAGCGCCCAGTAAAAAAACACCGAATACTAAGGTTGCTGCAGTTTTAACGAATAAATTTTTCAAGGTTGTCTTCCTATGTTTTTCTGGATCAGAACGTAGCGCCGATATTAAAGCTGAAGTTTTCCTGCAAGTCACCCTCATATTTTCTGAGGATACGTGCAAGGCTAAAGGTCAAAGGACCCATCGGTGAAATCCATTGCAAGGATACACCGGTGCTGACCCGTATCATAGTCGGATCAGAGTAATCTGCCAACAGCGGCTCACGCTCAAATTGACGCTGCTGAGTCAGATTGGCATAACGATTGAAATCAAACTCGGTATCCCAGACATTACCCGCATCGACAAAGATACTGGTCCGAACGGAGTTACGACTGTCTTCACCCACGAAAGGAGTCGGCGTAATCAGTTCCAGCGTGGCCACAGCCATGGCATTGCCACCAATGGAGCGCTGCGACACACTGTAGCGGTCTGTCGATGGATCGCCCGGCAAGTTGCCACTGCCACCACCAATCGGGTCCGGTAACCCTGGAATGTTGGTTGGCAAACGGAATACAGCGCGCGGACCAATAATACGGTGCTCAAAACCCCGAATATTGTAACCACCAGCGGTGAAATTCTCGTTAAATGGCAGGGTGTAATCGTAGCCATTACGGCTGCCATACCCATTGCCATACCCAAGCTCCAGCTTGCTCATAAAGGTCCAGCTGTGGTCCCGGCTTAATGGGATGTATTTGCGTGCTTCAAAATTCGTTTTGAAGAACTGCAAATCTGAGTTTGGTGTCGAAATCCGTCCATTCAAGCCAAAATAATGGCCCGCTGTCGGGAACAAGCCGCGGTTCAGGGTACTTTGCACCCAGCCAGCGGTGAGTTCGTAGTTGACATACTTTAAGCGACCATCCGGATCATTGCCATCCAGTAACACATTCTTGAAATGGCGCAGCTGATCGTAGTTTTGCAGCAAGCTCAGGTCATTGACACTGATCGAGCCACCAAAGTTCAGCCGATTGAACTCGTTAATCGGAATGCCCATGCTGGCACCGACGCCATAGCGGGTCTGACGGTAGGCTTCTAAGTTTGAGCTCAGGCTGCTGTAGTCGGTTTTGGTGTAAAACAGCTGCCCACCCAAACTAACACCATCCAGCGTGAAGTACGGGTTGTTGTAGTTCAACGATACAGTGCGTTGATATTTATTGGTATTGAGGTTGATACCGGCACTGTTGCCAGAACCCATAAAGTTACTTTGCTCAACGCCAATCTGAAAGGCCAGGCCCTGGAAGTCGCCATAGGAAATACCGGCATTAAAACTGCCAGAAGGCTGCTCACGAACATTGAAGGTAATATCGACCTGATCCTCCACACCAGGCACATCGCGCGTTTCAAATTCGATACGTTCGACGTAAGGCAAGCGCTGGATCCGGTTTTTCGACAACTCCAAGGCATCGTTGGACAACCAACCGCCTTCCAGCTGACGCAGCTCACGCCGGAATACTTCATCCTTGGTATTGGCATTGCCCGCTATATCGATCCGACGCACATAAATGCGTTTCCCCGGGTCGACGTTGATGGTCAACTCCACCTCTTTGTTTTCGTCATCAATATCAGGGATGGTGGTGACACGTGAATTTGCATAACCAAAACGAGCTAGAATCCGGCCAATGGTTTCTTCAGTGAAGGTAACCAAAGCGCCATTGTACAGCTCGCCAGGCTTAATCGGCACAACCCGTTCAATCAGCGCATCCTGACCAATCAGGTCGCCAGCAAAGCGAACACCACGAACCTTGTATTGTTCGCCTTCGGTCACATTCATGGTGACATAGACGGACGATTTATCCGGACTGACAGAAACCTGGGATGAGTCGATGCTAAACCGAAGATAACCGCGGTCCAGGTAGTAGCTTTGGACCCGTTCAAAATCGCCTTGCAGGGTCTGCTTTTGGTAGCGATCGGAGCTCCAAAATCGCCAGCGGGGCATGTCCTGCCGGGATTCGAAAACACTCAGCAAGGTGTCATTATCAAAGATCTCATTGCCAACGATATTAATTTGACGAACTGAGGCAGCATCGCCTTCGTCAAAGTTGATTTTGACATTGACCCGGTTACGCGGCAGGTAAATCAGTTCAACCTCGACTGACGCCTGGTATTTACCGACACCATGGTAGAACTCGGTCAAGCCATTTTCGATGCTGCGCAGGATGGTTCTGTCAAGCGGCTCACCCACCTGGATCCGCTGGGCAGCTAAGCTTTCGTTGAGTTGGTCATCTTTGATGTCTTTGTTGCCATCAAATTCAATGTTATTGATGGTTGGACGCTCTTTCAAACGAAAGATGACGCGGTCACCGTCGCGCAGTACACGAATATCGTCAAAATGACCGGCCGAAAAAAGTGTCTTGATGCTCCGTGACAGCGTGTACTCGGTGACGGAATCACCGACACTGAAAGGAATATTGTTTAACGCGGCCCCTAAGGCAACGCGCTGCAGGCCATCGACCTGAATATCCTGCACCACAAAGGGTTCATCTGCGTAGATTGTGTGACTGATTCCAGCAAGCAGCATGGCAGCTGCCAATCGTTTCATTATCATTCTGTGAACAACTTTTGATTAGTGATTACAAACGAGAAATATCGTTGAGTAGCGCAATTCCCATCAACAGCAGCAGAACCATGGCCCCTATTCGAAAACCTATCTCCTGCGCCTTTTCAGAGACAGGTTTGCCACGTATTAGTTCAACAACCATGTACATTAAGTGCCCACCATCCAAGATAGGCAGCGGCAATAAATTGATAACCGCAAGATTGACGCTAATCAGAGCCAAAAAGGTTAAAAAGGCAATCAAACCGATGCTTGCGGTGGTACCGGCGCCCTGGGCTATCGAAATAGGCCCGCTTAAATGCCGCACCGACACGTCGCCAAAAATAAACTTGCCAATCATGCTGAAGCTAAGCCGGGTTAACTGCCAGGTTTGTTGCACACCAACCTGCAATGCTGCGATCGGGTTGTATCGACTTGTGTACCGGATCCCTTCAGGCCAGCCACTGCTGGCAGGAACAATTCCCAGATAACCCTGCGAAAAACCATCGGCAGTTTGCCGCTGTGCAGGTATCACTGTCAAGGACAGTGTCTGCCCATCACGAAGAATACGGATGTCAAGCGGTTGATCTGGGTTATTTTGTATCCACTCCGTTAATTGCTGCCAACCTTGCAGTAATGAACCATCAACATGAGTGATCTCATCCCCGACGTTCAGGCCTGCTTGAGCAGCCGGCGAGTCCGGTTCAATATAAGCCAAAGTTGTCAGCGGAACCGGCAGCACTAAATCAATGCCCAGACTATCAAAAATAGTCTCTCGGTCTGGATCAAACTGCCAGCCCTGTGTATCCAATTGACGTTCAATCACAGTGCCGGCGACTCTGTCTTGCAGCTCCAGTGTGAGTCGATTGCGCCCCAATTGCTCGACCAACAGCAAATTCAGCGTACGAATATCGGCTGCACTGCGACCATTAACAGCGGTAATTTGGTGATCGGCCGGTAAGTCAGCACTGGCGGCAATGGAACCCGCCCGCACATCGGCAATCACCGGGCGCGCTTCCGGCACTCCTATCATGTACATCAGCCAGAGGGCAAAAATTGCAAACAAAAAGTTGGCCATAGGGCCAGCTGCGATAATGGCCATGCGTTGCTGCACGGTTTTTTGATTAAAAGCCAGATCTTTGAATTGCGGCAAGACAGGATCAAAACGATCATCCAGCATCCGGACATAACCACCCAACGGGATCATCGCCACCACAAATTCGGTACCCTGACGATCGCGCCAGCGAAACAGAGCTTTGCCAAAACCAATGGAAAATCGTTTCACCAAAACACCGTTGCGGCGTGCCACCCAAAAGTGGCCAAACTCGTGTACGGTAATCAGAATACCCAGCGCCAGCACAAAACTGGCAATATTCCACAGCAATACACTCATGGTTGCAGCCTCTTGACGATTTGGGTCGCATTCGATCGCGCTTCCTCATCCAGTGCCAGGATACTGGCCAGCTCATCGACCTGCTGGCTTGCAAGCAACGACAACACTTCCGCATTGACAGCAGCGATGTCAACAAAGTTAAGCTGTCCGGCTAAAAAGGCGGCAACGGCAACTTCGTTGGCAGCGTTTAAAGCGGTGGTGGCGGCCTGGCCAGCACGGCAAGCCTCAATGGCTAAATACAGGTTAGGAAAACGCTCAGGCTCTGCCGGGCAAAAACTCAAAGCGCCCAACTGGCTAAAGTCCAATGCGGGCACTGCTGTGCTGATTCGCTCTGGGTACGCCATGGCATAAGCAATGGGCGTGCACATATCGGGCTGCCCCAGCTGCGCTATCACGGAGCCATCCTGATACTGCACCATGGAATGGATCACGCTTTGCGGATGAATCACCACTTCAATTTGATCAACCGGGCACTGAAATAGCCAATGCGCTTCAATGAACTCCAGCCCTTTGTTCATCATGGTCGCACTGTCGACTGAAATTTTTTGCCCCATGCTCCAGTTCGGGTGTGCAACCGCCTGCGCCGGGGTTATCTGCTGAAACTCAGTCAAAGGCTTTTGCAGAAAAGGGCCTCCGCTGGCGGTCAGCAGCAGCTTGCTAATGCGATATTGTCCGAGGCTATCGGCCGGGAGCTGCTGATGCACCACCGCCTGCTGCAAAGCGGCAGGCAGGCATTGGAAGATGGCATTGTGCTCGCTGTCTATCGGCAACAAACGGGCCTGATGCTGACGGACTTGCTGCATAAAGAGCCCACCGGCCATCACCAAAGCCTCTTTATTGGCCAGCAGCACGCTTTTCCCGGCCTGAACGGCGGCAAGTGTTGGCAATAAACCAGCGGAGCCCACTATCGCCGCCATCACCAGGTCGGCATCCGGGTGAGCAGCAAGCTGCTGCAATGCCTGCTCACCAGCCAGCACTTCAGTAGGACTATGGCTTTGTTGTAGTTGTCGCTGCAGTTCGGAGGCGGCAGCCGGATCGGACATCACGGCATAACGCGGTTTGTACGTCCGGCACAGAGCCAGCATCGCATTGACAGAGCGCTGGGCTGTCAGTGCCAGGACTTCAAAGCGCTCAGGGTGCTCTGCGACCACTTTTAAGGTGCTTTGGCCAATAGAGCCTGTGGCTCCCAAAATTACCAGTCGCTGCATCTAGTAAAAACCACCCAATAAGGCCACCAGAAAGGCATAAAGGGGTGCGGTTGCTGTCAGGCTGTCGATGCGATCCAAAATGCCACCATGGCCGGGTAACATACGGCCGCTGTCTTTCACACCAGCCACCCGCTTTAACATGCTCTCGGTCAGATCGCCAAACACCGATAGGGTCGTCAACACAAAGGCAGCAACAAAAAGTACCGGGCTTTGCGTGGGCCAATCCAGATACCAGCAAAAAACGGCCAGCAATGCAAAAACCATCAGCAAACCGCCCAGCATCCCTTCTATGGTTTTACCGGGACTGACTTTCGGCATCAGCTTGGTCCGCCCAAATGGCTTACCTACCAGGTAACCGCCGATATCTGCCGCCCACACCAAAGCCAATAAGCCACAAATCAACCAGGCGCCGGTGTAGGGGTTGGTCTCGATACCAACACTGCGCACCAGCACCAGGCCAAGCCAGGCCGGCACCAGGGTTAACAGGCCCATCAGGGCTCTAAGCCACAGCCGTTCAGACCAAAGCGACTGACTGGCCGGGAAGCTAACCACCAAAGCGACGGCCAGTCCCCACCAAAGCAGTCCACAGGCCAGCACCGCCAAAATCAGTGCCGAGCTGGTATAAGGCCAGTTCAAGCCTACCGGCAACAGCCAGTACAGGCAAAGCAGAATGGCAGCCATCAGGGCAACAAAACCCCAACGCTTTCGACTGTGCTGCAGGCCACAGAAGCTCCCCCACTCCCAGGCGCCCAATAAAAAAGCAATAGCGACAAAGGTGGCAAAACCCGCCAAGGGCAAAAAAAATACGGCGGCCAGTGCCAGTGGCGCCAGAATGACTGCTGTTATTATTCGTTGTTTTAGCAAATTAGGTTCCTTTCGATTGGCGGAAGGCCAGAGCGCAGACTTGCTCAGAGGTACAGCCAAAGCGTCGTTCACGACTGACATAAGCCGCTATCGCCTCGGAAAATACCTGCTGATTAAAATCGGGCCAGAGCGTTGGAGTAAACCACAACTCGGCGTAGGCCGCCTGCCATAATAAAAAATTACTGATGCGCAAATCACCACCGGTGCGGATCAGCAAATCCAACTCGGGCAAATCGGCCAACTGAATGTTTTGCCCCAGTCGTTGCTCGTCGATGGCCTCGGGTTGCAAATGACCAGCAGCAACGTCCATCGCCAGCTGACGCGCAGCCTGAGTGATATCCCAACGGCCACCATAATTGGCTGCAATGGTCAGTGTCAATGCCTGGTTGTCTGCGGTTAACGCTTCAGCACTTTCAATTTGCTGCCGCAAGTCCGTCGAAAAAGCACTCAAATCTCCACAGACCCGCAGCCTTACCTGATTTTTATGCAGATTTTTGACTTCACTCTTCAGCATCAATTTGAAAAGCTGCATCAAGCTGCTGACTTCGTCGGCCGGTCGTTGCCAGTTTTCACTGCTAAAGGCGAACAGCGTTAAGGCCGGAATGTTTAACTCGCGACAAAAACGCACACTTCGGCGCACGGCATCGGCACCTTTTTTATGTCCCCAGACCCGGGGCCTTCCCTGTTGCTTCGCCCAGCGCCCGTTGCCATCCATGATGATGGCAACGTGTTTTGGCAACTCATTCTGGCTCAGTTGCGACGAACTAGACATGCGACTCCTGCATCAAATAAAAAACGCCGTGAAGTTCGACCTGGGTCTGAACCCAAACACGGCGTTCCATCGGTCTGTGACCGCTTTAAACTTCCATCAACTCTTTTTCTTTGTCCGCTAAAGCCTCATCGACCCGCTTAACATACAAGTCGGTCAGCTTTTGGATTTCATCCGCGGTACGACGTTCATCGTCTTCAGTAATTTCTTTTTCTTTTAACAAGGCTTTTAAATCGTTGTTGGCATCACGGCGAATGTTCCGAATGGCAACACGACCTTGTTCAGCTTCAGCTCTCACCACTTTCACCAGATCGCGACGACGCTCTTCCGTCAATGGCGGCAAAGGAATCCGAATGCTGGTGCCGGCGCTCATCGGGTTGAGCCCCAGATCCGAGTTGATGATGGCTTTTTCCACAGCGGCCGTCACACTTTTGTCAAAGACCGTCAGGCTTAAAGTACGGGCATCTTCTACCGTAATGTTGGCGACCTGGCGTAATGGCGTATCTGCGCCGTAATAAGGCACCATAATGTTATCCAACAAGCTGGGGTGTGCCCTGCCGGTCCGAACTTTAGACAGTTGCGACTTCAGCGCATCGACACTTTTTTCCATCCGGCTTTTGCTGTCGTTGATAATGTCATTAATCACGTGAGTTATCCTTGTTAGCAGTGCTTACATGCAATCGAACTAGTTTACTGTAAATTTTCCGCGTGGTCGATCAGTGTTCCTTCCACTTCCCCCATCACCACCCGCTTTAAGGAGCCGGCGGTATTCATGTTGAAGACACGAATCGGCATGCTGTGATCCCGTGCCAGGGTGAAGGCAGCCAGATCCATCACTTTCAATTCTTTCTCCAGCACTTCGCCATAGCTTAAGGTGCTGTACATGGTTGCCGCCGGATCTTTCACCGGATCGGCGGAGTAGACGCCGTCCACCTTGGTGGCTTTAAGCACCGCATCGGCTTCAATCTCAATGGCGCGCAGGCAGGCTGCCGAGTCGGTGGTAAAAAATGGGTTGCCGGTACCGGCAGAGAAAATAACCACCCGCCCCGACTTCAACAAGCTGATGGCTTCAGCCCAGCTGTAGTTGTCGCAAACACCATTGAGTGGCACAGCGCTCATCATGCGGGCATTGACATAGGCGCGGTGCAGCGCATCCCGCATCGCCAGGCCATTCATCACCGTTGCCAGCATGCCCATGTGGTCACCAACCACCCGATTCATGCCTGCCTTTGCCAAACCTTCGCCGCGGAAAATATTCCCGCCACCGATCACAATCCCCACTTGCACGCCCAACTCGACGATCTCTTTGATCTCCTGCGCCATCCGATCCAGGACTTTGGGATCGATGCCAAAGCCTTCGTCCCCCATCAGGGCTTCACCGCTCAGTTTCAGTAGTATGCGTCGGTATGCTGGTTTCGGATTCATGCGAGCTCCATCTTATTAGCGTATGGTTGAGGTGAGGTTCGGCTGCCGTGCAGGCTGACTCGCCTGGTTGCAGGCCAAAAAAAACCGCGACCTGGGGTCGCGGCTATTCTAGCGTTTTTTGCCTTCAGGCTAAAGCGCAAATTTATTTCTTCGCGGCAGCGATTTGAGCAGCAACTTCGGCAGCGAAGTCTTCCTCTTTCTTTTCGATGCCTTCACCCACTTCCAGGCGAATGAACGAAACAGCATCAGCGCCATTTTGTTTCAGGAATTCACCGGTAGAGATGGATGGATCTTTCACGAACGGCTGGCCAGTCAGGCTGACTTCACCGGTGAACTTGGCCATACGGCCGGCAACCATCTTCTCAGCAATTTCTTGTGGCTTGCCGCTGTTGACAGCAATTTCGATTTGGATAGCGCGCTCGCGCTCAACCACATCAGCTGGCACATCTTCAGGCTTAACAAAACCTGGATTGTTAGCAGCAACGTGCATGGCGATGTCTTTGGCGATGTCTTCGTTACCGCCTTTCAGCACTGCCAAGACACCGATACGGCCAGAGTGGATGTACTGACCAATGGTCTCGCCTTCCACCACAGCAATGCGACGTACATTGATGTTTTCACCGATTTTAGCAACCAGAGCGGCACGGGTTTCTTCCACAGTGTTGCCGTTCAGGTCAGCCGCCAGTAAGGCTTCTACAGTGAACAACTTCTGGCTGTGCACCAGATCGGCCACGCTGTTGGCAAAGGCCAGGAAGCTACCATCACGGGCAACGAAGTCGGTTTCACAGTTGAATTCAACCGCCACACCGAAACCATCGGCAACGCGCGTGATAATGGTGCCTTCAGCAGCAACACGGCCAGCTTTCTTAGCCGCTTTGGCCAGACCGCTTTTACGCATTTCATCGATCGCCGCTTCAATGTCACCATTGGTTTCTTGCAGCGCTTTTTTACAATCCATCATGCCTGCGCCGGTACGCTCGCGCAGCTCTTTTACTAAGGCAGCAGTTACAGCCATCTGAGTATCCTCGTTATCAATCGGGTTGAACAAACAGAGGCCGAAGCCTCTGTTGATGTCTTAATCCGCACAGCCCTTTAGGGCCAGCAGCTTATTCAGCTTCGACGAAACCTTCAGCTTCCGCCTGAACTTCGATGGTGTTGCTACGGCCTTCGCTGACCGCCTGACTTACCGCAGACAGGTACAACTGAATGGCGCGGATGGCGTCATCGTTGCCAGGAATGATGTAATCAATGCCTTTCGGATCAGAGTTGGTATCGACCACAGCAACCACTGGAATACCCAGGTTGTTGGCTTCTTTCACCGCAATGTGCTCGTGATCGGCATCGATAACGAACAACACGTCTGGCAAACCGCCCATATCTTTGATACCGCCTAAGCTCTTTTCCAGCTTGTCCATTTCACGGGTACGATCCAAAGCTTCTTTTTTGGTCAGCTTGTCGAAAGTACCGTCCTGGCTTTGTGCTTCCAGATCTTTCAAACGCTTGATGGATTGACGAACCGTTTTCCAGTTGGTCAGCATGCCGCCCAACCAGCGGTGATCAACGTAGAACTGGTCACAGCTTTTCGCTGCTTCTTTGATGGCTTCAGAAGCTGCACGCTTGGTGCCTACGAACAGGATTTTGCCTTTTTTAGCAGAAACCTGCTGGATGAAGCTCAGCGCATCGTTCATCAGAGGAACAGTTTTTTCCAGGTTGATGATGTGCACTTTGTTGCGCGCGCCGAAGATGAACGGCTTCATTTTCGGGTTCCAGTAACGAGTTTGGTGACCGAAGTGGACACCCGCCTGGAGCATGTCACGCATTGAAACTTTTGCCATGATACAATTACCTTAATTTTAGGGGTTAGGCCTCCATACATCCCATGTTCCGACCTGCTTTACGCAGGCACCCCGGCCCATGTGCCGATGTATGTGTGTTATTTAAGTGATTTCGCAGCATAAGCAATAACGAAATACTTTGAAGAAAAGCAGAAAGCTATTTGCTAATTTGCGGCGCGCTTTATACCATAGCCACCTACAAAACACAAGATTAAAGCTGGAGTGCTGCAATCTGATGACACCGTTTCAACCACAGAGAGAGATCGGATGACTCCCATCATCAAAAGCCCGCAAGAAATAGAGAAAATGCGGCTCGCAGGCCGCCTGGCCGCCGAAGTGCTGGAAATGATTGAGCCTTATGTTGTGGCAGGCGTCACGACGGACGAATTAAACAGCCGCTGTCACCAGTACATTGTTGAGCAACAGCAAGCCATACCGGCCCCACTCAATTACCACGGCTTCCCCAAGTCCATTTGCACCTCGGTCAATCATGTCATTTGCCACGGCATCCCGAACGACAAGCCGCTAAAAGACGGCGATATCATCAACATTGATATCACCGTGATTAAGGATGGTTACCATGGCGACACCTCGCGGATGTTTGTCGTTGGTGAGCCCAGCATTCTGGCCGCCCGACTGATCAAAGTCACACAAGAAGCCATGTACCTCGGCATCAAAAAGGTCAAAGATGGTGTCCGTTTGGGCGACATTGGCCATGTGATCCAACAGCACGCTGAAAAACACGGTTACTCGGTGGTACGTGAGTACTGCGGGCATGGCATCGGTGCTGAGTTCCATGAAGAACCACAGGTACTGCACTATGGCCGCCCTGGCACAGGCTCGGTTTTAAAAGCAGGCATGTGCCTGACCATCGAGCCGATGATCAATGCCGGTGCCCGTCACAGCAAACTGCTGAAAGACGACTGGACAGTGGTAACCAAAGATCGCAGCTTATCGGCTCAGTACGAGCACACCATTTTGGTGACAGAAACCGGCTGCGAAATTCTAACCTTACGCAGTGACGATACCATCGACCGCATCCTGACTGCTGACTAAACCGGAGAAAGCGCATGAAAGACGCCGTTGCTTTTCAGAAAAGCTGGCCCAGCCAGTTCAGTCTGGAAGACTACAAGAAGCACATGGCCGACTTTCTGCGCTGGTCCGAGCAAGCCTTCGAGCAGCAGTCGGTGCAAAGCCTGGTCAAAGCCAGAGCCCGCTTTATTGATCAATTGCTGACCACACTGTGGCAACAGCAGCAGTTGCAGCAGGACCAGGCATTGTGCCTGATTGCCGTCGGCGGTTATGGCCGTGGCGAGCTGCACCCTTTTTCGGATATCGATCTGCTGATTCTGAGTGACCAGCAGCTGACCAGCACACAACAAGAGCAACTGTCGGCCTTTATCACCCAATTGTGGGACCTGAAGCTGGAAGTCGGTCACAGCGTTCGCACCCTGGAAGAAACCCTGCAGCTTGGCAAAGACGACATCACCATCGCCACCAATCTGATGGAAATGCGGCGGCTGGTTGGCAACAAAACCTTATACCAGCAATTAAAAGACGCCATCAATGCGCCGGAATTCTGGAGCAGCCAACAGTTTTTTGAAGCCAAGCGCCATGAACAGCAACAGCGTCATGCGCAATACCATGGCACCGCCTACAACCTGGAGCCCAACTTAAAAGCCAACCCGGGTGGGCTGCGTGATATTCAAACCGTAGGCTGGGTGGCCAAAAAGCACTTTCAAACCCGTACCATGCGAGAGCTGGTGGCCTACCAATACCTGACGGAAGATGAGTATCAGGAGCTGATGGAGTGTGAGGCCTATCTGTGGCAAATGCGCTTTGCCCTGCACCTGGAAGCCGGACGCAACGAAAACCGCCTGCTGTTTGACTACCAGCCAGCCGTGGCTGAGCGGCTTGGTTTCGGCAGCGATGGCAAAGCCACGGTCGAGCGGATGATGAAGCGCTTTTTTCGCACCGTGCAGCGGGTCAGTGAACTGAATGAAATGCTGTTGCAGCATTTTGAAGGCAGCATCTTAAACAATCACCAAAGCGCTAAAGTGCAGCCGCTGGATGACAGCTTTGAGCTGCACGGCCACCTGATCAAAGCGCTGGATAACGGCGTGTTTGCCCGGCGCGATAACCTGCTTAAATTATTCTGGCACATTGCCAACAACTCCAACATTACTGGCATTCACTCCGATACCTTGCGCTTGCTGCGTCAGGTGCGCCGTCGTCTGATGGGAGACTTGCAGGATTACGAGGCCTGCCGCCGCTTGTTTCTGGCGCTGATGCGCCACCCGCGTGGCATGGACACCGCCATTACCTTAATGCACAAATACGGCGTGCTGGCGGCCTACCTGCCGCAGTGGCGCAACATTGTCGGCCAGATGCAGTTTGATCTCTTCCACGCCTACACCGTGGATGAGCACACCCACCGACTGCTGAAAAACCTGTATCGTTACACCTTGCCGGAGTACGACAACGAATTCCCACTTTGCTCGGACATAGTGCGGCGGATGGAAAAACCGGAGCTGCTGTTTTTAGCCGGCATTTTCCATGACATTGCCAAAGGACGTGGTGGCGATCACTCGGAGCTTGGCGCCATGGATGCCAAGGAGTTCTGCCGGCTGCACAAACTCAGTGACTTTGACAGCAAGCTGATCAGCTGGCTGGTTGAGCAGCATTTGCTGATGTCGGTCACCGCCCAGCGCAAAGACATTCATGATCCGCAGGTGGTGACCGAGTTCGCCGAAAAAGTCCGGGACGAAACCCGGCTCAATTACCTCTACTGCCTGACGCTGGCCGATATTCGGGCCACCAACGACAACCTGTGGAATGACTGGAAAGGCTCCTTGCTGCGCGATCTTTATCTTTCCACCCAAAAAGCCTTTCGTCGTGGCCTGGAAAAACCAATGGACATGCGGGACCAAATCCGCGAAAACCAGGCCGAAGCCATGCGACTGTTGCAGCGGCAGGCTTTTACCAAAATCGAAATTCAGCATTTGTGGAGCCGGATCAAAGCCGATTACTTTATCCGCTACAATCCAAGGCAAATTGTCTGGCACTGCGAGCACATCCTGCGGCACAAAGATGCCAGGCACCCCTTGGTGCTGGTCAGCAAAGCGCCGATCCGCGGCAGCACTCAGGTCTTTGTTTACACGCCAGACCAACCCAACTTGTTTGCCCGCTTGGTCGCTGCGCTTGATAGCAAAAAAGTCGCTATTTTTGATGCCCAAATTATGACCAACAAAGACGGCTATGCCATGGATACCTTCGTAGTGCTGGAACAAAGCGGCCAGCCGGTGACCTCTCCTTCCCGGGTGCAGAGCATCAAGCGGGCAATGGAACAAGCCATCGCTGGCAAAGCCGAGCCGCAGCGCCAGTCCCGACTGTCGCGCCAGATGCGCCAGTTTAACGTGCCGCCCAAGGTCAGCTTTTTACCCGGCAACAGCAAAAACCGCACCATGGTTGAAATTGCTGCGCTGGATGCACCTGGCCTGCTGGCCCGAATAGGCGATGTGTTCCAGCAATGTGCAATACAAATTCATGCTGCCAAAATCACCACCTTAGGCGAGCGGGCAGAAGATTTTTTCATGGTCTCAACGGCTGAAGATAAAGCCCTTGATTTGGACCAGCAAAGCCAGTTGAAACGGACTTTGATTGACCATTTAACTCAAGTAACAGAAGGTTGATAACCCAAGATGGCAGACTTAAAAACCATTATTGAACAAGCATTTGAGCAGCGCGATTCCATCACGCCCAGCACCGTTTCGGCCGAGTACAGAGCAGCCATAGAAGCGGCGCTAGAGCTGTTAGACAGCGGCAAAGCCCGGGTGGCTGAAAAGCTGGCTGGCGAATGGGTGGTGCATCAGTGGTTGAAAAAAGCCGTCTTGCTGTCATTTCGCATTAATGACAATGAAGTGCTGGATGGCGGTGAAACCAAATTCTACGACAAGGTACCGATGAAATACGCCGGTTACGATGCCGCCCGCTTTGCCGCTGAAGGTGTGCGGGTAGTACCACCGGCCGCGGTTCGTAAAGGCAGTTACATTGCCAAAAATGCGGTACTGATGCCATCCTACGTCAATATTGGCGCTTACGTCGGCGAAGGCACCATGGTCGATACCTGGGCCACGGTCGGCTCCTGTGCTCAGATTGGTAAGAATGTGCATTTATCCGGTGGCGTTGGCATTGGTGGCGTGCTGGAGCCGTTGCAGGCCAATCCTACCATCATCGAAGACAACTGCTTTATCGGTGCCCGCTCTGAAGTGGTGGAAGGGGTTATTGTTGAAGAAGGTGCGGTGCTGTCGATGGGCGTTTACATCAGCCAAAGCACCCGCATTTACGACCGTGAAACCGGTGAAATCAGCTACGGCCGGGTACCAGCCGGTGCTGTGGTGGTGCCAGGCAGCCTGCCAAGCAAAGACGGCAGCCACAGCCTCTATGCCGCTATTATTGTAAAAAAAGTGGATGCCCAGACCCGCGCCAAAGTTGGCATTAATGCCTTGCTGCGTAACGTCGAGTAAGCTCGAGTAACGCGTCTCAGTAGAAACAACCAAGGCCAGCAATTGCTGGCCTTTTTAGTTTGGCAACTAGCCCTTTGCGATTTAGCCGAGTGGCGGAAAATGCGCTTCCAACCATGGCAGCGCCACTGTTTCTGGCTCCAGGGTTTCGCAAGCATCGATGTAGAGCGGATCGGCCAGCGGTTTGCCTTGCAGCTCCTGCAAGAGCTCGGCAAATTGCTTACCGGCACCACAGAAGTGTTGGTAACTGCTGTCGCCAAGACCGATCACCGCCACAATTTTATCGGTCAGCAGTGGGAAACGATCCCGCGCATCGAGATAAAAGGGCAAAGCGTTGTCCGGGATATCGCCCTGGCCGGTGGTGGAGCTGATTACCAGCCAGACATCCGGGTCTTCTGCCAGCACCGCATCCAGCTTGGGATCCAGATGCAGCGCACACTGATAGCCCCGCTCAGTCAGTAGTTGCTCAGCCTGGCCGGCTAAAAATTCGGCACCGCCATAAACGGTACCGACAATGATAGCAATTCGTTTCATCGTTGCTCCTTGTACAGCTGCTCAAAGGCCTGCTGATAAAATGATTCCTGCAGCGGCCAGCCAAGCCGCTGCAATAGCGGCTGCCAGCCAGCAAGACTGGCTTCAATACAGAGTGTTTTACCGCTGATGGGATGCGTCAGGATCAGTTGCTTGGCCAACAGCATTAACTGCGAACACTGCAAATGCTCCCGAAATAAGCGATTGTGTTTGCCGTCGCCGTGGCTGGTGTCGCCCACAATGGGGTGCCGTAAATGGGCCAAATGCCGCCTTAGCTGATGCTTGCGCCCGGTCCGGGGCGACAGTGCTACCAAACTATAACGCGCCGCCGGGTAACGGCTGACCGGTATTGGCAGCTCGACTTTGGCCAGCGGCAGGTAATCGGTGACGGCACTTTGGGCAGCCTTGTCATCGCTGCTGAATTTATCGGCGATTTTATCCTGCTGCTCTTTGAGTGGGTAATCCAGGGTACCACCTTGCTCCAGATAACCACGCACCACAGCAAGATAACCCTTTTGCCAGTGTTGGCTGGCATTTTGCTCGCTGAGCAAGCGCGCCACCTCACTGGATAGTGCAAACAACAAGACGCCCGAGGTTGGCCGGTCTAACCGATGCACCGGAAACACATGCTGGCCCAGCTGATCACGCAGCGTCTGCATCACAAAGCGGGTTTCGTGTTTATCCAGAAATGAACGGTGTACCAGCATGCCAGCGGGCTTATCCACCGCCACCAGCCATTCATCCTGATACAAAATGGTCAGCTCTGACAGCTGCGGGCACTCAATCCGTTTGGAAACAGGCATCGAATCGTCCAAGCCAATACATTAATAACCGCATGTCTTGCGAATAATCGGCAAAAGCCACCTCCGCCATCGGCAGTATGCTGACTTTGGTGGGTAGCGGATGGCCGCCATCCAACAAAGCCTGCATGCGCGGCAGCAGCACAAACTGCAACCATTGTTCAAAAGGCAGGGTATCGCAACAAAAAGGCGCAGTGCTGGCCAGTGCCTCCGGGCTGGGCGGCAGCGAGCTCCAAAGCTCCAGCGCTATCAGCTCGGTTTTAATTTCAGTCAGTGCTGCGACAATGTGTTGAGTCATCATCACTCCGGTATCAGGAATATGGCGCGATCTTAGCATAATTTGGCCAGGAGCCGACACGGCAAAGCAAGGTTGCCAGCTACCAGACTTTGCCAGTACCATAGCGACCGTTATCACTAAAGGACGCTGCGATGGGCACCACCTGGCTGATCATTGGTTTGCTTGTTATCTGTTATTTATTCTGGTTGCAACGCAAGCAGGATGAGCGGGCTATTCTGCTGGCCAGGCACTTGTGCAAGCAGCGCGACTTGCAGTACCTGGATTGCGCCCGCCTTGGCCACAAGCTGGAGCAACGGCAAGGTCGATTACGCTGGCTTACCTATTATTGCATCGACTTTAGCAGTGATCGGGAAAGCCGCTACCAGGCGACACTGAGTTTAAATGGGCTGCAGTACACTGCCTTTGAGGTGCCGCCTCACCGCTTGCCGGAGCCGCCAGCCAACTAACACATCACTTAGCGCCAAATAATGCTACCTCAGGCACTGCTTTGCAGCGACACCGCCTGACGCGGCCGGAACAACAAAGTGCCCTGCACGGTATTAAAACTCAGGTCCACCACGGCCTGATAGGCATCGCCACTGAAAAACGGCAGGTATTTTTCCAGGGTAACGAACACCCCCACACCCGATGAGCTGGCATCGGCGTCCACCAACTGATCGACCGCATGCAGCAGGTGATGCCCCAGCCCTAATTGCTGATGACGTGGCGACACCGCAATAAAAGCCAGCATATGGTAATCTTTTGCCGGCATTGCAGCATGAATGCGTTCTTCTTTTTCCAGCAATTGCCGGGTTGACACAAAGCCCGCCGTCAGCAACATCTTAAGCCGCCAGTGCCAGAAACGATGCCCTCCCAAACCAGAGCTGGCTTTCACCAGGCAGGCCACCCCAACCAATTGCTCTGCCTGAAACAGGCCCAGCATGCTTTGGCCGCTTTGCCAAAAAGCACTCAGTTCTTCACGGATTGCCGCTCTTAACTTTTTTTCATAATCGGCTTTTTCGGCCTGAAAGATGGTCATAAAAAGTGGGTCATCGTGGTAGGACTGATACAGAATAGAAGCTGCGACTTTTAATTCCGGTCCTTCCAACTCCCGTACCTGCAAATGATTTAACTGTTCGACCGACATAGCTACCTGCATATTATGATTGTTTTTTCACCACCATAGCAGGGCAATTAGCAATTGCCAATCTTGTTGAGTCAGCTAGGCTTATAGTCAGGTATGGATCAAACCGTAAAATAGGAGCCACGCGATGGATACATCCCCTCACAGCCTGACGACTTTGTTTGCCCAACTGGGTCTGGAGAACGATCAGGCAGCCATTGATCGCTTTATTGCCGACCACCGTTTGGCCGAGCATGTGCCGCTGGAAGAGGCTCCGTTTTGGACGCCAGCACAGGCAAGCTTTATCGCAGAATCGCTAAAAGCCGATGCCGACTGGTCCGAAGTCATTGACGAGCTGAACACCTTACTGCGTAAATAATAGAGCCAGAGCCAGAGCCAGAGTCAGACTCTGGCTCAAATCGGCTGAGTGTTTAAAGCTGGGCGTAGGCTTTATCCCCCCAGCCGGTTAAGCGGCCATTGCTAAAAATCAACGGCGTGCATTCATCTTTGCTGGTCATGCCATCGCTGCGGCGATGATGGGTCCGGTAAAACAGCACCTGCACCGAGCTGTCCGCCTGCTGAAAGGCTTCGGTAAAGTCCGGTGTCCCCAGGTCCTGCATTACTTGCACCAAAGAAACGCCAGTTGTCAGCTGGTTGATGTAATTGCGATTGGCTTTTTGCGTCTGACGCCAGTCCGACTCGTTAAAACGAGCATCTTTGGAACCATTGACCGCCACCACACAGCCAGACAATGGCAGTATCAGCGCAGCGACCACCAGCAGATTTTTGAGTCTCATTTTTTTCTCCTTTTGTTTTTGCACAGAGCAATAAGCAAAAACAAAGCCAAGATAAAATCAATTATTAATCAATAATTTAAAAATACACACTGCCATTTCCCACCGCAATACTGTAGGATTTAACCATTGATTGGCGAATTTCACCACTGAGCCCTATGAGCGCATTCGACTTACTCAGCCAGGAAGCAGCCCGCTTGCTGCACGAAGGAAAAACCCCCAGCCTGGCCTTGCTACGAAGCCGGCTAGGGCGCAAAGTCTCGCCCGCTGAGTTACTGCCTGCTTTTCAGCAGTGGAAGCAGCTACCTGCTGAAGCGCAGCGCAGCATCCAGCTTTCGGCGTCAGCCGAAGCAACAGCGCCCGAGCCAGACAAAGCCGACTCTCTGGCAGAGCGGGTGCAGCAGCTGGAAACCAAACTAGCTGAACTGGAAAAACGCCTGGCAAGGCTGGAAAGTTAATGTGGCTGGCTGAGCTAAAGTTCCGGGTTCTGGCCAATACCAGCTATACCCAGGCCGAGCAGCATATCCGCCAGTATCTGGAAGCACTTATTTTTCAGGGGCAGATCATCGGTCGCGAGTTTCCGACCTATTTAGCGGATACGCACTTTTGCAGCCGGGTGATTTTGTCTGCTCAGGATGCATTGCAACCGAAACACCATAGCCAGCGTGGTCAGAAAGCACTGCAGGCACTGGGCAATGCTGGCCTTGGTTATCCGAAACTGCAACTGCTGGGGCAGGATTTGATGTCCAGCGAAACCGATCCCTGCACTGAGCCACCAGGCTATATTCTGTTTACCAACTTTGCAGAGCAGGTTTCACCGCTGCGCTGCAGTGCTGATTTTGCACCAGTTCCCTTGTTTCGTCTGGGCAGCCTGAATGGAGAAGACTTCGAAGCGCTGATCCGCTGGCAACTGCAGTATCAGGCTCTGGATGAAATTCAGATGCAGCAACAGCGGGTGCTGCCTAAATCAGCCGAGCAGGCCTTGCAGCAGCTGCACAGTGCGCTCAATCGGCAAGGGCGTCAGCTGGCTAAAAAACTGGCTCGGCAAACCGGCAAAGCCTGCCACTACTACCTTTACAGCGGCAGTAGCAAAAACTGCCAGGCAGAAGCCTCTAAAAAGTGTCCATCTTGCGGTGCTGACTGGCGTTTAACAAACAGCTGGCATCAACTTTTTCAGTTTCGCTGTGACAGCTGCCAGCTGGTTTCCAACATTGCCTGGGATTGCCAGTAATGACCCGTATACTCAAGTGACCTCAAGATGCAGGCTTCAGCGGGAGATAAAAGCGCTTTAGGCAAGGCAGTTGTTGGAAGCTTTGGTGGTTCCAAATCGACAACAGCTAACGCCGCATAAAGCGCTTTTAGCCCCGCCCTGCGGGAGCCTCTGGGCGCTTCCACTGCGGTGTTACCCTGGCTAGCAAGGTGGTCGACATTGCGTCGCCAGGGTGCCTTGCATTGAAAGCGGGTATAGGGATATACCGTTTCGCGAACCTGAGGATGGAAAGCGCCCAAAGGCTCTGAAACTCGCATCTTGAGGTCACTTGAGTATATCAGAGAGCTCTAGAAGCCTTCGCTGTCAGTCGGGGTCAGCTGTTGCAAAAAATCGGCCAGCGAATCGGCCAGCTTGTGTTTGACCTCTTTGCCTACCGACTCGGCATAGATCTCGCCAGTCGCATTCAACACCGAAACCATCACGTTTTCATCATCGGTCACGGCAAAAAACACCGTTTCCCGTTGGCGCAATCTGCGCTTCATCAGAATATGGCCAATGATGTTTTCTTTTAAACGATCGCAGTCGGCCTCGTGCCAGGGCATCAGCAGCAGCAACTTGCCTTCGGCATGCTCCGCCGCCAGTCCGCCACCAAAGTACAAACCGTAATAGGTTTTAATATCCGGGTGCAGCGTCAACTCCAGCGCCTGCTCGACCGCCGTAAAATCCAGCACTGGTTGCTGGCGAACCGGCTGCCAATAGACTAAGTCGTCGCCCTGCGGCTCCAATTCACAAGGCGATGGCAACACCTTATCCCGCTCGGTCAGCAACCGCTGATTCTGCTGCTTTGACCAGGTGAGGCTGCGCTCGATAAAATCCTGCCAGCTGCTTTCTAAATCCATGCCTGTCATCCTTATTTGGGGGCTGATAGCAGCCACATCACTATGCTACAATAATCCCATTCTACCCCGACAGGTGCGCGCATGACAAAGTTACAGCCAGAACTGGAGCAACAACTCAGCCTTGGTAAAACCACTAGTTATGCGTCCGACTACGCCCCTGAGCTGTTGCAAGCCGTCCCTCGCGCTGTCGGCAGAGCCGAATTAAAACTGGATGCGCGGTTGCCCTTTGTCGGTCAGGACATCTGGCATGCTTATGAGTTGTCCTGGTTAAATCAAAAAGGCAAACCTGTGGTCGCGCTGGCCACCTTTGTGGTGCCTATTGACTCGCCAAACCTGATCGAATCCAAGTCGTTTAAGCTTTATCTGAATAGCCTGAATCAAAGCCGTTTTGCCGACTTAGGCCAGGTCTACCGGACATTGCAACAGGATTTATCGGCCTGCGCCGGCGCTGCGGTCGATGTCACCTTGCACAATGTCAATGAGTTGCAGCCTTTTCAGCCGACCTGGATCCAGGGCACTTGCCTTGATGAGCAGGACATCAGCATCACGGATTACAGCTACCGACCAGAGCAACTGCAACACCGCAAGGATGGCGATTGGTGCGATGAAAAAGTTTTTTCGCACCTGCTAAAGTCCAATTGCCTGATCACCAATCAACCCGACTGGGCCAGCGTTTTTATTCATTATCGTGGTCAGGCCATTTGCCACGAGGCACTATTGCGCTACCTGATCGGCTTTCGCTTGCACAATGAGTTTCATGAACAGTGCGTTGAACGGATCTTTACCGATATCTGGCAACACTGCCAGCCGGAGTTTCTGGCGGTTTATGCCCGTTACACCCGTCGGGGCGGGTTGGACATCAATCCAATTCGCAGCAGTGAGCCCTACCCTACACCGGTCATACGGTTAAGCCGGCAATAAGTCAGCTTGAAACCCTACAACAAAACTTTCAGCATGAAAGCTCCCTCATGACAGTAGACGCTTGATTTTTAATTGAAAGCTTGATTGTTACCACCAAATCAATGAAAACCACACTGAAAACTTTCAGTTTAACTTTCAAAATGAAGCTTTTTTGCTTATAATTCATTCAGTAGTTCAGATCGACTGAGCTGCACTCGAGCAATGGATGAATTTGACGATGGAACAGCTGACCTCAACAGAAGAGCAATCCTGGTTACCCTACTACTTATGTAAAAAGTAACCTGGTGGACACAAACAGCCAAAGAGCTGATGGTCCCCACCCTACAACAAACAAGCCGGCGGATGCCGGCTTGTTTTTACCGCAAACAAAACCTGCTATTGTCAAACAACAGTCGCAATTCTTGTGCTAGCATATATACTTAGTGCTACTCCCCTTCATTTGTTTCAACGAACTTACATTCATTCATGGTGACGCCGTTGCAAGACGACTTAAAACAGCAACTGGAGCAGGCGCTTAAAGCCCGTAAACAGCTGGAAGACACCTACCAAAGCCAGTTTACCATTCTGGCTAAGTTTGTTTCCCGCTTGTCCCTGGCATGCAAAGGTTTGGATATTGAGCTGGACAACAAACTGGCCAAACTCCGGCTCGAGCTGGCCAGAGGCACTGATCTGGAAAAGTTATTGCCTTTAGTGCAAAGCTTAAGCGATGGGTTAAAGCACCTGGAAAGCAAGAATGAACAGGATATACGCAAGCTGCAGCATGGGCTAAAAGAAGCCGGCCAGCTGCTGCAAAAACAACGCGGCTTGCCGGATCAACTGCGGCGTGACTTACGCGCCTTGCTGAGCAAAGTGAATGAAAGTTCCCCGACTGTTCATGCCTACCTACCGCATTTAACCGATCTGGCCAGGCTGTATCAAAATGCATTAACAGCCAAAGCAAAACTGGACACTGAAGTCGAACCGGATACCGATCGTTACGGCCATATCTGCCGCCAAATTTCAGTCGAGCTAACCAACTTACTGAGCGAAATGAGTTTCGCCGAGCAATTTTCCAACGATATCGATCGGATTCGTCAATCGCTGATGGATCATCTTGGGATCGAAGATTTACTCAATGCCTGCCTCAATACCATCACCATCATTGTGGCCAGCATCAACACCGAGCGTCAGTCGGCCCAGCACTTTTTGTTGCAGCTGCACAACACATTGGAGCAGGTGCAAAAATCACTGGTTTCCTCACTCAGCCAATCCAGCAGCCTGCATGCCAAACTCAGTCAGCTCAATGCACAGCTCGAGCTGAAAATCGATGCCTTTGGCAAAGACAGTAAAAATGCTACCAGCCTGGATCAACTAAAAAGCCTGGTCAATGAGCGTCTAAGCGAGATCACAGCGTCACTGGCGGAAAAAGAGCAACTGGAAAAGCAAGAACGCGATCTGATGCTCAACTCACTCAAAGCAATGGAACATCGCTTGATTGAGCTGGAATCCGAAGCCCAACAATTCCAGAAAAAACTGGCGGAGCAAAAATTCCGCAGTCTGCAAGATGCTTTAACCGAAATCCCCAACCGGGCAGCTTTTGATGAACGCTTTCAATTGGAGCTCAAACGCTACCAACGCTATGGCACCCCGCTTTGTGTCGCTCTTGGCGATGTCGATCACTTTAAAAGCATCAATGACAACTATGGCCACAGCGCCGGCGACAAGACCCTGAAAGTCATCGCCAAAGCCTTGAAACAAAGCCTGCGTGAAACCGACTTTATCGCCCGTTATGGTGGCGAAGAGTTTGTTATTTTATTTCCGGAAACACAGCTCAGTGAGCTGGAAAAACCGCTGAACAACCTGCGGGAAAAAATTAAGAAAATTCCATTCAAATTCAAAAATAAACGAGTCCCTATTACCCTGTCTTTCGGTGCGACTGAACTGGTGAATCACGATAATGTGCAGGCGGCCTTTGACCGTGCCGATGAAGCCTTGTACGAAGCCAAACACGCTGGCAGGGATCGGGTGGTATTAAAACCCAAAGCCTAGGGATCGGGGAGTCATTCATGCATGTGCAGTTAAACCCTGTTGGCTCAATGAGCCTGTTGTCGCAGCTGGAAGTAGACCGGCTAAAACAAACCACCAACAAAGAAGCCTTTCAGTTGTTTCGCAACTGCTGTCTAGCGGTGTTAAATGTCGGTAGCCACACCGACAGCTCAGCCGAAATTTACCAGCAGTTTCAGGATTTTTCCGTCAACCTGATCAGCCGCGAACGGGGCATTAAAATCGAGCTGTTTAATCCTCCACAGGATGCCTTTGTCGATGGGCAAATTATCCGTGGTATTCATGAACATCTGTTTGCGGTGTTGCGCGACATCCTGTTCTACCACACCCAGCTTAAAGTCAACGCCAACCGTTTAGACTTAGCCAACAGCGCACACATCACCCACAGTGTGTTTGATATCTTGCGCAACGCACAAGTGCTGGGCTGCACCACTGAGCCCAACATGATTGTCTGCTGGGGCGGCCACTCCATTCGGGAAAAAGAGTACCAGTACACCAAAGACGTGGGTTATCAGCTGGGACTGCGTGGCCTGAATATCTGTACCGGCTGTGGCCCCGGCGCGATGAAAGGGCCGATGAAAGGCGCCACCATTGGCCACAACAAACAACGGATCGGCCAGGGCCGTTACCTGGGTCTGACCGAGCCCAGCATCATCGCAGCAGAGCCACCCAATCCTATTGTTAATGAGCTGGTGATCTTACCCGATATCGAAAAGCGGCTGGAAGCCTTTGTCCGGGTGGCCCATGGCATCATTATTTTCCCGGGTGGGGCCGGCACCGCCGAAGAGCTGCTCTATCTGCTGGGCATTATGCTGCACGACGACAATAAGGCGCAGAAGCTGCCGGTGATTCTGACCGGGCCAAAAAGCAGCGAAGCCTACTTCGAAGAAATCATTCACTTTATCGAACACACACTGGGGCAAGAAGCGCTGGATCTAATTCAGGTCATCATTGACGATCCGGCAGCGGTTGCTCAGGCATTAAAAGCCGGTTGTCAGGAGGTCCGCAGCTACCGCCGGGATGCAGGGGATGCGTACCACTTTAACTGGACCCTTAAAATCGAGAAAGAGTTTCAGCAACCATTTGTCCCGAACCATACCAATATGGCCGCATTGGACTTGCACCGCCAGCAAGATACCGCGACACTGGCAGCAAATTTACGGCGTGCTTTTTCCGGCATTGTCGCCGGCAATGTCAAAGATGAGGGCATTCGTGCCATTGCGGAACATGGTCCATTTTTACTCAGTGGCGAAGCAGAGCTGATGCGGATGATGGACAAGTTGTTGCAAGCCTTTGTTGAGCAAGGCCGGATGAAGCTACCGGGCAGCAGCTACGAACCCTGCTACAGGATTTTACAATAAGTCATGACTCATCTGGTGTTGATAGATGCAATGAACCTGATCCGGAGGCTCTACGCTGTGCAGGAGCGTCCTTATCAGCCTTTGCCTGATCAACTGACCGAAGCCACCCGTCAGCAGATCATTCAAAACACCACTCAGGCTCTGGACAAATCCCTGCTCAGCATCGTTAAACACTGTCAGCCCAGCCATCTGTTGCTGGTGTTTGACAGCAGTAGCAGTCAGCCCACCTGGCGGCATCAGCTCTACCCCGATTACAAAGCCAACCGCAGTCCGATGCCCGCTTTGTTGCAGCAGGCCTTGCCCGGCTTGCTGCGTCATATGGAAAGCTCGGGCATCAGCAGTTATCAGCAGGACGGTTTTGAAGCCGATGACATCATTGCTTCGCTCGCCAGTAAAATGCGCCAACACCAACAAGAGGTTACGGTAGTCTCCACCGACAAGGGGTACTTCCCGTTACTGGATAGCGGCGTCCGGCTGTACGATCACTTTAAGCGGGAGTGGCCAGATGCCAACTACGTTCAGCAGAAGTTTGGCGTTGCGCCCAATCGCTTAATTCGCTACTGGAGCCTGGTGGGAGACAGTACCAATCATATTCCTGGCGTTGCCGGCATCGGACCCAAAACAGCGGTCGAGATCCTGCAGCTGGGCGATACCTTCAGCGCCATCATGCAACACCCGGATTGCCCGAAAGCAGTGCGCAGCAAACTGGCCGAGCACAAAGCAGCCATCCAGTGCTTTTTGCAGTTGTTTCAGCCTCGCTGTGATCTGGAGCTGGGATTGAACCTGCAGCAATTGCGCTACCCGAAATCTGAGGCCGCCCATGCTTAGGATCCTGGCTCTGGTCGTAGGCGGCATCGCCTTGTATTTTCTGATTATGGCAGCCATTTTGCGCTTTTACCCGGACGATCCCTCCCAGATGAACTGGCAAATCCGGGAAACCTTCAATGCCAAGTTCATTAAAACGCTGGAGCCAACAGCAGGGGTACAACAGCAGCAAGTGATTGAGCGGCTGGGCGGGCCCGATATTACCCGGGCCTACCGCAAAGATGGCGTAGTCCACCAACTGTTGTACTACCGCACCCACCGCGCCATTGCTGACGGCATCACCACCGAAGATGAGTGCACCGCCCTGCTGTTTGTCGATCGGCAACTGGTCGCCATCGGCAACGAAGCCATCGAGCGCTATGAACGCGAACGCCCAACCCCAGACTAAGCCACGCAGCTGGCCGGCTTTGTATCAGGCAATCAGCGACTTTTACCGCTCGGGGGGCGAGCCGGCTGGCCTGGAAAACTTGCAATCTCAAGCCGAGCAACTGGCTCAGGCGATACTGGCCCAGGCTGAGCAGAGCCCATACAGTTTGCTGGCTCAACTGCAATTAAGCGCCGAACAAGCACCCTTCGCGACCCTGGTAGCCATGCGGCAAGCTTGCCTGCTGCTGGTGTTGTCTTACCAGCAGCAATGGCCTGAAAAGCTGCGCATTCAACTGCTAAGCACTGCTTTGCTTGGCTTGCTGGCTGTTGCCGAGCCCTTGAATCGCCTGAGCGCAGAACAGCGCTCAAACTCCAAACTGCTGCACTTAGCCGCCCGCTACAGTCTGGCCCGCTACAATCAGCAATTGCCCGCTTACAGCCGCCATTGGCTGCAACAGTGTCATCCCAAGGCCGCGAATCTTCCCTATTGGCAACAAAACCCATTCAGTAGTGCTTTAGCGCTGAGCTATCAGTTGGCCAGTCGATTGTGTCTTAGCGCCAATGCCGGCTTGTTGCTAAAGCTGCAAAGCTTGTTCTGGCGGCAGCTGGATCCCTATAGCCAACACCATCTGAGTACACTAGCCAGCACAGGACCAACTCTGTGGCGCTGTGGTCAACGCTTGCAAAGTGCCGGGCAATGCTATCTGGTGCTCGACCAGCAAGACGATTGCTGGCTGCTGCTGCCGCTGCAAAGCGACCGGCTGCAAGGGCCAGTGCAAGCCGTGACTGAGCTGGTAGAGCCAGAGCATCAGCTTCAAAGTCGCTTTAGCGACTGGGGATGGCTGGAGCAAATCGACAAAGCCTGCG
Source organism: Alkalimonas delamerensis (assembly GCF_030717955.1). Taxonomy (NCBI): domain Bacteria; kingdom Pseudomonadati; phylum Pseudomonadota; class Gammaproteobacteria; genus Alkalimonas; species Alkalimonas delamerensis. Next base: position 662,807 of record NZ_JAUZVY010000001.1, on the reverse strand, counting down.
CCGCTGAACTGATCCCGCAGCTCTGGCCAGAACAAAGCACAGCCTCTCCGCTCAATTATGCAGATATTGAAGCACTTTGCGCTTTGCCTCAACCCGAGCTGCTGCAACAGTTGGAGCAAAACCCTACCGACACGCAGCTGCTGCTTGAAGCGGCCAGCCAGGCCAATCGCAGTAAGCAAGCCATTGGCCAGCTGAAACACGCACTCTTGTTGCTGGGGAGCAGTCAGCTGCCGTGGTTGTTGGCGCAAAGCCAGTGTTTGCAATTTGCGCAGCAACAGCAACAGCCCTTTAATCTGTGGTTGCTGCAACTGCGGCGTATGCTGCATCTGGCTCTGCGCAAGACTGAAACCAACCTGCCGGCCGCTCAGACCGAGCTGCTTAGCTGGCTGCTTTGTCTGCCTTTGTGGCAGCAAGGCGCTTTGCGTTATCTGCCCGGCTTGACGCCAGCCGGTTGCCAGCACTTGCAGCAGCTGTGCCGGCGACAAATCTGGCAGTCCAATGAGTTTTTAAAACGGCTGCAGTGGCTCTGTCATCATTACCAGTTGCCCCCTGCCCTGCAAAAGGCTTTGCTGTACTTTCGGTTGCCCGACAGCGCGCATGCTCAGCCTGCCACAGTCCGGCTATACAGCCAGCAACTGCATCAGGCTTACACACAGTGCGATCAACTGATGCTGCAACCAGCACCACCCACTCAGCTCACAGAGCAAGCCGATGCCGCCCTGTTAGCACTTTGCTATTACCCACTGCCCAGCATGATGTAGTTTTATTACTTAATTTATGGCGGCAAAGTCTGCGACTAAGGTCGTATATCAAGTAAGCTTCCTACAAACTGGCATCATATCAGGAAAAAGTGCTATAATTTGCCGCGATTTCGGGCAGCTCTGCCCAGCCTCCAATTCCACGATAGCTAATTAAAGGGTTTTTCATGACTACCCAAACCATTACGGTCATCAAAGGTGATGGCATCGGTCCCAGTATTGTTGAAGCAGCCATTCAGATCCTCGACAAGGTTGGCTGTGACTTTGCTTACGAGTACGTAGATGCTGGCTTAACAGCGCTGGAAAAAACAGGTGAGCTGTTGCCTCAGGCGACACTGGATGCGATTGCCCGCAACAAAATCACCTTAAAAGGGCCATTGACCACGCCGGTTGGCGAAGGTTTTACCTCCATCAATGTGACCTTACGCAAACAGTTCAATCTGTACTCCAATGTACGGCCGGTGATTTCGTTCAAAGGCACCAAAGCCCGTTACGAGAACATCGATATCATCACCATCCGGGAAAACACCCAGGGCATGTACTCCGGCCATGGCCAGGTGGTGTCCGAAGATGGCCTGGTCGCCGAGGCTACCAGCATCATCACCCGTGAAGGTGCCGAGCGTATTGTGCGTTTTGCCTTTGAGCTGGCACGCCGTGAGCAGCGTCAAAAAGTGACCGTAGTGCACAAGGCCAATATCCTGAAGTCCACTTCTGGCCTGTTCTTAAAAGTAGCGCGTGAAGTGGCGGCTCAGTACAGCGACATTCAGATGCAGGAAATGATTGTTGATAACGCCTGCATGCAGCTGGTGATGAACCCGCAGCAGTTTGATGTGATTGTCACCACCAACCTGTTTGGCGATATCCTGTCCGACTTGTGCGCTGGCTTGGTCGGCGGCTTGGGCATGGCTCCGGGTGCGAACATTGGTGAAGACTGCGCGATTTTCGAAGCCGTGCACGGCAGCGCGCCGGACATTGCTGGTAAAAACCTGGCCAACCCTAGCTCGGTTATCCTGGCGTCGATTCAGATGCTGGAGCATCTGGGCATGAAAGACAAAGCCGAGAAAATCAAAGCGGCCCTGACCGATGTGATTGCCAGCGGCGATCGCACCACCCGCGATCTTGGCGGCAGCCACGGCACCACCGACTTCACAGCAGCTATGCTGGAACGGCTGTAAGCTCCCCGCTTACTCCACTAAAAAAACCGCTGCGGCGGTTTTTTTAATGCCAAAAATCAGCAAGCCTGGCCTGTACAAACACTCTGTTCAAAGTACACCAGCTGCTTACCTGCAAATCGCAAGCAAAAACCTGTCATAACAGGTCATATCACAATCAAGCGTTAAAATTTTGTTTATTGTCAACAAGCTTTTCGCTAACTTTACTTCATCAAAGAATTGAAAAAAGCTCCAGTTGGTATCAAAATGCTTCTAAACAATTGGACTATGTCATTTAGCAGAGTCATACCCATGAAATACTTACTCATTTTAATGCTTTTTCTTCTAACGGCATGTGCCTCTGCACCAAAAGATGCCCTGACGTTTGATGAGGTGAAAATACCAGCACCATCTGATGGTGAAAGTATCTTAGTGTTTTACAGGAGAGTTTCACCTCCAACAGCCTATGAGATGAAAGTTCACATCAATGATGTGGAGAAGGCGTCTTTACCAAATAATGCTTTCTCATTTGTCAGATTGACGCCCGGCACTGTAACAATAAAGACCAGCTGGACCAGGTGGTCAGGCATGCCAAGCAGAAGCGAAAGTCTTGAAATACCCGCAAATAGTACCATTTTCCTTGAATTAAATAGCTCTGTATATACGCCTGGCGGGATGCAGTTTGGCAGCGATAGAACTCAGCTTCAATCTGATAACTTCGCAATCAATGTCATAAGAGATTGCTGTAAATATGTGGATTCAAAACCCTAACAGGTTTTTTATTCTTACCCAGATCACAACAGGCGTTGCTTCTACCGGGTTGGCAAACATACACCGAGCATTGGGGCATCAGACAATAAGGACCATAGATGGAATCTCTAAAAAACCGACTCATCGCAGTGATTTTAGGAGTTGCGCTGGCTTATGCATCCATAGTGATTGCTGGCATAGGTGCTGCGGTCGTTATCCCTGCTGACATGTTAAGACCTGTTGCACAGGTATCAGGCTTGCTGGCATTTACCCTGGTCGATTTGTTCACGGTCGCAGTGCCGCTGGCGGCAGCGTTTTTGGTACTGGCTTTGATCAGTAAGCTGGCCGTTAAAAAGCCTGATGCAACTTTTTATGCCTTGTTGCTTGCACCTGTGGTGCTGTTGCAGTTGTACTTTGTAATGCAATCACAACCTCAGTTGCTCCATACCATCGCCATCACACTACCACGCTATGCATTGCTGGCTGTGTGTTTTTATTTTTTAGCTCGCAGCGCGAAGCCGGCTTAAACCTGGCAGCCCTTCAGCAAAAATCTGCCAGTTGTCGTTGATAAAGCACAGCAGCACTACCCCCATAAAAAAACCGCCTGATTGAAAGCTGGCGGTTTTCGGTTGAAAATGAACACCAAAATGGCGTTACGACTTGCGCTGAATATGCACCGTCACTTCTTCGCGGTCGTGATACAGATGCTTGGCCTGCAAGCGATAGCGGATTCCGGCTTCGTGCAAGCGCTGATGCACCTGCTCCAACACCTGCTCCACCATCTGATGGCGTTTTTTCATCGGCAGTTTCAGGTTAAAAATGCTTTCCTGACACCAGCCATTGATTAGCCAGTCGCAAATGAGCATCGCCACCCGATCCGGCTTTTCAATCATATCGCAGACCAGCCAGTAGACATTTTGCTTGGCCGGCTGGAATTTAAAGCCATCGACCTGCAGGTGCTTGACCTGGCCGGTTTCCATCAGCGCCGGATCCATCGGGCCATTGTCAATGGCAGTGACCATCATGCTGCGCCGCACCAATTGATAGGTCCAGCCGCCAGGGCTGGCGCCAAGATCCACCGCTCTCAGACCTGCAGCCAGGCGCTGTGGCCGCTCACTGGCCGGAATAAAGGTTAAAAAGGCCTCTTCCAGCTTCAAAGTGCTGCGGCTGGGCGCGTCTTTTGGAAACTTCAGCCGCATGATGCCGTTTTCCAGCGGGCTGTTGTTTTTCGGGTAGCTGAGCCCCAACATGGCCTCACTGCCGGAGAGCAAAAACAGGTGCAGCACCGGCTTGTCATCCCGCTCTTTTGCCGTTAAAGCGTGCTGGTTGCGCAGTGCCAGCCGCAAAGGTACCGTCAGCTTACGTGCCAGCGTCGACAAGGTCTTGCCGTCGTTGGTTTCCGGGTACTCTACCCGCAGCTGGCCACAGCCTTGCAGCTCATGCGCAGTGGCCGCCTCCAGCACTGTGCTGACCCTGTCGTGCGGCTGCAGCTCCAGCAAAGGTTCCAGCAACAGGCACCACTGGCGGGCAAACACCAGTTGCGACAAGGCGAAGGTACGAAAGAAATGCAGCAGTGCTTCGCCATCGTAAGCCTCAAAAATCACATAAGCGCTGTGATTGCTGAGCTTGCAATAGCCAAACACCTCATGCTGTGCTGCTTTTTCCTGAATTTCCGCCGCACAGTCTTTTTCAAAACCGGAACGACAATAGAGCAATAATTGCTTCATGTGCGCTTTCCAAGCCAGGGGTTGATGGCCAGTAGCAACCAACCCAGAATCATCAATTGTCCCCCAAGCGGGGCTAAAGGACCATAGTGCAGCGGTAACTGCCACACACCAGCCAATAAGGTGTAAACAAAAAACCAGCAGCCCAGATGCCAGCATAGCAGAACGGTTTTTTCCATCCAGCGGGCCTGTAACTTGCTGCCAAGCAGCAAAATGGCCAAGCTATGCAGCGCCAGCATCGACAGCGCACTGACCACCACAGCAAGCTCTGCTGATGTCAGTTGCGTTAGCCCAAGGTGCATGGTGACCGCCGCCAAGGCGACCACAGCTGCGCCATAGAGTCCGGCCAGACTGTTACTGAGCTTCAGCAAGCTAGCGCCCGGCATGTGGCACCTCTGACTGTGACGCCATCCAGCCCCGGCTGATGGCTGCGGCCTGAGCAATCAGTTGCGCCTGGGTCAGGCCGCTTTTTTTACGAGGTTTAAAACTGTGATCGCCATCCGCCAGCCAATGCAGGCTGACCCCTGGCCACTGCTTATCAGCCAACTCGCTCTGGTTACCAAAGGTATCGCGTTCACCCTGCAGGATCAGCAGTGAGCTGGTCAGATCGGCAAAGTGATCGGTGCGGTACTGGTCTTTACCCGGTGCATGAAATGGATAACCGTAGGCCAGCACCCCCCGGATTGGCAAATTAGCTTCCACCGCCAGCATGGATGCCACCCGTCCGCCCATGGATTTGCCGCCAATGAAGAGCGGTAAATCCTGCGGGCACTGCTGGATTTGTGCAACAAACGCCTGTTGCAGCTTTGGCATTGGGTTGGGCGGCCGCTTTTTTTGCTCCGCCAACTGTTGCTGCATGTAAGGAAAATTAAAGCGCCAGACTTCGATGCCTTCGGCCACCAAAGCCGAACTTAGCCACTGCATAAAGTCGCTTTGCATGCCGGCGCCAGCACCGTGCGCCAGTAGCAAACGGGCGAACGGCCTGGCCGGGCGCTCAATCAGCGGCGACGGCATTGGTAAATTGTTGCTCATTAAATTGTTCCTGCTCCTGCTGCACCACAGCGGTCAACCATTGGCGAAAGGCGGTGATTTTGCCCAAATCGGCCTGACTTTCCCGACACACCAGGTAATAGGCATCCTTGGACAAGAGCACATGATTAAAAGGCACGATTAAACGGCCCGAGCTGATATCCGGCCGGGCCAGCACATTGTGCGCCAGCGCCACGCCCTGACCATGAATGGCCGCCTGCAGCACCATCGAGGAATGGCTGAAAATTGGCCCCTGATTGACATTAAAGTGCTTGTACCCCTGACTGGCGAACCAGGACTTCCAGGCCTTGCGTGAACCATCATGCAGCAGGTTATGAAAGCGCAAATCGGTCACTTCCGACAAGGGTTTGCCGGAGCTTAACAGCAACGGCGAACAGACCGGCAACAGGTACTCGGCCTGCAGTTTGTCCGATCGCAGGTTGCGCCAATTGCCCCGACCATAGTAAACCGCCACATCGACATCGTCGGTCAAAGAGCCTTCGTCCTGATCCACCGCTTTAATGCGCACATCAATGTCCGGGTGCTGCTCACTGAACAAGTTCAGCCTAGGCACCAGCCATTGAATGGCAAAGCTGGGCTGCATGCTGACCGTCAGCGAGCCTTTGGCACCGCGCGCCAGCAGCTTTTCGGTGGCATCATGCAATTGCAAAAAGATCTCGCGAATATCCTGAAAGTAGCCCTGCCCCTCTTCGGTCAGCAGCAAAGCGCGGTTTTTCCGCAAAAAAAGTTTCAGCCCCAGGTGCTCTTCCAACGCTTTGATTTGATGGCTGACCGCTGCCTGAGTGACAAACAGCTCTTCGGCCGCTCTGGTAAAACTCAGATGACGGGCAGCAGATTCAAAGGCTTTTAACGCATTGAGCGGAGGTAATCGTCGCGCCATGGCTCAGTGAGCTCTCCTGAGATTCAGTCGGTTGGTTCAGCTTTTGGGTGGCGTATAGCCGTCAATGGCAATGTCTTTGCCTTCAAACAAAAAAGCTTTCATTTCAGCTTCCAGCAACTTGCGATGCTCGGCATCCATCATATTGAGCTTTTTTTCATTGATCAGCATGGTTTGTTTGGCTTGCCACAAAGCCCAGGCTTCTTTGCTGATGGAGTCAAAAATTTGCTTGCCCAGCTCACCGGGGTAGAGCTGAAAATCCAGCCCGGCCGCTTCTTTTTTCAGGTACTGGCAAAAAACTGTACGTGCCATAAACGCCTCTTAACACCTTAGTTCTGCTTAGTTTATCTTAATCCACACCAGATTGCTTTAACTGCTGCTCTATCCATTTGCGGATCGGCGCCGGTAAAGCGACTTCCGTCAGCTGACGGCGGTGATACCAGCCCTGCCCTGCCAGCTCCTCGACCTGCTGCTGCGGCTGCCAAATGGTTGCCTCCAGCTGGTAATGACTGAACTGATGGCGAAAACTGCCGACCGACTCGGCCTGCTGCAGCACCGGATCCGCCGGATCCACTTGCGGCAATGCCAGCAGCGACGACCAGATACCACTGTCGGGTCGTTGTTCCAGCAACAGCTGGTCCTGCTGCTGCACCCAAAGAAAGTGTCCCTCTTTGCTGGGTTTGACTTTTTTCGGCTTCGGCCGTGGAAAGTGCTCGACCTGTTGCAACCGATACGCCTGACAGTCGGCTTGCAACGGGCAGCGCTCGCAGTCTGGTTTACGGGCAGTACAGAGTGTGGCACCCAAGTCAAGCAAGCCTTGAGCAAAGCGGCGGTTGTTCTGCGCCGGTGTTAACTGCTCGGCCAGCTGCCACAGGCGTTTTTCCAGTTGGCTTTGACCGGCATGCCCCTCCAGCGCGAAGTAACGGCAAAACAACCGGCGAACATTGCCATCGACAATAGGGCCATACGCATCGTAAGCAAAGGATAGGATGGCCCCGGCGGTGTAGCGCCCTATGCCCGGGATTTGTTGCAGGCTGACCAGATCGGACGGAAAAGCCCCCAGTTCGGCAATGGCTTTGGCCGCTTTGTGCAGATTGCGCGCCCGGGCGTAATAGCCCAGCCCCTGCCACAGAGCCATCACTTCATCCTGTTCGGCCTGGGCCAGGGTTTCCACATCGGGAAAACGCGCCAACCAGCGTTGAAAATACGGAATCACAGTGCTGACCTGAGTTTGCTGCAACATCAGCTCCGACACCAGCACCTTGTAGGGAGTGATCGCTTGCTGCCAGGGCAAGTCATGCCGCCCCTGCTGTTGTTGCCAGTCGATCACCTGTTGTGCAAAATCGTTCAAGGCTACCTCTGTTTAAGCCCGACCATCGGCACAGTATGCCACAGCCAGCTAGCTAGTGCCCGTCCAGCAAGGCGGGCAGGAGCCCGTTTCTGGATGAAAACTAGCCGGCAGCTATGTCGGAAAAATGCAGGTTGAGCTTCAAAGGCAGAACACCGATAATACGCGGCCATAGTTTGATAGCCGGAGCCCGCCATGAGCGAACAGCCAACCCCTTCTGCTGAGCCTGCAGTCAGCCAGCAGCCTGAGTCCCCATCGTACATGCGGAAAATCCGTAGCTTTGTGCTGCGGGAAGGGCGCTTAACCAAAGCACAGAAACTGGCGCTGGAGCAGCACTGGGCCGGCATGGGGGTAGATTACCAACCCCAACTGCTCGATTTAACCGCCCTGTTTGGCCGCAAGGCCGATACCGTACTGGAAATCGGCTTTGGTATGGGAAAATCCCTGGTGCAAATGGCAGCGGCCGCGCCGGAAAAAAACTTTATCGGCATTGAAGTACACCGGCCTGGTGTCGGTGCTTGCCTGGCTGATGCGGCAGCTGCTGGCATTACCAATCTGCGGGTATTTCAGCACGATGCAGTCGAAGTACTGGCGCAGATGATCCCCGACCAAAGCCTGGCTTGCATTCAGTTGTTTTTCCCCGATCCCTGGCCGAAGAAGAAGCACCACAAACGCCGTATTGTGCAGCCTGACTTTGTGCAGCAGCTGCGGCAAAAGCTGGCGCCAGGCGGCGTGTTTCATATGGCGACCGACTGGGAGCATTATGCCGAGCACATGCTGGAAGTGATGCAGGCCGCCGAAGGCTTTGCCAACCTGTCCGCAACTGAGGATTATATCGAGCGCCCGGCACATCGGCCCCTGACCAAGTTTGAACTCCGTGGCAAAAAGCTTGGCCATGGTGTTTGGGACTTGATGTTCAAGCGGGAGTCTTAACATGCTGAGCACTGCCAGCCAAATGCTGCTGCGTAACCTGGCCGACTTGCCGGGTCCGACCTTGCTGGTCGAGCCACCACTGGACCAGTTGGCCAGCCAGCTGCCTGCTTCGTTTCGTCCGCAGTGCGCCGTTTACAGTTCACACCTGGCGGTGGCCGAACGCTACTCGCAAGCAGGGTTGCCATGCAGCAGCGCGCTAAAGCCCAGCTTTGCCCAGCGCTTCGCATCGGCGGTGCTGTTTTACCCCAAGAGCAAAGAGCAGCTGGGTTTTATGCTGGCTCAGCTGGAGCCTCTGCTGGCCGAAGCGGCTGAAGTTTTTATCGTCGGCGATAATAAAAGTGGCATTAAAACCTTGCCCAAACAACTGAGCAACTGGCAATTATCAGCCCATAAACTGGACAATGCCCGCCATGCACTTTGGTTTGTGGTGAACGGCAAGTTAAGCCCTGCCGCTATAGCCAGTCAGCCATTTACAGCCACTCTGGCTGGCATCGCATTGCAAATCCATTCCTATCCCGGGGTTTTTAACCATGGCAAACTGGATAAAGGCACCGCTTTATTGCTCAAGCACCTGGATAACATCCAATCGGGTCGGGTGCTCGACTTTGCCTGCGGCTCCGGTGTCATCGCCGCCTGGCTGAAAGCGAAAAACCCGGCCCTTGAGATTGTTGCCTCCGATGTCAGTACCCTGGCCACAGCGGCCACCGAAGCAACCCTGGCAGCCAACCAACTGTCGGGCCTTGTGCTGTTGGCAGATGGCTTGCCAGCAGAGCCAGCGGTTTTTCAGCACATTGTCAGCAACCCGCCTTTTCATACCGGCCAAAAGACCGACTACAGCATTGCCGAAGCCTTTATCCGCGCTTGCCCGTCCAGGTTAAGCCCGGGAGGCAGCCTGACGCTGGTCGCCAACAATCACCTGCCTTACGCGCAATGGCTGCAGGAAAGCTTCGGCCACTGTACTATACTGGCTCAGGAAGCTGGCTTTACCATCTACCAGTGCATCAAAACAGGAGCCTGATCCCATGTTTAGCAGGAAAGTTTCGATTGCAGCAGCATGCTTGCTCTTTGGCCCGGCAACAGCGTGGGCAGCCTTTGAGGATTGTTTGCAAGATCCCAACCGAACTTTTCCCTGCCCACATCAGCTGGTGCGTATCATGCAATTACCGGATCAATCCGAGCCTGCAGTGCGCTGTATCTGTGTCAGTGATTTTGCGCCTTTTCTTCAAACTCCGGAGTCGGAAGTGGCGCAAATTCGCCAACGCATGGATAAGCGCCAGCTGGAGGCCCAGCTTGGCATGGAACTCGAGCCTATATTGCGCGTGCTAAGACGCGAGGATTAAACGCTGCTGAAAAGAACCAAGCGCTTTTTCTTCTTGCTGCATCAGCGCCGGCAGCAACCATAACTCCCCCTGCTCAATCCAATACAGTGCATTTTGTTGCCAGGCCATGGCTATGGAAGTTGCTTCTTGCCTCGAACAAAAAACAGCCCAGCTTGGTTCTTGAAAGCTTTTGTCCGGGGCAGCGCCGATAATTTTCCGATAACGCACACCAGACTGATGCAAAGCAGCAGCCAATGCCATATTTCTGCATAGGTTAAAGCCTAAGGGAGTGTTGTTTCCTGCAGGGTTGGCGGCCGAGATAATGGCAAAACTGCTGTCTTTAGCAAACGGCTGGTGGCTGATAAAAACGACCTGTTGGTACTGGTGCCACAAATCCATGGAAGCCTCAACTGTCATTCAAAATTAAAAGCAAGTCAGGGGTTTGCGAAATCGTCATTTTCTGCATACCATCATAGAGGCAGACGCCTGACTTTGCGAGCAGAAAGCATCTGCTTTTTGTGAATTGTTTTTTGCACGCAATCACCTCTAAGACCTGACCGGGATACCATGCGCAGATGATGCATAAAAACTTTTCAATTAAAGGACTGCTGATTGGCATGGTGATGCTCATTTGCAGCCTGACCTTGATCGCGTCGCTTGCCCTTTCAAGTATCCATGACATTAATGCCCAATACCGAAAACTTGAGCAACAGCTTGAGGCTTACGCTACCATTATTGCCATTAGCACCGCAGCGGCTTTGGAGCGCCAGGACACCGATACCCTGGAGCAACAACTGCAGGCCTTTGCTGCGGTGCCCATCATCAACAATATTCATTTGTACAGCCTGAACAGTGCCGACTCGCAGCCTGAGTTTTTTAGCAGCTACAACAGAGTCACCATTGGCCCCTACCCCACCCAATATCATCGTCTGGACCAACTGCAAAAGCCCGTTCAAAGCCGCGACTACCTGGAGTTGATGCATCCGATCGAATATCGGGATCAGTTGATAGGCTACACTTACCTGCGTGCCACCAAATCCGAGCTGGCAGCCTACCGCCAAAACAGAGTGTTATCCGATATTGCCATCGGCTTAGTCGCATTGCTGCTGGCTTTTCTTGCAGCAAATCACTTGCAACGGTTTTTGACCGGTCCGTTGCAGACCCTGCTTGAGCAAGTGCAAAGCATTACCAAAACGCAAAACTTCAGTTTAAGAGCACCAGACACCCATCTGGCTGAGTTGGCTGCTTTTAGCAAGGCTTTAAATCAAATGCTGGATAAAACTGAGCGCCAGTTCAGTAAGTTACATCATGCCGAACAGGAAATCCGGCAATTAAACCAAAGCCTGGAGCAAAAAATATCGGAGCGCACTCTGGCGCTGAAAGAATCCAATCAAGAGCTGCTGAACACCCTGGAAACACTGCACCAGTACCAAAATCAGATTGTCGAAACCGAGAAGATGTCCAGTTTAGGTCAAATGGTAGCTGGCATCGCCCATGAGGTGAATACGCCTATTGGTCTGGGTGTCACAGCCTCCAGCCTGTTGCAAGACAAATTGAAAGTCATCGAACAAAACTTTGCAGCAAAGACCCTGACGTCATCGCAGCTGGCGCGTTTTTTAAGTGAAGCAGAGGAAAACCTGGGTATTGTGTACCGCAACCTGGAACGGGCAGCCAGCCTGATCCGCAGCTTTAAGCAAGTCGCGGTCGATCAGTCCAGCGACAACACCCGCGACTTTAGCGTGGCGCAACTGATCAATGAGGTACTGCTGTCTCTTCGACCTAACCTGAAAAAAACCAATCATGAAGTCATTGTCAACTGCCCGGAAAATCTCAGGATAGAGAGCAAGCCCGGCCCGATTAATCAGATCCTGATTAACCTGATTATGAACAGTCTGATTCATGCGTTCCCCGACGAACAAAGCGGTAAAATCAGCATTACAGTCAGCATTGAAAACGAGCAGTGCCAGCTTATTTATCAAGACAATGGCGTCGGCGTGCCAGAGCAAATCCGCAAGCGCATCTTTGACCCTTTTGTCACCACCAAGCGGGGAGAAGGCGGTAGCGGGCTTGGTTTGCACCTGGTGTATAACCTGGTAACACAAGCGCTGCGGGGCAAGATTCAACTGGAGAGCTCTTTGGGGGAAGGTGTGCATGTGCTGATTGAGTTTCCGGTAATCACCAAGTAGACGGCTAAAGATTAACCAACTGATTTCCCAATACAAATTAAGCAAAAGGCGATGAATACACAGCTTCCAGCGCTAAATGTTAACAAAAATACTTGTTAACAAAGACGGGCAAAGCTATAATTGCGAATTAATTGACAATGTTCTGTCATTATTGCGCGTCGTACAGATTCACTAACTCTACAAATTTTACATAAGGTTAATTCTATGCAGACTCCTGTCGTTCTGATCGTTGAAGATGAAGAAGTGACCCGCACCAACCTGGTCAGCCTGTTTCAAGGTGAAGGCTATGATGTTATTGAAGCCGTCAACGGTGAAGAAATGAACCAACGCCTGGCCGAAAACAAGGTCAACCTGATTGTGATGGACATCAACCTGCCAGGGAAGAATGGCTTGATTCTGGCCCGTGAACTGCGTCAAAAGGAGAAGATTGGCCTGATTTTCCTGACCGGACGCGACAGTGAAGTGGACCGTATTCTGGGGCTGGAAATTGGTGCCGATGACTATCTGACCAAACCATTCAACCCGCGTGAGCTGACTATCCGTGCCCGCAACTTACTGAGCCGGACCGTTGCTCAGCCAGTAGTCACTGAGCACAAAAGCGTGGTGACGTTCAATGGCTGGACTTTGGATGAAAACAGCCGCAACCTGACCTCGCCCAAAGGGGAATCGCGTCGTTTGCCAAAAGGCGAGTATCGCGCCCTGCGCCTGATGCTGGACACCCCTGGAAAAATCTTTACCCGTGAACAGCTTATCCGCCATATGACCGGCCGTGAATTGCGCCCGAATGATCGTACCGTCGATGTCACCATTCGCCGCATTCGCAAACACTTTGAAACCGATATGGACACACCAGAGCTGATCAGCACCATTCATGGTGAAGGCTACCGCTTCGTTGGTACCATCGATCAAGACTAAAACTATTGCTCCAGGTAATCATACAGAGCGGCCAGGTGCCGCTCTGCTGTTAGATGAAAGTCAATCAATTGCCGCTCCAACTGGGCCCAATTCGGTGCCGTCATGTCTTCGTACTTCTTTGCTTGCTTTTGCACCCACAACAACCCAACCGAGGCCGCCGCACCTTTTAGGGTATGAGCCGCTTCCTGAAATGCTTCCAGCCGTTGGTGTACAGCTTCTTCCAACATCTTGTTGATGTACCCCGGCAGCAGTTGCGCAAAGAGTTTGGCACTGCGCTGCATGGTGGCTTTGCCAAGCGACTGCAGGTAATCATCCAGAGTTGCTGTATCGAGCATGTAATCGTTTTCTGCTTGCGGCCTAGTGGCCGAGGTTTTTAAAGCGCTGGGGGAAAACAGCTGTGCCAACAATTGATCCAGGTTATTGGTATTCAGTGGTTTGGCTAAAGAACCATCCACCCGAATGCCCGCCAGCTGCTCTTCGGCTTTACGAACGTTAGCACTGAGCACCACGATTGGTAAATGCTTTAAATGCATTTCCTGGCGAATGATTTTGGCAATTTGATCCCCTGTCATATCCGGCAGCTGCATATCCAGCAAAACCAAATCCAGATCATCTTCCGTTTCCAATAAAGCCAGTGCATCCTCACCCGTTTCAGCATGGATCACGGTATGACCACGCTGCTCCAGCAAGCTGATGGCAATATCCGCATTGAGTGGAATGTCCTCTACCAGCAAAATGGTGAGCTCAGGGCACTCGATCGCGGCTGGTTTAGGAGCTGCCATTAAGCGGGTTGGCAATAAAATTTCAAAGCAACTGCCTTCGCCCACATCACTGTGCAGGCTGATCGCGCCTTCCATTGCCTCGATCAGGGCTTTGGAAACCGATAAACCAATGCCAGAGCCAACCACACTCAAGCGACGGCCGTCACTCGACTTGTAATACATATCAAAAATACGTGCTTGCTCGTGCTGACTGATGCCAATACCGGTATCCTCCACTTTGAGCAGCAATTGACTGCGGTCATGCTGCAACAATTCACAATGGAGTCGGATGCTGCCCTGGCTGGTAAACTTGACGGCATTGTTCAGTAAGTTCCAGAGAACCTGCCGAACCCGGGTTGGATCCAACTGCAGGTAACAGTCGGAAGGTGCATGCAACGTCCATTCAAAGCTCAGGTTTTTCTGCTGGCAAATCAATTCAGCAAAGTTGCAGATGTCTTTTACAAAGCCATTGATTTCGACACTCTGATAAACAATATCCAGATCCTGCCGATCGATTTTATCCAGATCGATGATGTCGTTGAAAATATTGCCCAGGGTCTCGGCACTGGTAAAAATGGTCTGTCCCCAACTGCGCTGCGGCTCCGACAGCTCACTGTCCAGCAAGCGCCGAGTCAGACCAACAATGCCATTGAGTGGGGTTCTCAGTTCATGGCTCAGCGTCGCTATAAACTTGCCTTTGTCCTGATAGGCTTTTTCCAGCGCCTGCTCGGCCAGCTTACGGGAGGTAATGTCCCGGCCAAAGCCAAGCAAGCCGATGGAGCGCCCTTGCTTGTCGAAAAACGGCACCTTGCGCATCTCAAACCACAGGCTTTGTCCTTTGCTGTCACTAAACTCGACGTCCAGAATCAACTCCGATTGCTGAGCGGTGACTTCATGGTCGCTCAAAATGGCAGAAGGCACCGTATCGTCTTTAAAAATATCCGCTGGGTGGCGCCCCAGTAACTCGGCAGCAGGCTTGCCCATAATGACTTCGAACATTTTATTGCAGCTGGCAAAACGGCCGGACTCATCCCGGTAATAGAACAAGTCAGGCGAGCTGTCGACAATGGAGCGGATCAGCAGGGTTTGGCCTTCCAGCTCTTGTTGGGCCTTTTTCCGCTCCAGGATCTCGACTCTGAGCTCATCAATAGCCCGGCGCTTGGCTTGAAAGGCTTTTTTCCGCTCCTCAATTTCAAAGTTCAGCTGGCGGATATTCTCCTGCAAATGCTGATTTAACCGCTTTTCCTGCCTGCTGGAGTCTTCCAGATAAAGCAAGGTAGCATCCAGTTGCTGAATCAAATAGAACACCAGCCCTACCACCAGCGGCCCTATCAGAATAGTCAGCACCAGCACTGTAAGCACTGTGTTCCAATGAATACCAGCGCCAAGCAACATAGAGACACCCAGCGCCAACAAGGTGGTAGCCAGCAGCACAAACAACTGGACCAGGGTAATCAGCTTCAACCAGCCCCATTGCCTGAGCCGATCGGCCAATCCTTTTACCAGTGGATGCACAGGTTGCACTGCCATCAAGACCTCATTCGTTGGTTAAAGCTGCTGTTCTGCGCTCAAGATCAAGCTGAACATGCTGATAGGAGCAAAAGGCAAAACGACCATTGTCTTTTTCAACCTCACCCACTTGGCTTTGAGTTTGCCCGACACGTCTGAGCCTAACCCGAAAGCTAAAATCAGCCAGTTGATCGCTGCCCAGTGCTTCGGTCGCTCCCGTTGCACACAAAGTATCCGCCAACTGCTGGTAGTGATTGGATTGCATCACCGCATCAGCGCTTGGCATTACTGACGACTGAGTCAGATTGGGCTGCTTCCAGTCGGCAAACTGAATGCTAAAGTCGCCCTCACGAAGCACAGCACGGTCACCATGGGTTAAGTAATGGGTGGTGACGGCATCAATCGCCAGAGTGCTATCTTGCTCCAGCTGCTTGGCATCAGCAAGGTCAGCAATAAATACCCCGCCTTTGCCCTGCACTTCAAACCAGACTTCATTGGATGAATTCGCAGGGGTCGAAACCAGCAGCGCTGTGGCTTCATCCACACCAAAGCCAAAACGGGTCTCTGTACTCAGGGCCAGTTTGATTAACCGGCCTTCCCGGCCCCGCTCAGAAAAATGTGTATCCAAAATCCCCCAAGGGAATAATGCTGCACCACCTTCTGGGTTGTAGGTCAGGGACAGCTCTTGCAAACCTTCTGGGCAAGTGCCGGCTTCGTCACAGTCGCGCTCTGGTGGCTCAGTCGCATGGGCGCCATAAGCCAGCGCATGCCGCGACTCACCATTGGTGATCATCGGCAGCTTAGCGGTTTCACGGCCTGACATCACCGCAGTACCAGCACTGGTGCCCCCGACCAACAAGCGCCCTGCCGCCAGGCCACGCTGAATCGCTTGCAGCTCAGGCGTAGCCTGACCATCGCCGGTACGCAATGCCTGTAAAGTTCTGGACTGATCGCCACCATTGAAGAAAATCGCATCGGCCGCTTCAATCATCGCCACGGTGCGGTCATGGCCCCCTTTACAAATATCCTGTTGATAGCGCATCAGGTCAGGATAGCGCTCAGAAGGAGCCTCCAGCCCATGGTAGTTGGCGAAAAGCGCATCCAGCTGGCTACAGCCCTGCTCAGCCCCCAGTCGTTGTGCATGTTGGAAAGCTGTATGAATCGGCAGCCAGACGACTTCGGCACCCGCTTGCTCAAACAGTTGCTGATAAAAATCAACCGCAGCAAAAGGATTCATTGAAGAGGCTGTGACCACCAAGACTTTCGGCTTAGCACGCTCGGAAATAGCTGCTGCTCTTCGGACAAACTCTGGCATCAACTGCCGTGAGAAAGGATCTTTGGTCTGTTGCAACAAGACCTGCTCGCTGCCATCCGCTGAACTTGCTGCAGATAAATGTGCATCCGCAACACAACTGTCCAGTGATCGGGTGGTACAAATACTGACGCCACCACCCAACAACATCATTTGATGTTGCAGTTGAGAATCTTCGGCAGCATGCAAAGAAGTTGCAGCTAAAAGCGCCGAAAAAACAGATTTATTGAGGTATTTATTCATAGTTTCGTTTGCTTCATTTTATGGCTTATCAGACAGGATTGGACCTGTTTTGTTGTTTTTTTTATCGCTGCATAGAGTATCCTGTATTGACTTCCTTGCCAATTAGAGATAAATCTATAGGCAGAATTTGACGCATTTTTGTCCCAGGGTAGCGATATGCTGAAAAAAGCAGTACAGCTTAGCTCATATCACTATTCGTCTTACTACCTCTCTGAGTGGTTTAACGAATAGCACAACCGGTCATCCCTGACCGGCAGGTGTTATTGGTTCCTGCCCACTAAGTTTTACCAACATCAAACATAAAACGATATCGACGCTTACAGCTAGTACTGTGGTCTTTTGCCTGTATTGGGTAATGGCCTACTGTGCAACTGTCCGTCGAGCAGCACAGGTGTAACATCATGCGTAAAATCTCTGTATTAGCAACAGCCATTACCACGGCTCTGATTTCCGGGGCTTTATTGGCGGACGAGCAAGCCACTGAAGGCGCCAAGGTAGAGCGTATCGAAATCACGGGCTCGCGCATTCGCGGTGTCGACCTCGAAGGAACTCAGCCTTTGGTGGTGATTTCCTCAGAGGACATCAAAAACTCGGGTGCCAGCGATATTTATGAATTACTGCGCGACCTCGGACAGGTTCGTGGCGGCAGTGGTACTTTCTCAACCTCGGAGAGCGGTGCCACCTCCACCTCCACCCCTGGTGGTCAGGCTGCCGCCTCACTGCGGGGCCTTGGCCCGGCCTCAACGCTGACCTTAATCAACGGTCGTCGTGTTGCCGCTTCTTCCTTTGCAGCCGGCACGCAAAACTTCGTCGATATCAACAGCATTCCTTTGGCCGCCATTGAGCGGGTTGAAGTGCTGGCCACCGGTGCCTCCGCCATTTACGGTGCTGATGCCGTTGCTGGTGTTATCAACTACATCTTAAAAAGCGATTACGACG
Source organism: Alkalimonas delamerensis (assembly GCF_030717955.1). Lineage (NCBI taxonomy): Bacteria > Pseudomonadati > Pseudomonadota > Gammaproteobacteria > Alkalimonas > Alkalimonas delamerensis. The sequence goes on along the minus strand of NZ_JAUZVY010000001.1, from coordinate 645,032 downwards.
GTGCCGAGTTAAATCTAAACTATGGCAACAGCACAGCGTCAAGCAATGATGGTCGCGCCAACATCAACTTTGTGATGGGCCGTGAAGTAGCCGGTGGTAACCTGACGGTATTCGCCGACTACTTTGACCGTAAAATGCTGACCGCTCAGGATCGCAGTTTCACCCGCGACCCTGCTCTGGTGAGCAACTATTCTTACCTGCCGAAAGGCACACCTAACATTTATTTTTGGTCTGCCCGTTCAGGCGATGAAATTGGCAGCCCAGACTGTAAAACCGACTTTGTCACCACAGAGTTTGGTGAAGAAATCTGTGCTTATTACGGCAATGAAGACGATGTACTGGTCAGTCCATTTAAAAGTGCCGCCGTTGGTTTTATGTTTAACCGCGACTTAGCCAATGGATTACGTTGGAATACCGATCTGTTCTATACCCGCACCAAATCTACCGCTTTCTCCAGCCCTGCACCAATTGATCAAGTCGATGATACTGAAGGTCCATGGGTGCAGGAAACCGCACTGGATATTTTCCCGGATGCCATTCGTGACGACTTGTTGGATCAGATTTGGATTGATCCTTTCTGGTCAGAGGCAGGGCAACGTCTTTGGGGCTTCCGCTTTGATGCCCGCTTTAACGATCCAAGAACCATTGAAGTAGAAAGTGAAGCCATTCGCTTTGTTTCATCTTTAGGAGGCGATATCGGCCACTGGGAATGGGAAAGCGCCATTCTGTTATCCCGCTCTAAATCCACCCAGGAAGCTGTTGCCGGTATCTACAATCGATACAAGTACCACGCTGGTATCGCCGGTGAGCTTTGTCTGGACGGTACCATCGCCGATTACGATGGCTTTGACCTGACCTGCGCTTCCGGTGCTGGCCTGGCTGGTGTTTACAACCCATTCCTACAGAATGACCCAGCCAACGAAGCTATTTTAGGCCTGGCTCAGGAAGTCCCCACCCGGGACGGTCGCAGCACGGTTTATGGCTGGGACGCCCGTTTCAGTGGCGAGCTGTTTGAAATGCCGCATGGCTATGTCGGCGCCGCTTTAGGTCTGGAGCTGCGTCGTGAAGAAATCACCGATACACCATCACTGAATGCTCAGGCCCGTCCAGAAAACAACTACCTGGTCGATGTGTTTGGTTTTGGCTCCAGCTTATCGGCTGCCAGCCGCAATCAGGCCGCCGCTTTTGCTGAAATTTACGTTCCACTCGCCGAGCGCGTTGAGCTGCTGGCAGCCGGCCGCTACGATCATTACAACGACTTTGGTGGCACCTTCAACCCGAAAGTAGGTTTAACCTGGCGTCCGATCGATGAGCTGGTACTGCGTGGCTCCTGGGCCACTTCGTTCCGTGCTCCCTCCTTGACGCAAGCCGGTGTCCAGCTGCGAACCACCACAGCCACTTACGACTGCTCTGCCAATCAGACGGTTTCTGACCTTTACTGCGAAGGCCAAAACTTTACCAGCAGCCCGAATGTGCTTGAACTGGGTAACCCGGACTTGCAAGCAGAAACGTCGGAGTCCATCAGCCTGGGCCTGGCCTGGAGCCCAACCCGGGATACCACTATCACCATCGATTACTGGCAGTTTGATCACAAACGGCTGGTCGATACCGACATGACCGCCATGCTGGCACGCACGGCAACAGACGCCTCTGTTCGTCATTGTGGCCTGGTACCGCAAGGACAAATTGGTATCGCTTACAATCCGGATGTCTGTGACGTCACCGATGCCGAAGGACGCCGTATCGATCAGGCTGGCGCCAATCTGAGTGAAATTCTGTCGGCTTACGTCAATGAATTTGACCCACGCTTTGCCGAACTACCTTTGCTGCGGGATCATGTTATCCAGCTGGAAAACGTCGGTCAGCAGGAAGTGAAGGGTCTGGATATCAGCTTTAAGCACACGCTGGACTTTGCCGGCGGCCGTTTAGGGCTGGATATCGACTGGACCAACTACCTGTCCTTTAAACGCAATAAAGCCGGCTCGGATGAAATTGAGTCGCTGGTTGGTACCTACCGTTACCCACGCAACATCGGCAGTGCGCGGATTTCCTGGCGCAACGATGACTTGTTCCTGGGCTTAACCGCACTGTACACCTCTTCTTATGAGGACGATATCAGCCGGTTACGCCGCAGAAACATTTGGGAGCTGGAAGACTTGGGTGAGCTGAATGAAGAAGGCACCCGTCAAGTGGCCTCCTGGACCACCCTGCGGGCTAGCGTCGGCTACGACTTTGACAATGCCGCCATTAACCTGAGCATCGACAACTTGCTGGATCGGGACCCACCACGGGTATTCGGCAGCAGCCGTGGCTTTGATTCCATCAATCACAATGCCATGGGCCGCAGTTATCGTTTATCCTTTACTTACTTCTTCTAAGAAGCAATTTAGGGGAGCTTAGCTCCCCTCCTTCTTTTCAATAGAACGATACAGGCGAATTCGTTATGAAAACCGCGGTAAAACAACCGGTTGCCATGCCTGATGCTTTTGTGATCCTGTTTTTTGTCATGGTGCTGGCAGCCATTGCTACCCACCTGATCCCAGCAGGCAGCTTTGGCATGCAGCAGGTCGAAGTGTCTCAGGACGGCGTCACCGAGTTGCAACAACGCATTGATCCCGCCAGCTTTAAGCTGGATACAGAACAACAGCATGGCGTGCCTCTTTTTGCGGAAGGAGGCGGCATTGGCTTTTTAAACTATGCCTTTGAAGGGCTGGTATCCGGCTCCAAATGGGGCTCGGCCATCGGCGTGATTGCTTTTATTTTGCTGACCGGCGGCGCTTTTGGCATCATTATGCGCACCGGCGCCATTCACAATGGCATTCTGGCACTGATAGAGAAAACCAAAAACATGGAGGCGCTATTTATTCCTCTGATGTTTGTGTTGTTTTCTTTGGGAGGTGCCATTTTTGGCATGGGCGAAGAAGCCATCGCATTTTGCATTGTACTGCTGCCGCTGATGTATGCCCTGGGTTATGACGCCATCACCACAGTACTGGTGACTTATGTCGCAACTCAAATCGGCTTTGCCGCTTCCTGGATGAATCCGTTTAGCATTGCCATTGCACAAGGCATTGCCGATATTCCGCTGATGTCGGGAGCCGAGTTTCGTTATGGTCTTTGGTTCGTACTGACGCTATTTGGCATGGTGTTTACCATGCGTTACGCCAAGCGGATCAAAGCCAACCCGGAGCTGTCGCCCAGTTACCAAAGCGACTTGGAGGTCAAAGCCAAGCAGCAAAACACCGCTCAAGAGCACAGCCACTACACCGGGGTGGATACGTTGATTTTGCTGGCCTTTTTTGCCGGCCTTGGCTGGATTATCTGGGGCGTCACCACCCGGGAATACTACATACCGGAAATAGCCAGCCAATTCTTTACCATAGGTCTGGTAATCGCCGTGCTGGGTATTTTGGGTGGTCGCTTAACCGTCAATGGTGCAGCCGATGCCTTTAAACAAGGCGCAGCGGAGCTGTTGCCGGCGGCACTGATCGTCGGCATGGCCAAAGGCATTGTGTTGGTGCTGGGCGGGGACAATCCGGAAACACCATCGGTGCTCAATACGCTGTTACACTACTCGGGCCAAGCACTGGGTGACTTGCCGGCCTGGTTATCGGCCTGGGCGATGCTGGCGCTGCAATCGGTGTTCAACTTCTTTGTTGCCTCCGGCTCTGGCCAGGCAGCTTTAACCATGCCGCTGATAGCACCCTTAGCGGATTTGGTCGGACTATCACGACAAATCGCTGTGCTGGCCTTCCAGCTGGGTGATGGCCTGACCAACATCATTATTCCAACCTCAGCAGCACTGATTGGCTGTCTGGGCGTGGTACGGCTGGATTGGACCCTCTGGGCCCGCTTTGCCTGGAAACTGTATTTGTGGCTCTTTTTACTGGCCAGCGTCGCCATGCTGCTGGCGGTTGCCATTGGCTACCAATAACGAGGTATTTGTGAACGGATTAACACTCTTTAAAGGGGCCGAAGTACTGGCTCCAGAGCCACTGGGGCAGCAAGATGTGCTGATTGGTGGTGGTCAAATTCTGGCGATTGCCAAGTCACTATCGCTGGGCAGCAGCAACTTGCCGGTGACCGAGGTGGATGCCAGCGGGCATTATCTGGTGCCAGGCTTCGTCGACTCGCTGGTGCACTTTATCGGCGGAGGGGGCGAAGCAGGTTTCGCCAGTCGCACGCCGGAAATGCAACTGACCGATGCAACTTTAGGCGGCGTGACCACCGCTATTGGTGTGCTCGGTACTGATGCCACCACCCGCACCCTGACCAACCTGCTGGCCAAAGCTCATGCGTTGGAAGAAGAAGGCATCAGCACCTGGTGCCACACCGGCTCTTACGAGATCCCATGCCGAACTCTGACGGGCAATATTACCGACGATTTAATCTTGATCGATAAGTTTATCGGCGTTGGTGAAATTGCCATCAGCGATCACCGTTCGTCGCAGCCGACCATCAGCGAAATTCGCAAAGTGGCGGCAGCCGCCCGTGTTGGTGGCATTTTGTCAGGGAAAAGCGGCATTGTCAGCGTGCATATGGGGGCTGGCGACAGCATATTGCAGCCAATACTGGATGCTGTCAGTGGCAGCGAGCTGGAACTGACCCAGTTTTACCCTACCCATATGAACCGCAATCAGGCGGTGTTTGCTGCCGGTCTTGCCTATGCCAAACAAGGCGGTTATCTGGACTTTACCACCAGCACCACCGATTACGATTTAGCCCATGGCGAAGTTGCTGCGGCCGAGGCTTTGGCCATCAGTCTGGCGGAAGGGATCCCGGTATTGCAACTGACCTTAAGCTCCGATGGCAATGCCAGCCTGCCGATTTACGATAAAAAAGGCAGCATGCTGGGGTTGGAAGTCGGCCAGGTACGCACCTTGTTCCAATCGGCCCGTCAGGCCGTGCAGCAATTTGATGTCGCCTTAACGGATGCCATCTGCAGCATTACGGCTTCACCGGCCGATATTCTGGGGCTAAAACAAAAAGGGCGTGTTGCTTCGGGCAAAGACGCCGATTTGGTTCTGCTTCGCCGGGACGATCTGTCGATAGATCAGGTTTGGGCCAAAGGCCGGCAATTGGTCGGCAACAGCCAGCCACTGGTCAAAGGAACCTTTGAAAGCTAAACGCATAACATAAGCATAGTTTGGCATTTATCAAAAGCTGCTTCGGCAGCTTTTTTTCTGGCTAAAACCCCATAGGCAGCCGAAATAGCCGCAATTCGTGTAATTTATTTTCATATTCAACTGATTACTTTCTATACTCTAGGGTGCGAAAAGTCTGCTTGCTTTTTCACGCCAAAGCCGGTATACCTATTGCTTAACATTATTTAGACGGCTAGACGCTCTAAGAGCTTTTACTCTAGAAACACTGAAAAACTAAATTCATTTTGTTGTTTTATTTCAGTTTTACGCCGCGCACACAAATAGAATAAAAATTCACAAATTATAAATTTATATCCATTTTGACAAGTTTGGAGGTGTGTATGGCGTTGTACCAACACGCACAAGCCCGTGAAAACTGCGGCTTTGGCCTGATTGCCCATTTAGCAGGAACCCCCAGCCACAAGCTGGTGCGAACTGCCATCAATGGTTTGGATCGGATGCAGCACCGCGGCGGTATTTCTGCCGATGGGAAAACCGGCGATGGTTGCGGCCTCTTGATGCAAAAACCCGACAGTTTTTTCCGCGCGATTGCCGAAGAGCAAGGCTGGACCTTGGGTAAAAAATACGGCGTTGGCATGCTGTTTTTAAGCCCAGATCCGGACAAAGCAGCTTTTGCCCGTAAAGTGATTGAAGAAGAAGTGGGCCATGAAACCCTGACGCTGGTCGGTTGGCGGAAAATGCCGGTTGACGCATCCGTGCTCGGCCCCATTGCGTTGGACTCGATGCCGCAAATTGAGCAGGTCTTTGTCAATGCCCAACCCGGCTGGCGCAAGCGCGATTTGGAGCGCCGCCTGTATATGGTGCGCCGCCGCATTGAAAAGCGGCTGGCCGATGATAATGATTTTTATATCCCTAGTTTTTCCTGCCTGGTGACGGTCTTTAAAGGCCTGATGATGCCAGCCGACTTGCCGCGCTTTTATCTGGATCTGGCCGATATCCGGCTGGAAACTGCCATTTGCGTGTTCCATCAGCGTTTTTCCACCAATACCATGCCGCGCTGGCCACTGGCGCAGCCATTCCGCTTTTTAGCGCACAATGGTGAGATCAACACCATCAAAGGCAACCGTCAGTGGGCCCGTGCCCGCCAGTACAAATTTGGCTCGCCGCTGCTGCCCGATCTGCAGCAAGCCGCTCCTTTTGTTAAAGAAGACACCTCGGATTCCAGCTCGCTGGACAACATGCTGGAGCTGTTCTTAGCCGGCGGCATGGATTTATTCCGCGCCATGCGCTTGCTGGTGCCACCAGCCTGGCAAGGCAACCGGGTGATGGACGATGACTTAAAAGCCTTCTACGAATTTAACTCCATGCATATGGAGCCCTGGGATGGCCCGGCTGGTATCGTCATGACCAATGGCCGCCATGTGGCCTGTAACCTGGATCGCAACGGCCTGCGCCCTGCCCGCTTTGTCATTACCAAAGATCAGGTGCTGACACTGGCCTCAGAAGTCGGGATCTGGGATTACAGCCCGGATGAAGTGCAGGAAAAAGGCCGGGTTGGCCCGGGCGAAATGCTGGCGGTCGATACTTACACCGGCAAGGTCTGGCGCTCCTGCGATATCGATGAAGATTTAAAGCAGCGCCATCCATACCGGGCCTGGCTGAATGAAAACGTGCAGCGCTTAATCCCCTATGAACAGTATGAGCTGGATCTGATTGGCAAGCGAGTGTTTGACGATGCCACCATGCAGGTCTACCACAAGCTGTTTAACTACAGCTACGAAGAAATCGATCAGGTGATGACGGTACTGGCCAAAGACGGTCAGGAAGCGGTCGGCTCCATGGGTGACGATACGCCGATGGCGGTGTTGTCGCAAAAGCCACGCACCCTGTTTGATTACTTCCGTCAGCAGTTTGCTCAGGTCACCAACCCGCCCATCGATCCGCTGCGGGAAAACCACGTGATGTCGCTCGCTACCAGCATTGGTCGTGAGCACAACGTATTCAGTGAAACTGCAGGATACGCCCGCCGCATTCAGTTTGAGTCGCCGGTGATGATGTACTCGGATCTCAAGCAACTAAAAGCAGCTGACGACGAGTTCTATCGCCACCGCCAGTTCGCACTGAACTTTGACCCAGAGCAGCAAACCCTACAACAGGCACTGGAAAGCCTGTGTCAGGACGTAGTGACCGCAGTGCGTGATGAGCAGGTGGTGTTGGTGATGTTATCCGATCGCGCCATTGCTCAGGGCAAGCTGCCCATTCCTGCCGCAATGGCTGTCGGTGCTGTACAGCAAGCGCTGGTCAAGGCACAGCTGCGCTGCGACTCCAACATCATTGTCGAAACCGCCACTGCCCGCGATCCGCACCACTTTGCTGTGCTGGTAGGTCTGGGTGCCACTGGGGTCTACCCCTTTATGGCGTACGAAACGGTCGAGCAACTGGTGGAAAAAGGCGTGCTGAACTTAAGCGCCCGTCAGGCAGTACTGAATTACCGCAAAGGCATCAATAAAGGGCTGTACAAGATTATGTCGAAGATGGGGATCTCGACCATCGCCAGTTACCGCTGCTCCAACTTGTTTGAGATCATCGGCCTTGGCAACGACATTATGCAGCTGTGTTTTGCCGACATCGACTCCCGCATTGGTGGTGCCAACTTCGACGATATTCAGCAGGATTTGCAGCAACTGGCCCATGTCGCCTGGCTCAAGCGCAAACCACTGAATCACGGCGGCCTGCTGAAATACGTGCACGATGGTGAGTACCATGCCTACAACCCGGATGTGGTGCAAACCCTGCAACAGGCAGTGCGTAGCGGCGAGTACCGCGATTACCAGCGCTACAGCCAACTGGTAAATGAACGGCCTATTGCTCATATCCGCGATTTGTTGCGGATTAAGCCGGCCGATAAGCCACTGCCGCTGGAGCAGGTGGCGCCCGATAGCGAGCTGTACCCGCGCTTTGACAGTGCGGCTATGTCGATTGGCGCCTTAAGCCCGGAAGCGCATGAAGCCCTGGCCATTGCGATGAACCGGCTGGGTGGTCGTTCGAATTCCGGCGAAGGTGGTGAAGATCCGCGTCGCTTTGGTACCGAGAAAAACTCCAAAATCAAGCAAATCGCCTCCGGCCGTTTTGGCGTGACGCCACATTACCTGGTCAATGCCGAAGTGCTGCAAATCAAGGTTGCCCAGGGCGCCAAGCCTGGTGAAGGCGGCCAGTTACCGGGCGAGAAAGTCACCGCTGAAATCGCCCACCTGCGTTATTCGGTGCCTGGTGTGACTTTGATTTCGCCGCCACCGCATCACGATATCTACTCGATTGAGGATTTGGCCCAGCTGATTTTCGATTTAAAGCAGGTCAACCCCAAAGCCCTGGTATCAGTAAAGCTGGTCTCTGAGCCCGGCATCGGCACCATTGCCACCGGTGTAGCCAAAGCCTATGCCGATTTGATTACCGTGTCCGGCTACGATGGCGGTACCGGCGCCAGCCCGCTTACTTCGGTCAAATACGCTGGCAGCCCCTGGGAATTGGGCCTGGCCGAAGTGCATCAGGCGCTGGTGGATAACGGCCTGCGCCACAAAGTACGGTTGCAGGTCGACGGTGGCCTGAAAACCGGCCTCGATGTGGTCAAAGCCGCGATTTTGGGTGCGGAAAGCTTTGGTTTTGGCACCGGCCCCATGGTAGCGCTTGGCTGCAAATTCCTACGGATTTGCCATTTGAACAACTGCGCCACCGGCGTAGCCACCCAGGACAGCACCTTGCGTAAAAATCACTTCAATGGCTTGCCGGATATGGTAGTGAACTACTTTACTTTCCTGGCACGCGAAGTACGTGAGTTGTTGGCGCAGCTTGGAGTCGAGAAGCTGGAAGATTTAATCGGCCGCACCGATTTATTGGAGCTGGTAGAGCCGCAAACCCAAAAACAAAGCCGGTTGGATTTGAGCGAAATTCTGGACTCTTCCGGTGTGCGCTCTGAAAAACCACTCTACTGTGTTGAACCCAATACGCCCTTTGATGCCGGAGATCTGAACTTAAAGCTGGTGGAGCTTTTGGGCGATGCGGTCAAGCGCAAGGCTGGCGGCAGTGTCCGGCTGCCCATTCGCAATACCGATCGCTCGGTTGGCGCTATGCTATCCGGCTTAATTGCCCGCCAGCACGGCAATCAGGGCATGGCGGTCGAGCCGGTGCAGGTCCGGTTAACCGGCACGGCTGGCCAGAGTTTTGGTGTCTGGAATGCCGGCGGCCTGCACTTGTCTTTGCAAGGCGATGCCAACGATTACGTCGGTAAAGGCATGACCGGTGGCCAGATTTCGGTGTTCCCGCCCAAGGGCGTGGGCTATGCCAAAGAAGGCGCGACCATTATCGGCAACACCTGTTTGTACGGCGCTACCGGCGGACGGCTGTTTGCCGCTGGCAAAGCCGGTGAGCGTTTTGCCGTGCGCAACTCCGGTGCTATTGCTGTGGTGGAAGGCACTGGCGATAACTGCTGCGAATACATGACCGGCGGTGTGGTGGTGGTGCTGGGTGATACCGGTGTCAATTTTGGCGCTGGCATGACCGGCGGTTTTGCCTACCTGCTGGATGAGCAGAATGATCTGGAGCTGCGGGTCAATCCGGAGCTGGTCGAATGCCTGGATATCAGCATGCCGATTTTGCAGGAACACCTGCGCAGCCTGCTGCACCAACACGTTGAGCAAACCGGCAGTGAGCTGGCGCATCAGATCCTGTCGGACTTTAAAACCTATTTACCCAAATTCCGTCTGGTCAAACCGAAAACCAGCGATGTACACACCCTGCTAGGTCACCGGGCTCGTTCTTCCGACGAGCTGCGCGTGCAAGCGATGTAAGGAGACGGTGATGGCGCAGAATGTTTATCAGTTTATTGATGTCGAGCGGATCGATCCGCCCAAGCGTTCCTTGCAGGAGCGCACCATAGAGTTTGTGGAAATTTACCAGCCGATGACCGATACCCAGGTAGCCGGTCAGGCCGATCGATGCCTCGATTGCGGCAACCCTTACTGCGAATGGAAATGCCCGGTGCACAACTACATTCCGCAGTGGCTGCAACTGGCCCACGACGGCAAAATCATTGAGGCGGCCGAGCTGTCGCACAAAACCAACAGCTTGCCGGAAGTCTGTGGCCGGGTTTGCCCGCAAGACCGGCTGTGCGAAGGGGCCTGCACCCTGAATGAAGGCTTTGGTGCCGTTACCATTGGTAGCATCGAAAAGTACATTACCGATAAGGCCTTTGAAATGGGCTGGCGGCCGGATTTATCGGCTGTGACCAAAACCGATAAAAAGGTGGCCATTGTCGGTGCCGGCCCTGCGGGGCTGGCCTGTGCCGATGTGCTGATCCGTAACGGTGTTACGCCAGTGGTGTTTGATCGCAACCCGGAAATTGGTGGCCTGCTTACCTTCGGCATTCCGGCCTTTAAGCTGGAAAAAGAAGTGATGCAGCTACGCCGGCAAATCTTCAGCGAGATGGGCATTGAGTTTCGCTTAAACACCAGCATTGGCAGCGACATCGCCTTTGACACCCTAGTGCAGGACTACGATGCGGTCTTCCTGGGGCTGGGTACCTACACGCCAATGAAAGGCGGTCTTGCCAACGAGGAAGCACCAGGCGTACTGGAAGCCCTGCCCTTTTTGATTGGCAACACCAATCAGTTAATGGGCTGGCAGACCGAACATCCGTTTGTCAGTATGGAAGGCAAGAAAGTGGTGGTGCTAGGCGGTGGCGATACCGCTATGGACTGCGTGCGTACATCCATCCGCCAGGGCGCGCACCAGGTGATTTGTGCCTATCGGCGCGATGAAGCCAATATGCCAGGCTCACGCAAAGAAGTGCAAAATGCCCGCGAGGAAGGCGTCGAGTTCCAGTTTAATCTGCAGCCTTTGGGGATTGAAGTCGATCCGGCTGGCAATGCCTGCGGTGTGCGGGTGGTGCAAACCAAACTGGGCGAGCCGGATGCCAATGGCCGCCGCAGCCCCGAGCCGATCGCTGGCTCTGAGCAGGTGCTGGAAGCCGATGCCATCATCATTGCCTTTGGTTTTCAGCCAAGCCCACCGGCCTGGTTGCAGGACTACGGCATTGAGCTCGATAGCAAAGGCCGGGTCAAAGCCAGTGAGCAAAGCACCTATGCACTGCAAACCAATCAGCACAAGATCTTCGCTGGCGGCGATATGGTGCTGGGCTCTGATCTGGTAGTGACCGCCATCGCCCAGGGCCGCAAAGCAGCCGAAGGCATACTGGATTATTTACAGGTATAAAACAAAGCGCCCGGCTGATGCCGGGCGCTTTATGTGTAGCAGAAATGACTAGCCAGTAATTATCCGATTGCGGCTAAAAATCCAGCTGATGCGGTTGCTGCTGCGCTTCGATGCTGATGTTCTGTGCCGCTAAGAACAGGATCTCATCCACTTCTTCTGGATCATCCTCTAGATCGCAGGTGATAGCGACCGTATAGTTGCCTGCAGCGATAAAGCCAATGCTGTAACGGTACTCAGTCGCATCATTGACAAAGAAAACACCGGTGCTGGCGTAAGGCAGCTGCAGCTCATCGCTGGCATTGTCGTCCGAGCGATTATCCGACATGCCATCCAGCGCCACATCCGCACCTTCAAACAAATAGACAGCCGCTACTGCCGCCCGCTCATCGGCCGGATTGACATCGCACTGGTTATCCAGCAGAAAGCCTTCACTGACCAGCCCTTCCAGGTGCCCTACTTCACTGTTATCCACCAACCGCAGGCCTCTTGGCTGCACTATAAAGCCCGGTTGGCCAACCGGGTTAACCAAAGCACGGCGTAAATCAAACTCCAGGGTGTAACTGAAAGTGCCACCAGCACTTAAGGTCGGTCCATCCAGCCGCAACTGGTTGGATGGTACCCGAACCGGTTGACGGCTGCCATCCAGCAACTCAACGTAGCTGCCATCGGCTATATCCAGTCGTAACTGACCATAAGAACCAGCCGATACCGTCGCACCGGTAATCAAGGCTTCAGCATTAGCCCCTTGCAAAGTCAGCAAATCAATACCACGGCTGTTGGGCACTACATTGCCGGCCTCATCACGGCAAACATCATTGGTTTCGGCAGTAAAATCGTCCGAACCCAGAGTAAAGCGCTGCGGCGGCATGCCATTGCCCACTAACTCAATGCCGGAGAAGCAAATCACCACTTCCGCCGCCTCAGTCACCGGGGCGTCACTAACGCCCAAACTAAAGACCGCACTGGTTGGATCTTGTTGCGTCGGCGCTTCGTCTTCCGAGCTGTTACCACAAGCTACCAAAGCTACAGAAACCGCAGCGGCCATTGCCGCCAGTCGAAATGAGTTTGTGTTCATCATCGTGCTTACCTCTTGTCCTATAAACAAAGTGACGACAAAGCGCCTTTCCTACAGTTAACGGATCAGCGCACCACTTTATTCCACACTTTTTATTATTTTAGTACACGCAGTAAATTGCTAAAATCATCCGTCCACTGAATCGCCGGGTTTAGCCTGGTTGGCCAGTTGCCTGCCGCCTGCTGAATCGCTTCTTGCCGGATAAAGTCCTGATTCGTGGTGAGCAATACCCACTCGGTCGCCGCCGGGTTTTGGCTATCGGCCGGGGTGTGAAAAAACAGCGCATCCAGCCCAAAGTGATGGGCGTGATTGCGCACCACTGAGGTCAAGTCCAGGTAGTTGTTCGAGATATGCACCGCCAATACGCCATCAGCGCGCAAATGCTGCAAATAGAGCGCAAAGGCTTCGCGGGTCAGTAAATGCTGCGGGATGGCATCGCTGCTAAAGGCATCCAACACCAGCACATCAAACTGCTGGCTGCCCTGCTGCTGCAACTGCTGTTGCAGCACCAAGCGGCCGTCCCCCTGCAGCACTTCAATAGTCGCAGCGCTATCGGCCAGATAACTAAAGTGCTGCTGCGCCGTGCTAATCACCGCTGGATTCAGCTCGTAAAACTGAATGCGATCCCCTGCCTTGCCATAAACCGCCAGAGTACCAGCCCCCAGGCCAACCATGCCAAAATGCCGGCCAGCGCTTTTACTGCCATTGGCCAGGCCAGCCTCCGGTTGACCATACTGCAGCGCCAGCGCCACGCCGGTACCAGGTCGGTAGTAACTCAGCGCTTGTTGCCGTTGATCCTCAACCAGATACTGAGCGCCATGGCTAGTAGTGCCATCAATCAGAATACGCTGTAACTCACCGGCCACTGGGATATCCCGCACCACCAGGCTGCCGTAAAAATTACGCTCTTGATGCACGGTAAACTGGTTCAGTAGCAAATGCAGCCAAATCGCCAACAGCGCAAAACTTGCAGCGCCACTCAGCCAGGCGACTTTTCGCCACAGCACCAGTTGACGCTGCCAGGGCAGCACAGCCAGCAGCAGGATGGCCAACAGCACCAACGGAAATTCATGAAAGTCGTTCAGCAACAACGGCGCAAGCAAATTGACCAACAAGCCACCCAGTACGCCGCCAAGTGCCATCGCCAGATAAAAACGGGTGAGCTGACTTGCTGCCGGCTTTAAGCGTGCCAGTTCGCCGTGACAAAGCATGCAGCCGCTGAACAGGATCAGCAGATACAAAGCCAGCTGCGAATAGAGATCGAATAACCTTCCAAAGTGGATCAGCACCAGCGCCAGCACCAGACCAATGCCAAACAGGTACAGCCAGATCGCGCGTTGATACCAGTGCTCGCGGTTAAATACCAGAATAAAGCTCAGCAGATACAGTGCCAGCGGTACTACCCACAAAAATGGCACTGGCGGTACGTTTTGCGTCAGTTGCTGCGTCACCGCCAGCAATAACACCACCCCTGCGGCCGATAAACTGAGCCAATAACCCCACTGCCTGCTACTGGCAGCAGCAACAGCTTCAGAAGTAGTACTGGCCTTCGGCAACTGCCATCTAAGTAAGGCCAATAGCAACAAAGCCAGGCCAGTAAAGCCCCACTGCCAACCAGTAAACTGCTGCGACAATGGCAGCCAGGGCTCCACAATAAAGGGGTAACTGAGCAAGGCCCCCAAGGAGCCGACATTGGATAAGGCATAAAGCCGATAAGGCGAGCGCAGTGGGAAACGATCGGCAAACCAGCGCTGTACCAAAGGGGCACTGGCCGCTATCACCAACAACGGCAAACCAAACAACAGCAGCAGCCAACTTAAGATGCTAAGCAAAGGATAGCCGGATGGCTCGGGCGCTGAGACCACACTGCCAGCCCACCACAACCAAAGCAGCGCCAACAGCACCAGACTGCCGTGCACAGTGCGTTGCTGCTTTAAACTCAGCCTATGAGTCAGCCAATGCGCATAGCTGTACCCGGCCAGCAGCATCAGTTGAAAGAACAGCATGCAGGCAGTCCAGACCGCAGCGCCACCACCGTAATAGGGCAATAACCAACGCGCTGCCAGCGGCTGGATCAGAAACAACAACAAGGCACTGAGAAAAATGGTGATGGCAAATAGAGGCACAGCGGCATCCGGCTGGTTTTACAAGGCGCTCAGCCTAGCTAAAGCCAGCTCAGACTGCAAGCCTGTTCAGACCAGCAACAAAAAACCAACAGGGCCTTGGTTGCTTACCAGCCTTCAGGTAGACTTGGCGGGTTTGTATTCACCCTCATAACAAAAAGGTCTTTCCATGAAGAAAGCATTTAAGGTCCCCCATACCCTCACGCTGCTGTTTAGCATGATGATCGTGGCCATGATCGCCACCTGGATCGTGCCACAAGGTTTCTTTGACACCGCCCTAACCGATACCGGTCGCACGGTCGTAGTCCCCGGCACCTATACCCTGGCGGAAGAGCGGGAGCTGCTTACCCCCTGGCAACTGCTGACCGCCGTACCCCGCGCTTTTGCCGCAGCGCAAGACATTATCTTTTTTGTCTTTATCGTCGGTGGTGTGCTGGCGGTGGCCCGTAGAACCGGCACCGTTGATGCGCTGATTGGCCGCTTGCTGGAAAAACACAGTGACGCCCCGCATAAATTGATTTTTATGGTGATCTTCTTTTTCTCACTGGCCTCCGGTGCCATTGGTACCGCCGGTGAATACATTCCCTTTGTGCTGATCTTAGTGGCGCTGTGCAAAGCGATGCGGCTGGACAGCATGACAGCAGTTGGCATGACAGTCGCTGGCTACGGTGTTGGCTATGGGGTGTCGGCTTTTAATCCCTTTACCGTGCTGATTGCTCAGGGCATTGCCGAAGTGCCGCCTTACTCCGGCATGTGGCTGCGGTTGGCACTGATCTTGCCTTTTTGCATTATTGCTTACCACCATGTCTGGAAATACGCGCAGAAAGTCATTGCCGATCCCACAGCATCGATGGTGGCCGATTTGCCCTGCCCGGTTGGCGATATCAGTGAAAAAAACTACCCCAGCCTGAACAAACGCCACAAGCTGATTTTAGCTAGCTTTTTAATCACCATCGGCATTGCCATCTACGGTATTTCGCAGCATGGCTGGTATCTGTATGAACTGGGTGCCTGCTTTATCGGCTGGGGCCTGCTGACCACTCTGATTGGAAGGCTGAGCTTTGATCAGGCCTCTGACAGCTTTATTGAGGGCGTCAAGGATTTAACCACCACCGCAGTGCTGATTGGTATTGCCCGGGGGATTGCGCTGATTTTAGAAGACGGGCAAATTCTGCACAGCATCGTACACGGCCTGTCCATGCCGCTGTCGCATGTCCCTGCGACCATTTCGGCCTTTGGCATGCTGGTGATTCAGACCATTTTGAATCTGTTTGTGCCATCAGGCAGCGGCCAGGCCTTTGTCACCATGCCACTGATGGCACCTCTAAGCGATTTAGTGGGCGTACCGCGTCAGGTGGCCGTACTGGCGTATCAGTTTGGCGATGGCTTCTCCAACATGATCGTACCGACCAATGCGGTACTGATGGGCATCATCGGCATTGCCGGTGTGCCTTACGATCGCTGGTTTAAGTTCTGCATGCCGCTGCTGCTCAAGTTAATGCTGGCTGCCGCTGTGGTGCTGATGCTGGCAGTGGTGTTTGGCTACGGTGCCGATGTGCAACCCGAGGTAGTGCTGGCACCTGTTGAGGCCATCACCGCTTCTTGATTTCCTTCCTAGTGCCATGATCAGCCTGGCTGGTCATGGCCGTCCCTTTTCATGAGAGCCAATTCCCCGGTGACCTGCCAGCAAGCAGAACATCATTCCCACGAATACAGGCAATCCTGGCATGATTGGACTGCGTAGAAAAGCCTAATGGTTCCCATGCTTTCCTAACGCTGTGCGCATGCGCGCGAACTTGTTGCGAGCGCCCAAGGGGCGCGTTTTTGATGGCTATTGTTATGTGCTTGATGCTGCATCAGGCTCGTACCAGATACCATACTTGTCACCTTGCCACTTCAGAAAATAATACGAGTAGGCTGTTGCAAGCATGATAATACCGCCAGTTAAAGCCGCCTCGCTAACAAACCCAAGACAGCAAAATGGAAAGCCAAAAAAGTGTGATATTTTTTCAACTCTCACAACTGTTCTGCGTGCGGGCCTGATCTGCAAAAAATTTAATGCAAACCAAATCTTCAAAAATATCGGTAATCTTTGCCAATTAAGGGTGTTTTTATCAATCATAAAAGTCTCCTGGTTCAGTGTTTTTACATCGACATCAAGAGCCGCAGCAAGACATTTTAATGATTCAAAACTAGCATTGTGACCACTCTCGATACGCTGAATGGTTCGGACATTTAATCCCGACATTTGCGCTAATTGCTCTTGAGAAATATGCCGACTAAGTCGCAGTTCTTTTAAAATCATAAAATGGCTCCTGTACTCCTGAACCAAGAGTGTTACTTATATTTTAATCTGTCAGGTACGTAAAGTACCCGACATTAAGCCGACAGCTGCGTATTTTCAGCACATAACGACCAAATTTAGCGCGAAAAACCGCGTAGCGGATTGACGTCCCAGCGGGAGCGAATGGTGCGTTTTGTTAGCCGCCATCGATGCTCCTTTGCTTGAATTTTTTCGGGACAAAAGCGTAAATTGCAGAGCTAATGATAATCACAGATATAGCAAGGAATAAAAAACCAACTGCCTCTAAAGCGTCTGGTTTGCACTCCTTACCTAAAACAGAGCAATAAACAAAATCGACGGCAAATGGCGATGCAATTCCCAACGCAAAAATTAGCAAAAAGCTGAATGATGCTTTTAGTTTTAGTGGAATCACAATGAATAGAATGGCGAGAACTGGAAATCCAATTACGAGAGTTGTTGTCATAACACAGGTCCTTGTTTCGTTTTGCAGCTAACGCCGTGCGCACCAGCTCACTTAACTCTTGGTATAACTGATGCTAATGGAATTAAATTTACATGGGAACAGCTTATTTACAGATTTAGATATTTAGAGATGATGCATAAAATGCAGGATTTAAATGCAGAAACAAAACGAAATGGCGGAGCGGACGGGGCTCGAACCCGCGCCCCCCGGCGTGACAGGGCGCTAAGTTCGTAGCTAAGAGCGAACCAACTGAACTACCGCTCCGCGAAAAGCGATGATACTAGAATGCAGGCTTTGAAAGCAGAACAACAACGAAGTGGCGGAGCGGACGGGGCTCGAACCCGCGACCCCCGGCGTGACAGGCCGGTATTCTAACCAACTGAACTACCGCTCCGCGAAAAGCGATGATACTAGATTGCAGGCTTTGAAAGCAGAAACAAAACGAAGTGGCGGAGCGGACGGGGCTCGAACCCGCGACCCCCGGCGTGACAGGCCGGTATTCTAACCAACTGAACTACCGCTCCGCAGCGGTATCGTACTACTTTGCACCTGTTACACGAACAATTCGATAGTGGCGGAGCGGACGGGGCTCGAACCCGCGACCCCCGGCGTGACAGGCCGGTATTCTAACCAACTGAACTACCGCTCCGCTATCGGATGCTGCGTAAGGTTTGGCGGAGCGGACGGGGCTCGAACCCGCGACCCCCGGCGTGACAGGCCGGTATTCTAACCAACTGAACTACCGCTCCAAACCAAGGTGCGCTGCCCATCATGTCAGTGATGTTGCAGTGCGGCGGGAATGATAAGGGCTAGGGTTTGCTGCGTCAACTCCTTTTTGGCCGCAATTGCGCAAAGCTTAATCATCCGGTAATGACAAGTCGAGAATATCGTCCAGATCGTCTTTTTTGCCAGCAGTTTTGTTGGTCGGCTCTACTGCCTTGCTTTCTTTTTTCGCTGTTTTATCACTGGCGGCTTTTTTCTTCGGCAGCAAATCACGCCAGGACTTCCCGCTCATCATCAGCCAGATGACAAAGCCACCCACTGACAAAATCAGTAGGTTGGCTGCAATCACCCAGCCCCAGGGGAAAGATGCAGGCTCTTCTTGCTGCAGTCGTGCGGCTTCTTCGGCCAGGATTTCCTCGGGCAGGCGCTCCAGCTCAGGGGCCTGAAAGGTTTCAATATTGACAGAAAAACTTAAGTTGGGCAGTGTCAGCATAAACTCACGGCCACTGTGCAGCTCACCAAAAGCCTGAACTTCCACCACATAACTGCCAAAACCGCGATGCTCAAGCGGTAAATCAAAGCCATGCTCTTGCGCCAGCACGGTAAACTCCAGCACATCGCCATCCGGATAACGGGCCCGGCCCTGGAAAATTAAAGACTCACTGCGAATTTGTGGGTCCGTCACCTCAAAGTGCACCCGATGCGTTCCCTCTGGCTGCTCGGCTTGCTCCACCCGAAGCTGAACCGGCAGCGGATGCACCATAACGGGCTTTTGCTCTACTTCACGGGTGTAAAGCGGGGTTTTCACCAGGTATTTCGGGATCCATTCGCCAGCGGCAAAATCCAGCTTGAACTCTCCGGTAAAAATACCGTCGCGGGCGCGCTCGTCCAGCCCACGACCATCGTCACGAAACTGAGCCACCTCGACGATGCCGCGGCCAAAATTATCGTGCTCGGGGTTATTGGCACTGATAAAGATCACATCCAGTGTCAGGATCTCGCGAAAATCACGGGCATTGATGGGTTCACCGGCATTTTGCAACCGTGCCGTCACTTTCAGGGTTTCACCACTCATCACATGCTCAGGCAGTGGGTCCACATCCAGCAGAATATCGCTCAACACCATAATACGACTTTCCGGCAGAATGCGCCCCAGTGCCTGCCAGGGCCCCGGCATCGGTGTCGGTATTTGAATCAGATCGTACTGGCGGCTGCTGTGCCAGACCACCTGCTGCTCTTCCGCATTTCGAAAGTTGATTTTACTGCCATCCGGGCGCACCAAAATAACCGAGGGTGATCCGGGCCGCCGGAACATCAGCAGCGTAATTTCATCGACCTCGCCATCAATGCGAAACCGGTTATCGAACAAAGCAACCTGGTTTTGGGTCGGCAGCTGCTCTAGCATTTCAAAGCCAACGTCAAAAGGCGTATCGGCCAACAACTCGGAAAAACTGAGATCCATCTGCTCCAGTTGTGCCAGCTCTTCGGGCGATAACGCATCCTCATGCACAGGCTCTGCCGCTGCAACCACAGCGCAGCACAACAACCAGAGTGTTAACAGCCTTCGGACCATAGGATGGCTCCTGCTTTCTTTTCAATGGCTTGCAAACGCTGTTGGTGCGCTTCCAACTCTTGCGGATTGGCTCGAATCACCTTAAGGCGATCGCTGCGGCGAATTTGTCTGGGTTGCTGCTGATCGTGATCGTCTTGCTGTTGCTCCGAGGCCAGGTTCAGGCTGACCTGACCACCGGTCATCCGCAGATAAACATCGGCCAGAATTTCCGCATCCAGCAAGGCCCCGTGCAAGGTACGGTGGCTGTTGTTGATGTCGTAGCGCCGACAGAGTGCGTCCAGGTTGTTTTTCTGGCCAGGGTGCAGATCACGGGCCAGTTTCAGCGTATCCAGAATGGCGCAATACCCTGCTACAGCGGGCAGGGTTGGCCGCAGCATGCTGAACTCATGGTCAATAAAGCCGACGTCGAAAGCTGCGTTGTGAATAACCAGCTCAGCCCCTTGGATGTACTGGAAAAAGTCCTGTGCGATATCACGAAATTTTGGCTCATGCATCAGGCGCTCATTGGTAATGCCGTGCACCGCAATGGCTTCGGCCTCAATTTCCCGCTCTGGATTGATGTAGACATGGTAGTTATTGCCGGTAAAGCGGCGGTTGATGAGCTCCACACAGCCAATCTCGATAATACGGTGGCCTTCTTTGGGGTTGATGCCGGTGGTTTCTGTATCCAACACAATCTGACGTTTTGCCATCTGCGGTTCCGCTGTCGTCGCTTTTACGGTAAATTATAACAAGGAAGCCTCTGCTGCGCGCGCCTGCAACACAGCATTCAATTCGAAGGACAACCCAATGCAAAAAACTGTCACCATCTTTACAGATGGTTCCTGCCTTGGCAACCCTGGCCCAGGCGGGTACGGTATTGTCATGCGCTATCAACAGCACCACAAAGAGTTGAGTGCTGGCTTTGTGCAAACCACCAACAACCGGATGGAGCTGTTGGCTGCCATTGTTGCACTTGAAACCTTAAAGTCGGCTTGCCTGGTGGAACTGTATACGGACAGCCAGTATGTTCGACTGGGCATCACCCAGTGGCTGGCCGGATGGAAGCGCAATAACTGGCTAACCAGCCAGAAGAAAGCGGTGAAAAATCAGGATCTCTGGCAACGGTTGGATGCTGCCAGCCAACGGCATCGCATTAGCTGGCACTGGGTCAAAGGCCATTCCGGCCATCCGGAAAATGAGCGCTGCGACCAGTTGGCGCGGGAGGCCGCAACAAATGCGGCCACCAACATCGATGCAGGCTTTGAAAGCAGTCCAAGTTAGACTGGCTTTAACCGCCTGCCGCCAGTAACTTTTCCAACTCAGCCACAAAGGCTGGATCCGATGGGCTGACCCGGCTGCCAAAATGCAGCACGGTTTGCTCGTCGGCACTCACCAGGTATTTATTGAAGTTCCACGATGGTTGCTGGCCACTTTTATCAATCAAGGCACGAAATACCGGGTTTGCACTCCGCCCCCGGACCGAGGTGGTGGAGAACATCGGAAACTCGACCCCATAGTCCAGATAGCACACCTCGGCAGTTCTGGCCTCATCGCTGTGCTCCTGACGGAAATCATTGGAAGGAAAACCCAGCACCACCAAACCTTGTTCGCGATAACTCTGATAGAGTTGCTGCAAGGCTTCAAACTGAGGCGTAAAGCCACAGCGGCTGGCGGTATTGACCACCAACAGCGTTTTGCCTTGATACTCTGCGCACAAATCGACGGTCTCACGGGTATTTAACTGTTGCATCGAGTGGCCAAGGACGGCACCGCATTGACTGGCCAGCAACTGGCCACTGAATACAACTGCGCCAAACGTGATAAACCAGGTGGTTTTCATTGGAAAGCTCCGCAAAGGTTGAAAAGTAAGTCTGGATGATACGGTAGGATAGTTCAACTGGATCCAGTTTTCACAGCATTAAATCTTTGATTGGTCTACAATAAGGAACATTGCATCATCACAGCTCCGACTTTAATCGTACTAAGCGGGCACCACAGAGCAAAAATCATCCACATTTCATGAAGACACTTCGTACTTTAGGACAATTTAAAGCGCATCCGGCTGCCATGGCATTACTTTTGGCCGGCCTGCTGCTGAACACGGCCTTTGTGTGGTATTTGGACACTCAACGCACTGAACGCCAACAACTGGCACTGGCACAAACCGCCCAGTCATTTTTGAATCAGTTGCAGCTTCGTCTGGAGCGTAACTTTACCACGGCCTATGCCATTGCAGCCGGTATCATGCAACAAGGTAATGAGCACATTGATTTTTCAAGCTACGCTAAAGAGCTGCTTGCTTACTACCCCGACATTCAGGCCATTTCGTTGGCACCTCAAGGGGTTATTGAAGCCGTTTACCCACTGACGGGCAATGAAGCTCTGCTCGGTTTTGATATGTTTGCCCATCCCGGCCAACAACAAGAAGCAAGGCGCGCCAAAGCCGCAGGAGAACTGCGACTCAATGGACCTTTTTCCCTGGTGCAAGGCGGCTTTGGTGTGGTTGGCCGGCTGCCCCTTGTTGTCCAATCCGAAGACCCGGCATTCTGGGGTTTTATCAATGTCACCCTGCAGCTGGATCCCATCCTGGATAGCCTGCAAACCGAGTTTTTTCAAAGCCCTGGGGTACGTTTTCATCTGTGGCGCCAGGCTCCGGACCAAAGTCATCAATCGATTCGACAACACCCGCAGTTTCATCAGCCAGAGCAGTCCTTTACCCTACCCTTAGCCGATAACCCCTGGCAATTGGACTTGCACTACGTCCCCAGCTGGCAAGAGCGGCTGCCGTTTTGGCTGGAACTTGTTTTTGGGTTGCTCTCCAGCCTGATGCTGTATGGCTTTGCGTTGTTTTATTTGCAGATGCGCGGTCAACGCGGCTTGCTGGCGCATCAGGTAACCGAGCGTACCCAAGAGTTGCAGCAAACCCTGGAGCGGTACCGCTCTTTTGTACAGGCGTCCGATACCGGCGGCTGGGAGTACGACCAAAGCCGCAACTTCTTAAAGTGCAGTCGCGAGTACTTCAGCATGCTAGGGCGAGACCGGCAAGGCTTTGATCAATCAGGCAAGGACAATCTGGCGTCCTGCTGGCTGGATCTGATTCATCCGGATGATGTTGCTGCGGCCAGCCAGGCCTTTCTGGACTACCTGCAACAGCCAATCGGCTTGTATGAAAGCCAGTTTCGGATGCGCCACCAAAATGGCGACTGGGTTTGGGTTTTATCCCGTGGCCGCACTTTGACGGGGATAGATGGTACCCCTTCGTCAATAACAGTAGGCACCCACATTGATATCAGCCGGCAAAAACAGAGCGAGCTGAAATTAAAACTGCTGGAGCAACTGTTTGAGCAAAGCTCAGAGGGTATGCTGATTACCGATCCGGAACAAAAAATTCTGCTGGTCAATCGCGCCTTTTGCCAAATTAGCGGCTACACAGCTGAAGAAGTGCAAGGAAAAACACCCAGCATTCTATCTTCCGGCAAACACGACAAAAGCTTTTACCAGGCGATGCAACAGGCCATTCAACGTCATGGCAGCTGGCAAGGCGAGATCTGGAACCGACGCAAAAATGGCGAACTCTACCCGGAGTGGCTTAGCATCAGCCAGATTCTCAACGCGAAGGGTCAACTGACCCATTACGTCGCTTCCTTTAGTGACATTAGCAGCTACAAACAAGACCAGGAGAAACTCAACTTTCTGGCCCATTTTGATTCCCTGACCCAGCTGCCCAATCGAACCCTGTTGCTCGACAGGACCGAGCAAGCCATTCAACGCGCCAAACGCAATCACAGCCAACTGGCCATGCTGTTTATCGACCTGGATCGCTTTAAAAAAATTAACGACTCTTTGGGGCACCAGGTGGGTGATGAGCTGCTGGTGCAAGCCGCTCAGCGCTTGAAAAGCCTGACCCGCAGCCAGGACACCTTAAGCCGGCTTAGCAGCGATGAGTTTATTTTGCTGTTGCCCGACACCGATCAGCAGGCAGCCGGCAAGCTGGCCGGGCGCATTTTGCAAACCCTGCAAACACCTTACTTTTTGACCAGGGACCCGCTGAGTGTCTCTGCCTCCATCGGCATTGCCATCTATCCGGCGGATGGTGACAACTTCTTTGATCTCAATAAGCATGCCGATATTGCCATGTTTCAGGCCAAAGAAAATGGCCGCAACAGCTACTGCTTTTTTACCGCAGGCATGCAAAGCCAGTTCAATCGCAGCTTGCAGCTGGAGAATGCGCTGCGCCATGCCATCGAGCGCGATCAACTGCAACTGGTGTATCAGCCGCAGTATTGCTTGCTGCAACAGCGCCTTACTGGCTTTGAAGCCCTATTGCGCTGGCAACACCCAGAGCTTGGCTTTATTTCACCGGCCGAATTTATTCCTATTGCCGAATCCAGCGGTTTGATGACCAAGCTGGGTGACTGGGTGCTGCAGCACGCCATACAGCAACAAAAGGCTTGGCAGCAAGCAGGATTCGAACCTTTGGTGATGGCCATTAACCTGTCACCGGTGCAATTTCGCCAGCCAGACTTGCTGTCGACCATTGTCAATCAGTTGCAACTGGCCCGACTGCCAGCCAACCAGATTGAACTGGAAATCACCGAAAGCGCCATGGTCGACGATGCCGAAAAAGCCATCGCAACGGTTAACGCCATTCGGGAAGCTGGCATTCAGGTCGCCATCGATGATTTTGGTACCGGTTACTCGTCGCTGAGTTACCTGAAACGATTCAAGCTGAATAAACTCAAGATCGATCAGTCCTTTGTCCGCGACTTGCTGGACGATCAGGATGACCGCGCCATTGTGACCGCCATTATCCGGCTGGCGCAAAGCCTGGGACTAAAAACCATCGCCGAAGGGGTCGAAACATCAGAGCACCAAGGCTTGTTGCAGCAACTCGGCTGCGAAGCCATTCAGGGCTACCATTATGGCCGTCCTATGCCAGCAGAAGCGGCCACCGCCTTTATTCAGCAAGCCTTTGCGCAGCAACAAGCCTGACAGCCTAGTGGCTTTCGCCAGCAATCGTTCGATTTTATCGGCACTAACCTTACTATTTTTTATTACTCAACAAATTCAGAATGTTATGTAGATTTTACTAAAAAAGGGACTTTTAAACTCCCCTGCTGTGAACCCAGCCAAGCACGGAGGAGTAAATATTGGTGGACACTTATTGGAGAATCCATCATGGCGACTTTCTACCGCTTGCTCTGCAACATGACCGTACAGAAAAAATTATTCAGCGGCTTTGGTTTGGTACTCGCCATCCTGCTTGGAATCAGCTGGCTCAGTATGCAAGCTCTGAGCAGCCTGAGCGAGCGCTTTGCGCTGTTGAATCAGGTTAAAACCATCAGCATTTTGGTCGGCGAAGCCCGGCAGCAGGAAAAAAACTTTATGCTGCGCCTCGATGAGCAGTATTTAACAGAGGCCAATGCACTGATTGCACAAAGCATAGAGCTGGCGGACAGTGCCTCGGCCGCTTTTACCACCAGCGACAGCATTGCCCAGATGCAACAAATGCAGCAAGAGGCCAGCCGTTATCAGCAGGAGCTGGCAACTTATCTGGAGCTGGAGCGAACCAGCCAGCTGCGGCAGCAACAAATGGAAGAAAATGCCCGCTATGCCTTAAACGTCTTTAACCAGCTGGAACTGCAATTGCGCGAGCAAACTATTGGGCTTATCCAGGCGCAAGGCGATCAGGCCAGCATTCAGAGCCTGCAGCAGTCACAGCTTGCCAGCGATGCCGCCCGGGCCTTGCTGGAAGCTCGTCGGTTGGAGCGCACCTTTGTAATGAGTGAGTCACTGGATGATTACAACGCTTTGCAGCAACAACTGGGGTTGGTTGAGCAGTACAGCCAGCAACTGCGGCAAAGTGGCTTGCACCGCAGCCTGTTGACGGAGCTGGACTACAGTCTGGAGCAATTGCAACAATACCAGCAGTACTTTACCGAATTCCGTCGCTTGGTCGAAGCGGCCAATACATCGGAACAACAACTGAATACCCAGGCCAGATTGGTGGTAGACAGTGCCGAGCAATCGCTTGAGCGCCAACTCGGCCAAATGCAGCGTCAGGAGCAGCAGCTGCGTTGGGTGCTGTTGATAGCCAGCAGCATGGCACTGTTGCTGGGCATCGCTGCCGCCCTGCTTATCACCCGCTTGATTGTGCTGCCACTGCAGCAAGTGGTCGCTGTCGCCAATAAAATTGCCGATGGCGATTTAACCGAAGATTTGCACAGCGATCGCAAGGATGAACTGGGCCAATTGACCCAAGCCATGCAGCGTATGACGGTCAGTTTGCGTCAGTTGATCCTGCGATTATCCAGTGGCATTACCCAACTGGCCAGCTCGACCGAGGAAATGGCGGTAATTTCTCAGCAAACCAGCGCCGGTGTCAGCCAGCAAAAAGTAGAAACTGAACAAGTAGCCGCGGCGATGAATGAAATGACGGCGACGGTCCAGGAGGTTGCCCGCAGCGCGGAAGAAGCCTCCAATGCTGCAACCCAATCGGCCGAGCAAGCAGAGCTGAGTAATCAAATTCTGGACAAAACCATGTCCGGCATTAAGCAACTGGCAAAAGATGTCAATCAATCGGCAAGCTCCATTGCCGAGTTGCAGGAAGAAGCCAACAGCATTGGCTCGATTTTGGATGTTATTAGCAGCATTACCGAGCAAACCAACCTGCTGGCCCTGAATGCTGCCATTGAAGCAGCACGCGCCGG
Source organism: Alkalimonas delamerensis (assembly GCF_030717955.1). NCBI lineage: Bacteria > Pseudomonadati > Pseudomonadota > Gammaproteobacteria > Alkalimonas > Alkalimonas delamerensis. Next base: position 618,706 of record NZ_JAUZVY010000001.1, on the reverse strand, counting down.
TGAAGCAGGCCGCGGCTTTTCCGTAGTCGCAGATGAAGTGCGGCAACTGGCCACCCGGGCCCAGGCATCGACCGCGCAAATTGACGATGTGATCAAACGGCTGCAGCGCAAAACCGAACTGGCGGTCGCGGCCATGCAAGCCAATACCGAGCTGGCAAACAATGTGTTTGAATCCACCGACGATGCCAGCGATGCCATCGAAAGTATTTTGCAGAACATTCAGAATATTCAGCAAATGAACCAGCAAATTGCCGCCGCTGCCCTGCAGCAAAGCACCGTGGCCGAAGAGATCAATCGCAGCCTGACCAATATTCAGGTCGCTACCGAACAGTCTTCGGTGGCGATTGAAGAAACCGCCAAAACCAGCAGCACCTTGAGCCAATTGGGGTTGGAACAGCAGGAGCTGGCACATCAGTTCCGTCTATCCGCCGCTTAGTCCAACCGGCTGGCAGCCCATGCTGCCAGCCATTGCAAGGAGGTGCACCATGCTGGAGTCAACTCCATTCGCAGCCAAAGCCCAGGATCCACTCACCAAACTAGCGAACCGTGCCTTGTATCTAAATACATTGGAAACCGTCGTTCACAGTTACAACGAAACCAAGTTGCGATTTGGCTTGTTTTTGATCAATCTGGAAAACTTCAAGCAGCTCAACAAATCAACCAGCTACCACTTTGGCGACCTTGTGCTGCTCCATGTTGCGGAGCGGCTGCAACAACATTTCGGCCCCATATACGAGCTGGCTCGGGTAGGTGGTAATGAATTTGCGGTACTTTGGCCACTGTTGGCAACCGGGGAGGATACAACATCACCCGACCTTAGCATTGCAGCCACACAACTGTTTAACCTGATTGCACTTCCCATTAAGAAAAGCGGTTATCATTGCGAACTTGGTATCAAAATCGGCGTCTGTTTATTGGATCCCAAGCTTAATGCCAAGCAGTGGCTGCAAGGGGCTGAGATAGCACTTAGACATGCTCAAAACGATGCTGAAAACCACTATCATGTCTATTATCAGCATCCTACGCAATAGTGATTTGCCGCAGCACAGCGATAAAAAACGGCAGCCGTAAAGCTGCCGTTTTTTATCGCTTACGCCTTTTCGGGTAAAAATTAACTTAACCGAGAAAAGAACTCTGCCCGGGTACGGGCGTCTTCACGGAAGGAGCCACCAAGGGCCGTGGTTTGAGTTTTGGAGTTGGTGTCCATCACCCCACGGGCTTTGACGCAGTAATGCACCGCTTCAATGCTGACGGCCACATTGTCGGTTTCCAGCAAGGTTTGCAGTGCTACCAACACCTGCTCGGTTAACCGCTCCTGCACCTGAGGGCGCTGGGCAAAAAAGCGCACTATACGGTTGATTTTCGACAGGCCAATGACTTTTTGATCCGGAATGTAGGCGACAGTGGCATTGCCATCGATGGTGATAAAGTGATGCTCACAAGTGCTGGAGACACTGATATCCCGCACCTTGATCATCTCTTTGACATTCATTTTGTTGTCAATCTGAGTGACCTTGGGAAAATGACGGTAATCCAGCCCCGAGAAAATTTCGTCGACATACATCTTGGCAATGCGGTGCGGCGTTTCCGCCAGGCTGTCGTCGGCCAAGTCCAGCCCAAGGGTCTGCACCACCTCGGTCATCAGCGCCGAAATTTTCTGGTATTTCTGATCACGCGATAAGCCGGTATCCAGCATCGGCGTTTCCAGGCCTTTTTCCTCAAGCGCGCTACGAACGCGAATGGCTTCTTCAGATAACATAACTTTTCCAAAACAAGGGGATTCTGCCCCTTTATACAGCGGTGCCCTCAGGCTGGTTCAGCCAAAGCCAAGCCAATCTGAAATAACCGCTTATTGTACCAGACGCAACGCCGCCAGCAAAACAGTCGGCTCGACTTCCGGCCCGGTTAAGTCCTGATCCCAATTGGTGCCAATCAACAGGCCGTCGTCGTACATTTCTTTTAGCCAGGCATCGCAAAACACATCCAGTGGAATCGCCTCTGGCTGGTAACTGGCCCACTCATCACTGCAATGGGCTTTGGCATCGGCCTCGGAGGACCAAAACGGGATCACATCGGTTTCTTCGTATTCGACCGACTCCACCACCAATAAGTCTTCACCTTCGGCCAGTGCATAAACCACCCCATTGGTTTTTGCGGCTTCGACAAACTGTTGGTATTTCGGATCATGCTGTGCTTCAGACATAAGGCTTCACAAAGTTGGCTGTCATAGCGTCTATTAGAACAGAAATCAGGGGCAAAGTGCCAGCCTTATCGGCTAGCCCGGCTTCACGATCTGCGGCAAATCACGTACAATCCGAGCACTTGCAACCAGGAAGATGGACGCTATGGCACAGTACATTTACACCATGCATCGGGTCTCAAAGGTGGTCCCACCGAAAAAGACCATTTTAAAAGACATTTCATTGTCGTTTTTCCCCGGCGCCAAAATCGGCGTGCTGGGCTTAAACGGCGCTGGTAAATCCACCCTGCTGCGCATTATGGCGGGCGTGGATCAGGATTTTGAAGGCGAAGCCCGGCCACTGACCGGCACCAAAATTGGTTATTTGCCGCAAGAGCCGGTACTGGATACCAGCAAAACCGTGCGGGAGATCGTGGAAGAAGCGGTCGCCGATGTGAAGCAAGCCTTCACCCGGCTGGATGAGGTCTATGCCGCTTATGCCGAAGAAAATGCCGATTTTGATGCACTGGCCAAAGAGCAAGGCGAGCTGGAAGCCTTAATTCAGGCCAAAGATGGCCACAACCTCGACAATACGCTGGAGCGGGCCGCCGATGCGCTGCGCCTGCCGGCCTGGGATGCCAAAATTGAGCATTTGTCCGGTGGTGAGCGCCGCCGGGTGGCCATATGCCGCTTGCTGCTGGAGCGCCCGGACATGCTGCTGCTGGACGAGCCGACCAACCACCTGGATGCCGAGTCGGTGGCCTGGCTGGAACGCTTCCTGCACGACTACCCGGGCACTGTGGTCGCCATTACCCACGATCGGTATTTCCTCGACAATGTCGCCGGCTGGATTCTGGAACTGGACCGTGGCTACGGCATTCCATGGGAAGGCAACTACTCATCCTGGCTGGAGCAAAAAGAAGCCCGTCTGGCGCAGGAAGAGCGCAGCGAGCAGGCACGGCAGCGCTCCATCAAGCAGGAGCTGGAGTGGGTACGCACCAATCCCAAAGGACGTCATGCCAAGAGCAAGGCGCGGATGGCCCGCTTTGAAGAATTGCAAAACTCCGACTTTCAAAAGCGCAATGAAACCAACGAGCTCTTTATTCCACCTGGTCCGCGCCTGGGTGACAAGGTACTGGAAGTCAGCCACCTGCGTAAAAGCTTCGGCGATCGCTTGCTGATTGAAGATTTAAGCTTCAGCATTCCGAAAGGGGCCATTGTCGGAATTATCGGCCCGAACGGTGCCGGTAAATCGACGCTGTTTAAGATGATCACCGGCTCCGAGCAGCCAGACTCCGGCAGCATTGAGCTTGGCGATACCGTGCAGGTGGCGTCGGTTGAGCAGTTCCGTGACAGCATGAACGCCAAAAACACGGTTTGGCAGGAAATCTCCGATGGCCAGGACATCCTGCAGATTGGTAATTTTCAGCTTCAGAGCCGGGCTTATGTCGGTCGCTTTAACTTTAAAGGCAACGATCAGCAAAAGTTTATCGGTGATTTATCCGGTGGTGAGCGCAACCGGGTGCATTTGGCCAAGCTGCTGCGCGCTGGCGGCAACATGCTGCTGCTGGATGAGCCGACCAACGATTTGGACGTAGAAACCTTGCGCGCTTTGGAAAACGCCTTGTTGGACTTCCCCGGCTGCGTCATGGTGATCTCGCACGATCGCTGGTTCCTTGACCGTATTGCCACCCACATATTGGATTACCGTGATGAAGGCCAGGTCAATTTCTTTGAAGGCAACTACTCGGATTACGAAGCCTGGATGAAAGAAACCCTGGGTGCTCAGGCGCTGGAGCCGCATCGCATCAAGTACAAGAAAATCTAAAAGCCTGACAAAGCAGCCACGCTCTACTCCGGACGTGGCTGTTTCTTTTCCAGCGCCTGCATGATATCGCGCCAGCTGACAATACCCAGCGGCCGGTTAAAACTATCCACCACCGGAATGCAGGAGACCCGCTCCCGGTTGAACAGCCGCACCGCATCCATCACTTCGGCGCCAACCGACAGACTTATCGGTTGACGATGCATCACCTGATGCACCCGCTTCTTCAGGGTGGCCAAGTCTTTGGTGGTCTCGGCCGCCGTGCCTAAATTAGGGCTTAAGGCTTTAAACAAGTCACGATCTGAAATCACCCCAAGCAGTTGCTGCTTCTCGACCACCAGCAAGTGATGGAATTTCACCTGATCGAAAATCTCTTTCACAACTTCAAGGGTGTCATCTGGCGACACGCTAACCGGATTACGGCTCATTAACTGAGTAATTGCTGGCATTGACAGCTTTCCTGTGGTGTTCTCTGTTCTAAGTGTATGATCATTTGCCAGAAAAACAAAAGCCGCAGCACAACCTATCAAGGCGTCACTGCGGCTTTTGCAATGGCAGAACGAACTTACTTCAGCACAGCAGCAACCGACTTGGCAAAGTAATCGATGTTGCTGTGGTTCAGACCGGAAATGCTAACCCGGCTGGAACCCACCATGTAGATGCTGTACTCATCCCGCAAGCGATCAATTTGCGCTTTGTTGATCCCAAGAAAGCTGAACATCCCATGCTGACGAGTGATAAAACTGAAATCCTGTGCAATGCCTTCGGCTTTAAACTTATCGACCATCAGTTGGCGGTAATCATTGATGCGGTTGCGCATCTCAGCCAGCTCTTGATGCCAGAGTGCGGTCAGCTCATTGCTATCGAGAATATGACTGACAATAATGGCGCCATGCGCCGGTGGCATCGAGTAAATGCTACGCACCACACTAAGTAGCACTGAGCGGGCAATTTCGGCGGCTTTGCTGTGCTCTGTTAACAAGGTGCAAGCACCAATGCGCTCACGGTACAAACCAAAGTTTTTCGAGCAGGAGCTGCATAAAATCAGCTCTGGCACTTCCGCGGCCAAATGGCGTAATCCGGCAGTGTCTTCATCCAAACCAGCACCAAAGCCCTGGTAAGCCATATCCACCATCGGGGTAAAGCCCCGCTCTTTTGCCAGTTCGGTAAAACGCTGCCACTGAGCAAAGGTCAGGTCCAGACCGCTTGGGTTGTGGCAACAGGCATGCACCAGCACCACGTCACCCGGCTGTACTTGCGCCAGCTCGGTAAACATGGCTTCTTCTTGCAAGCCTTTGGTGTCGTAATCGTAGTAGCTGTATTCTTTGACCGTCAGGCCGGCAGCCTGAAACAACGAAATATGGTTGGCCCAGGTTGGTGAGCTGACCCAGATGGTCGCAGCCGGATTAGCGCGCTTAATAAATTCGGCGGCAACCCGCAAGGCACCGGTTCCGCCCGGAGTGTGAGCCGTGGTCAAACGACCGGCCAGCAGTGCAGGATGCTGCTGGCCAAAAGCCAGCTGCTCAATGTGGCGGTTAAAGCCCAGATCACCGGCCATGCCGATGTAAGTCTTGCTGTCTTCTTTGGCCAGACGCAAGGCTTCGGCTTTTTTCACGCACTTGAGTACAGCCGTATGGCCCTGCTCGTCCTTGTAGACGCCTACACCTAAATCAATTTTTTGTGGATTTGTGTCCTGCTGATAGGCAGCCATCAAGCCAAGGATGGGATCGGTTGCCACTGGCTGTAACTGAGAAAACATAGTGCTCACCTGTGTTAATCACTGCATGGTTGAACTGCGGCGGGTAAATAAGCGGGTACCATTAAACAAATGGCCACCAGCAAAGTCAGAGTCGCAGCGTTAAAGACATCTTTGTTGAATGCTTCAGCATCAATAATGCCGACTATTTTGCCTGAATGGTCGAACAGTGGCAAACAGGCTTCAGCCTGAACTTTGGGGTCGCAGCTGTAATACTGTCCCCCTGAAGCCAGGTAGGCAGGTACATCGTTAATGACCCGGGCTTGCCCGCTCAAACCGACACTGCTGTTGTTGCTACTCAGGGCAAAGACTTCGTTCAACGGAAACTCGGCTCTGGATGGCTCGCCGTAGTAGGCCAATTTGACCAAAACCGGCTGTGGCTTAAGTCTCGCCTGATAAATGCCGAACCACTCCAGCCCGGTCCGCTGCTCAAAGGCCTGGCAAAACAGCTGCAGTTGTTGCAAAGCATGCTCTGTGTCAGCTTTTTTTCCACCCAAAGTTAGCGCCAAATCGTAAGGCTCTGCGGCCAGCTCCCCAAACAGTGAGCAAGCGCCGCCTTCACCCAGCTCAGGAACCGGGTACTGCCAGCGTACACTTGGCCGCACGGCTTCATCCAGAAAGTGCTCCAGCCACTGAACGTCGCGTGCGATATCGTGTTCATCAAGTTCTTGCTGAAGCTGAAGACCGCTTCGTTGCAGGTACTGCTGGATCAGGGGGTTGCACTCAGACATTTTAGACATCCAGATTTCTAAAAAATAGTGCGCCATTTTAGGCAAAAAATGGCAAAATGCCAATAAGATTTCACTCCCAGCTCACGGAGTTATCATGAGCCGAAAAACCATTTCACTGGCCGACTGGCAACAACAGGCCGGAATCAGCCCGGAAGCAAAGGATAGTCCACCAGAACAACTGGTTTACAGCACCGACCAGGGGCGCATCAAAGCCGAAAAAAGCGACGACATGCATGCAGGCTCACCGGATGGCAAAGTTCGGCTGCAGCGGCAGACCAAAAAACGTGGCGGTAAAGCGGTCATCGTAATCAGCGGCATCGCTGGAACGACAGAAGAGCTGCAAGCGATTTGCAAACAGCTAAAACAATTCTGTGCTTGTGGTGGCAGTGTCAAATCTGGACAAATTATTGTGCAAAATGACCAGCGTGATAGAGTAGAAGCAGCACTTAGACAACTTGGGTTTAATTCTGTCTGGTCAGGCGGTTGAGCGCGCTGTCCGTTTTTTTTACAACAAAATCATTCGTGCTGACAATTCGCCGAAACCAACATCATAATATACTGTTATTAAAGGAAAAGCATTTTAAGGCATGTTTTTTGCATAAAAATTAGCCATGAAGTGAGGATGCTATGGATGCTCCCCGTCGTTATTGAGGTTTAAAAGGAATCATTATGAAGTTGAAGCCATTGTTCACTACTGCCCTGACTCTGGGTTTACTAGCAAGCTCTGCTCATGCCACCATTATCGACTACCAATCCGGGACGCGCTTCGAAGTGCAACAAGTGATTGAGTTCAGTACAGGCGCAGATTTGCATGGTATGAATGTCACCGCTTGCTTCCTTGATCTGAGCTGTCAAACTGTAAGTTTTAACGGTACTCTGGAAGACCCCATCGATGGAGATGCAGATGTATATGGTGCTGCCATTGGTGATGGCTGGAAACTTAGTTTGGCAGGTGATAGCTTCTTAAATGACTTCGTATTTAATACTACCGTTGCAGTAACCAAGTTGCATTTGAATGGTGCTTCGGGCAATACAGTATTTGATGCTAAATATATAGAAAGTGATACAGCATCAGGGACTCCGGGCTCTCAGCGCGGTGCTTACTTTACACATATTAGTGGTATCGAACCAACAGAAGTCGTTTACAGCAATGAGGTGTGGTTCAATGGTAACTTTTATTATGATTTATACACCAGCATGTCAATTTACTTTGGCTTAGAAGGTGCAACCGGCGAGATGGTATTTTTTACCGATACCGATCAAGCCAGAGGCTTGCAGGTTCCTGCACCAGCAACCTTACTGCTAATGCTAGCCGGCTTGGCTGCTTTGCGTCAGCGTAAATCTAGGAAATAATCTTTCATTGTAAAAAAGGGTGCAAATTTGCACCCTTTTTTATTGTTAACGCGCTTGATAGCGCTGCTGATATCGCCGATGCAGCTGTTTATGGCGGTTATCCAGATCCACTGCCCTGCCATCAATCCACATCTGCTCTACCTGATGCCCAAGGTAATCAAAGATATCCCCGTCCGACACCACCAGGGTGGCACTTTTACCAACTTCAATGGAGCCCAGCCGATCGGCAACCCCGGCAATAGTTGCGGCATCCAAAGTCAGGGCTTTTAAGGCATCTTCGGCACTTAAGCCATAGCGGGTAACATGGCCGGTCGCAAAGACCAGATTGCGGGTGTCCCAAAAGCCATCCAACGATAGCGCAATTCGGACACCAGCATCGCGCAGGATGCCGGGGGCGGTAAAGGCCTGGTCGTAGGCTTCATCACCACGGCTTGGTAAACCGAACGGAGCAGTGTAGATCACATCGACCGAAGCCGCAGCCAGTTCATCGGCCATGCGCCAGCTGTCACGTCCACCGACAATCACCAGCCTGGCTTGATAACGCTCAGCCAACCGCATCGCCTGGCGAATTTGTCGCAGGTCATCGGCATGAACAAAGAGCGGTAGCTCGCCGCTGAAAAAAGGCATCATTCGGTGCCAGCGCGAGTCCAGACCACGGTTCAAGCCGGCTTGTTCAGCCTGATAGTAGGCATGCGCCTGCTCAAAGTAATGATGCAATTGCTGCAATTGCTGCTGCTGTTGTTCACGCTGATGCTCCGGGCTTTGGCTGCTGCGCCAGCCACGCTGAATGCTCATCGATGGCCAGTTCACATGCAGCCCCACCTCCGATTGCACCAGCGCATCTTGCCAGTTCCAGCCATCCAGTTGCATCAAAGCTGAGCGACCGGTGATCATCGAGCCTGAAGGGTAAATCAAGCTGTGAGTAAAGCCATTGCTGCGAATGGTTGGAATAACGACGGAGTCCGCATTAAAGGCCACTTCGACCCGCAGATCCGGGTTGGTCGGGGTGACTTCACGATCATCGCGAGTCGCCCTTACGGCCTCCACTTCAATCAACCCCAGCTGGTTTATCAGCGCCAGCAACCCCGGGTACAGATGTTTACCAGTGAGGTCCTTGGTTTGGGTGTTTGGCGGCAGCGATAAATTACGACCTACCGCAGCAATTTTGCCATCGACCAACAACACATCCTGCACAGCAGGTGTTGCATCCACCACCGTATGCACCAGCGCATTTTGCAACAAAATAGGCTGCTGCTGCTCTGCACCTGGCACCGGGTTCACTGCCAGTACCCAAGGCGCCAGCAGCATCATGAGCATGGGTATCATCCATTTAACACCGAAAGTTAGCTGCTTCATTAGTGTGCTCCTCCATGGTGATGGCCGTGCTGGTGAAAGTGTTGATGGCCAAAGCGGATCTGCAACCAGTCATGGTGATCATCGCAGTGCCAGATCGGATCTTCATCCTTATAGCCTTGCTGACTGCCTTGCCGTGCCGACTCGCCCGCGGTCAGAACTTTCTGGATCAATTGGTAACGCTCTTGCTGCAGCTGATCTCGCATGGCCAGATCGGCAGCACGATCAAAGTAGCGCGCACCCTGGATCCAGGTTTGCTGCACCTGACTGTACACAGACAGCGGATGCCCATCCCACAACACAAAGTCCGCTTCTTTACCGACTTCAATTGAGCCCACCTTATCGTCAATTTTTAATTGGATCGCTGGGTTGATGGTGACCATCTTAAGAGCCTCATGTTCATCCATACCACAGTACATCACCGATTTAGCCGCTTCCTGATTCAGGCGGCGCAACAGCCCCGGGTCGTCCGAGTTCACGCTGACATTCAGTCCCTGCTCATGCATCAGGCAGGTGTTGGTCGGAATGGCATCATTGACCTCCATCTTAAATCCCCACCAGTCGGCGAAAGAAGAGACAGTGGCACCGTGCGCTTTCATCTCAGAAGCGACTTTGTACCCTTCCAGAATGTGGGTAAAGGTTTGGATGTGAAAGCCCATATCTTCAGCCAATTCCAGCAGCATCAAAATTTCGGATGCAACGTAAGAGTGGGTATGAATATGACGCTCACCATTTAAGATTTGCACCAGAGTTTCCAGCTGGTAATCACGGCGTGGTGGCACCACTTTGGCCCGGTCACGGCGTGATAACCCCTGATAGGCCTGCCAGCTCGCTTGGTACTCTTTGGCGGCCTGGAATTGATCGCGGATAAAAGTCTCAACCCCAATTCGGGTTTGCGGGTAACGGGTCGAGAACTGAGCTCCCCAGTTGGACTGCTTCACATTTTCACCCAAGGCAAATTTGATGCTGGGTGGGGCATTTTCAAATTTCATGCCCTCGGCATCCTGGCCCCAGCGCAGCCGCAGGATCTGTGCCTGACCACCAATGGGATTGGCACTGCCATGCAGCAGCTGCACCGCGGTGACACCACCAGCAAGGCCACGGTAAATATTGATGTCATCCGGGTTGACCACATCCCCAAGCCGCACTTCAGCGGTATTGGCATGCGAGCCTTCATTGACGCCCTGGGCTGTAGCAATATGCGAATGCTCATCAATGATGCCGGGGGTCAGATGCATCCCGGTCGCATCGATCAGCGTATAGCCACGCGGCGTTGACAGCCCCTGACCAATCCGGTGAATACGGCCATCACGCACCAGAATGTCGGTTTCGGTCAGAACACCGGCATCGGCCGCTGTCCAGATGGTGGCGTTTTGAATGTGCAAGTTTTGCTGGCGCGGCAACTCAGTGAAACCAAAAGCGCGGTTCGGAAAGGTTAACTGCGACAGCAAAGGTGCGGGTGCTGCTGCTTCTTTCGGCCCATCAGCAGGCAATGCGTGCCGCTGCGTTTGCACCGCCTGGCGCTGGCCGTCGGCTTTTAGCCAATGACCACTCAGCACTGAGTCGGCAACCATGCCGCTAAACTGCAACACTTCGGCACGGCCCAACCAGTCTTGCAATGGCAAGCTAAATTGCAGTTGCGGCCCTTGCTGCTGAAGATGCTCCAGCTTAATGCGCTGTTCACCGACTCGAAGCTCACCTTGCAGCCGACCTGGCCGCCCGGTCAGGTGAAGATCAGCGCTCTGGCCTTCAACAGAGATTGCATAACGCCCCGTCAAGTCAGCAGCCTCGACCTGATGCCGAACCGGTTGACCACGTAACCAGGTCGCAACAATTTCACCATCGGCAAACAGATTGCCGCGGCTTACCACCAGATCGGCCTGATACCCAGCTTGCACTTTGCCTAGCTGGGCATTCAAACCTAACAACTCAGCAGGCACTGTAGTTAAGGCAGCCAGAGCCTGCTGCTCGGTCAAGCCATGGCCGATAGCCCGCCTTAAGTTGGGCCAAAAATCTTTTTTCTGCTCCAGACCATGACTGGTCAGCGCAAAACGAATACCGGCGCCAGCCACCGCAGCAGGGTTGGCTGGTGCCCGTTCCCAATGCCGTAAATCGGCCAGGCTGACATCCAGCTGCGCATCGGCGTAATGCACGTCCGGCGCTGCCGGAAAATTCAATGGCAACACCAGAGTCCGATTGCTGGCTTTGATTTGCTCCAATCGGCTGTATTCATGGCCAGAGCCCAGCATCGCCACTCGCTCTATACCAAACTCAGCCAATAAACGATGCGCTCGAAGCAAAGACTGTTCGTCGCTGGTTTCAAACAAGATGCCCTGGTTGGGAAGGTTGGCTAAAGCCGCCAAAGCAGCATTGTACTCAACCGGCTGACTGTGAAAGCGCAAATCCGTTTTGCCGTAAGCTTGCTGATACCAGTCGGCATCCGACAAAGTCTGTCGGATCAGTGCAATACTGCCCATCAGGGAGGAAGGATAGCTTTGCGTTGAACTGCCTTTACTGAACGACATAAAGTGCTGCCCGGTCGCTTTTAGCACCACCTCATTGGCCAGACCGTCTTTTAACGATGCCACCACACCGGTGCCTCGAAAGATACCATCGTGCCTGGCGGACTGCACCGTAGTAAAGCCTTGCTCCAGCAATGGTTTAGCTTGTCGGGCATCCGGCTTAAACTCATCGGCCCAGCGACGCTCGGCGTGAATCGCTGCATTACCAGCATTGCCACCACGACGCTCGTTGTCGTATTGTGGCGGCTCACCAAAACGAAACCCCGCCCCCGCTTTTGCCTGCTCTACCCCATACTGGGTAAAGGGGTCGATAAAACCGGCATAAATGTAGTGGCCACTCATATCCTGCTGCTGGTAACCAGCCGGAACGGGTCCTGATGCCCGAACCGATTCAATGACGCCATTGCGGATAAGCACGGTGGCATTTTCAATGGTTTTGCCTGGTTCTGTCGTGACGGTGGCATGGGTTAAAGCAATCAGATTGGGGGTCTTGTCCCGGATCCCCAACTCCGGCGTCGTTTGGGCAGCATAAAGAACAGGCGATGCCAATGCAATGGCAACCACCCCCACCCGAGGAAGCTGTTTAATCATGTTCGTGTTCCTGATGTTGGCATCAATTAATTGTGTAGTGCAACTGACTCAACTCTTGCTCGGCCAGGGGCATACTGAAGTAATAGCCCTGCACCAGAGCGCATTGATGTTGTTTTAAAAACGCAACCTGCTCGGAGGTTTCAACGCCTTCGGCGACCACCCGTAAATTCATTTGCTGAGCCATGGCGATAATGGCGGAAACAATATCCTTATCGTTCTGATCCTCTGGTATATCCTGCACAAAGGAACGATCGATCTTAAGCTCATCCACCGGGAAGCGTTTTAAATAGCTTAATGATGAATAGCCTGTACCAAAATCATCGATAGATAAAGAGACCCCCAGCTTTTTCAACTGATTTAATTGATGAATAGCCGCATCGGTATCACCCATCAACATGCTTTCGGTAATTTCAAAGATAATACGTTCAGGCTCAACGCCGGTTCGCTGCAATACCCGCTCTACGGTTTCAGCCAGACTATTGTCTTTAAACTGACGTACCGACAGGTTGATGGACAGATCCACATTCAAGCCACGACTGCGCTGTCGAGCCAAAAAGCGGCAACCCTCCCACAACACCCACTCGCCAATCTGCACAATAAGCCCTGTGCTTTCAGCAACCGGAATAAAACGTGCCGGTGGTACCAGGGTGTTGTTTGGTCTAAGCCAACGTAGCAGCGCTTCGTACCCAACCACGCGCTGAGTGGTCAAATCAATTTTGGGTTGGTAGTACAGCATAAACTGATGCTCACGAATGGCTTCACGCAGCTGACTTTCCAGCTCCAACCGCTCTTTGGCCGCCTCGTTTAAATCCTGACTAAAGAAATGAAAGGTGTTCTTACCCCGGGCTTTGGCTTCGTACATCGCCAAATCGGCATGTTTTAGCAGCAGCTCCTCTTCACCGGCATCCTCCGGCGCCATGGTAATGCCGATGCTGGCGCTGATAGCCACTTCCTGAGAACCCAGCTTTACCGGCATCGAGAACGAATGCTGTAAATTCTCAGCAATCAGCGCGGCTTGCTGCCGGCTGTCCACACCACTTAAAATTACGGCAAATTCATCACCACCCAAGCGCGCTATGGTGTCTTCATCCCGCAGCCGACTGGTCAAGCGCCTGGCAACTTCTTTCAATAACTCATCACCGGCATCGTGCCCTAAAGTGTCATTAATGAGTTTGAATTCATCCAAATCAAAATAAAGCAGCGCGAAGGCATAGTGGCCGCGCTGCGACATCGCCAACGCTTTTCGCAGCTGCTCTCTGAAGTAGCCCCGGTTGGCCAGGCCTGTCAGCACATCAAAGTAAGCCAGCTGCTCCATTTTTTGCTGGCTTTCCTTAATAAAAGAAATATCCTGCAACGCGCAGACATAATTGGTAACCACTCCTTTTTCATCCCGAATGGGCGCAATCGCCATTGACATCCAGCATGCTTGTTCCTGGTGTGCCAGGATAATATCCCCCCGCCAGTGGTGGCGGGACAAAATTGTCTGCAAAATGTCTTCGCGGGCAAAAGCCATTTCCGGTGACAGCAAGTCTGTCAGCGGCTTGCCTTCGGCCTCTTCCATCGGAAGCAACAGTAAATCAACCAGAAACGGATTCAGGTACTCGATACGAAGCTTTGCATCGGTCAGTACAATGCCGGAGCTGGAAAAAGACACCGCCTTGGTCAGTTTTTTGGTAGAGCGCTCCGCTTGCTCTTTTTCGGCGATCCGGGTATTGAGCCCCTTAAGCAGCTCATTGATTTCATCCGACATTCCTTCGACGGCACGATTTAATACACCGATTTCATCGCTGCCTTTATCCAGATTCAACAGGTGGTAGCCGCCTCGCCCCATACGGACTACCGCGTCAGAGACCCGCTTTAACCGTTTGAGGACCAAGCGGTAGATAAAAAACTGCAGCAACAGAGCCACAATGAGGGCTATCAACACAAAGAAGGCCACCATTTTGGATTGAATGGCTTCAAGGGTCACGAAGGCATCTTTCTTCGGGCGGTACACCGTTAAAAACCAGCCAAGACGCTCGACCGGTGCAGCTTGCAGCAGGTAAGTTTCACTTTGCGCGCTACGAAATGCCTGCTGTTCGGGACTGGCCAATACACTGCTCTTGAAGTCTTGCAACTCGCTATCCTGCAGCTCCATACCTTGCAGCAAAGTATTCATCCGGGCATCCCGGCCAGGTTGATGATCGGGCACCAGCAATAAATTGCCACTGCGCTCAAACACCATCAGTCGGTGCTGCCTGCCCAGTTGCGCTGGCGGTATCAAGTCCGCAAAAAGCTCATCCAGTAGGTAGTCGGAACCCGTCACGCCGACAAATTCATCACCAAAATAAACCGGGATAATCAGGCTGATCATCCATTGTTGCCAGATATCGTCAAAATACACCGGTGTCCAGCGCGGTACCCGGGCTGGATTGTACTCCGGCATAGCCAGTCGGAAAAAAACATCCTGATGAAAATTATGATCGGCATCAATCGCCATCGCCCAATCCGATGGTGAAATGCGGATAAAGTGATCCTGGCTGATAAAGTAAAAATTAAAAAAGTCTTGCCGCATCATGGCGGCCAGTGCCGGCCAGTCACGGCTGGTGGCATCGAACCAACGCTCTGCCTCCGTGCCCCGCTTTCTGGCAGGCAAAAAAGCACCGGATACCTCATCCTGCAACCGAATGGCACCATCGGCATGCTGAGGCAAGGGGGGCCTGCTGTTAGCCTGATGCTCCCGCAACGAGCGCGTCAGCAACTGGTTGGCCATCAATGCTTTTTTTTCTTTGCTGGTAATGAGTTGCTCGACATGGCGCGCACTGTGCTGCGCCAGCAGGGTTAGGCTGGTTTTCTCCTGCTCCAGCAACACCGCCCGTTGCAGAAACAACACCGCCCAAAACACCACTACACCCGCGGCGAGGGTACACAAAAAAACCAGCAAAGCCAGCTTCACACTGAGCGAGCGCACTCCGGTAGGTTTTTGTAATTGCAGTTCTTTCACGCAAAAAGCCTGTTGTTGTTATGCTGCGGGCTACGACTTGTTGACCAACTAAACTGCCTGGTCAACAACCACCTTAAGGTACTACACTTTTGGCTGCAAGTCCCTTAGTATAGGTTGAACAAATAACACAGGGAGGAGTAGTCGATGTCCCTGTAACTCCATGAAACGGCTACTGGGCTGTTTCAAAATGGAAACCACCAAGGAGCGTCCATGAAAAAATCACTAATTGCCATTGCCTTACTCTGTTCTGGAATCGTTTTTAGCCAAAGCAGCCACGCCAATGCCTTCGTCAATGGCGAAGACGCCGTGACCTACCGCCAGGCGACGTTTCAGGCTATCCGTTTTAACCTGGTAGACATCAACGACATGTTTAGGGGCAATGTGCCATACGATCTGGAGCGGGTGCAGCGCCGGGCCGAAGCCCTGGCAACCTTAAGTCAGCTGCCGTGGGAAGCCTTTAATTTCCCGGGTGCCGATCATGCCAGCGGCAAAGTCAAAGCCGCCTTGTGGCAAAACCTGGAAGACTTCAACCAGCGCGGTGAAAAGTTTGCCGCCGATGCTGCGGCTTTGCACCAGGCCGCACAAGGCGGGGAACGTCGTGAAATCCAGGGCGCTTTTCGCGAGTTTGCCAACAACTGCAAAGCCTGCCACGACAACTACCGGGCAGACTAATCCAACACCACCACAGGGGCTTGCCCCTGTGGTCTTTTATCAAAAGCTGAGCATACGAATCAGATCCGCACCTTGCCACCAATAAAACCCTAGCCAGAAGATCACCACCAACACAAAGTAGCTCCAGCTGTTTTTCAACGGCTGCGCCGACTGGCCCGGTACCGCTCGAAGTTTGCCATGCAGCATGCCCATTATCACATTGTGGTGCCGCCTACTGTGCCAAAGCGCTGCGGCCACATGCACCGCCACCGCAATCAACAACACATCAATGCCCACTTTATGCCAGCGTGTCGCCAGCGACACCGTGTCACTGGAGACATAACGCACCAAGGGGCCGTCGGTAAAGATATGATCCGTGGTCATTAAACCTGAAATAAACTGCAGCAACACCAGCAGCAGCAGGGCAAAAATCATGTAAGAAGAAGCCGGGTTGTGCCCCATCACCGCTTGCGGCTGTCGTAAATAGCGCCAGGCTTTTAAGGGACTGGCGGCAAAACGGTGAAAGCGAGCGCTGGGACTGCCATAAAGCCCCCAACAGATCCGAGCCAATAATACGGCTGCCAGGCTATACGCCAGCAGCTGGTGCCACTCCATCAACCCTTCGGTACCGGTGTACCAAAGCCCGGCCAAGAGCAGCAGCTGACTCCAGTGAAAAAATCGCACCGCCGGATCCCAGACTTTTTCCATCTTCATCGCTCTCTATTCCCGCAAACCCCTGATTTGATGCAAAGAGTTTAGCACAGGCCGGTTTTGAAATGGATGCAGAGTATAACCGTAACTGCTTAGCAACCGGTGGAGCCGAGCCCGAAGATATGAAAGTAATGCACCGAGCTGGTGTTGTTGCTGCGCCGCACCACCCGGGCAGCCGCCCCAGAACTTGTGCTCGATGATACCACCCGGCAACTGCACCCGCTCGTACAGGCCATCCAGCAGCAGACTGTCGGTGACTTCCCCTGCTTTTTATGAACGGGGGCCGCACGATTCGCGAACGGGGTATCTAATCATTTTGCTGAGAAGCTTTTTCATAGCTCTTCCATAAGCTAATAGCTCGTTCATGCCCTTCTTCAATAGCTTTAGTCCAATGCTGCACAGCCTTAGCAGAATCATAGTGTGCGGTTCTTTTATCCATGTATATTTCAGTCAAATAAAAGTGCCTATCACCGGATAACTCAATAAAATCAAATTCTTCCAGAATAGCAATCGCATCAGCCGTAAGGGCATGTTGCCCAGTAGCAACTGATTTCAAGTGAAGATAATGCCCATAATAGAGTACAGCTTTCTCGTACCCATTTTTATAAGCGTTTTCCAGAAGCTGCACCCCCTTTTCACTATCGTATTTACCTTGTCTTGAGAGAGTAAATAAGTTGATCATCGCTAGATTCACACCATTTGACGATGCAAACTCGAGTAACTCAATACCCTCCTCCAAATTGTAAACTCTTTCATTTGAAATAAATAAGCTACCAAGCAAAGCAGCAGCTTGTTCATTCCCCATTTCAACAGATTGCTTAAGATAGCTAACAGCTTTTAAGATGCTATGAAATGGTGATGCAGAATCAAGATACAAATATGCAACAATAAGACTCGCCTGATCTATACACTGTGGATACTTCGACAAAATCAACTCAACTGATTCATCTTCAGGTATTTGAAAATATTTTCCAAAATTACTTAGTTCATTTTCTGTAATAACTTGTATATCGCACATATCTGCTTGCGTTATGCAAGCAACACCAAGCAAAGATAAAGCTATAAATATTTTTCTCATCATTTTGAATGCCTTATGTTTGGACCTCTATTTGCATCTGCATACAGAACCTCAGAAATTACAACCTTCAGATGATGCCAATTACTCGCCACATTACTACTATAAGAAGCGGTTGCTCGTAACGGTCCAAGACTGGCATGCCCTTGCATTCCCGCACGCCCAGTACTATCAGCAAAAACACTCCCTCGTGCACCAGCATACCTTGAGCTAAACCCAGCCCCCAGATCAAATATTATTTTACCATCAGTATCAATTGAAAAGCCGGGACCTGCTAGCATTGAATATGAACCAGAAAGCTTCGATCCATCAAACTGAACGTAGTCATTTCCTACCTGAAGATCAAAAGACAGCTGCCCACTATCCCAATTTTGCTCCAAGTATTCTTCTGGTGACAACCCGCCAGTCAAAGATGGGCGCGAATAATGATTATACAAAGCCTGCATAGCCCCAGTAACAGCGCCATTCGCAAACTTACCACCCGCTATCACCGAAGCGGTGCCGCCGATGGTGGCGGAAATCACCGTGCCGCCCACTACGTTTTGCGCAAAGCTGGCATCCATAAGCGGGGTGCCCAGCCCTTTGGTCACCCCTGCGCTAAAGAAACCATGGCCAAACTTGCCGCCTTGCAGGCTGCTGCTAACCCCACCGACCATCGCATGCGAAAAGATTTGACCGGCTACCTGGCCCGCGGTTAATAGGTTGCCACCAAAATCAAGATAATTCCCAAGCTGGGCACCATTGAATACCACATTATCCACATTAGCGGCACTTAAATCCGAATAAGAGCCGCCAATTTGCTGAATCGTCCAGGCTGTGCCAAAGGTGATTAAACCGGTACGAAGCCCTGCACCTAAACTGCCGGTCATGGCAAAGCTCTGAGCACCGGCGTAAACACCGCAAACAACCGGCCCTCCGGCCATGCAAACACCAATCTGCACCGCAGCATTTAAGTACTGATTTCGCCCAAGCTCCCGCAGCACTTTGCGTGTTCCTGTGCCTTCCATCACGCCTTTAAGGGCTTTCTTCACAAAGTTATAGCCACTGGGATCGGTATAACTCATCGGGTTATTCAGCACATAGCTGTAGCGGTTGTAGTTTTGCATATTCAGCGGGGCCTGAATAAAGGGATCCGGCTGCATAAAACGGCCAACAAAGGGGTTGTAAGTACGCCCGCCCATATGCACCACTTCAAACCCCTTCACCATCCGGTGGCCGGTGTAGCCACGGCTGTCGCCCGGTAAGCTGTAGCTGAGCATTACACTGCGGGTATGCACCGCGTACTGCCGCCCCCAGGGATCATAAGTCAGCTGCTGCAAGACATTTTTGGCTTGTGAGGTCACCGCTACAGTGGAGCCCAGCCCATCACTGTGGAAATAATGCACCGAGCTGGTGTTGTTGCTGCGCTGTACCACCTGGGCATTGCCGACCCGGAACTTGTGCTCGATGACGCCACCCGGCAACTGCACCCGCTCGTACAGGCCATCCAGCAGCAGGCTGTCGGTCACTTCCCCGCCGCGCACATCCCGCTGGCGGTACAGCTCGCGATTGGGGCCGTACCAGAACTCGGTCTGGTCGCTGCCCTGGGTAATGCGGCTCGGCTTGTTAAAGGCGGTGTAGGTAAAGTTGTGCCTGCCATCCGAAGTCACATTGCCGTTGTTGTCGTAGCTGAAGTTGTAATAGCGGGTACCGGTATGATCGCTATTTTGCCAAATACCAGTCAGGCGATGATGAATGCTGCTGTGGTACTTGTAATGCCCGGTACCTTCCTTGTGCATCAAGCCACCACGATGGTTGTACGTGTATTCCTGCGACATCCGCATGCTGGCAGGCAGGCTGTTGTACTGACTGCTGCTACCAAGATTGCTGATGGTACGCCGTCTTAGCCGGTAACGGGTGTCGTAACTAAAGACCTCTTTAAAATTGGATTGATGACCAATGCCAAATTGCTGGGTGCGCTCCTCGGTATTGCCAACCAAGTCGTACTGGTAGCCGGCGCTGTACAGCAAGTTGCTGTCCAGCTGCACTTCGGTATAGTCCAGCCAGCCACTGGCGTCGTTCCAAACCCGGCTTTCACGGGCCCCATTGGCATAGCGGGTGGTGGTCACCTGACCGCGGCTGTTGAAGTGGGTGTGGCGCTGATAAATTCGCCCTGTGTTGTTATCAATCCAGCGCACCGGGGTGCCGTAGTCGTACTCGGTGCGCACAGTCAGTGCCGGTGTGCTGCCGCTGATGGCAGGGTAGTCCAGCTCTGCCAACCGGTTGCTGCTGTCGTAGCGGTAACCAAAACGGTGGCTCTGGCCCAGCGTTTGAATCAGCTTATCCTGCAACAGCGCCCGGCTGTTGTAGCTGTACGTTTCCTGGTACACCGGAGTGCTGGTGGTGCTGCAAGCCACCGAGCTGCTAAAGCTGCGCACCCGGGTTAACTGACCGCGGTTAAAATTGGCTGCCGAAGTGCCATAGGTCCAGCAGGTGGTACCAGATGGATCGCGCCGCCGCACTTGCCGGCCGGCGCTATCGTATTCCCATAATGTGACCTGGCCTTTGGCATCGGTTTGCGACAGCAGCTCACCAAAGGCATTGTGGCTGTAGGTCCATTCGCCGGTGTCCTGATCGATGGTGTTGATTTTACGGCCGTATATATCGTACTCGATGGTCTGGCGGTTAGAACGGGCACCGCCAACATGGTTGTAGGTGCGGGTGGTGAGTACCTGACCATAGGCGTTGTAACTGAACTGCACATAGTTGTTGGCCGCTTCCTTGCTGATAACGGTTTGCCCCAGGTAGTTTTTTTCAACCCGGCGATGGCGGCCCCGCGCATCGGTGTAGCGGGTCAGGTAACCGAGGTAGCGAATGTGCTCACTGCCACCACTGGCCAAGTTGGTGCTCTTCAATCGGCCAAAATTATCGTAACTGTACTCATTGAAATACAAGGACTGCACGCCTTTGCCCGGCACATACTCCTTCTCTAATTGCCCCTGGTTGTTGTAGCTAAGCCTTACCAACGACCAGCTACCATCCGGCAGTTGGGTTTGCTGCTCGATTTGCCGGCCAAAACGGTCCAGCCATTGCCGCTGCTCTGGCTGTCCTGCACCAAAGCTTCTTATCCTGAGGTAAGCGCCAGGCACCGCCGAGCAATTGATATCGCTGCAAAAGCGCTGTTCGGTATTGCGTGCAACCCAAGGATCACTGCTGGCCTGCCCTTTGGTTTCCCGCCGCCTTTCCTGCCCCAGCACATTAAAATGCACCTTGCTGATTTGATTGTTCGCATCCTGGCTGCGTACCGAGATAATTCGTCCTGTGACCGAACTCGGCGCCAGGTCGTTGTAGCGGTAGGTAGTTCGAAGGCCCGCTGCATCGGTCCGGGCCGATACGAAGCGGAAACGCCCTTCGTACTCGGTAGTGTGGCTGCGGGTTTGTTGCTCGCTGCCACTGGCATTGATGCCCGCAGTGACATCCTGCCGCGTTATCAGACCAGCTGCGTTGTAGTGGTAGCTGGTTGTGTGACGATATTTGGCATTGTCCGGCGCTAGCTCTTCTGTTTCCAGCATCAAGTCGTTGTTGTAGCTAAAACTGCTGCGGCGACGTAT
The DNA here is from genome assembly GCF_030717955.1 of Alkalimonas delamerensis. Lineage (NCBI taxonomy): Bacteria > Pseudomonadati > Pseudomonadota > Gammaproteobacteria > Alkalimonas > Alkalimonas delamerensis. Next base: position 597,386 of record NZ_JAUZVY010000001.1, on the reverse strand, counting down.
ATCACTGCTGACACTGCCATTTTCGTATAGCCGTTTTCGCACCACGCTTAGCGTTAACCGGCCATAGCGCTGATACAAGGGGTTGTTATCACCATAGGTGTTGGTGGTGTCGGTGCGCAGCGAGTTCTGTTCATTGTGGGGATCGTACTGCCGGATGGTCGAACTGGTCAGGTTGCCATGCGCGTTCTGGCTAAAGGTGCTGACAACCCGGCTCAATGCATGCAGATTGCCGTCACTGTCCAGCTGGTTGGACAGCTCTTCACTGCTTGATACATAGACATAGCGGCCACCCGAGTGGGTGCTTCTGTTGGTCAGCTGGTTGGTCGCCTGGCTCAGTAAGTGCTCACCATAATACTGGCTGGTTACTTTTGGCATACCGGTAAAAGGCCAGCGTTGATGGTACTGGGTTTCGGTGACGATACCGCTTTGCTCATCAGTAGTTCGCAGTACTTCAAACCCCAGCATGCCACGGCCTTTGCGGTGTAGCAATAAACCGCCATACTGATAGCGCACACCAAGCCAGTGGGACGGCTGCACCTGAGTACGCACCCGTGAGACCAGGGTGATGCCTGCCCTGGGCGACAAATAGTCGCCATTCACCCGCTGCGACGAGTCCTGGCGGAAATAGACCTGGCTATTGGTCATTGGCACATAGGTCACTTCGGTCTGCACACCAAAGCTGTCATGAAAGGTGCGAATGACGTGCTCCTGAATTCCGGGACGGCTAGCCCGGAAAATTTTCCAGCCACTGTCGTTGGTCGCAGTCAGCAAGTCCAGCTTGCCGTCGCCATCGACATCGGCAAACTGAATGCTGGCGCCCGAGTCGAAGGTCCGCTCGCCCCGTTTTTCAAAGATAACTTGCTCATGGGTTAAGCTGGGCCGGGACAAAAAAATCGCCCAGCGATTATCGGCAATCGGCAGCAGGATATCGATGCGGCCATCCTGGTTCAGATCAAGGAAGTGGGTAAGATGAGCACGCTGATTGCTGGTGCTGAGGCCGGTGCTGCGAGGCGGCAGGAACTGATTGCCATTGGATAACCGGTAATGCCAGGTGGTGCCGATGCGGTAGACTAAATCGGTATAGCCATCGCCATTCACATCCAACATAGCAGCTGAACGCAGATCAGCCGAGTAACGAACAAAGCCCTGCCCAGGGATAAAAGACTCCGCGCCTACTGTTCCAAGATTCGTTTGGTGTGAAAATCCAAGATGCTCCCCGGCGTGGCTCAGCCCAAGATTGCGGTACATCTCAAAACGGCCATTGCGGATAAAGAGGATATCCTCCAGGCCATCGCCATCGACATCCGCGACATAAACCTGTCCTTCCAGGCCATGAGCAGTTAACTCAGTGTTGATTAATTTGTAGTGATGACTGATGGTCACTGGCTCGCAGTGCCGGTGCACCCCGCCATTGGGTTCGCACACCGTATGGGTGCTGGTCGAAGGCTCCAGGGTCATAATGTGCCAGGGGTGACTGGCACCATTTGCCACCAACAGGGCGCGCTGACCATTGCCGTAGTAGTCGATGGTCTGCATAAATTGGCGCTTATTCACACCAGTGGCCGCCAGAGTTTGCTCATTGTTGTAGCTGAAACTGCTATTACCGCGGCGGATCCGCCAGCGTCCGTCCCGCACATAGACCATATCGGCAAAACCATCGCCATCCATATCAATCAGCTGCTGATAGGCTCTGTCGACCGAGCTGCCCCGTTGCACAAAGCTGCCCAGAAAAGGCTGAAAATTCTCTGTGACCGGCTCCTGCCAGCAATAGGTGGGAGCCCCTGGTTCATTGACACAGCGCTCAACGGTACTGGTTGACTTTGGCGGAGGTCGTTGCCAGTCAAATCGCAGCGCCGGGAAACAACCGGTATTGCCATTATCGGCGCACTCTTGCACCGACAGCAGGTAGTTCTTCTCCTCCAACACATGGGAGGCGAAATAGTTCAGTCGGTACTGACGAAACCAGCTACCATCGACCCGGATATTGATATTGCTCAGTAACTTGCTAAGTAGCACCTTCTGACCGGCATACCAGCCACTGCTGATTTTGGGGTTGTTTTCATACTCAAAGGAAACCTCGGCAAAAGGGGGCCGGCCAGGCCGACCGGTATACTGAATGGCTCTTAGGTAGTGCTCGCCGCGAGCCACATCTTTGTGGTAGCGGTAAAGAATGTAATTGCCTTTAACATCGCGAACAGCTTTCAGCGCCCAGTGACGGACCACAGCACTGTTGCTGGCGGACTCCAACACCGCATCGGTGGATGTTTCTGTGCTGCCACCATAGCGCTGCAGCGATAAGGCCAATGAGCGGCCCATGCTGTCGTTACCGCTGACGGCGCCGACATCGCCATAATAATGAATTTCACCGGACTTGGTTTCAACAGTAAAAGCCCTTGGGCTTTGGCTGTTGCCACCGTGAGCGCGCACCACCGAAAACTCATCAATCTCGGTGTGGTAGCTGGCAGCTGTCCAGTACTGGTTGTCGGTACGATTCACATCACTGGCCCGGCCATCGCTGACCAGCCGTTGTCCATTGAGGCAAAGGCGATCGGCCCGGCTCAAACTGATCCGGTGTTGACTGCCATCCTGCACCAGGTTTTTAGGACAGCGACTAATCGCGGCCTGGCCGGTAAGTTGCCAGCCGCGTCCAAGGTAGCCATCGCCACCATGACTGCTGTAAAGCAACCCTAACTCCGGCTGCACACCAGCAATGCCATCGGGCAAACTCAGTGGGAGATGATAGGTCGCAGCACCGGACTCATCCACCCGAAAACTACCCGCAGAATGGCCCACCAGCAGGTTGGCTGAACTGCTCATTGGCTCCAGACCATCGGATGTCCAGGCATGGAGTGTTTCACGGTAGGGGATGGCTTCATCGGTATTTAGCAGCTCAGACGCCTGCAGGGTTGGAGGATTCCGATAGGCATTTACTTGACGCCCATCGGAAAAGAGCAGACGCCAGGGGGCTTGCTCAGAATCGCTGGCGATAATCTGCTCCAGCCCTATGGCATTGAATGGATCAAGCTTTAAGGAGGCGATCTCCTTCGCGCTGACTGGTTGCGCAAGCCAGCGTTGCCCATCCCAATGAAAGCGCCACCAAGCAGGATCTGTTTCCGATGGATGGAGTGCAGCTGCCGTTTCACCGGTTGGGTACCACACTTGAGGGGGTTGCCAATAAATGGCATCTTTAGTATCAAATAGAAACCCCAGATGGCCAGGCAGACTGCCTTGAGCAGCTTTTGACTGTAGAAGCATGCCAAAAAGCATCAGGGAAGCGAGCAGCCAGGCTGCACAGTGATGACGACACCATGTCATGGTTGCACTCCTTTGCAGACGAAGACGTTAAGAGCGGGGTTTAAGCTCGACAGCGGTAATGGTGCACTCCGGTAGCTCGGGGTGGAACTCCAGCTGAATGTCCTGCTTATTCATCAGAGCCGTCAACAACAAGGCATGTGCTTGCGGCAATAGACTGTTCTCCTCCAGCAAAGCGAAACGTTGCTGATGCAATAAGCAGCTCAGTTGAAGGCTTTCCTGCATGGGCAAGGCCAACAGCAGTTGATTGGACTCCAGACGCACCCCATGAATGATGGCTTCAGCCGGTCCCGAACAATGCAGTCCCATGCATTGAGCGGAAGCACAAAAGCTTGCCGCGCCCAGAATTGAAACAATGATTGATTTAATAAAACCCCCTTGTAACTATAATGTTTAATTTTGACGATAATTGAGCATTTATCAAACAAAATAATTTTGTCGTAAACATGAACAAATTTTATCGATACAAAGAAATATCATCGTAAGGGCTGCCGTAAAGAACTGTGGTGTCATTTTCTAAATGCTGCATTAGCAGTTGACTTTAGCCATCCAGACTGATAAAAATGAGGAATGAAACAACATACCGCCAACACCTTCTTTTTTGACTTTTTTACCACCCGTCACGGGAGGTAGTGTTGCGCGCTGGCAGAACACCGAAAACCTCCTCATCTGGGAGGTTTTTTTTTGGCTCTAACAAATAAAAATTGCAATGAAGGAAGCTCCAGCATGGAACTGAATGAAGTACGACAACAGATACAGACAACCGATCAGCAATTGCTGCAGTTGTTGGCCAAACGCCGTCAACTGGCATTGGCGGTAGCGGAAGCTAAAATCAGCCAAAACAAGCCAATCCGGGATCAGGAGCGTGAAGAAGCTTTGTTGCTGCGCTTGATCGAAAGTGGTAAAGCGCTCGAGCTTGATGCGCCTTATGTCACCCGTTTGTTTCATGTGATTATTGAAGACTCGGTGCTGCAGCAGCAAGCAAAGTTGCAAGGCGAGCTGCGCGGCATGCAAGGGCCCTCAGTCAAAGTCGCTTATCTGGGTGGACAGGGCTCTTACAGCTACTGGGCGACGCAAAAGTACTTCACCCGCCGCGCTGAGCAAATTATTGATATTGGCTGCGACAGTTTTAATGACATCATTAAAGCGGTCGAAACCGGCCATGCCGATTATGCAGTCTTGCCGATTGAAAACACTTCATCCGGTAGCATCAATGAAGTCTACGACTTGCTGCAACACACCCGTTTGTCCATTGTTGGCGAGCTAACCCACCCGATTGATCACTGCGTACTTGGTGTACCTGGGACTGCGCTGAACCAAATTCGCCAAATCTGTGCCCACCCTCAGGTGATCGCTCAGTGCAGTCAATTCTTGCTGGGCCTGACCAACATCAAGGTCGAGTATTGCGACAGTTCCTCCGATGCCTTTCAACGGGTGCAACAAAAACAGGATCCGACCATGGTTGCCATTGGCGGTGAAGCTGGCGGGAAGATCTATGGGCTGGAGGTGCTGGCACGCGATCTGGCCAACCAAAAAGACAACGTCAGCCGCTTTATCGTGGTGGCGCGTAAAGCCGTGACGGTCGCCAAAGCCATACCGGCCAAAACTACCTTTATTATGTTCACCGGCCAACAACCCGGCGCTTTGGTTGACGCCCTAACGGTGTTAAAGCGCCACGGCATCAGCATGGCCAAGCTGGAGTCCCGGCCTATTCCCGGCAACCCTTGGGAAGAAATGTTTTATGTCGACGTACTGGCCAACACCCACGATTACGCCATGACCCGGGCGCTGGAGGAGCTGAATCGAATCACCAAATTTATTAAAGTTTTGGGTTGCTACCCCAGTGAAGCCATTCAACCGACGGAAGTGCCAACCAGCTGAAAAAAAGGCGCCTCATGGGCGCCTTCTAAATAACAGGGAGGGTAAAATCAGTACAGCATTTTTAGCTGTTGGCGCGAGAGCGGATGGACTCAATCACCGGAGAGCTACCAAAGCCATTGCTCTCAGCCCATTCAATATCACCAGAAGCCGCAACCTGGCTGCCTGGCAGCTGACGGATGATGAAGTCGGCAGTATCGTTGGCGTTGTGACGAATGGCATGGCGTACCAGCGGCAAACCATCGCAAACGATGCCATCGTAGACATTGCGTAAACGCAGGCGATGGTCACTCAGAGTTTTGCGCAAGTCGTTACGGCTATCGGCAGCCACAAAAGAGCAAATCGAAACAGCAAGTTGCTGATCGGCCTGAGCCTGTGAGCTGAACATCGCGGTGGCTGCAAGAACAGACGCTAAAGCTACAAATTTCAATTTCATTTTCTGGCTCCATGGTACAATAATTAGTCAGAACCCATTCATCTGTGAATGGCGATTAGCTTGTGCTTGCGAAAGGTCAGTCAGACACTGCAGAGTGCAGTTCACATTAAGGTCAGGACGACGCTTAATGGCAGCCCAGCTATCATGGGAAACAGGGTTTCCGTTAGACCTGAAGCTTTGCGTGATCATCCTTTCGGATGTCTTGCCTTTCGAAGTGCGCACAGAATAACCAATTCAAACGCCCTTGGCAATAGCGTCATAAAAATTTCATCGATAAAAGCGGTACAGCCATCGAATCACAGACTGATTTGCTGGCCCTGTTCAGCAATCTCAACCGCCATGCCCTGTTGTTGCATCGCTTGTTGTAACGCCTGCTGCGCTTTGGGCTCGCCATGCACCAACCAAAACTGGGGTTGACCACCAATAGCCCCGGCCCACTGCAACAACTCACTCTGACCGGCATGGGCTGAAAAGCCACCTATGGTGTGTACTTTTGCTTTCACCACAATGTCCTGACCAAAGAGTTTGATGCGCTGCTCGCCATCCACCAGCCGACGCCCCAAAGTGCCCTGCGCCTGGAAGCCAACAAAAATAAGGTGGTTGGAGTTTTTCCACAAGTTGTGTTTGAAGTGATGCACTATACGGCCGCCATTGCACATGCCGCTGCCTGCGATGATGATGGCCCCCTGCTTAAAGCGATTAATGGCCATGGAATCTTCCACCGTTTCCGACAGCTTTAAAATCGGCAAAAAAGATGCCAAATCGCGCACGTTTTGTTGCTTCAACAAACGGGTATCGTCCGGGTCCATGCTGTGAAAGAAGCGATCGTAGATCTCGGTAATGCTAATCGCCATCGGGCTGTCCAGAAACACCACCTTTTGCTTTAACTTACCCTGATGGTACAAGACACCGAGGTAATACAGGATCTCCTGCGAGCGCCCCAGCGCAAAAGCCGGAATGTACACATTGCCGCCAGCCTGGTAGGCGTCTTCCAGCGCTGCAGCAAACTCCGCCACCGTGTGCTCGACATCCTGATGATTGCGATCGCCATAGGTGCTTTCCATCAGCACCAGATCGGCATGAGCTATTTCAGCCGGATCATTCATCAGCACCGTTGCCGGGTTGCCCAAATCACCGGAAAACACCAGATGGCGCATGCCCTGCTTGCCTTTTAGCCAGAGCTGTACAATGGCCGAGCCCAGGATATGGCCGGCATCGTTAAACTCCAGCTCCATCCCGGGCATCGGCACCGTGCGCTTGTTGTAAGGCAGCGGCTCACACAGCTCGATGACCCGTTCGGCATCGGAAAGCTGCATCACTGCTGGCAGCTCTTTTTTCCCAGCCCGGGCTGCCCGGCGGTTTTTCCACTCCAGATCTTTTAAATACAGATGCACCGAGTCTTTCAACAGTACCGGCAACAGCTCGGCGGTCCCTTTGGTGCAGTAAATTTTGCCATGAAAGCCTTTGGCCACCAGCAGGGGCAACAAACCGCTGTGATCAATGTGGGCATGGGACAGGATCACCGCATCTATGTCTTTTGGCTTAAATTGAAACCGGAACTTATGCCATTCGCGAATTTGATCGCTGCCTTGCACCATGCCGCAATCCAGCAGCACTTTTTTGTTATTTAGTTCGACTAAATAGCAAGACCCTGTCACCTGACCGGCTCCGCCGATAAAGGTTAATTGCGCATTAATGGGCATGAAGTTCTCCTGTTTCGGTTGGCAACAGCTCCTGCTGCTCATAGGCGTTTTGCAGCTGAGCAATACTCAGCATGCATTTGGTTAGATGATGGTCAAAGCGACGCAGCTCTGCCAGACGCAGCAGCAGCTCGCCGCCCTGGCCACTGTGCAGATGGCTGCTTAACTGCTCCGGTGTTAACAGCTGTTGTTTTTGCTCGACGCGTTTGCGACTGATATCCCGGTACAACGCCGAGATCTGACCGGATGCGGCTGGCAAATCCAGCGCCGCCAAGGCCCGCCAAAACTCCGCCTGCACCTGGACTGCTGGCCGCTGGTTTTCAAACCGGTGTTCCAGTTGCGGCAGCATTTGCAGCAACAACTCAAAACGCAACTGGCTTTTGGCCAGTCGGTTTAACAACTGGGCTTCAGCAGACTGCAAGGGTTGTTGCCCCAACTGGTTGGTAAAGCTGGCAATATCCCGCTGCAACTGGCGCAGCTCATCCAATACGCTTCTATCCAGCGGCTTCTGGGCCAGATTGGCCGCCAGCCGACACAGCTGCTGTACTTGATGTTGCTGCTCCATGGTCAGGGTTTTCAGGGCCAGTGCCGGTATCGCCAGGCTGGATTGATCCAGCATCCGCAACCGATCGCTTGGCTGACGGCGAAAACGGCCATTTAACCACAACACCAAGCGATCACTGATGGGCCACATCAGCAAGACACCAAGCAGATTAAACAAGGTATGGAACAAAGCCAGGCTAAAAGCAGCATGGTGCACATCAAACAATTGATACTGCAACCAAAGCAGCAACCACAGCAAAGGCTGTAGCAACAGCAGCGCGACAATGGCAGTGATCACATTAAAAATAAGATGCAGCATCGCCAGCCGCTTGGCTTTAGCGGTCGCAGCCAGAGCAGATAAAATCGCGGTGGAGGTAGTGCCCAGGTTAGAACCGATGACAAAAGCTGCACCCAGGCTTAATGGCACCACGCCACTGGCAACCGCCGTGATCACCAAAGCGATCACGGCTGCAGAAGCCTGCATCACGGTGGTGAGTAAAGCGCCAATCAGCACCGCCAGCAGCAGCCCCCAGATGCCCATTTCTACCAGCCAGCCAAACTCTAAATTCACGAAAGCAGCATCAAAGCTTGTCTTTAGCAAACCGATGCCTAAAAACATCAAGCCAAAACCAGCCACTCCCTGGCCACTGCCTTGCCAGACCCGGGATTTGACAAAGGACTTCAGCAGAATACCGACACCAATCAAGGGCAGCGCCAGCGCATCGATTTTAAACTGCAAGCCAACCAGGGCGACAAACCAACCGGTAAAGGAAGTCCCCACATTGCTGCCATAAATCACGTAAGCGGCATTGCGTAGCGACACCAGGTTGGCATTGACAAAACCTATGGTGGTCACGGTCACTGCTGTCGAGGACTGCACTGCAACGGTAGCAAAGGTGCCTATCGCCAGTCCTTGCAACGGCCTGCCTGTCCAACGCTGCAAACCGGTGACCAGATTATTGCCAGCCGCTTTTTTCAGACCAAGCGTCATCCACTCCATACCAAGCAGGATCAAACCCAGTGCCCCCAATGCCATCAGTCCGTCATTGATCATGATCCCTGTCGTTTTCCTTTTGTCTGCTTGGTTGATGAGAAGTTATTGTGACACAATTGGATACTCTGTAATCTTAGTTTAAATCAAAGCGGGCTGCATTTTTCGTCCAATCAGCTGCTTAGAAAACAACCATTTACAGAGGTTCTTATGTCAACGCCCAATGCTTTGCACAAACGCCACTTCAACAGTGCCCAGGACTCCGTCGATGCCATCAATCAATTGCAAGACCACGCCTCCTATCGCCTGGCCTTTGCTGATCATGACTTTTTACTGCAGGATGAATTGCGGCATGTTCGGCTGCAACTGGAGTATTTGAAACCGCAGTTGGTGATGGAGCAACATGGCATTGATGCCACCCTTGTGGTGTTTGGCAGTGCCCGGTTTTTAGCACCTGGCGAAGCAAAAGCTGCGCTGGAGCAGGCCGAAACCGCTTTGGCTGCTGAACCGGACAACAAAGCACGGCAGCAGCAACGGCAGCAAGCACTGCGCGATCTGCATAACAGTCGTTACTATCAGGCCTCACGGGATTTTGCCTATCTGGTAGCCGAGCATGGCCAGCAGCACCCGGAGGAAAAGCTGACCATCATCAGCGGTGGCGGTCCTGGCATTATGGAAGCAGCCAACCGGGGGGCAATGGAAGCCGGCAGCCCCAGTATTGGCCTCAACATCGTGCTGCCTAAAGAGCAAAACCCCAACCCTTACATTACACCGGAGTTTTGCTTTCAATTTCACTATTTTGCCATTCGTAAAATGCATTTTTTACAGCGGGCCCGCGCATTGGTTGCTTTCCCGGGTGGCTTTGGCACTTTGGATGAGCTTTTCGAAACCCTGACTTTGCTGCAGACCAAAAAGGCCGAAGCGGTACCGGTGATTTTGTACGATGAGACGTTTTGGCGGCGTTTAATCAACTTTGATTTGCTGGTTGAAAGCGGCGTGATCAGTGCAGAGGACTTGGATTTAATTCAATTTGTCGATACGCCCGAACAGGCCTGGCAAGCGATCCGCACAGCCTACCAATTGGCAGAAGCTTAGCTTCTGCCATCGGTGGCCTTTTGCAGCAGCTGACGGCTTTCATCAAGAAACTGCCCGGCCAGCTCACCAAAATAGGCTTTGCCCTTATTGAACTCAGTCATCAGGGCCGCTTTGTCGGACTGTTGCACCAAGGACAAGACTTGCTGAAAGCGCTGCAGATAGCGCTCCAGCAGTGCCGAGGTTTGGGCCGAAGACAGCATAATGTCGGCGTATAGCTCGGCATTTTGCGCGAACAAGCGACCGATCATCGCCAGCTCCAGCCGGTAAATCGGTGAACTGAGCGCCAACAGCTCGGGCAAGTTGGCATTTTCTTCGGCCAGATGCACCCCATACACCAAGGAGGTGAAGTGCCGCATGCCCTGGATCAGTTGCATTCGCTCATCATGCACCACCGCACTTTGCTCGACCAGCTCGGCCCCCCAAACCACCAACTGCTGACGCAGCCAATCGCTTTGTTCGGCAAAACGGCCATCACACACCACTATGACCTGTTTCACCAAATTGCTGACATCGGGGCCAAACATCGGGTGCAAACCCAGCACCGGACCACGATGCTTGGCCAGCATGCAAGCCAACGGCTGCTGTTTGATGCTGGTGATATCAGCCAACACGCAATCTTCTGGCAACTCAGGCAATTGGGCAATCAGCTGGCAGGTTAAGGTGATTGGAGTCGCCATCAAAACCAATGCCGCCTCCTGGCATAATGCGCTGGCGTTGGGCCAATCATCGGCTTCCAGCACCTGCACCTGATAGCCGGAGCGTTGAAACAGGCTGACAAAACGGCTGCCAAGTGCGCCGGCACCACCGACCACCACCACCTTGCCACCGGCTGGTCGGCAGCACACAAAGCTGTGCTCTTGGGTCTGGTAAGACTCGCGCATCACCCGGCGTAGTACATCTTCGATCAATTCTGGCGATAAACCATGCTGGGTGGCTTGCTCGCGCCTGGCTTGCAATAACGCTTGTTCTCGTGCTGGCATGTAGACCGGCAAACCAAACTGCTGCTTGACCCGACCAACTTCGGCGGTTACTTCGGCTCGCTTGGCCAGCAGCTGCACCAACTCGGCATCCAGCGCATCGATTTGTGCCCGAAGTGGCGCCAGCGCCTGTTGCTCTGGCGAACTACTCATGCAGCAGCGACCAAGCTTTGCTGCATCCGCTGATGGCATTCAGCCAGCAGCTTTGCCGTGGTGTCCCAGTCGATGCAGGCATCGGTCACCGAGACGCCATACAAAGGTGCTTTGCCATTGACAATGTCCTGCCGCCCCGCATGCAAATGACTCTCCAGCATAATGCCGATAATGGCTTTGTTGCCAGCCTGGCGCTGCGCTATCACCGCAGTGGCCACCTCTGGCTGGCGATTGTGATCTTTGTTGGAGTTGCCATGGCTGCAATCCACCACTACCGCAGTGGCCAGCGCCAGTTTGTCCAGGGCAGCGACGGCTTCGCCGATGCTTTTTTCATCGTAATTTGGCTGCTTGCCACCCCGCAGAATAATATGGCCATCCGGGTTGCCCTTGGTTTCGACCAAAGCGACCTCGCCTCGCTGACTCAAACCAATAAAGCGATGCGGGCTGGCGGCCGACTGCAGGGCATTCAAAGCAATGCTCAGGTTGCCATCGGTGCCATTTTTAAAGCCGACCGGCATCGACAAACCACTGGCCATTTCGCGGTGGGTTTGCGACTCCACAGTGCGGGCCCCTATCGCCGCCCAACTGATTAAATCGGACAAGTACTGCGGGCTAATAGGATCCAGCGCTTCGGTTGCGGTGGGCAGTTCCATTTCCACCAGTTTGAGCAGCAGCTCGCGGCCCCAGGTCAGGCCAGTCTCCAGATCAAACGAATCGTTCAAATGCGGATCATTGATAAAGCCTTTCCAACCCACCGTAGTGCGTGGCTTTTCAAAGTAAACCCGCATCACAATGTAGAGGCTATCGCTGTAGCGTTGCTGCAGCTCTTTTAAGCGCTCTGCGTACTCCAGTGCCGACACAGGATCATGAATGGAGCAAGGCCCGGTCACCACCAAAAGACGCGGATCCCGGCCATGAATAATGTCGGCAATGGTTTGGCGGGCTTGCTGCACAAATAAGGCGCCCTGCTCCGACAATGGCAAAGCCTGCTTTAATACATTGGGTGGGCTTAACAGGCGCTCAGAGCTGATGCGCAGGTCATCTACACGGGTGGTCATGGTAAGGTTCCTCTTTAGGCAGCTTCAAGTTTAAGGCAGCTTTGTCATCGCTGCTGTCTGATCGGAGCAGGTCGGCACCAACTGTAAACTTAAGAATACAGACCGTACTCTTTTAATTACAAAAATACAGTGTACGCAGATACTCCATGGAGTTCAACCCTTGGCAAGGCCTATTTTTAAAACGCTTTAGTGAAAAACGCACAGTCACCAGAATGTAATGAATAATGAACAGCAAGTCAGCCGGATGCCAGCCTAAAGAAATTCAGCTCTAAGTTGCTGATAAGCCATTCGGATCTGGACGAAGCTGTCAGCGTCTCCGCCTCTATCCGGGTGATGCTGCAAAGCCAGACTGCGGTACTGCCGCTTTATGGTAGTGAGATCGCAAGGCCAGTCGAGTTCGAGTAAGCTGCAGGCCTGTTGATGACTAAATGAAGGAGTTGGAGCAGAGCTTTGGCTGGCATAGTGTTGCCAAAACGCATCCAATTGCTGTTGCAAGGTAGCGGCATCCATCTGGTAAAAATTGTGCCAGTCCAGATACCAGAGTGCACGCCCCTGATCCTCAGCAGACAACTGCTGGCCCTGGTAAGGCAGCAATTCGACCCGGGCGAGATCGATCTGCAACCAGGCCAGTTCATCATCCAGCCATTGCTGCTGAATGCGGTACAGCAAATGCTGTAGCACAAAGTGGCGCTGAAAGAGTGCATGGTTGGCATCGGCCGGAACGGGGCTCAATTGCAGCCCTAGCCGCTGCAGCAGAGCTTGTTCGGTTTGCACACCAGACTGCTGCAACAACAGAGTTTCCAGCTGGCCTTGCAACAGGGTTAATTGTGGGGCAGGAAGCGGTGCTTGCATACAGCTACACTGCCAGAGCGCAGCAGCAACTGCAAGTCAGCGATAAAAAAAGGCTGGCCCAGTGGCCAGCCTTTTTTAATGCAGCAAAAGCGCTTAGTTAAGCTTTTCGCGGATACGCGCTGATTTACCTGAACGATCGCGTAAGTAGTACAGTTTGGCACGACGTACCGCACCGCGACGCTTAACGGTGATGCCTTCTACCAGCGGGCTGTGTGTTTGGAACACACGCTCAACCCCTTCACCGTTTGATACTTTACGCACGGTGAAAGAAGAGTGCAGACCGCGGTTGCGCTTGGCAATCACGACACCTTCGTAGGCCTGAAGACGGGTTTTCTCGCCTTCTTTAACACGTACCTGAACAACCACGGTATCACCCGGGGCAAAAGCAGGTACGTCCTGCTTCAGTTGCTCATCTTCAAGCTGCTTGATGATGTTTTGGCTTACTTTGCTCATAACAATCTCTCTTTACCTGGAGTTAACTGTCTTTCTGCTGCAGCGTCTGGTGTTCCTGTTGGAACTCTGCCAGTAACTGTTGCTGCTCCTCAGTCAGAGCCAGGGAATTTAACATATCTGGCCGTCGTAACCAGGTCCTACCCAGGGCCTGTTTCAGACGCCAGCGTCTGACTTTCTCGTGGTGACCACTCAGTAAAACCGGCGGTACCTCTTTGTTTGCCAACACTTCGGGCCGGGTGTAGTGCGGACAATCCAGCAAACCGGATGCAAACGAATCCTGCTCTGCCGATAAATCATGCCCAAGCACGCCAGGTACCAAACGCGACACTGCATCAATCAGCGTCATGGCCGGTAACTCGCCCCCACTTAACACGTAATCGCCGATTGACCATTCTTCGTCAATTTCGGTTTCTATCACGCGCTCGTCAATGCCCTCGTAGCGCCCCGCGACCAACAGCAATTTGCTGTGCTGCGCCAACTCTTGCACCCCTTGTTGATCCAGCTTCCGGCCTTGCGGCGAAAGATAGATGGTGTGCACTTTGCCACCTGCAGCAGCCTTGGCTGCACGTATGGCATCGGTGAGTGGCTGTACCATCATCAACATGCCGGGTCCACCACCATAGGGCCGGTCATCGACGGTGCGGTGTTTGTCCGTGGTAAAGTCCCGCGGATTCCAGCACTGCACATCAATCAGCCCCTGGCGTAAAGCCCGCCCGGTCACCCCGTACTGCGTTATGGCCTGAAACATCTCCGGGAACAGGGAAACCACCCCAACCCAAAGTTTGCTTGATTCCGGCATTAAAACGCGGGATCCCAGTCGACGACAATACGTCGCTCAGTCAGGTTCACTTCCTTAATGACCCTATCGGTTAAAAAAGGCAGCAACCGTTCTTTTTTTCCGAATGCATCGGTGCGGTTGGCTTTCACCACCAGCACGTCATTGGAGCCGGTCTCCATTAAATCGCTGACTTCACCTAAGTGATAACCCGCCTCATTCACTACGGCCAGACCCATCAGATCTTTCCAGTAGTAATCGCCTTCGCCAAGCGCAGGCAAAACACTGGCTGGCACAGCGATGTCGGCATTGACCAGGCTTTGAGCCTGATCGCGATCGGAGATCCCATCCAGCTTGGCAATCAAACCATTGCTATGGCGTTTCCAGCTGGTGACCTGCACTCGTTGTTGACGCCCCTGAACACTGACAACCCAGGGTGTGTAGTCAAAAATCCCTTCCGGGAAATCCGTATAGCTGTTCACTTTCAGCCAGCCATTGATGCCGTAAACCGCACCAAATTTGCCAACCAGAATTAGTTCATCGTTCGAACTCAAGCGACAACTCCACAGACAGTGCTAAATTAAGCCGCAGCTTTCTTAGCTGTTTTTACCAGATTAGCAACACGCTCGCTCAAAGATGCACCTTGTGCAACCCAATGCTCGACGCGTTCCAGGTCCAGACGCAGTTTTTCTTCCGTGCCGCTGGCGATTGGGTTGAAGAAACCAACACGCTCAATAAAACGGCCATCACGGGAAAAACGGCTGTCCGCAACCACAACTTGGTAAAAAGGACGCTTTTTCGCGCCACCACGTTGTAAACGAATAGTTACCATACCGTCCTCTAAGTTTTCGTTCAGGTTTTAAAAATACCAACACCTCCGACGGTTCGGAGGGCTGGTGCATTGTACGGATTTTTGCCCTGATTGCAAGGCATTTCGCGGTTTATCGGGGGGGCAGCATCCCAGGTGGCAACTTGCCGCCAAGGCCGCGCATCATCTTCATCATGCCACCTTTGCCTGACACCTGCTTCATCATCTTCTGCATCTGGGTGAATTGCTTCAGCAGCTTATTGACATCCTGCACCTGAGTGCCAGAACCTGCAGCGATGCGCTTTTTGCGTGAGCCTTTAATTAAATCAGGGAATTGGCGCTCTTTGGGTGTCATCGAGTTGATGATGGCCTCCATCCGGATAAACTGTTTATCATCCATTTGGCCGGCGACATTGGCTGGCAGGTTCTTCATGCCTGGCAGTTTGTCCATCATCGACATCATGCCGCCCATGTTGCGCATCTGACCCAACTGATCGCGAAAGTCTTCCAGTGAAAAGCCTTTGCCTTTCATAACTTTCTGCGCCACCTTGGCCGCTTTTTCTTTATCGACTTTTTGCTCAAGCTCTTCGATCAGGCTCAGTACATCGCCCATGCCCAAAATACGCGAAGCCACCCGGTCCGGGTGGAATGGCTCGAGCGCGTCGACTTTTTCACCCATACCAATGAATTTAATCGGCTTGCCGGTTATGTGGCGAATCGACAAGGCAGCGCCGCCGCGGGCATCGCCGTCAGCTTTGGTCAGAATAACGCCGGTGAGAGGCAAAGCATCGTTGAAGGCTTTGGCGGTATTGGCCGCATCCTGGCCAGTCATCGCATCCACCACGAAGAGGGTTTCAATCGGCGTTACGGCCGCATGCAGCGCTTGAATTTCCTGCATCATGCCTTCGTCAACGTGCAAGCGACCGGCAGTATCCACCAGCAGCACATCAAAGATCCGGGTACGGGCATGAGCAATGGCCGCATTGACGATATCAACCGGCTGCTGCGACACATCGCTGGGGAAGCATTCCACCCCCACTTCGTTGGCCAGGGTTTGCAGCTGCTTGATTGCCGCCGGACGGTAAACGTCGGCGCTGACCACCAGCACTTTTTTCTTTTTACGCTCGGTTAAAAAGCGCGCCAGCTTGGCCACCGAGGTGGTTTTACCCGCCCCTTGCAATCCAGCCATCAGCACCACGGCCGGCGGCTGGGTATTGAGCGCCAACTCTTCATTAGCCTGCCCCATGGCTTCTTCGAGCGCTTTGCGCACGATTTTAATGAACTCCTGGCCCGGGGTCAGACTTTTGCTGACCTCAAGGCCAACCGCCTTTTCTTTCACCTGCGCCACAAAGTCGCGCACCACCGGCAGGGCCACATCGGCTTCCAGCAGCGCCATCCGCACTTCGCGTAGCGTTTCTTTGATGTTGTCTTCGGTCAGCCGGCCCCGACCACTGATGTTTTTCAGCGTACGGGTCAGCCGCTCGGATAAATTCTCAAACATGGCATGGTCCTGCATTCGATATCTAGCGGTAAGTATACCTGAGTCCGATGATGGCGTCAGCCACCGTACCAGCGCGTATTCACTTGCTGCTGTGCTGCGAAACAACCACTGATGCCGCTTTAGGCATTGGTATTCGTGGCAAGTTGCAATACAATGGCTATCTGACTGTAATTCAGGGAAAGTTTTGCATGCACTCGCTGTTGTTACCGCTGCTTGCCATGGTGGCCTATGCCGTGGCTGCGGGCACAGTTTTGAATCGTTTGTTTCACCCGGCCGGGCCGGCGCTGAAACTCACCTTTAGCGCCGCTTGTCTGGGCCTGGTGCTGCATGCCATCCATTTATCCTCGGCTTTATTTACCGCCGAAGGGCAAAACTTTAGTCTGCTCAATGTCAGCTCGCTGGTCAGCTGGTTGATTACCATGGCCGTCACTCTGACAGCATTGCGCTCGCCCCTTATTTTACTGCTGCCAGTGGTCTATGGGGTGGCAGCTTTACTGCAACTTGGCGTGCTGGTGCTGCCACAAGGCACCCAGCTGGTGAAGATTGATCAGAGCCCAATGTTGCTGCTGCACATTCTGGTGGCCTTTATTGCCTATGTCATCCTGATCCTGGCGACGCTGTACAGCGTGCAGGTCAGTTACATCAGTTACAAGCTAAAGCACAAAGCACTTAGCATGACCTCGCAGTTGCCACCACTGATGCAGGCAGAGCTGCTGCAATTCCGTTTGCTGCTGATCGGCACCCTGCTGCTGGGCATCACTCTGCTCAGCGGTGCCCTGTTTACCGGCGACTGGTTTGCCAAACACAATCTGCATAAAAATGTGCTGAGCTTGCTGGCTTTTGGTGTCTTTGCCATGCTCAGCTGGGGCCATGCCCGTCTGGGCTGGCGAGGTAAAACCGCCATCAGTCTGACGCTGCTGGGCAGCATCTTGCTCACACTGGCTTATTTTGGTAGCCGTTTTGTGCGTGAAGTGCTGTTAAACGGTGGCTTTTGATGTTTTACATCTGCTTAAGCAGCAACCATACTATGCTTTCGAACTCCCTTAGGTCATACAGGTAACTCAGATTTGGACGCGATAGCCACCAGTACTTTATTTATTATTCTTGGCGTACTTATTCTGATTTCCGCGTACTTCTCTGGCTCTGAAACCGGCATGATGTCGGTGAATCCCTACCGGTTAAAGCACCTGGCCAATGAAAAGGACAAAGGCGCGGTCCGGGTCAGCCAACTGCTGAAGCGCCCTGATCGGCTGATTGGCCTGATCTTAATTGGCAACAACCTGGTCAATATCGCCGCTTCAGCCATCGCCACCATCATTGGTCTGCGGCTGTTTGGGGATATTGGTATTGCCGTGGCCACCTTTGGCCTGACGCTGGTGATTCTGGTGTTTGCCGAAGTCACGCCAAAAACGCTGGCAGCCCTGCACCCGGAGCGGGTGGCCTTTCCCAGCTCTTTTATTTTAAAGCCCCTACTCAAGCTGCTGTACCCAGTCGTGTGGCTGGTGAATCAGATTACCAATACCTTTTTGAAACTGTTTGGTATCAGCGCCGAGCAGCATCAGGGCAACAGTTTAAGCGCCGAAGAGCTTCGTACTGTGGTGCACGAAGCGGGAGCCCTTATTCCGGAGCAGCACCAGAACATGCTGGTTGGGGTGCTGGATCTGGAGCATGCCACAGTCGAAGACATCATGATCCCACGCAATGAAATCAATGGGCTGGATGTCAACGACGACTGGAAGCAGCTGGTACGCCAACTGGCGAACTCGCCGCACAGCCGCTTGTTGCTGTACCGCGATACCATCGACGATGCGCTGGGCTTTCTCAATACCCGCGATCTGGTGCGGCCTTTGCTGAAAAAGCAATTGAGCAAGGCCACTTTGTTGCGGGCGGTGCGGGATATTTACTACATACCCGAGGGCACGCCGCTGAGCACTCAGCTGCTCAAATTCCAGGCTTCCAAAGAACGCATCGGTCTGGTGGTGGATGAGTACGGCGATATCCAAGGCCTGGTTACGCTGGAAGATATTTTAGAAGAAGTGGTCGGCGACTTTACCACCGATGCGCTGGAAGACAATCACGAAGAAATTATTCCGCAACCTGATGGCACCGTGCTGGTGGAAGGTGGCATCAACCTGCGCGACCTGAACCGGGAGTTGCAGCTTAACTTTCCGACCAATGGCCCTAAAACCCTCAATGGGCTGGTACTGGAGTATCTGGAAGAGATCCCGCAAGGCAGCCTTAGCCTCAAACTGGCTGGTTACAAGCTGGAAATAGTTGAGGTGCAAGACAACATGATTAAAACCATCCGGCTGTTTCCGCTGTCCAAAAAGCGGCGGGATTAACCGCCGCTCTGCAATCAAGCTGTTAGGACGCGCTTAGATTAAAAGCCAATCAAACGACGGAACCAGCCTCGCTGCAGCTCACGCTCACAACTTGCCAGCTGAGTCGCGTACATTTGTGCTCGGTCATCAACCCGGCGCGCAACGGCAATCAACCAGGCCTTGTCCCGGTAGCTGCCGCGGCGGTAACCACCCCAACCTTCATGGTAATTCAGGTACTGATTGTAGGCGTCCCATTTGGATACCCCGTTCAGCCGATGGGTTTTATCCATGTACCAACCCATAAAGTCCATCGCATCGGCAAAGTTGCTGCGACTGGCGAATCGGCGGTTGGTTTCGCGCTGGTAATCGGCCCAGGTTTCATTTTTGGCCTGAGAGTAACCATAGGCCGAGCTGGCACGGCCATAGGGAATAAAGCCAAGGAAATAGCGCATCGGCGGCCGGGCATTATGCCGGAAGCTGCTTTCCTGAAACATCATGCTCATCGGCACATGGATCGGCACGCCCCATGTGTCACGGGTATTGGCCGCAGCCCGGTACCAGGAGCGGTGCTCTTTAAAGATATCGCAAATATTGCTGCTGTTCTGCGGTGGTGGTGTGCTGCAACCGGCCAACAGCAGTGTTGCAACAAAAAATACCGGCATTAAAAGTTTTTTAATTTTCATCTGAACTTTATCTGGTTGGGTGCTTCTAACAAAGTGCAAGGACGCTTAATCGAGTTTTACGTTTCCCTGGATTTCAATCCTGTCTGCGGTCACCCCTCTCCTGGTGACCGCTTTTTTTTGCTACAACGAACAAGGCTTGGGTGCAAAGTAATCCTGCAAGTACTGCTCAAAACTCAAGGTATCTGCTGCCTCTACCGAGGCTTGCTGCCGATGCGACTGAGCGGCCATCGCCTGCATGGCAGCGTCATCGTACTGCTGATAATCCCGCGCCAGCAACTGACTGCGGTACTGCTCTGCCAACTGCAATGCAAAAGGACCATTGTCCTGTTGCTTGCTTAACAGCAGCTGAAGCAAGCGACCGGAGTAGGTCTGAGCCGGGTCCAGCAGGCTAAGGTAAAATCCTTTGACCGTGTCCTGATAGCTACTGCCACCATAGGCCTGATCCAGCCAGGCCGCTACAGCCGTTAAATCAGCAAAAATTTCTTCAGCCCAGTCCTGCATCAAGCGCGGCTGCCCCTGCTGCTGCAGCTCCAGATTTTGCCGGCGGCCATCGGTCACGACTTTTTTCAGGTTCTGCTCGGTCACCAGCTGATCGTCATGGCTCAGCTCAGGGCTTTCCAGCAACAGGCAATAGCACAAAAACACATCCAAAAAGCGCATTTGCTCGGCACTTACCCCAAGCGGACTGAATGGATTGACATCCAGCGCCCGTACTTCAATGTACTCTACGCCGCGCGCAGCCAGGGCGCAGGTCGGCCGCTCACCACTTTGAGTGGTCTGCTTGGGCCGAATGGTCGAGTAAAACTCGTTTTCGATTTGCAAAATATTGCTGTTCAGCTGCTGAAATCCCTGCTCAGCAGAGCAAGGGATATCGGCGTACTCCTCCGATGGCATGGTAATGGCCTGATGCAAACCGGCAATGTACTCATCCAGCGAGTTGTAGGTGACCTTGAGCCGCGACTGGGCGCTGTTGGTGTAGCCCAAATCGCTCATCCGCAGTGAGGTGGCATAAGGCAAGTACAAGCTGCCCTTGCCCAATTGCTGAAATGGGTATTTGCTGTCCCGCCCCTGCAAAAAAGAGCTGCACAGCGCAGGCGAGGCACCAAACAAGTACACAATAAGCCAGGCCATGCGCTTGTAGTTGCGCACCAAGGCCAGGTACTGCGCGGAAATAAAATCTTGCTCAACTTCGGGCTGCCCTAAAACAGCAGCGTAGTGCTGCCAAAAGCCAGCTGGAAACGAAAAGTTAAAGTGGACCCCACTGATGGCCTGCATCATGCTGCCGTAACGGCGCTTTAACCCCTGGCGATACAGGGTTTTCATCCGGCCAACATTGGAGCTACCGTACTGCGCCAGTCGGATTTCATCTTCATGGGCGATGTAGCACGGCATGCTCAGGGGCCACAATCGCTCCTCACCCAGTTGCTTCAGGGTAAAGGTATGGATATCGGCCAGCTGGTTTAAGGTGGTCTCGATCTCTGTCGAGACCGGGGTGATAAATTCCAGCAGCGACTCGGAAAAGTCCGTGGTGATCAGCGGGTGGGTCAAAGCAGCTCCGAGCTCCGGCTGATGCCCGGTTTGCGCTAAGGTGCCATTGGGCTGAATGCGAAGGCACTCGCGCTCCAGTCCACGCTGGATGCCACGAATGCTGCTAAGATGTTCGGCAGCAGAGAGCGCTGCCAGACGTTGTGAAAGCAATGAGTTCAACGGATACCCTTCCTCAATTGAAGGCTCGCATTACGGAGCGACAGGCCAAGCCTGCCGCTTACTCTACTTTGGAAACAAGGCCGCGACAAGGCATCACGGCGCTTTATCCCTTGGTTTCTTGCTGTTGCGGGTCTTGCTCGCTGTTTGACTCTTCTGCCTGAGGCTCTTCAAAGTCGGTTGGATTAACATCCCCCACCACGTGCTCAAGCTTCAACTTGTTGACCGAGCGAATGGTGGTAATGGGGCCTGAGCAGGCATACAACAGGAAAATCAGCAGCAACATTTCAGCGGGTCGTGCCGCTATCACCACAAAGATCAGCACCACCAGCAAAATGGTGACAAAAGACACTTTGTCGCGCCAGTTTACATCCTTGAAGGAGTGGTAACGGAAATTGCTGACCATCAGCAGGCCAGCAAGTATGGTCAGAATCCCAAACAAAAAGCCCAAGCCCTGGCCATCCAGCTCGTAGTAAGCACCGGTCCAGACCAGACCGGCCAGCAAGGCCGCTGAGGCAGGGCTTGCCAACCCCTGGAAGAAACGCCCATCGGTCACCGACAAGTTGGCATTAAAACGCGCCAATCGCAGGGCGGCACAGGCGACGAACAAAAAGGCCGCCAACCAGCCAAATTTGCCGGTATCCGACAGTGCCCAGTTGTACATCACCATGGCCGGCGCCATGCCAAAGGACAGCATATCGGCCATGCTGTCGTACTGGGCGCCAAACTCGCTTTGGGTATTGGTCAGGCGCGCTACCCGGCCATCGAGGCCATCAAAGATCATCGCTACAAAAATAGCAATGGCCGCGGCTTCAAAGTGGCCGTTCATCGATGAAATGATGGCATAAAAGCCGGAGAACAAGCCGCCGGTAGTGAGTAAATTTGGCAGTAAATAGATGCCTTTACGCGGCTGAGATTCAGGTTTAACCGGTTCTGTCATAAAGTCCTGGCAGCAGAATAGTCTGAAAGATTATGCCGTTAATGTAGCACGGATCGGAAAAACGCAAAAGAAAAGCCGCTCGTCGGCCGTCATTTCAACAGCCCATCCCGAACCGCAGCCTCTAGCCTGGTACGCATCACCGACCAGAGGGCTTCACTGCCAGCGGCAATGCGCTGGTTGACGGAAAAGACCTGGTCGGCTGTAACGCCATGCGTTTTCCAGCTGTGGCCATCGCCAAGCAGGTTATGCAGTAATGGCGGCACTCTATCAATGGCTTTGGCAAAGCGGGCTTCTGCCGTCTCGCCGGCTTCAAACTCCTGCCAGAGCGCAGTAAATTCCTGCGCCAACTCAGCAGGCAACAGCTGCAACAAGCGGCGAACCCCGGCTGCTTCTTTGGCTTTGTTGTCGCTGGTTTCGCTGGCATAAATGATGGTATCGCCGGCATCGATTTCGCCCAGATCATGAATCAACAGCATCTTGATCACCCGGTGAATATCAACGGCCTCATTGGCAAAGTCTTTCAGCATCAAGGCTGCCAGACACACATGCCAGCTGTGCTCGGCCGAGTTCTCAAATCGATCAAGCCCAACCGGCCTAGTTTTTCGATACACGTCTTTGAGTTGTTCAATCTCGACAATAAAGTTCAGCGTTTTTTCGATTGCTTCCACAGCCCCTCCCGGGCACTTTACTTTGCAGTTGTGTTAGTTGTTATGTGTTTAGCGCGTGTTCGCAGGTGCCCCACCAGCTGCCATGGGCCTGGGGTACTGTGTTCGGTTAACTATCACTTACGGCATAACTGACTTCAATTTTATTCAACCAGCCCTGACTTTGTGCAGCCTTGACCTCGGAACCATCAAGTTGCCTATTGATGAGTAATTCCTTGTTTAAAAGCCATTTCAATTCCAACGCATGGGCATCCGGATGACCTCTGACAATAAACGTATTGCCACTTTTATTTTTCAGCGCTGCGTTGTTCTTCAAAATAGAAATCTGGGTACTGAAGTCCGTGCTTGCGCCGCAATCACGCTGGAAAACAATGGCTTTGTACCGCCTGTCCGGAGAGTGAATTTCCGCATAAATGTCATTGCCACAGATGCCATCAGCACCAAAAGAAAGCACCAAAGCAAACATCAATATTGGCAAACCGACAATCACCAACAAAATCACCAATGCCACTTTAATGATAGATTTCATGCAACAGCTTTCTTTAAAATCATGGTAGCTCCCCCGTCATCCACTGGTCGTATGCATGACGCTATTAAGCCATCTTTTGCCAATGAGTGATAGCTTGAATTTCTGCCAACACCCTCTGCTCGGCTTGTTGGGTCTTGCTACAACCCCACCTCAGCTGCATGTTCCATCAAAGTCGGCCAAGACACCCAGGAATCAGGCCAAACAAAGAGCAGTGCCGGGCCTATTACCTAACTTTTGAGTCACTGGGCTTTTGATTCACTGAGTATAAAAAAACCCCGGCATCGGAGCCAGGGTTTTAGGTTCGCTTAGGGCTTTATTCCCACTCAATGGTCGCCGGTGGCTTGCCGCTGATGTCGTACACCACGCGGGAGATGCCGTCGATTTCATTGATAATGCGGTTGGATACCTTGCCCAGCATGTCGTAAGGCAGGTGGGCCCAGTGCGCCGTCATAAAGTCGATGGTTTCAACCGCACGCAATGAAATCACCCAGTCGTACTTGCGGGCATCGCCCATTACCCCAACCGAGCGAACCGGCAGGAAGACAGCAAAGGCCTGGCTGACTTTGTGGTACAAGTCCGCTTTGTGCAGCTCTTCGATAAAAATCGCATCGGCACGGCGCAGCAAGTCGCAGTACTCTTTTTTGATTTCGCCCAGCACCCGCACACCAAGGCCCGGGCCTGGGAATGGGTGGCGGTACAGCATGTCGTACGGCAAGCCCAGCTCCAGGCCGATTTTGCGCACTTCGTCTTTAAACAGCTCGCGCAGTGGCTCAACCAGGCCCATTTTCATGTGCTCTGGCAAGCCGCCAACATTGTGGTGCGATTTAATCACATGGGCTTTGCCAGTAGCAGAGCCTGCCGATTCAATCACATCCGGGTAGATGGTGCCTTGCGCCAGCCAGCGGGCATTTTTCAGCTTCTGCGATTCTTCGTCGAACACCTCGACAAAGACCCGGCCAATGGTTTTCCGCTTTTGCTCTGGGTCGTTCTGGCCCGCCAATGCATCCAGGAAGCGATCTTCAGCGCTGACATGGATGATGTTCAGACCAAAGTGGTTGCCA
The DNA here is from genome assembly GCF_030717955.1 of Alkalimonas delamerensis. Classification (NCBI taxonomy): domain Bacteria; kingdom Pseudomonadati; phylum Pseudomonadota; class Gammaproteobacteria; genus Alkalimonas; species Alkalimonas delamerensis. Next base: position 572,951 of record NZ_JAUZVY010000001.1, on the reverse strand, counting down.
AACATGTCCATCACCTGCTGGGCTTCGTTTAGCCGCAGCAAGCCGTTGTCGACAAAAACGCAGGTCAGCTGGCTGCCAATGGCCCGGTGCAGCAACATAGCAGTGACCGAGCTGTCAACACCGCCGGACAGGCCCAGAATGACTTCGTCGTCACCGACCTGCTCACGAATGCGCAAAATGGCATCTTCAATGATGGAAGCCGGCGTCCAGAGTTTTTCGCAGCAGCAAATATCCACCACAAAATGCTCCAGCATCCGCAGACCCTGACGGGTATGGGTTACTTCCGGGTGGAACTGCACCCCGTAGAACTGGCGCGCTTCGTCGACCATGCCAGCATGCGGGCAGGTATCGGTGCGGGCCACGGTTTCAAAGCCGGCCGGGATTTCGATGACTTTATCGCCATGACTCATCCAGACATCGACCAGCGCTGTATTGCTGGCACTGATGTGATCTTCGATGTTGGCAAACAAACGGTTTTTAGCAATGACTTCCACCTGCGCATAACCAAACTCACGCATATCGGAGCAAGACACCTTGCCACCCAGCTGCTCAGCCATGGTTTGCATGCCGTAACAGATGCCAAGCACCGGCACACCGGCTTCAAACACATACTGTGGCGCACGGGGTGAGTTGGCCGCAGCCACGCTTTCCGGACCACCGGATAAGATAATACCGGTTGGGTTAAAGTCGCGAATTTGCTCCTCGGTCACGTCCCATGCCCACAGCTCACAATAAACGCCGATTTCACGAATACGGCGGGCAATCAGTTGGGTGTACTGGGAACCGAAATCCAGGATCAGAATGCGGTGCAGATGAATGTTTTTGCTCATAGGGACCTTTTTAAATCCAATCGTTGTTAAAACAAACGGCTGGCAAGCGCCAGCCGCTGTAAAGCGCAGCCTTTAGCCCATGCGGTAATTCGGCGCTTCCTTGGTAATTTGCACATCGTGCACGTGCGACTCGCCCATACCAGCGGCAGTCACTTTGACAAATTCCGGCTTGGTGCGCAGCACCTCAATGCTCGCGCTGCCGGTCAGGCCCATCGCAGAGCGCAGACCGCCCATTTGCTGGTGAATAATGTTTTCAATCGGGCCCTTGTACGCCACCCGGCCTTCGATACCTTCCGGCACCAGTTTCTCGGCGTTGTCGCTGCCCTGGAAATAACGGTCGGACGAACCATGCCGCTGCGACATCGCGCCCAGCGAACCCATGCCGCGGTAAGATTTGTAGTAACGTCCCTGATACAGCTCAACTTCACCCGGTGACTCTTCGGTACCGGCAAACATCGAACCAACCATCACGCAATGGGCACCCGCCACCAAAGCTTTGGCAACATCACCGGAGAAGCGGATACCGCCATCGGCAATGATTTTCACCTTGGTGCCCTTCACCCCTTCCACTGCATCAGCAATGGCGGTGATTTGCGGCACACCACAGCCGGTGACAATACGGGTGGTACAAATAGAGCCTGGGCCGATGCCCACTTTCACTGCATTGGCACCGGCTTCTGCCAGTGCTTTGGCACCTTCGGTGGTCGCGACATTGCCGGCAACAATTTGCAAGTCCGGGTACTGAGCACGGGTTTGTTTCACCCGGTCAATCACCCCCTGCGAATGGCCATGGGAGGTATCAATCAGCAGAATGTCGACCCCGGCTTCGACCAAAGCGGCAATGCGCTCGTCGGTACCGGCACCCACACCGACGGCAGCGCCAACCCGCAAACGGCCCAGTTCGTCTTTGCAGGCGTTTGGCTTGCTGGCGGCTTTGTAATAATCGCGAACGGTAATCAGGCCTTTTAATTTAAAGGCATCGTCCACCACCAGCACTTTTTCAATGCGATGCTGATGCATCAGTTTGAAGGCGGCTTCACGTGAGGCTTGCTCATTCACCGTCACTAAGCGATCTTTTGGTGTCATCAGCTCAGCGACCTTGGTGCCAGCACTGGCTTCAAAGCTCATGTCACGGCCGGTAACAATACCGACCAGATTGTGGTTGGCATCCACCACCGGGAAACCGGAGAAACCGTGTTGCTGCGCCAGGGCCTGAACTTCACGGACCGTCATCTCAGGCGATACGGTGACCGGATCCGACACCACGCCACTTTCGTATTTTTTCACCCGACGAACATGCGAGGCCTGTTCTTCAATGGTCATATTTTTGTGGATAAAACCAAGGCCGCCTTCTTGCGCCAATGCAATGGCCAAACGGGCTTCGGTCACGGTATCCATCGAAGCGGAAACCATCGGAATATTCAGCGAAATGCTGTCGGTCAGTTGGGTGCGTAAGTCGGCAGTATGGGGCAGTACGGTGGAGTGCGCCGGTACCAGTAACACGTCGTCAAAGGTAAGGGCTTCTTTCTTGATCCTGAGCATCGCAACAATCTCGCTTCTGGAAAAACCTAAGGAATGTTGCGGCGCAATTTTAACGCTTTTTCGCCGCTGGAACAAACGATTTTTTAGTTTTATGTTAGAGTAAGGCCCTATTCACAGCAGGCTTTGGCTATCCACATGCAAAACAACGACATTTACACCGTGTCCCGACTGAACAGCGAAGTCCGGATGGTGCTGGAGCAGCAATTCCAGCGCATCTGGCTGCAAGGCGAGGTGTCGAACTTTGTCGCGGCAGGGTCCGGGCATTGGTATTTCTCGCTGAAAGACAGCGGGGCTCAGGTGAAGGTGGCGATGTTTCGGCAGCACAATCGCATGGCCAGCGTGCGGCCACAAAACGGCCAGCAGGTGCTGATCAAAGCCCGCATCAGCGTCTATGAGCCCAGAGGGGACTACCAGTTGCTGGCCGAGCTGCTGGAAGATGCCGGCAGCGGTGCATTGCAGCTGCAATTTGAACAGACCAAGGCTCGCTTGCTGCAGGATGGCTTGCTGGCGTCTGAGCGCAAGCGCCCTTTGCCTGCCATGATCCAGCGCCTGGGCATCATCACCTCCCCTACCGGCGCCGCCATCCGGGATATTTTAACGGTGTTGCAGCGCCGGGCTCCTGGCATGGAAGTGATTCTGTACCCCAGTCTGGTGCAAGGTGCCAGTGCGGCCCGACAATTGTGCCAGGCGTTGACCACCGCCTACCGCCGCGATGAAGTGGATGCATTGATCATCGGCCGGGGAGGCGGCTCGCTGGAGGATCTGTGGTGCTTTAACGACGAAGCACTGGCCCGGTTGATCGCACAAAGCCCGGTGCCCATTGTCAGCGCAGTAGGTCATGAAATTGACGTCACCATCAGCGATCTGGTGGCCGATATCCGCGCTGCCACGCCCTCAGCTGCTGCAGAGCTGGTCTCGAGCGATCAACTGCATTTGATGGAACGGCTGCACCGGCTGCGCCGGGCTCTGGTGCAGGCACAGCGTCAATTGCTGCAGCGTTTCTCCCCCCGGCTTGAGCAGCTCAGCCAACGGTTGCAGGCGCGCCACCCAGCGCGGCAGCTGCAGCAACAGCAACAGCGGCTGGATGATGTAGGCTTGCTGTTGCAACGGCGGATGCAACAGCAGCTGCAGCGCCTGCAAGCTCAGCAGCAACTGCTGGACCAGCGGCTGCGGTTGGCATCGCCGGTTCGCACCTTGCAGCAGCAACGTGCTCAGTTGCAGCCGTTGCAAAAAGCGTTGTCACAAGCAATCCGGCAACGGCTGCAACAGCCTCAGCAACGCTGGCAGCTGCTGCTGGCACGGCTTGATACCGTCAGCCCGCTGGCAACACTGGCCCGGGGTTACAGCATTAGCTTTGATGCGCAGCAGCAGGTGCTGACCGATGCCAGCCAGCTGCAACCCGGCCAGCAGGTGCATACCCGGCTGGCACAGGGCAGTTTTGTCGCCGAAGTCAAAGCCACGACTCCCTAGAGCGAACGCTAATCAGCGCCAACAACAGCAGCTTTAATGCGGCTCATCACTGACCAGCTGGCCATTGATGATCACCTGACGCACCTGGGTGGTGTATTCAAAGGGGTCGCCGCTAAAGAGCACCAGATCGGCATCTTTGCCGACGCCAATGGAGCCGACCTGCTGTTCAATACCGAGGATTTTGGCAGCATCAATGGTGATAGCTGCCAATGCGGCTTCAAAAGGTAGCCCGTAAGCAGCTGCAATGGCCGCTTCCCACAGCACCACCCGGGTTTTGGGCACATAGGCTTCGTAACCACTTTGAAATGCAAAGGGAATGCCCGCCTGGTGCAGTTGCTGCGCCGTGGTAAAGCTGGCATTTTCCAGCTCACCAAATTGACGCGCCATGGTCGGATGCAGAATCACCGGCACGCCGGCCGCCTTGATGGCATCCAGCATTAAGTAGGCCTCGGCAGCGCCATCAAGCACAATGCGGATCCCAAACTCATCGGCAATGCGCAGGGCTGAGCGCATATCCTGTTCACGATAGGCGGTGACAAGCAAAGGCACCGAGCCATCCAGTACCGCAACCAGTGCTTCCAACTCCAGATCACGGGCAGGCGCTTTGCCTTCCTCGGCCACCTGCCACTGCTGCTGGTATTCCTGCGCCCGGATCAACTGTTGCCTTAGCATGGCAATTTGCTTGGAGCGGGTCCCGGGGCTGCGGTTCTCGGCGCCAAAAGCACCGGGCCCCAACTGTGCCACAATCATCGCCAGCGGTTGCATTAAGCCATCATCGACCTGAGCCCCATAACTTTTACGCAGCATGGTCTGGCCGGAAATCAGTGCACCCGGGCCATGGCCGGTATGCAAAGTGGTGACGCCCAAGCTGCGCACCCAATCGACCAGTCGCTCCCGGGCGTTAAAGGCATCCAGCGCACGCAACTGCGGCTGCATGGCGGTTGAGTTTTCCAGTTGGTCCTGATCGTGCGGCTGATTCAGATAACCGGCCAGTCCCACCACAGTTCTGGCATCGATCAGACCCGGTGTCACTACAGCGGCATGCAAGGTCTGAATGCCAGCTGGTGGGCGGATCTCCGCCTGGCGTCCAACCTGGCGTATTTTACCATCCTGGATCAGCACGGCACCGGACTCGATCACAGGCCCGTTTTTGGTGTAGAGCCTGTCGGCCAATACCAACATGGATTCAGCCTGCAGCGGGCTACTCAGCAGGCACAGGCCCACCAAGCCGGATAAGGCGTTGCGTCTGGTAATCATTGTGCGGCCTCCAACTGCAGAACATCACTGGCCACTTGATCGCGACCGGCACCATAGCCCCCGGTAGCAAAAAGTGCATGCTCGGGGTTGTTCAAATCAAACACTTGCTCGCCCTCCACCCAGGTTTGCTCCACCCGGGTATAAAGACTGAGCGGATCACCACTTAATACAATAAAATCGGCATCTTTGCCGACTGTCAGGCTGCCAACACGATCTTGCAGATCCAGCATCTTGGCACCATTGATGGTGACGGAGCGCAGCGCGGTCTCGCGATCCAGACCAAAGCGAACCCCCATGGCAGCGGAGCGCAAAAACAAGCGGGAATCGGTAATGGGATCGTCGGTGTGGTACGCCAACAGCACCCCGGCATCAGCCAATACCTTGCCATTGTCGGGCAGCAAGTTCATTACCTCCAGCTTGCCGCCGGGACTGTCAATATGGATGATGGAGGCAGCGACCCCTGCCTTGGCAATGGCATCAGCCACCAGAGCACCTTCACTGACATGGTGCAGCACCACCCGAAAGTTAAACTCGTCGGCCAGGCGCAACACCGTCAGCACATCGTCATGACGGTGGCTGTGATGGTGGACAATGCGTTCGCCACTGAACACCTCGCAAAGCGCATCTTGCCCCAGGTTGCGAGCCGGGGGATTGTCGGACTCACGGCGCTGGCAGTACTCCTGAGCGGACACCAGCTGAGCGCGCATTAATGCAGCCGCTTTGCCACGGGTACCAGGAAAAGGCGAAGCCCGCAGTGGATTGGTGCCATTGGCCATTTTAATGCCCCCAGCCATGCCCCCCGACTCGGTGCGTATCGCCAGCTGCTCAATGCTGCTGGCATTGCGCAACTTCAGATAACTGGTTTGCCCGCTTAGCAAATGCCCGGAGCCCGGCATCACATTCACGGTAGTAATGCCACCGGCCCTGGCTTTCATAAAGCCGGCATGGCGGCTGTTGATGGAGTCCAGTGCCCGCACATCCGCCTGGATCGGTGCACTGCGATCGGCACCAGCCACCTGGCCAATGTGGGAATGGGTATCCACCAGACCCGGCATAATGACTTTGCCATCCAGCTGGTGCACTGTTGCCGTTGCGGGTATGGCAACCTGGCTGCCGACCGCTACAATCCGGCCCTGATCCACCAACAGAGTGCCATTGGCAATGGGCGGACCATCCATCGTCAGCAGCGTTGCCCCGACAAAAGCCTGAGGGCTATCTTGCGCCTGAACTGCACAAACAACACATCCGAAGGCCAAGAGAAACGATTTTCGCATGGTACACACCTTTTAAAAAACAGTTCTCCAGCATAGGCAGGGATTGCTGTCACAACAAGCAGCATTGATCCTAAAAAGCGCACCGGGTATCGCAAAGACAAGCGGGCTCATTGAGCCCGCTTGTCGTTTAGCGCTGATTCCAGAGCAGATTCAAAGTATCAGGATGCTGCATCCACCGTAGCATTACGGCTGAAGAGCCGTCTCTTCAATGCCTTGAACGGTCGTTTGCAATCCTCCAAAATCAGGTAGAGGCAAGGCACCAGCACCAGGGTAATTAAGGTGGCAAACAGCACCGCAAAGCTCAGCGATACCGCCATCGGAATCACAAACTGCGCTTGCAAACTGGTTTCAAACATAATGGGCACCAGACCAAAGAAGGTGGTTAAGGAGGTCAGTAAGATGGCGCGAAAACGCATCTTACCGGCACGTACCACCGCATCGGTCATCGACAAGCCCTCCCGGCGGGCCTGATTGACGTAATCGGTCAGCACCAGGCTGTCGTTAATCACCACCCCGGCCGCGGCAATCATGCCGAAAAATGAAAACAGCGACAGATTCATGCCAAAGACAAAGTGGGCCAGCACGGCACCTATCATGCCAAAGGGGATCACCGACATCACAATCAGTGGCTGGCTGTAGCTTTTCAGCGGGATAGCCAACAGAATGTACACCATCAGTAAGCCGGCAATCATGAACAAAAACATCTGGTCGCGCTGACGCTGCTGCTCTTCAATCTGGCCGCCCAGCTCGGTGCGGACGCCGGGAAAGCGCTCGAGCAAATCCGGTAAGATATCCGAGCGCACCAAGCGTACCACTTCACTGGTGGTGACCTGGGCCTGGTCGACATTGGCCGAGACCCGCACCGTGCGAAAACCGTTTTCCCGGTTGATGCGGGAAATGCCCGGTGTTTCAACCAGCTCTGCGACATCGCCCAGCAAGACAAAGTCCCCCGATGGCAGCCGAACCTTGCTGTAATCCAGGGCGGCGATTTGCTCACGCTGCTGTCTGGGGTAGCGCACCATCACCCGAACTTCATCGCCGTCACGGATCATCCGCTGCGCTTCCAGACCATAAAAGCCTGCACCGACCTGAGACGCCAAATCAGCCGGTGTTAACCCCAGCTGGTAGGCAACCGGCTTTAACTGCAAGTTCAGCTCCTTACCAGCCGAGTCGATGGTTGAGCTGAGATCAAAGACCCCTGGCACTTTTGCCAGATCGGCAATCAACGCCAACCCAGCGCGGTTCAACTGGTCAATGTCGCGACCAAACAAACGGTATTCCAGATTGTTCTGCCCGCCCATGCTCAGCACATCGTCAATCACACGCGTCAAGCGCACGCCAGGCAATTCGGGCATGGCTTCGCGCCAGCGCCGCGATAGGGTAAAGGCATTGAAAGGCCGGTCGTCTTCCGGTACCAGCGTCACCAAGACTTCGCCACTGGTTTGGCTGTTTAAAAAGGCAAACACATCCTGCACCAGCGGCTTACCCGTCTCTGCACGCACCCGCTCCTCTTGCTGGTAAATCATGGCTTCAATGGCCAGCAGACTTTCCAGTGTTTGCTGCTCGGAGGCGTTTTGATGCATCTCAAAACGAATGGATGGGTAATCATGCGGTACCGGTGGCGTCATCACTACTCGCAGGTGGTTGGAAGCCATCAGTGCGATGCAGACCATCAACAGCGAGACAAAAGCAGCCAGCGTGGCGTAGCGGTGGCTGATGCAACGGCGTAAAAATGGCTGGTAGCGCTGCTCTATCAGCTGCTGGAACCTGGCCTGAAAGCGACTGCGCCAATGGTTGGGCGACAAGGGCTTGATGTTGCTGTGCGCCAGGTGTGCCGGCAGAATCAGTTTGGACTCGATCAGGCTGAATACCAGACAGAGCACCACCACAATGGAAATATTGCGAAACTCATTCGACTCCATGCCCTGTGCAAACATAAAGGGTGCAAAGACCGCGATGGTGGTCAAGACACCAAAGGTCGCAGGTGTGGCCACCCGCCTGGCTCCCCGGACGATGTTATCGACACTGTGGCCGCGTTGTTCGGTTTCATGGTAGGCACTTTCCCCTATGACAATGGCATCATCGACCACAATCCCCAATACCATGATAAAGGCAAACAAGGTGACAATGTTGATGGTAACGCCGGCAAAAGGCATCAACCAGATGGCGCCCAAAAAGGCAATCGGCAAGCCCAGCATCACCCAAAAGGCCACTTTTACCCGCAAAAACAGCATCAGCATCAAAAACACCAGCACCGATCCTTGCAGCAGGTTGCTCCACATCATGTTCAGGCGACCATTGAGGTAATAGGTCATATCCACCAGGGCTTCAAGCTGGTAGCCCTCGGGCAGCTGTTCGTTTTTGTAGGCCAGGTATTGATGCACACTGCGCGCGACATCGGGCAGCGACTGGCTACTGGAAGCCTGTACCTGCAAAAATGCGGCATTGCGGCCATTGCTGCGCATGTAATTGATTCGCTCTTCAAAACCATCGGAGATTGCCGCAATATCACCCAGCAGCACCCGCTCACCTTGAGGCCCAAAAATCACCGGAATACGGGCAAAGTCGGCAGCACGGTATGCACGCTGCTCTGAGCGAATGGCGATCATGCCGGATTCACTGCGGATCATCCCGGCCGACAGATTGTCCGAGTGATTGCGAATCGCCCGGCTGACATCCTGCAAGCTGAGGTTGTAACGCTGCAAAGTTTCAGGCGCAATTTCGACCGCCACTTCCCAGGCCGGCATCGAGCTAAAGTTGACAAAGTTAATTTGCTCCAGCAGCAGCAACTCGTTCTGGATCTCCCGCCCCATCGCCTTCAACTCCAGCGAGTCCTCACTACCGGTCAGTACCAGCTCCACCGCTTGCTGTCGCCACTCAACCTGATAGATGGTCAAAGGCTCCATGCCGGATGGAAAGGTACCAATGGAGTCAACCCGCAGCTTGATTTGATCGAGGCGGCTGCTGATGTCTTCACCGACTTCCAGCTCAATGCTAAGCCGGCCACCGCCACGCCAGGCAAAGCTGCGAATTCGCTTGATGCCTTCGATGTCCTGCAAGGCTTCTTCGATTTTTATCAAAATGCCTTCTTCGATTTCCTGCGGTGCTGCACCACGAAAAGTCGCATTGATGTGCACGTAATTCACTTCAACTTGTGGAAACATCTGACGCTGAATGCTGCTGTAGGTGACAAAGCCCATCACCAATATAAATACCATCATCAGGTTGGCAGCGACCGGATTGTTGGCGAACCAGGCGATAATACCGCGTTTGGGGTCAATGTGATCCATGCCTTACTCCACTTTCGCCAGTTCGTCGTGGCCCGATTCAGTACGCACCTGCATGCCTGGCTGCGGGAAACTGGGTGCCAGCAGCACCAGCTCATCGCCAGCGCTGAGCCCTTGCTCGATCAGCACCCGGCTGCCCTCTTGCCGCAGTACCTGCACGGATTGCCGGCGCAGAGTTTGATCCGGGTTAAGCAGCCAGACATGCTGGCTGTGGACAGCATCTTGCGGCACATCGAACAGCGCCGGATGGGTTAGCCCCGCCAACACCACTTCAACATAATTCCCAAAGCGCAACACCGGCTGCTCTGCCTGCATGCCGTAAGGGTCCTCGACCCGAACCACCAGGTGGCCCATCCGGGTTTGGCCATGAATAAGACCCAGATCCCGCACCACTTCTGCAGAGCGTTGCTGGCCATCGAACAGCACCTGTGCCGGAATGCCCGCCACGGGTTGAGGTAAAAAGCGCGCATCAAAACCGGCCAATGGCAGATGGATCTCCGCCTGTTCCACACTGTAGATTTCACCCAGTGCCGAGCCAGCCGACACCACCTGCCCCAACCCGACCTGACGGCTCACCACCAGCGCATCGTAAGGTGCCACAATGCGGGTACGCTCCAGATCGCGCTGCGCTTTTTGCAAGGCGGCTTGCGCCGATTTCACACCGGCTTCGGCGCTGTGCAGCTGCGGTTTGCGCAGCCCGAGGGCCGAGACTTCTTCCGGCGATAGATGACTAAGCTCTCTGGCGGCAACCCGGGCCAGGGCCCGCTCTTGCTCCAACACCGACTTGGCAGCAGCCAAACCGGCTTCAGCCGACAACACGGCCGCCTGATAATCAGCATCATCCAGCCTGGCCAGTACTTCCCCTTGGTGAATTAAACCGCCGGCAATAAAGTTGGGATGAATGGCGTTGATCCGACCTGAGACCTCAGGCATCAACCGGGTTTTTTCCTGCGGCTGTACCTCCCCAAAAACCCGGACTTCAAAACGGTGGGCTCTTGGTTGTAACAGCTCGGTACTGACTAAAGGCGCCTGAGCACGGTCACTGTCGGTGGTGACCGATTCGGGTGCCGTCAACACAACAAGCGCCACCAGGACGATCCCCAATACAAAGACGCCAACGGCAATGCCAACTTTGGTAAGGCTGCTCATGTTTCCTTCCCCTGCTGAGCAAAAATTACCTTATAAGGTAGCAGACTTGCCGGGGTGAGCTGAACTTAAGAAGTGTTACGCTTTATGAAGGCTGAAACACTTTGTTGCAACTTGTTGAGCAGCCACAAAGTGTTTCAGTGGGAAGGGCGTTAATTTTTTTTCAGCTTTTGCCGGGCTTTGAGCAGACGCTCACGTTTGTATTGCTGATTGGGTGTTAAACTGGCTCGTTTTTTCTCGGTGGCATAGGGGTTTTCACCTTCACGGAACTCAATGCGTATCGGCGTTCCCATAATCTGCAAGGCTTTGCGGTAATAGTTCATCAGGTAGCGCTTGTAAGAATCTGGCAAGGCAGTGACCTGGTTGCCATGGATCACCACAATCGGTGGGTTGTAACCACCGGCATGGGCATACTTTAGCTTGACCCGACGCCCTTGCACCAGTGGGGGTTGGTGATCATCCTGAGCCATTTTCATAATCTGAGTCAACACCGAGGTATTGATGCGACGGGTCGCAGACTGATAGGCCTCTTCCACCGACTCGAACAAGTTTCCAACGCCAGAACCATGCAGCGCCGAAATAAAATGCAGTCGTGCAAAATCAATGAAACCAAGACGGCGATCCAGCTCACGCTTCACCTCGTCTTTGATGGTCTCGTTCAATCCATCCCACTTGTTGACGGCAATCACCAAAGAGCGACCAGCATTGAGCGCAAAGCCCAACAAGCTCAGATCCTGATCGGCAATGCCCTGGCGCGCATCCAATACCAGCAGTACCACATTGGCTTCTTCAATGGCCTGCAGGGTTTTAATAACCGAAAACTTCTCGACTTTGTCGTCAATTTTACCCCGCCGACGCACCCCGGCGGTATCGATCAGAATGTAGTCCCGCTCATTGCGCTGCATCGGGATGTAAATGGAGTCCCGGGTGGTGCCTGGCATGTCGTACACCACCACCCGCTCTTCACCGAGAATGCGATTGGTCAGGGTGGATTTCCCGACATTGGGCCGACCAATGATGGCCAGTTTGATCGGCTTATCCTCGGCTGGAGGCTCTACCGCGGCTGCATCTTCGCCATCGGGCACGGCTTCCACCAGTTCAGCTTCGACTGCGTCCACCGCAGGCAAACTGAGTAATGGCCGCAAGGCTTCATTCAACAGCACCGACAAGCCCCGGCCATGGGCCGCTGCAATCGGCCATACCTGGCCCAAACCCAGGCTATAAAAATCGGCGACAGCGCTATCGGCATCCAGACCATCGGTTTTGTTGGCGACCAAAAACACCTGCTTTTGTGCTTTACGCAGGTAATCGGCAATGCCAATATCGCCGGCCGTTAAACCGGCTCTGGCGTCCAACATAAACAGCACCACATCGGCTTCGGCAATGGCACGTAGGGACTGGTCGGCCATTTCAACTTCTATGCCCTCGGCGTCGCCATCAATACCACCGGTGTCTACCACGATAAAGGACAGCTCCTCGAAGTGCACCGAGCCATACTTGCGATCCCGGGTCAGACCAGGAAAATCCGCAACCAGGGCATCCCGGGTGCGGGTTAAACGATTAAACAGGGTCGACTTACCAACATTGGCACGGCCTACCAGAGCAACGACCGGTAACATGAGCTCACCTCAAAATAAAAATAACAGGCTCATCAGAGCCTGTTATAGCTTAACGCAAAAATTGCTGTTGGTATGGCTTTATGGTTGACGCAATACAACCAGGTCGCCATTACGGCTTTGCAGGACCAAAAGTTCACCATTGGTCACCGGAGCTGCATACATGCCAGAGCGATGGAACTGGTGTCGTGCCAGCATGTCGCCGCTGCGTCGATCCAGCCAATGCAGATTGCCTTTATTGTCTCCAAACACCAGATAATCACCAAAAACAGCCGGGGCCGTCAAGAAGTGGCGTTCCAGTGCCGTTTGCGACCAGAGTTCCTGACCGTTGCGACGATCGATGGCATGGACCCGGCCTACGGAATCGACAATGTAGAGTACGTTATCGGCCAGAGCCATATTACGGAAACTGGCGTAATCCCGTTTCCAGAGAGTACGCCCGGAGTTGAGTTCAAGTGCCACCAGCTCGCCATTGTAGGCAATGGCATAGATGGTGTTACCGACCACCAATGGCCGGGCATCAACATCCACCAGGCGAGACAAATCGGTGGCCCCTTGCGGCGTGGCAATCTGCTCTTCCCAGGCAGGCAGCCCATGATCAGAAATCAACACACCGACCTTACCGGAGCCGGAACCAAAAACAACGCCACCCGGCACGATGGAAGGTTCAGCAACGCCACGAATGGTCAAGGCAGGTAGTTCTTGCTCAAATTGCCAGCGATGGCTGCCATCGGCCGGATTCAACGCTACAATGAAGCCAGAACCGGTATTGACGGCTATCATGCCATCACCGGCTGCAGGTGCGGCCAAAACCTCACCCGGCACTTTGCTGGTCCAACGCCGTTCACCGCTAGCCGGATCCAGCGCAATGACTTCCCCATTCTCGGTGCCAAACAACAAGTGACCAAAACCATGCGACAGCCCACCCGAGACCCGGGCCGTATTGGTACCGCGATGGGTGAGTACGCGCCAGGTGCTGAGCACTTCGTCACGACGGACATCGTAGGTCCAGAGTCGCTTACCGCTTTCCAAATCATAGGCATTGATCAGGCCTGTGCGGCTTGCTGCATACAGTTTATCGCCTAAAATAAGCGGTCTGAGACTGGAATCAAAGTGTTGGACGCCGTCCGCTGCACTGTGATCCCAGGCCAATACCGGAGCAAACTGATTGTTGACTTCTGGCAAGACCAACCGCTCTTTTTTTGATGAGCAGCCACTGATGAGCAGTACCGCTAAAGCACCAGCCGCGAGAGTTCGTATCGACATCCGCTTCACAGCCGCTCCTCTACCTGAATATGAGCCAGTTCATCCAGCTTAATTTTTAACAACTGACCGGCTTCCACACCACTGCTGGCTTTCGCTAGCAGGAAAGCTTGTTTGGCAGCTTTGGCATCGCCTTGCGCCAGCAAAATATCGCCTTTTAACTCTTGCTGTTGGCCCTGGAAGCTGTCAGGCAGTGTTGACGCCAGCAGCGCCAGGCCAGCGTCGTATTGCTGTTGCTGCAGGTGGACTCTGGCCAGACGCAAACGGGCAATGGCATCAATCACTGGATCCTTAGTACTCGCAATCACCCGGCTTAGCTGTTGTTCAGCCAGCTCAAAATCGCCAGCCAACACCGCGTCCCTTGCTTTTAACAAGGCTGCAAAGGTGGCATAGGCGGTCCCATCGTGTTGATCAATGTAACCTTCCACATCCTGATGCCAGTCACTGCTTTGCTCCTGAGCCAACAGCAATTGCTCAAAATTGGCCGAAGCCTGTTCAGCCTGAGCCAGTTGATGGCCCTGGTAATAGCGGAAACCATAGAGGCCACCCAGACCTAAAATGGTACCTGCTACAATGGTGATGCCATATTCTTTCCAGAAACGTTTGATGGCTTCAACCTGTTGTTCTTCATTGCTGTAGACGTCCATAACTGCTCCGTTATTCCTGCGCTATTTCGATTGCAAAAAACTGACCAACTCAGTCAGCGCAATACGTTGCTGTGGTTGCTCTTGTCGCAGCCACTTGATGGTAATACTGTTGGTGGCCAGCTCATCGCTGCCCAACACCAAAGCCAGTTCTGCACCTGACTTATCAGCTTTTTTAAATTGTTTCTTCAGGGCACCGCCACCGCTGTGCTGCATAATGCGTTTCTGTGGGAAGGCCTGACGTAGCTGTTCGGCAACCGGAATCAGTGCAAGTTCCTCAGTCAGACCCGCAGCCATCAAATACCAGTCGGCCTGCGGGCTTGGCTCCGGCGCCAGTTCCAACGTTTGCAGCAACAAAATGAGCCGCTCCATCCCCAGGGCAAAGCCAACCGCCGGGCAGGCTTTGCCTCCCAACTGTTCGACCAGACCATCGTAACGGCCACCGGCACACACCGTGCCCTGAGCCCCCAGACTGTCGGTAACCCATTCAAACACAGTTTTGTTGTAATAATCCAGCCCCCGCACCAAGCGCGGATTCACTTCGAAGTCAATGCCCGCTGCCGCAAGCCGCTGTTGCAATTCAGCAAAGTGCTCGGCCGACTCAGTATCCAGGTAGTCTGCCAAACGAGGTGCCTTTGCTAGCAGTTCAGCCAGGGCTGGGTTCTTGCTGTCTAATATTCGCAGCGGATTGCTGTGCAGACGTCGCTTGCTGTCTTCATCCAGCTGCTCTTGATGCGCTGACAAATACTCAACCAACGCAGCCCGATAGTGCTGGCGCGCTTCAGGGCTCCCCAAGGTATTGAGTTCCAGCCGGACATGACGACTTAATCCCAGCTGTTGCCAAAGTCGCGCACTTAAGCTGATGACCTCGGCATCAATGGCAGAGCCCGCCATGCCAAAAGCTTCCAAACCAAATTGATGAAACTGCCGGTAACGCCCTTTTTGTGGCCGCTCATGCCGAAACATCGGCCCCATGTACCACAACCGTTGCTCCTGATTGTACAGCAAGCCATGCTCGTTGCCGGCCCGGACACAGCAAGCGGTGCCTTCCGGCCGTAAGGTCAGGCTGTCGCCATTGCGATCGGTAAAAGTGTACATCTCTTTTTCAACGATGTCGGTCACTTCACCAATGGAGCGCTTGAACAATTCGGTCATTTCGACAATCGGAAAGCGAATCTCCTGATAGCCATAACTGGCCACCGTCTGCCGCAATTGCTGCTCTAAATACTGCCAGACACTGCTGTCTTGTGGCAGACAGTCATTCATGCCACGAATGGCCTGTACTTGTTTCGACACCTTGATCTACCCGGCTTGATTAAAAATAGGGGGAATTATAGGAGCATCGGCGCTAAACACCAAACTTTCCCGTTGCTTTCTCGCGTTTAGAGTCTGGTGATGGCAATTTGCTGTTTTTGCCGGGCCAGATAATCGCGGATCTGTTGCTCCAGTTGTTCAGCAATGTGCTGATTATCCAGCCGCAGCTTTTGCCGTTCGCCATTGATGTAAAAGCCGCTCATCCGATTGGCACCGGCCACCGCCAGATCCGACACCAAAGCCTCGCCTGGACCATTGACCACGCAGCCAATGACAGACACCGTCAATGGCTCGGTCACATCTTCCAACCGCTGCTCCAGTGCATTCATGGTTTGAATGACATCAAACTCCTGACGCGAACAGCTGGGGCAAGCAATAAAATTAATACCGCGCGAACGGATCCGCAGCGACTTCAAGATGTCAAAACCGACTTTGACTTCTTCAACCGGATCCGCCGCCAAAGATACCCGCAGCGTATCGCCAATGCCTTCAGCCAGCAGCATACCAAGGCCAATGGCAGACTTAACCGCACCTGAGCGCGCCCCACCCGCTTCGGTAATGCCCAAATGCAGTGGCTGGTCAATTTGCTTGGCCAGCAAGCGGTAAGCCCCAACGGCTAAAAACACATCCGAGGCTTTGACGCTGACTTTAAACTGGTCAAAGTTCAATCGATCCAGAATATCCACATGCCGCATGGCCGACTCGACCAAAGCTGCAGCAGTTGGCTCGCCATATTTTTGCTGAATATCGGCCTCTAAGGATCCGCCATTCACACCAATGCGAATTGGGATCTGATGATCCCGTGCACAGTCCACCACGGCCCGAATGCGGTCTTCCCGGCCAATGTTACCAGGATTTATCCGCAAGCAATCGACCCCGTACTCGGCCACTTTAAGCGCAATGCGGTAATCGAAGTGGATATCGGCCACCAGGGGGACCGGTGACTGTTGCTTGATCAACCGAAAGGCTTCAGCAGCCTCCATGGTCGGCACCGATACCCGGACAATGTCAGCGCCTGCGGTGGCAATGGCTTTAATTTGCGCCACAGTGGCATCGACATCGGTGGTTTTGGTATTGGTCATCGACTGCACGCTGATGGGAGCATCGCCCCCTACCAGCACAGTCCCTACTTTAATTTGCCTACTCTTACGGCGTTGGATTGGGTTCTCAGCAAACATGCTTTACTCTTGTAACGGAATAGAAAATTTAGCGACGCGTCCTGGCCGGAAGCCGGACATATCCACCGGCTCACCATCCAACTCAATAGCGACCGCGCTGGGATTGCCAAGCGTCAGGGTAAAAGGGGGACGGCCATGCACTTGCAGCTGGTAGCCAGCGACTTTGGTGCCAAAAGCCACTCGGGAGCCATCTGCGTCCAGCACATCGATCCAGCAATCTTCCGAAAATGCCATCCGCAGCTGATGCACGTCCGCTGTCGGCTCCGCCGCAGTCACCTCAGCCTCGTTATTTGCTTCAGTGACCTCCAGCAAGGCAGTCAGGGCGCTGGGGACCTGGACGGGTAAAGCCGCAGCCGTTGCTGCGATTTCTGGCTCCATCTCATCGGACTCAGCATCCGTATCCATCACAGCTTCAGCCGGTAAGGTAGAGGAAATAGCAGTTTCTGTCGTGCTGCCAGCAGAATCATCGGTTAACCAATGCGTTTGCCACCACCATAGCAGCAACAAGCCCAACAACAGAGCCCCAACCAGGTACGTCAGCAACACAAAGCGACTTTCTGTGGCTTCTTTTTCGGTGCGATTGGAAAAGCTGTGCATGGTGCGGGGTTCGATGGTCTGATTGCCATGATGCTGTTCGTAAGCAGCCAGGACTTGTTGCTCCGGAATTTTCAGCAGGCGAGCGTAGGAACGCAAATAGCCACGGATAAAGGTCGGCAGCAAGTTTGCTTCGTATTGATCGGCCTCCATGCTTTCGATCAGCGCCATGCGCAGATTCAGCTGACTGGCAACTTCTTTTTGCGACCAGCCTTTTTCTTTGCGGGCGCTTTTTAACAGCTCACCAGCCCGCAGCTCATTAGAAACGTCGTCAGCTGCTGTGTATTCAGTTGTCATGAGTCAATTGTGCCGGATCAATAAGGTAAATGCGTTGCCCAAGGTAGACGCGACTGCGCTCTGTCAGGTTGTTCCACTCCAGCAGGCGAGCCAGCCGCACATTGTAACGCATGGAAATACTAAACAAGGTGTCTCCTTCGGCGATGATATGGTAATCAGGGCGTGTTACTTCAGCTACTGTCGCCACCAGCTCAGGCTCTGGCGGTGGCTCGGCCAACCACAAACGCCGACCAACCCGGATACTGTCACCCGGTGACAGCCGGTTCCACTGCTGCAGACGCTCCAGCCGGATGTTGTATTTCATCGAAATGGCAAACAATGACTCCCCCTGCTGTACTCGATGGTAGGGAGGCTCTTCAGACTGAACCATTTCAGCATTGCGCTGTTCATACTCAGGGCTGTTCGACTCTGGTTGAGTGCTAAAGGTGTCAAAAGTTTCTGAATGGACAGAGCCAGCCGCATAAAGTTCATTTTCGGCGGCATAATCTGGCTCTACGGTCTCATCCGTCACAATCTCTGACTCAGCAATCATCGCATCAGCATCGGCTTGCAAACCCGGAGAAAGGCTTGTTACTTCCAGTTTCGGAACTGCCAATAAGCCGTTCAGGCTTTGCTGGATGCGCTGGCGGATCTCGGTGTCTGGCGAGAGCTCTGGCTCAAAACGTAAAGCAGCGTGCTCCGATGCCACAGGCACCGCAGGCGGCTGCCGAAACTGGACCGTTTCGATAGGCGCAACCTCTTCGACTTCGGAAGCTGCCAGCTCAGAACCCACTGCAGCGGCGTCCTGCTGCGGCAACGATACTAAGGCGGCGTTGACTTCCGGCAGCGGCAGCGGCTGGCTTAAACTGGCAGCAATGGAGCTGGTTTCGTGCCGGGCCACGGCTTCCTTTACCGCTTCACGGGGACTCTGAGCGGGCTCGACCGCTCTGGAGTCGCGGCGCGTGCGGGTCAAAGACTCGGAGCGCACTGCCGGTGGTGGCTCGGTTTGCGCTGGCTGGCGGCGCACAATCCGAATTTGTGGCTGTTCCGGCTCTGCTGTGCGCTCAGCAACGGATTCGGGCATCTCGAGGTTGGCAATCAGGTATTGTTTGTAGCGCTCCCGTAGCTGCTCAAACTCACTGTCCTGCAATCGGTTCTGGCGCAGCAAACGTGCCGCCTCACTGTCCGGATAAACTTGCAACAACAATTCCCGGCTGTTTTGCTGCGTTTCCTGATCCAGCTCTTTGTCGGCCAGTAAATAGCTCAACAAAATACTGTCGGCAGAGACATGGCCTAGCCGCTGAATACGGGTCAAATGTTGGCGAGCTCGTTGATGGTTGCCCATGGCATAATCGAGCCCGGCCAAATTCAATAAGCTGCTGATGCGGTTGCCACTGTGCAGAACTGCCGATTCCAGATAGCGCTGCGCCCGGCTAAAATTATTTTGTTGCAACTGACACAAAGCCAGATTTTCGTAACTTTCGGAAACCCGCATGTAACCGGGCCGTCGAATGGCAGTCAGCAGCAGGTGCTCGGCTTCATCGTACTTACCCTGTTGACAAAGAAAAGCCCCGTAATTGTTGTAGGTGTCGGCATTGTCCGGATCGCGGGCCAAAGCTTGCTTGTAAGCAGCTTCGGCTTGCTCGGGCTCATTGACGTTTTGATAGTAAAAAGCCAGCGCATTGTAAACTTCGGGCAGTTGGGGGGCTAAAGCTCTGGCGCGCTCCAGGTTAAAAATAGCCTGCGCATTCTCGCCACGTTGCAGGTAGTTGAGCCCGAGAGACATCCGGGTCCGAGCGGCCTCAGTATTATCGACCTGCCGCTGCTGCACAGGCCTGTCCGAGCCGACATAAGTACTTTCAGACACACAGCCTGACAACACCAATGCACTGACAACCACCATGCTAACCGACAGTTTTTGCATGCTATTTTTCCTGCCCCTTGCGTTATGAGGTCATTCTGACCGAAATTTCCTGACCTTTCATTTGTTTTTTTAATAAGCGTTTGGTTCTGTCAACCACATCCCCAACCAACTGACCACAGGCAGCATCGATGTCGTCACCACGCGTCTTACGTACCATGACGGTAAAACCATGTTCTTGCAAGACTTTATTAAAGCGATCGATGCGCGAGTTGCTGGAGCGACTGTAGGGTGAGCCAGGATAAGGGTTAAAGGGGATCAGGTTAATCTTGGCCGGCGTATCTCGCAGCGCATGCGCCAGCTCATGAGCCTGCTCCATGCTGTCGTTGATGCCTGACAGCATCACGTACTCAACCGTGACTTTGTCATTGGCTTTCGACCACTCAACATAACGACGGGAAGATGCCAGAAAATCTTCCATTGGGTACTTTTTATTGACCGGCACCAGCTCATTACGCAGCGCATTATTAGGAGCGTGCAACGAAATAGCCAGAGCAACATCAATTTTACCCAACATCGCATCCAGAGCGGGTACAACGCCAGAGGTACTGAGAGTCACCCGGCGTTTGGACAGACCAAAGCCGTAGTCTTCCATCATCAGTTCCATTGCGGGAATGACATTGTTCATGTTCAGCAATGGCTCACCCATCCCCATCATCACCACATTGGTTACCGGCTTCTCACCGGTCTCACCAAAGCTGCCAATCAACTGACTAACCCGCCAGACCTGGCCAATGATCTCAGCCACCGTCAGGTTGCGGTTGAAGCCTTGCTGTGCGGTTGAGCAAAAGGAGCAATCCAACGCACAGCCCACTTGAGAGGAAACACAGAGGGTGCGACGGTCTTTTTCCGGGATCCAGACCGTCTCAACTTCCTGGCCACCATCGAGGCGCATGACAAACTTGATGGTGCCATCCGCGCTGTCTTGTCGGGTGGCTACTTCTGGCGCCCGAATTTCGCACAACTGCTTAAGCTTTTCGCGCAGCACCTTATTAACATTGGTCATTTGATCGAAGTCGTCAACACAGTAGTGGTAAATCCACTTCATGACCTGATCCGCGCGAAAGGGTTTTTCGCCCATCTCAGCAAAAAACGACTTCATTTGCTCGCGATTCAAGTTCAGCAAATTTGTTTTTGCGGTCTGTGTTGTCATTGTCATCATTCCTGTCTGGCCAAAACTGCGCTGCCCTTGTCACTCAATACTCACGCCGTTTAAGACGCAACAAGGGGGCGATGCCCCCTTGATGTTATGCTACCGGTGCCGATTAACGGGTGCGTGGGCAAACTTCCGCATCGGTAAAGAAGTAGGCGATTTCACGCGCTGCAGACTCTGCAGCATCCGAACCATGAACGGCATTCTCGTCAATGCTGTCGGCGTAATCAGCACGCAAAGTGCCAGCCAAAGCATCCTTCGGGTTGGTAGCGCCCATGATTTCACGGTTTTTACGAACCGCATCTTCACCTTCCAGTACCTGCACCATCACAGGGCCAGAGGTCATAAAAGCAACCAGAGCACCAAAGAAAGGACGCTCTTTGTGTTCTGCATAGAAACCTTCAGCCTGTTCTTTGCTCAAGTGTAGCATTTTTGACGCCACAATACGCAGACCTGCAGCTTCAAAGCGCTGATAGATAGCACCGATCAGATTTTTTGCCACTGCATCTGGTTTAACAATCGAGAAAGTACGTTCTAAGGCCATGAAAGGACTCCTTGGTGAGTTGGTTAAATTTTAAAGGCGCGAAATTATACGTGATCTGTTGCAAAAAACCTATTTTTTAGCGGCTGAGTTTTTAAAAAAGAAAAGCTCCCGTCTGGCGGAAGCTTTTCTGTTAGCGAACAGGGTAAACGATCAGAAGGTCGCAACGACTCGAACAGTATCGTCAACATCGCTGCTGGCAATGTAGCCAATGGCTGTAGGATCGGACGCAACAGCCGCCTTCATGGCAGCCGCATTAGGGTGCTCAGCCGGCGGCGTGCCTTTGCCGGTAAAAACCAGCCGCGACCAATAGGCTTTCAGCTGAGCAGAACTTCGATTCAGCACCTGAGTGTCAAAATGCTCACGAGCAGCTTGCCCCTCTGCCAGATTGAGCGGCGTAGCCCTGTTGCCGTCACTAAAGTTGCTACCGCGTCCTAAAAACAACCGGTTCAGATCGGACTGGTCCACACTTACCGCATTGGATGGATGCACAATCACCGAAATTTCGGCCAGAGCAGCTCCTGATAACAACAACAAAGCGCCCAGCATGGCTTTTAGATAGTTCATAGCTCCTCCTTAGAAAACCAGGTCGATACCGAAAGAAACGGACTTGCTGTCACCAGCAACCTCCCAACCCGGCACCCCTTTATCATTGACATCATCGTACTGGAATTTAAAGGCAGCATTGGAATGAAAATCCCAGCGCAGTCCCAGACTGGTGGTGTTGTGCTTCTCATTTTCGCTATCAAAATCGGCGAACGAAATGTACGGGGTAAATTGATTAATACGATAACCAGCAGATACCATGTAGGTATCGAACTTGGCTCCATCCAGATCGAGCCGGTTTAACTCAGACAGCAACAACCAGTCACCAAAGTCCATGTTGACTGAGATACCGGCAAACTTACCACGCCGGGTTAAGGAGTCGCCCCAGGTCACCCGCTCTTCGATACCGTCGAT
Organism: Alkalimonas delamerensis; assembly: GCF_030717955.1. NCBI lineage: Bacteria > Pseudomonadati > Pseudomonadota > Gammaproteobacteria > Alkalimonas > Alkalimonas delamerensis. The sequence goes on along the minus strand of NZ_JAUZVY010000001.1, from coordinate 550,685 downwards.
GGTCCGGTAACGCTCATTGATGTAAGTCATGTAGGTCAAGCGAATATCCAGCCAATCCCGGTTCAGGTTGACGACCCCACCAACGATATCTTTCCAGATCTCCCGTACCGGTACCGAGCCAAAAAATTGCGACAAGAGTTTGTTTTCTTTGTCATCTTCCCGGCCGGTGTAGATATTGCCGCTGATGTCCCAGTCACCGACAAAGTAATTAAACATGGCGTTGACACCCGTGTAGTTGAAAATTTGCCAGGTGTAGTTGTCCGCGGGTGGCCGGATCCAGAGGTAGGCGTAGCCAACATCAAAAAAATCCGAATAATAATACAATGGCAAACGCTTTTTACCGGCTTGCAGCGTCCAGTGATCGTTCAGGTCGTAAGACAGATAGGCCCATTCAAAGCGGGCATCAAAGTCATCCGCACCGCGGGCAACCACCTGAGCTGTCGCTGACAAACCATCCATTAGATTGGCACGGAACTGCAAGCCAAAGCGGGTATCCGGCTTGAAAGTCCATTCTTTTTCGTAGACACCAACCAAAGGGTAATTGGCTAAAAAAGTTGGTGGCAAGTCAAAGGCCTCAACACCTGAGCCACTCAATACCCGCCCCCCAATCACCGAGGCATAGCCAGAGATATCCACGTTGGCATGTGCCAATGGCTGCATTAGCAAGAGACTCGAGGCCGTCACTAGTAAGCTTTTCTTCATTATGCTCTCCTGTTCAACTAATCCAGCTGCATCACGACTCGGACACGATCGTCCGCTTGCGATGCCGGCAGATAGCCGATAATGCTGGGGTTGGTGGCTACCAATTTAAGAACTTCTTCGTGGCTTTCCGCTTCCTGCGGTGGCGTCCCTTTGCCGGTAAAGACCAGTTTGGACCAATAGGCTTTTAACTGAGCTGAACTTCGGCTCAAAGCCCGCTCATCAAAACGTTCTCTGGCAGGCATGCCTTCTGCCAGGTTAATTGGAATGGCCGAGTCGCCATTGGGGAAAGTGCGACTTCGCCCGAGATACAGACGCGAGAGGTCGTCGCCACTTAACTCTGCCATATTGGACGGATGCACCACGATGGCCAGTGGCTCCGCATGCAAGGCCGAAGCACTTAGCAGGGCAATGGCCATAATCAGAGTTCGAATACGCATAACCTGCTCCTAAAACACGATGTCGACGCCAGCAGCTATCAAATCGTGTCGGTGACCCGACAAATCATTTTTCTGACTGCTGTACTGCACCTTAAAAGCAGCAGCTGGATGAAAATCGTAGCGCAGCCCCAGATTCCAGGTTTTGGTATCCACCGCCTGGCTTTCCACCACCGCCATCAGAGGTTGCAATAACGCCTCTGGCAGCACGCTGACAAAAGGTTGGTACAGCTCCGATTTGCTGCGATGATCTTCGCGCTCATAGGAAACAAAGGGCGTGACAACATCCAGCCGATAACCCAAAGACAGGTAGTAGTTTTCACGCTTGGCAAAGAAAGAGTCTTTGACATCAATCCGGTTGTACTCGGTAATCAGAACCCAATCGCCCTGATCCAAGGTCACACCCAAGCCAATGAATTCGCTGGTATCGTCATTAAAATCCAATGCAGCAACCAGTCCACCCAATCCCGCCTGAGACAAACCGGCAAAAAGCGGCGATAACGCCGGAGCCTCAATGGTCGATTTACCGTTCAGGTAAGCTGCCCGAAACGAGAACCAGTCACGCTCCAGCTCCCAGGTGATGCCTGCGATGTTATCAATGCGCGCATTGGCCGAGTTGCCAGCCAGGGTAATACCGCCGCTAAAGGAGCCCCACAGCAATTGCAAACTGGATTCAAAGTCACCCAGCTGCGCCATCCGGTACAGTGAAACGCCCTCAATATTGTCGAGCCCAAGGCCATAGACACCTTGAGGGACCCTGAGCCAGTCGTAGGCAAAACCGACATCCATAAAATCGGAGAAACGGTAAAAAGGCGTTCGGAGCCGGCCGGCGTTAATCCGCATGGCATCGGTCAACTCGTAAGTCAGGAAAGCCCACTCAAAGCGGGCATCAAAATCGTTGCTGCCACGTCCCATCACTTGAGCGGTAACGGACAAACGGTCGCCTAAATCCGAGCGCACCTGAATGGCAAACAAACTTTCGTTTTTAAAGTCCAGCTCGTTGCTGTAACCATACAGCTGGTCGTTGCTGCCGGTAGTGGTACCTGCTGTGATGGAGGCAAAGCCATTGATATGCAGATCAGCCTGGACCGGTAAAGCAAAAGCGAACGATAAAGCACTGACGGCGAGAAGGGATTTTCTCATTGATTTCACTCCGAAAAAAATAATGGTTTTAACGGGGAACTTTTTTTAGCCTAGCTGAGGCCTGAGAAAACGCCAGTATGCGCATCAAAAAAGCCAGCGTAAATCAAGGCGCTGGCTTTACCATGAAGATAAAATTCAATTTTTGTCACAAAAAAAACACAAACCACTCCAGCTGTCTACAGCTCGAGCGGTCTTTTGTCAGCTGTGTTGCCACAAGGATGGCGAAGCACGCAAATGGCCGATGGCCGATGTGACCACTGCTATGGTGTGATCGATATCCGCCTCCGTGGTATAGCGACCAAGACTAAAGCGAATCGAACTGTGCGCCAGCGCATCCGACAACCCCAAAGCACGCAGCACATGAGACGGGTCCAGGCTGGCCGAGGTGCAGGCAGAGCCAGTGGATACCGCAATGTCCTTCAGCGCCATCAACAGTGTTTCGCCATCCACCTGACCAAAAGCGATATTGAGAATTCCGGGAACCCGCTGTTGGCTGTCGCCATTCAGAAACACCTGCTCAATCGAACTCAGCCCTTGCCACAGGCGCTGGCGTAACCGCTCCAGCCGCTGTGTTTCGTCCGCCATTTCTTCACGAGCAATCCGAAAAGCTTCGCCCATACCCACCAGCTGATGACTGGCCAAAGTACCGGAGCGCATGCCTCGCTCATGACCACCGCCATGGATTTGCGCTGCCAGCTGGATACGCGGCTTGCGCCGTACATAAAGAGCACCTACGCCTTTGGGTCCATACACTTTATGCGCCGAGAAGGACATCAGATCGACCGGCAGTTGCTGTACATCGATGGCCACTTTGCCAGCGGCCTGGGCGGCATCAACATGGAGCAAAACACCGTTTTGCTGACAAATTTCAGCCAGGCTGACCATGTCCTGAATCACGCCAATTTCATTGTTGACGAACATCACACTGAGCAGGATGGTGTCCGGCCGAATCGCCGCCTTGACGGTGGCCAGATCCAACAAACCATTGGCAGCCACATCCAGATAAGTGACTTCAAATCCCTCGGCTTCCAACGCTTGCATCGGATCCAGCACCGCTTTGTGCTCGGTTTTCACAGTGATTAAATGCTTGCCGCGGCTGGCGTAGCTTTGTGCCGCGCCTTTGATAGCCAGGTTATTGGACTCGGTAGCCCCTGACGTCCAGACGATTTCTCTGGGATCGGCATTGATCAGCTCAGCGACCTGACTGCGCGCCAGCTCCGCCGCTTCTTCGGCTTGCCAGCCATAGCGATGCGAACGTGAGGCCGGGTTGCCAAAGTGACCATCAAAGGTCAGGTACTGCATCATGCTATCGGCCACGCGCTGATCGACAGGCGTGGTGGCAGCATAATCCAGGTAGATGGGACGTTTCATTTTGGGTTCCGCTGAAACAACAACAATTAGAGCTGGCAGTTTACCTGAATACTGTGCTCGGATGAAGCTGGGCCAGCTTTGGCGTTGGCTTTGTCGTCAGCATCGTTTTGCGCCACCAGCTCAGCCAAAGTGATGCTGGTCAGAAAGTCTTCAATCCGCTGACTTAAGTCACTCCACAAACTATGGGTTTGGCAACGGACGCCGCCATGGCAATCCGACTTGCCCTGGCAGCGGGTGGCATCGATCGATTCATCCACCGCACTGATCACTTCAGCCACGGCAATGGTATCGGCAGCACGACCCAGCTGGTAACCGCCACCCGGGCCGCGCACACTGCTCACCAGGCCACGTTTGCGCAGACGGGCAAATAGCTGCTCCAGATAGGACAAGGAGATGCCCTGACGCTCCGAAATATCGGCCAGGGATACCGGACCCTTGTTGTGATGCAGGGCGACATCCAACATGGCCGTGACGGCGTAGCGCCCCTTTGACGTTAATCTCATGCTGCACTCCGGTTGGTGATGCCTGATGCCTCACCGCTGTTCATGGGCACCATTGTACATTCCCGACTATTTCAGTCAAGTATTAAACCATGCAGCCTGGTCAGGTATTTCAAAGCGCTGCAGGCCCTAGCGAATACGCTTTTGCACCGAAGTCAGCATACCACGCAGGATATTGTATTCAGCTTCTTCAGGCCGCGCCCGGTTGAACAAACGCCGCAACTTGGTCATCACCATCCCAGGGTGTTGCCGGATGATAAAGCCGGTTTGATCCAGCGTCTGCTCCAAATGTTGGTAGAAGTTTTCCATCTGGCTGGAGTCCGGGTAGGCAACCGGCTCCAGAGGCTGAACCGCCTGCTGCTGGGCCAGTGCCGCCATTCGGACTTCGTAGGCGATAATTTGCACCGCCATCGCCAGATTGAGCGAGCTGTACTCTGGATTGGCCGGAATGCAGACATGGTAATTGCAAAGTTGCAATTCGTCGTTGCTCAGTCCGCTGCTTTCGCGGCCAAACACCAGCGCCACCTGATGACTGTGCGCTTCCTGCACCGCCAGCTCTCCAAGCGAGCGCGGCTCCAACATCGGCCAGGAAAGGGTGCGTGAGCGGGCACTGGTGCCGACTACCAAACCACAATCAGCCACCGCCGGGCCCAAAGCGTCGAAGTGCTCTGCTTCGCTGAGCAGCTCACTGGCTCCGGCGGCCAGCGCATAAGCCTGCCCGTCCACTTCCGCCTTGGGCTGCACCAGACAAAGGCGACTCAGCCCCATGGTTTTCATGGCTCTGGCGACCGAGCCGATGTTTCCGCTGTGGGAGGTTCCCACCAACACAATTTTGATTTGTTCCAGCATAGCGTACCCTTTGTTCAAGGTCGCAATTCTAACACAGCGCCAGGGAAAGCTGGAACCAGAATGGATGCTTGCCAGCTTGGTGCTCAGCGCCTGTCTAAGGCGCTGCTTTTTTTGCCGGACTTTGCTACACTAGCCCACCTCGGCAGTGTGCGTGCAGTCCAGGGGTACTTCGCCTGGCGCACCGGGTAGATACGAAATTCAACCCAACCACAGGATACCCCCATGACGGCAAAAAACACCAACTACAGCTGGCTTTGCTTGATCGCTATCGTGTTCAGTGGCTCGCTGGTGGCTTCCGAAGCCGCCATTCAGGCCGCAGTGGATCACCCCAGCCGCACCGAAGCCAATACAACCCGGGATAACTTCCGTAACCCGGTTGCAACTTTGCACTTTTTCGGAGTCCAGCCCCAGCATACCGTGGTCGAAATCTCGCCGGGCGCAGGCTGGTATACCGAGATCCTGGCTCCGTTACTGCATGACGAAGGCACCTTGTATGCCGCCCACTTCCCGGCCAACAGCAGCTCCGATTTTGCCCAGCGTTCACGGGCCGCTTTTCGCGAAAAAATGGCCTCACACCCCATCTATAGCCGAGTGCAACTGAGCGAGTTCGCCCCGGTTGAGGGCGTGCAAATCGCACCAGACAACAGTGCTGATCGGGTACTGACCTTCCGCAACCTGCACAACTGGTACATGCAAGGTGGCGACGATGCGATGCGGGTGGCCTTCAATCATTTTTACCGCGCCTTGAAACCAGGTGGTGTGCTGGGCGTAGTGGAGCATCGTTTGCCTGAAGATCGCCGTGACAGCGACTGGGTTAACAGTGGCTATTTCCCACAGAGCCTGGCCATCGAATTGGCAACAGAAGCGGGTTTCGAGTTTGTCGGCAGCAGCGACGTTAACGCCAACCCTCGCGATACCGCTGATCATCCACGAGGTGTCTGGACCCTGCCACCCAGCCTGCGGCTGGGCGAGCAAGACCGAGACCGCTATCTGACGATTGGCGAAAGCGATCGCATGACGCTTAAGTTTCGTAAACCTCAACAGCAATAATCGGAAAATCGAATGAACGTATTGGTAGTCGGCGGCGGTGGCCGCGAACATGCACTGGCATGGAAAGCAGCTCAGTCGCCTTTAGTGCACAAAGTATTTGTTGCCCCAGGCAATGCCGGAACCGAGTTAGAGCCGGCGCTTCAGAATGTCGCCATTGCAGCGGATGATGTGCCTGCCCTGCTGGCGTACGCCAAAGCACAGCAGATTGAGCTGACCATTGTCGGCCCGGAAGCGCCGCTGGCCAAAGGCATCGTCGATGCCTTTCGGGCCGAGGGCTTGGCAATTTTTGGCCCCAGCCAGGCAGCAGCGCAGCTGGAGAGCTCCAAAGCCTTTGCCAAGGACTTTCTGGCCCGGCATCAGATCCCAACCGCAGCTTATCAAACCTTTACCGACATCGAGCCCGCCAAAGCCTTCGTGCAAGAACTCGGCACTCCCATTGTCATTAAGGCCGATGGTTTGGCAGCTGGCAAAGGCGTGATCATTGCCCAGACCGAGGACGAAGCTTATGCCGCCATTGACGACATGCTGGCCGGCAACAAGTTTGGTGATGCGGGCAGCCGGGTGGTGATTGAAGAATTTTTAACCGGTGAAGAAGCCTCTTTTATTGTGATGGTGGATGGCAGCCACGCGTTGCCTTTCGCCTCATCGCAGGATCACAAAGCCCGGGATGAAGGCGATAAAGGCCCAAATACCGGCGGTATGGGAGCGTATTCACCGGCTCCGGTGGTGACTCCAGCCGTACACGACTGGGTGATGCAGCAAGTGATTGAGCCGACCGTGCGCGGCATGGCCGCCGAAGGCAACGTCTTTACCGGCTTTCTCTATGCCGGCCTGATGGTGGCGCCGGATGGAACGGCCAAGGTGCTGGAATTCAACTGCCGCTTTGGTGATCCGGAAACCCAGCCCATCATGATGCGGTTGCAATCGGATCTGGTAGCACTCTGCCAGGCCGCTGTGGCTGGCAAGCTGGCACAAAGTGACATTCAATTCAGCTCCGAAGCTGCCGTAGGGGTGGTCCTGGCAGCTGGCGGTTACCCGGATAGCTACGCAAAGGGCGCTGAAATTCAGGGGCTGGCTGATGCGGACTCAGCCAAAGCCAAGGTCTTTCACGCCGGTACCAGCATGAAAGACGGCAAAGTAGTCACCAGTGGTGGACGGGTACTCTGCGCCACAGCGCTGGGTGAAAACGTCACAGCGGCCCAGCAAGCAGCTTACCAATTGGTGCAGAAGATCAGCTGGCCGGAAATGTTCTACCGCAGCGACATTGGCTACCGGGCCGTTGCCAGGGAGCAATCAGTCAAGGGATAACCAAAACTGCGCGGCGCTCAGTACCTCGCTATCTTTAAACAGTGGGTTATCGAGCTCCAGTACCCGCGCCTGCTGATAGCGCGATAGCGGAAAGGCGGCCTGAGTCACCGGGTGCTGCTGCATAAATTGCAGCAGCACCCCGCTTTCGGCCAGCAGTTGCATGCCCTGCTCAATACGCTCGGCCAGGGCGGTATTGTCTTTGTGTACAAAGAAGTACATCACCAGCGGATAGCGCAGCAACAGCTGGTCAAAGAACACTAATTCTGGAAAGCGCTCTGCCACAGCGTCCAGCTCAGCCTGACCTTCCACGATGCTCAGTGGCAAATAATCACAGCGCTGCCGGGCCAGCATCTCCAGCATCGACTCAAAGCGCCCTACCCGGGCCACCCGTAAGCCGGCAGCCTCCAGCACATCGGCATCTGGCCAATGCTCGCCCTGACAAGCGATAAATGGGCGCAAATCCGACAGACTGCGCACTTGCTGAAAGTCCGATAGCCGGTCTTGATGAATTAACTGCCCACGGATCCCGAGCCCTCCCAAAAAGATCGGTACTTTAATGGCGCGCAGCGTTTCCTCACGCTGCTCTGAGGTGCCGGTCCACATCACATCGTAATGCAAATTCATCGCCAACAGACGGATAACCCGTCCCTGACCGGGATGCTCCACCAATTCAAGCCGCGCCGGACCAAAGCTCTGCTCCGTTACAGCGATCACCTGCTCAAGTAGATCGGTGTAATAAGCATGGCTGCCATCAGCCGTCGATTGCGGCCCTATGGTCCGGATCACCGATTCAGCCCAACTGCTGTTGAATAAAAGCAAGCCAAATGCCATTGCCAGCCATTTTAAACCCATCGCCAAGTCCTATTCACTCTGTGCATTCAGTATAGCTGAACTCTGCTAGACTAAGCTCCAGACGACTTCTGGAAGACAGCTCCATGCTACGATTGCTCACCACTCTCATTATGATGCTAGCACTGACTGGATGCAGTCGCTACCAGGCTTTGCATTGCGATGACGATTTCATTGCTATCAGCAGCCTGCAAGCAGGCACAGAGCTAAGCCCCAAGCTGGGCCAAAAGGTGCGTACTCGCGGGGTGCTGACCAGCTATCTTTATCCGGATAGCGAGCGTGCTGGCTGGTTGCTGCAGCAGCCTGGAACGCCAAGCTTGCAAGCAGCCTCGCAGGCCATTTTTTTGCCGGACTTTTTGCCCGGCCCTGAGCACGACCAAAACTCACTGCACCAACTAACTCCGGGCCGGCTGCTAGCAGTCCGTGGTAAGGTGGCCGAAATCGAGCAGATGACCAGCCTGGTTGATCTGAACTGGCTGGACTGTGGTCCGGCCGAAGTCGAGCCGCTGGAGCTATCACTGCCGCTACCCGAGTCTCTAAGCTGGGAATCGCTCGAAGGGATGTGGCTGCGCTTCAAGCAGCCTTTGGTGGTCAACAGCACTTTTTGGTTGGGCCGCTATGGCGAGCTGACCCTGGCAGACAAACGGCTCTGGGCGCCAACTCAGATTCACCCGCCAGGTGCCAAGGCTCAAGCTCATCAGCGAATGCAACAACAACGCACTCTGGTGCTGGGCTATGGCAGTCTGCAGCAACATCCGGATCCACTGCCCTACCCGCCCGGAGGCCTATCCCCTAACCGTCCGCTGCGGCTGGGCGATACCTTGACGCAGCTGGAAGGTTTTCTGGTGCAAGACAGCCGTGGCTACCGGTTGGAGCCAAGCCGGGTACCACAGTGGCAGCCAGCCAACCCAAGGCCTAAGCCACCAGCGCCGCGCCAGCCAGAGGAACTTCGGGTAGCCAGCTTTAACCTGCTGAACTTTTTTACCGGTGCCGACCAAAACCCGCCTTTTCCAACCCGCCGCGGTGCCAGTAGCCAGTTTGAGCTGGAGCGGCAAAGTGCCAAACTATCCGCTGCCATTTTAGCGCTGGATGCCGATATCCTTGGACTGATTGAGCTGGAAAACAACGGCTACCAGCCAGGCAGTGCCCTGGAAACACTGGTGGCAACCCTCAACACCCAGACTGAGCGCCCTTACGCCATGGTTACCACCGACCAGCGCCCCGGCAGCGATGTCATTAAGGTTGGTCTGATTTACCGGCCCGATGCCGTGGTGCAAGCAGGCCTGGCCAGTACTCTTCAGCAGACACACTTCGATCAGCTGCACCGGGCGCCAGTGGTACAAAGCTTTCGTCACCACAGCAGCAATCAGTTGCTGACCGTAAGCGTGAACCACTTTAAATCCAAGGGGGGCTGCCCAACAGACAATCACCCGGACTACCGACAGATGCGGGACCATGGGGATGGCCAAGCCTGCTGGAACCAAGCCCGTGTCGAAGCCGCCACCGCCTTGCAGCAGTGGCTCAACACGGAGCCGACCGGCGTTAGCACGCCATATCAGCTGTTGATGGGGGATTTAAATGCCTACCGGATGGAAGACCCCATCCGACTATTGGAGCAGGCAGGTTGGCATTACCTGGAAAACTCAACCGGAGAACCGTCGTACTCTTTTGTGTTTCGCGGTAAAAAAGGCGCACTGGATCATGCGCTGGCAAGCCCGGCGCTGGCGGCGCTCAACCCCAGAGTCAAGCATTGGCCCATTAACGCTGACGAGCCGGTGCTGCTGCAGCACAGTCTGCGCCACAAGACCCCGGCGCAACAACAAAAGCTGTATGCACCTGACGCATTTCGCTCCAGCGACCACGATCCTATCCTGATCACTCTTCGCTTCGATGCCAGAGCCGATTAGGCCCAGATTGCCCGACCCACCATGCCAAAAGCAGCGGCCATACTTAGCAGCCAAATCAGGGAGCGAGCTGTGGCCGCATCGTACCAGTAACAGAGCAAATAGCCGCAGCGGCTGACAATAAAAAGCCACCCCAGCAACAAACTGATCTGATCCGGACCACCGGCCAGGCCGGTGGCCAGCACAGCACAAGCGTAAACAATCAATCCTTCAAAGCTGTTGTAATGAGCGGCATTGGCGCGCTGACCAAAGCCGCTGAGCCTGGCTTGCTGCTGGCGCGGATTGTGGTTATCGTAGCCTTCGGGCTCGCGATGCATCGCCAGAACCAAAGGCGCCTTGGCCAGATAAGGCAACAGCATTGCAATAAATAAGGTAAGTAGTAAGCTGGACATGTAGCACTCCCGTAATTCATAAACAAGGATTTCAAAATGTTGGCACGTGCCACGATGTCAAAATGGCTGGAGCCATCCACCGAATACGACAAGCGCTACCTTTGGGTGGATATTGCCCTGATCCTGCTGATAGGGCTGAACATTATTGCCCTGATCTTGCAGTCCATTGAGAGCCTGGATCAGGCTTACCATCGGTATTTTTGGTACTTTGAAATCTTTTCCATTACCGTCTTTACGCTGGAATACGGTGCCCGGATCTGGAGCATCGTCGATGCACCCGAGTACCAGCAGCAAGCAGGCAGCAACTGGCAAAAGCGCTGGCGCTACATACGCTCACCAATGGCCATCATCGACTTGCTCGCGTTCCTACCGTTTTACCTTGGCTTGTTCATCGATCTCGACCTGCGCTATCTGCGGGTCTTCCGGCTGCTGCGGGTATTTAAACTCACCCGCTACTCTCGCTCCATGCAACTGTTGATGAATGTGTTTAAAGAGGAACGGTTCTCCTTATTTGCCGCCTTCGCCGTGCTCTTTATCATTATGCTGGTGGCAGCCTGCGCCATGTATTCGCTGGAAAAAGACATTCAGCCCGAACACTTTAGCTCCATCCCGCAAGCCATGTGGTGGGCTTTGGTGACGCTAACCACAGTCGGTTATGGCGATGTAACGCCAGTAACCGATCTGGGCAAGCTGTTTGGCGGCCTGATTACCATTGTCGGCATTGGCATGGTGGCCTTGCCGGCCGGTATTCTGGCATCCGGCTTTTCTGAGCAACTGTCGCGCCGCCGCCAGTTTTATCAGTTGGCGCTGGATCAAGCTTATCAGGAAGGTAAATTAGTACCCGGTGCTGAACCCATGCTGGATAAACTTCGCTGCGAGCTCGGCGTCAGCCATACCGAGGCCCGTATCATGCAGCAATTGATGGAAAAGCGCTATCAGGCGATGCATGTGACGGATCAGGACTCCTAAAAAGCAACTTGCCTGAATGCCACTGGTCTTATAAGGTATGGATCCATGACCATAGGGTGGGCTTGTAGTGTCCGATAAAAATCCAATCATTGCCATTACCGGCTCCTCGGGTGCCGGTACCAGCACCACCAGCAATGCCTTTCAGCATATTTTCCGTACCTTAGGCGTAGATGCAGCCTTTATCGAAGGCGATTGTTTTCACCGTTACAGCCGGCCCGAAATGGATTTGGCGGTTCGTAAAGCGATGGAGCAAGGCAAGCACATCAGCTACTTTGGACCGGAAGCCAATGACTTTGGTGCGCTGGAAGACTTCTTTGCCAGCTATGGCAGCAATGGCAGCGGCCGCTACCGCAAGTACCTGCACACCTTTGAAGAAGCCGTGCCCTACAACCAATTGCCCGGTACCTTTACCCCCTGGCAAGAGCTGCGCCCCAATACCGATTTGCTGTTTTACGAAGGGCTGCATGGTGGCGTCGTCACCGACCAGCACAACGTTGCCCAGCACGTCGACTTGCTGATTGGCATGGTGCCGATTGTAAACTTAGAGTGGATCCAGAAAATCATCCGCGATACCCACGACCGTGGCCACAGCCGCGAAGCCGTGATGTCCAGCATCGTGCGCAGCATGGACGATTACATCAACTTTATTACCCCGCAGTTTTCCCGTACCCACATCAACTTCCAACGGGTGCCTACGGTGGATACCTCCAACCCCTTTAGTGCCAAAGACATCCCGTCATTGGATGAAAGCTTTGTGGTGGTGCGCTTTCGCGGCATCAAGCACGTGGATTTCCCCTACTACCTGCAGATGATCCACGGCTCTTTTATGTCGCGGGTCAATACCCTAGTAGTGCCAGGCGGCAAAATGGGCCTGGCGATGGAGCTAATCTTAACGCCACTGATTGAAAACCTGATGAAAAAACGTGCCAACACCCGCGGCCAGCTGGATTGGCTGGGACGGTGAACCACAGCGCCACAAATAAACCTTTATACATGAACAAACTGCGCAACAATTAAACATTATTGTTGCCGAATTTATTTATTAGAATTACACTCCGAAAAATTTACTCGGAAATGGAAATTCTAATGATGAAGGCGTTAAAATTTTGCACAGCTACTGTCCTGTTGCTGCTCACCGCCTGCGGTGGAGGTGACAGCTCTCCGCCTGTGGCCGGTGGAGGTCAAACGGGTAGCAACATGGATAAGCCACCATTTTTGATCGAGGCTGATTATCTCGAGGCTTATGGTGCCATCGCGGTGAACCTGCCAGAAGGGATGCTCCAGATCGCGCACTACAGCGACACCATACTGATACAGCAAAGTTTATCATTTGAGACTTTTCTGCTGTGTAGTAATGGCGGTGGTCGTACAGTCTCCATCAACCAGCCACTGCCCATCACCCAGGGTACAATCATCACAGATGAGCTTGAAGATTGCTATGTAGACACACTCGATTCCATCCTTAACGGCAAAATTGAACTCACCATCACCGACCATCAAATCAACAACAACAGCGAAATCCTGATGTTGGATGTCGATCTGAGCTCAGTACGGTTCAGAGGTTCACCAGAGCTGACGGTGCAAGATACGGTAACAGTGGCCTTAACCTCAGAACCATTGTTGCGTACCATGAAAGTCACACCAAAACAGGCTCAGGTTCGCTTCCGTTTTACCGACGGTGACGTTTTTAGTCTGAGTCAATTCCAGCTCACGAGTGAGCTGGACTTATCTACAGCGCTTTATCGTGCTGAGTTTCAAGGACGTATTGCGCTGAATCACTTTAGCAGCGACTTAGCGATAGCCACCAAAGAGGCATTGCAAGGCTATTTGGGTGAGTATCCTCACCAAGGCCAGGTTGAACTGACTGACAGCCGAAATAATAAACTTATGATCAGTGCCAATCAGGTTGTCAATTCTGAGCTGGCCAATGTACAACTCAATCAAGGAGCACCATATCTTTTCTACTGGACATCTCTGACCGACGGCACTTACTGGAGCTGGCCTGGTTTAAATGAACCCGGTTATGCGCAGCGTTTTCGTCATGATAATTTCGAGTTTCTTGGTATGGTTGGGACAACAAACTTTGAGGATTTCCCTACCCAGGGAACGCTCTCCTATTTATTTTCTCGGCCAGTCGCCTCGGTACAGGGGTATTGGCTTGAGCACTTTTTTGATACCTGGGACTGGGAGCATGAATCCGTAGCTGCTGAAATCACTATTGAGGGAGCTTTGGTGCATATCCGGCCGAAAACAGCACTAAGCCCGGGTGTTCGTTATAGCACCAACACCTTTGAAGCGACCAATACACTCGGCATTAGCCGTTATATCTACACCAGTCAGCCCCTGACTGCCACCAATGTCATCAGAGCGGTGATTCAAAAAGACAGCCCCTTAGTGACGACAACGACCCAACCGACTTTATCAGCCGAAAATTCTCAGATTGCTGCAGGCTTATCCGCTTCTTATCAGTGGCAAGAACTGACAATGCACGGGATCGTATTTGATGATCCTACAGCTGCGTCGACCAGTTTCAGCCTGACCAAGATCCCTGACGACTCACGGATTCAAGTACGTGTTACAGTTACGGATGAATTGGGACGGAGCCATAGTGCTGAAACACTCCTTTACTTCCTCAACGGTCAAGTCAATGCAGCTTTCTACGAGAGCGACAGTGCAGAAGACTGGATTGGTCAGGGGAAAAGCAGCCTGCTAACCACTGAAGAAGTTTATATCAACGGCTACAGCTGGAACAAAAGCTCACTCAGGGTGGGCATTGAAGGTTACAACGACAATGATTACATTTGGTGGTCGCTTGATTTGGCAACAGCTGAAGGCCAAGAGCTAAAACCTGGTCTGTATCAGGATGCAACCCGGGCAGCATTCAAGCCTTCACATGGGAATGGACTGGAGTTTAGCGGCAATGGTCGTGGCTGTAACTCTCTCAACGGCTGGTTTGAGATACATGAAATTGAATTAACCCATGCCGGTTACGACTACGATCCTGATTATATGGTCGTAAGCAGCTTGGCTGTTGATTTTGTCCAGTATTGTGATGGTTCAGAAGCTGCTCTTCGTGGTGGGGTACGGATCAACTCCGACCATCCTTTCTGAACTTTAAGGCAATAAAAAAACCGCTCTGTGCGGTTTTTTTATTGCGTGAACACCAAGTTTATTTCACATCCGGCAAGTTACGGCCATAGAAAATTTCGCGGATTTCTTTAAACACCTTGCTGCTGATTTCCTTCACCTGCTCTTTGCTCATTGAGTCGGTGCCGACGCCAAACAGATAGTTGTCCAGATCACCTTGTTTAAGCATCATCTTGGTGTGAAACAGGTTTTCCTGATAGACATTCACATCAATCATCTGAAAGGCATTCTTGGTTTCTTCATCCATAAAGTTCTGGATGGAGCTGATCGGGTGATCGATGTAGTGCTTGGTGCCGCTGACATCCCGGGTAAAACCACGCACCCGGTAGTCGATGGTGACCACATCGGATTCAAAGCTGTGGATCAGGAAGTTCAATGCTTTCAGTGGCGAGATAATGCCGCAGGTTGAGACTTCAATATCGGCCCGAAAGGTACAGATGCCATCGTGTGGATGCACTTCCGGGTAGGTGTGAACGCATATATGGCTTTTATCCAGATGCGCCACCACCGTCTCAGGCAAAGGCCCCGGGTTTTCCGAGTTATCCGGGTTTTCCAGCACCGGCTCTTCACTGACCAGGATGGTGACACTGGCCCCCTGTGGATCGTAATCCTGGCGGGCAATGTTCAGCACATTGGCACCGATAATATCCACCACTTCGCACAAGATATCGGTTAAGCGATCGGCATTGTACTGCTCGTCGATGTACTCAATGTACTCTTGACGGTGCTGTTCCGTTTTCGCGTAACAGATATCGTAGATGCTAAAGCTTAAGCTTTTGGTCAGGTTGTTAAAGCCATGCAGCTTTATTTTCTCAAACGGATTGATCACTTAGGGTGCTCTCCACTACCGCTGCCTGCGGCAACCGTTATTTGACGACTGAAAGTTAGTCGGCGCTGGCCAACCCTTCCACGGTTTTTATACTGAACGAATGTGATACCTGAACGCTTTTGGCCAGCATCAGGGACACCGAGCAGTACTTGTCGGCGGATAGCTCTACCGCCCTTGCCACCTGTTTTTCACTCAGGTTTGACCCTGTCACCTCAAAGTGCAGATGCATTTTGGTAAAGACCCTGGGAATGCTGTCGGCCCGCTCTGCGCTCAACTTCACTTCGCAGTGCGCAACTTGCTGGCGGGATTTTTGCAAAATGCTCACCACATCGACCGACGAACAAGCGCCGGCAGACATCAACAACATCTCCATCGGGCTTGGTGCTGTGCTTTTATCTTTGTTGGCATCAAACACCACCTGATGGCCGCTGCCTGAGCGCCCCACAAAGGTCATGGAGTCGAGCCACTTTACACTTGCTTCCATCGCAAACACCTCAGCATTACCACAAAGGGGGCATATTCTAGCGAAAACTTTGCCGGGCCGCCAGCATTGACCGCAGCTAAATCAAGCCCCCCGCAAACACCGTTTACGGGGGGCTTGATTCTAAGTGCTAACCGGCTTAATCCAGCAAGGCTGCGACGGCATTATCAAACAAATTTTTAATCAGTAAGGCAATCTCGTGAATGATTTCGGCTTGCTCGCAACTGATTTCATTGTCCAGCACCGAGCCCAGCACTTCCTGGAAATCGTACACAATGCCATCCACCTCACGGATGATCAGACTGCGATGATTCATCTCCAGCTCGGTATGCTGGGTACAAAGTTGAATAATTTGCTCAGCAATGCACTCTTCCAGAAACTCGCCCACGGACTTGGCTGGACGATAAGGCGTGCCGGCCTGTTCAAACAAGGCCAGATTTTCAGTTAAAAACTGAATCAGATGTTCGTAGCCGGGTTTATCTATCACCATGGTCGCGGTACTGCCTTTCGCAAGCTGTAGTTGCCTAACAGTTAAGCAAAATTTGACCGAGAAAACAAATCGGGGCCTTAGCCCCGATGTATTTTTTTGCGGTTAAAATTTCAGCCCTGGTGACAACTGCTCTGGCAGTTGCACCCTGTCCAGCTCGACCGACGCAACCGGATAGGCACAGTAATCGGCCGCGTAGTAGGCGCTGGCTCTGTGGTTGCCACTTTTGCCAATGCCACCAAAAGGCGCCGCTGAGCTGGCACCGGTGATAGGACGGTTCCAGTTGACGATACCAGCACGAATGCGGCGGAAAAAATGTTCATAAAGCTCAGCACTGTCGCTTAGCAAGCCGGCAGACAAGCCGAAGCTGGTGCGGTTGGCTGCATCAATGGCGGCATCAAAATCGGTAAAACGAAAGACTTTCAGCAAAGGGCCGAAATGTTCATCGTCCGGGAAGTCCTGAATATCGGTGCAGTCGATAATGCCCGGGCTGACCAAAGCGGTATCGGGTTTCAGGTGCTTCATGGTCAACAAGGAGCGCCCACCCAGCTTTTGCAGCTCATCTTGCACAGCCAGCATGCCTTTGGCGGCTGCCACCGAGATCATCGAACCCATAAAAGGTTGCTGCTCGTCATCGTACAGGCCCACTTTGATGTTGGCTGCGACGTCCAGCAGGCGGGCCAGGATGCGATCACCTTGCTCGTTGGCTGGTAAAAACAGTTTCCGCGCGCAGGTACAACGCTGGCCGGCAGAAATAAAAGCGGACTGCACGATGTCATGCACGGCGGCATCAATATCGGCCACATCTTGCACCAACAAGGGGTTATTTCCGCCCATTTCCAGCGCCAGAATTTTTTCCGGCCGACCGGCAAATTGCTGATGCAGAATATGACCGGTGCGGGAGCTGCCGGTAAAGAATAAGCCATCAATGTCATCGTGGCTGGCCAGTGCTTTGCCGGTTTCCACTTCGCCTTGCAGCAAGTTCAGCACACCAGCTGGCAAACCTGCCTGCTGCCACAACTTCACCGTCAACTCCGCCACCTTGGGTGTCAGCTCGCTAGGCTTAAACAACACCGTATTGCCAGCTAACAAGGCTGGTACAATGTGGCCATTGGGCAAATGACCGGGGAAGTTGTAAGGACCGAATACTGCAACCACACCATGTGGCTTATGGCGCACAAAGGCTTTGCCTTGCGGCATTGGGTTTTCCTTGGTGCCGGTCCGCTCTTGATAGGCCCGGACCGAGATGTCAATTTTGCCAATCATGGCAGCTACTTCGGTACGGGTTTCCCACAAAGGCTTGCCTGTTTCTTCGGCAATGCAACCGGCCAGCACTTCTTTTTTTGCTGCCAGCTGTTCGCCAAAGGCTTTGACAATGGCCAGCCGCTCGTCAAAGGATTGCAGGCTCCAGTTGTACTGCGCGGCACGAGCGGCAGCAACAGCGGCATTGACCTGCGCAACCGACGCTGCGGCACCTTGCCAGACTTGTTGATTTTTAGCGGGATCCAGTGAGACAAAGGTATGGCCTTCGCCGGCAACCCACTCACCTTGAATAAACTGTACAGGACCTGTCATGCTTTTCCCCTGATAATGGCCCAACGACTGCAAGCCGTCAGGCTGGAATTAAATTCTGGTGACCCGAACCCAGTCACCGGCCTGGACCAATAAGCCTTCTGCGCAGGCAGCAGGCAGCACCACTTCATCGCTGTCTTCTGGCACGGACAACTCAAGCCAGGTCGCCCGGAAGTTTTCCAGCTGAGTGTTGCACACCATGTACGCCGTGCCTTGACCGACATCGCCAATCCGTACCCGGCGCTTTTCACTGTCGCGGGCCGAACGGATGTGTTCCAGGTTGGCTTCAACCGTCGGACCTGCGTCAAAGATGTCGACATAACCGCGGTGCGAAAAACCCTCGGATTGCAGCAACGAAATCGCCGGTCGGGTCTTGCCATGCACCTGGCCGATCACAGCCTGAGCTTCTTTGCTCAGCAAGCTGACGTAAATTGGGTATTTCGGCATCAACTCAGCAATGAACACTTTCTGCCCGATGCCAGTCAGATAGTCGGCTGTCGGGAAGTCTACTGAAAAAAAGTGCTCCTGTAACCACTGCCAGAAAGGAGAGTTGCCATTTTCATCGGAGACGCCGCGCATTTCAGCAATAATACGATCGGAAAAACGCTCGCTGAACTCTTTCAGGAACAGGAAGCGAAATTTAGACAGCAGCTTGCCATTGTTCTTCTGACGGCAGTTCTCACGCAGGAACAAGGTACAAAGCTCACTGGCTCCGGTGTAATCGTTGCACAGAGTTAGAATATCGACTGTTTTATAAACATTCAGCGAACGTGAACTGTGCACCACCTTACCCAGGTGGTAATGATAAAACGCATCATCCAGGCCAACGGCGGCTTCCAAAGCGCTGGTTCCCATCACCAAGCCGGTGTCGGTGTCTTCCAGCACAAATAAATAGCCCTCATCCCCGGGCGCGGTCACGGTTTTTTGAAAAGAGCGCTCAGAGCGGCTGATTTTCCGCATCAACAGCTCATCATTGACCGGCAAGGAGGTAAAGCCATGGCCAGACTCGACCGCGATGTCGTACAAAGCGGCATAGTCATTGGCACGGATTGGGCGAATCACAATCATTGTCGCTTACTCCAGTTAGGAACAGATAAAAGAGGCAGCCAGGCTGCCTCAGTGCTTCATGTTGACGCTTAAACGCCTTATTGCTTTTTTGCGTTAAGCTGCGCTCACAACCTGAGCGACAGCTTTTTCAAAACGGTCCATACCATCCTGAATATCTTGCTCGGTGATCACCAGTGATGGTGCGAAGCGCACCACATTCACGCCTGCCACC
Organism: Alkalimonas delamerensis; assembly: GCF_030717955.1. Classification (NCBI taxonomy): domain Bacteria; kingdom Pseudomonadati; phylum Pseudomonadota; class Gammaproteobacteria; genus Alkalimonas; species Alkalimonas delamerensis. Next base: position 531,419 of record NZ_JAUZVY010000001.1, on the reverse strand, counting down.
AATGCCATCAGCCCCTGCTCAGCTGCTGCCAGGAAGAAGTCCCGGGCACGCCCCTGGAAGCGTTCATTTAACACAGCACCCAGCAGCATCCCTTTGCCGCGCACCTCACTGAACACCTGGTACTGTTCGTTGATGGCCTCAAGACGCTGCCGGAACAATTGCTCTTTGGCCAAAACGCCTTCAAGTACTTCGGGGGTATTGACGGTATCAATCACCGCTTCCGCCACCGCACAGGCCAGCGGATTGCCGCCGTAAGTGGTGCCATGGGTTCCAACCTTCAGATGCTTAGCAATCTCGGTGCTGGTGAGCATAGCACCAATCGGGAAGCCGCCGCCCAGAGATTTTGCCGTGGTTAGAATATCCGGCGTCACGCCGTAGTTCATGTAGGCATACAACTGGCCAGTCCGGCCTACGCCGGTTTGTACTTCATCCATCACCAGCAAGGCCTGATGCTCATCACAAAGTGCCCGAACACCAGCCAGGAAGGCCTGAGTGGCAGGAATAATACCGCCTTCGCCCTGGATTGGCTCCAGCACCACAGCACAGGTACGCTCACTGATTAAGGCTTTGACACTGTCCAGATTGTTAAATTCCGCATGCAGCACCGCGCCTGGCTTGGGACCAAAGCCATCGGAGTAGCTCGCCTGGCCACCTACCGTTACGGTGAAAAAGGTACGGCCATGAAAGCTTTTGCTAAAGGAAATAATCTCTTGCTTGTGCTCACCGTGAACATCCAGCGCCCAACGACGGGCCAGCTTGAAAGCTGCTTCATTGGCCTCGGCACCCGAGTTGGCAAAAAAGACCTTTTCAGCAAAGGTCTGCTGCACCAGTTTGCTGGCCAACCGCAGTGCAGGCTCATTGGTCAGCACATTGCTCAGATGCCAAAGCTTGCCAGCCTGCTCGGTTAAAGCGCTCACCATAGCCGGGTGGCAATGCCCCAGACTGCTGACGGCGATACCACCGGCAAAATCGACGTACTCCCGCCCTTGCTGATCCCAAACCCGTGATCCCTGACCTTTCACCGGAATCATAGCGGCCGGGGCGTAGTTAGGTACCATAACCTCATCAAACAAACTGCGGGTGACCTGAATATGTTCTGCCATTGCTCAATGACCTCTTTTTAACGGCTCGAATTAAGCTCATTATTGCAGAATAATTCAGTGCTGTCTCCCCCCTGAAATCGCGCAAAGCCAATAAAATCAAGGGCTACAGATATATTTGCAATCGGAGTGAATAACTAAGCAGCCTTTATTCAGGGTAAATTCAGACTAAGTCAGAAGCAGCCAAGCAGCCGCCTCTGTTGGCTGAATGCAAGGCGCCGGAAGTCAGGGAGTGACGCTTTGCATGTTTATTGGAAAAAAATATCAGCGATTAAGGGCGTGTTGACCTTTGCTGTTTGTTTTTGCAGCTGCTTGGCTGGTATTTATACAAGGCAAAGGTTGTAAGGTGTAGTTATTCTACATGAAACAAGCTTTAACGCAGTAGAAATGCCAGCCAAGCGCTGCCCGAAGGGTTCGTCTGGCGACGCTCTGCTCTTTGTCACTCGTCACTCATTTAGAATCACTAAACTACGCTCCTCGTTTCGCGATCAAAGCGCCGCCAGAGCGAACAAAATCTAAACAGCAAAGGTCAACACGCCCTAGCTTAAGTCAGGTATCAAGCTTAAGTAAGTTGGTTTGCACCAATAGCTGCAAGGCATCCTTGGTGATGCCCGTTGCTTTTAGCATCTGCTGCATCTCTTCTGGTGTTAAACGCTGCCGCTTTTTTAATTGCTGCCACTGCACAAAGGTCTGCGCTTGCTGCACGACTCTCGCCATCGGTGAAGCACCGCTGTAACCCACTCCTTCGGCCAACTGATCCAGCGTTTGGCACAAAGGCAAGCGTTTCAACCCCCAACGGGAGGTGAGATCGGCACTTAGCACCGCAGCATGCTCGGTCAGTTGCTCGCTCAGAAAGTCGGCTTCCGGCTCCAACACGTCCAGTGCATCGATCAGTTTAATGTCCCGGGCTTCACGGGCCTTCAACAGCTCTTCGCGCTTAACTTGCTGGTAAAGTTTTAAATAATTGCGGGTCACAGCCACATGGCCTAGCGTATGAAAAAGACCGGCGCAAAACACGGTAAAGGCATGTTCCCGGTACAAGCCGGCTAAAGCTTTGGCCGCATTGGCGGTCGCAAGGCTGTACTCCCAGAGTACGTTTTTTAACTCATGAAAGGGCTCTGTCGAATGAGGCATACAGCGCTTCATCCCATACACCGGAATCAGGTATTGTAGGGCTTCAATACCCAAAAAGCCCAGGCCGGTTTTCACATCTTTGATCAAGCCCCCCGATGCGGTGCGCCCCCGGTATTTCGGTTGGTTAATAAGCTTTAAAAGGTCCGCTTCCAACCAGGGGATTTTCTTGATAGCCGGGTCCAACTGATTCAAAGTCACCGCTTTAGCACTGAGTAAATCCAACAAGCTATAAAAGTCTGGAGTTAGATCAAACAAACTGGCTTTAACATCATCCAATGAGGTCAACCGCTCGGCCAGCAAGTCGGCGACCTGGTCATGCAAATGTGCTTGAGCAAATTCGCCAAACTGCTCTTTGGCCTTGGCATCAGCCAGCCGTGCTTCCCGGGCAGCAGCTTCTACCGCCAGCAAGGTTCGCTCTTTGTCAGGGCTTTGCTGCTGTGCTTTTTGTTGCCGCCTGACAGGGTCGACCCCTATCAGTACATCAAAAAAACGCAAGGAATAATCGTTGCCTACCATGCTGGCATTCTTCACCACAAAAAACCTCGTATTGAATAGCCAGTACGACTGACGGGCTGATTGTTAAAAATTACGCAGCAGGACCTTGACTGTCAAGCCACACCATCGGCTTGCACCTTGTTGTGCAATACAATGTTCTGTTGCAAAAAGTTCTGCAGCAGCGCCAAACCAGCATCAGACAGGATGGCTTCCGGATGAAATTGCACGCCAAACACCGGCAAATCGCGGTGTCGAAGCGCCATCAGTTCGTCTGGCTTAGCACTTTGCCCGGTCCAGGCCTGAGGCTCCAGACAGTCGGGTAAGCTGTCTGCAGCCACCACCAGGGAATGGTAACGGGTAATGCTTAACGGATTCGGCAAGCCTTGAAATAAATCCTGTTGCCGATGGTGGATCCAGGAGTTTTTACCATGCATCACCTGACGCGCCCGCACCACCTGGCCACCAAACACCTGCGCAATCACTTGGTGCCCCAGGCAAACCCCAAGCAATGGGATCTTGCCGGCAAAGTGCCGAACAGCGTCCAGTGAAATGCCGGCCTGAGCAGGGGTACCAGGGCCAGGCGAAATCACCAGATAGTCCGGCGCTAGCTGTTCAATACCGGCCAGGTCAATCGCATCGTGCCGGCGTACCACCACCTGCTCACCAAGTTGCTGGAAATACTGCACCAGATTCCAGGTAAAGGAATCGTAGTTGTCTATCATAAGCAGCATGCAATTGTCCGCACTGACAAGCGACTCACTCGTAGATGAGTTCACTTAAAACTAAAAAGGGGTATTCTATGCAAGCACCCGGTTTCGGCCAAGCGATTTTGCCTGATAAAGTTTTTCATCTGCCTGGGCCAGCATAGACTCGGCATCGTCAAACCCTTGGCTGCTGCAAGCAATACCGGCTGAAAAGCTGCAGGCAAAGTCTTGTGCACTGCTGTGAAAAACGATGGTATTAAAGCTGTCTAAGATGCTCTGCATCAGCTGCAAAGCATCCTCAGATGCACACTCCGGCAACACCAACAGAAATTCTTCACCGCCATAACGCCCTGCTTTATCGGTGCGCCGAATGCGCTTTTGCAGCAAGGTAGCCAGAGTGGTAATCACCAGGTCGCCCATGGCGTGACCAAAACGATCATTCACACTTTTAAAATGATCAATATCCACCATCACCAGACAAAAAGTGTTACCACTGCGTTTGGCGCGCTGATACTCCAACACCGCCGCTTCTTTGATGGCACTGTGTTTCATTAAACCGGTCAGGCTGTCTTTAACAATCAGGTTTTTCAGCTCGCGACTGCGCCGCAGACGCACCTGCACCGCCTTCACCAGCTGTGCATCGCTGATGGGTTTGGTTAAAAAGTCATCGGCACCAAAGGCCATGGCTTTCAGTTGCTGCGCTTTGTCCTGCTCTGCCGATAAATACACAATGGGCAAGCTTTTCAGTGTGTCGTATTGGCGGATCACCCCCGCAAGCTCTGGCCCGCTGTAGGTTGGCATATGGAGATCCAACAACACCAGATCCGGCTGATACTGCAGAATATCGGCAATGAGGCTTTCAGGGCTGGTCAATAGTTGACAATCAATGCCAGCCGTTTGCAGCGTCAAGGCAAAGTGCTCCGCCAAAAGTGCATCATCGTCCATGACACAGACACGGCCGCCTGACTCAGCCTGCTGCTCCGCTAAGTCCGAAATTCGTCCCAACATGGCGGGCACATCCAGCGGTGAGACATAAAACGCCTGCGCCTGATACCGCGCCGCCTGCACCCGCAGCGAAAAGTTATCCTGGTCGCTGAACAGCATCCAGGGGATCTGCCTGTCTTGCATCACCTTTAACAGTTGCTGTTGCTCGAACAGTTGGCTCACCCCATCATCCAGGCTGGCAGAGCAGTACAACAAGGCTGGAGACTGGCTGGCTAAGCTTTCCAAACAATCCTGGTAGGAAGTAAACATCTGCAGCGGATAGCCAAAAGCGCTCAGCTGATTCGTCAATTCAGCGGTGAGGTCATTGTTATCAAGCAACAACCATATCTGCTCAGGCGCCAGCCTGGTGATGGCCTGACTTTCTGAAACAGCGTCCCCTGCCGCCAGCACTTGTTGCATGTGATGATGAAAAGCAGCCACAGCCTTCTCAAGCTCGGATAACCGAGCTGCCTCAAGCCTTTGTTCTCGCTGCATGCTCAGCGCAAGCTGCTCAACCTCTCGTGCCTGTTGGCCCAGTTCCGTTAAGCGAAATGTTCCGCAAGAACCACTTAGCTGGTGGCTGATAGCAATCAGCTCTGTGAAAGCAGCCTGCTCACCTGCAACCAGCTTCTGATATTGCTCCTCCATCATCGCGGTCTTAGACGGCAACGTCTCGATAAAACGTTGCTGCAAGGCAGCAAAACGCTGTTGGTGTGTATTGTTTTTGTTCTCAGAACTCACAGCTACTCCCTACAACCAAGCTCAAGACACAAGCGAAAACCAGACGCAAAAACGAGCCCCTTGCTGGTAACTGGTATCGAGCGCTATGCGTCCGCCCATACCTTCAGCCAACTCTTTGCAAAGTGCCAAACCTAAACCTGTGCCACCTTTTTCTTTAGCGCTGCTGGCATCGGCCTGAGAAAAGCGTTCGAACAGATGGTCATGAAATGCCAGCGGGATACCAGGCCCTTGATCCTGCACAGCAATCTCCAACTCGGAGCCAGTCAATCTGGCCTGAAGGGTGACCACACCTTGCGAAGGTGAATACTTCATCGCATTGGACAGCAAATTGGCCAAAATTTGCTGCAAGCGGTGCTCATCCAGCACCACTTTGGCCTGATCTGCCGGCGGCGTTATGTCCAGCTGCAGCTGCAATCCAGCTTTTTCGAGAAAGGTCGAATGATCCGAGATGGCTTGCTGCAATAAGGGCAAGATCGGCAGTGTTTTCAGCTCAAAATTCATTTTACCGGCAATCAACTTTTCAATATCCAGTAAATCGTTGATCAGGTGCTGCAACCGGCTGCTGTTGCTGCTGGCAACCTGCAGCAGCTTTTGTCCTTTTTCAGTCATGGAACTGCTTTGGGTCGCCAACAACAGCTTTAAGGCCCCATTGATGGAGGTCAGCGGCGTTCGCAGCTCATGACTGACGGTGGAAATAAACTCATCTTTCATCTTTTGCATGCGCATGCGCTCGGTCACATCCTGCACCGAGCCAATCATGATGAGCTCCGGGTTATCAGACTCAGGCAGCATTTGCGCCAATTCATGCACCCAGCGGATTTCACCATCCGGGCGGATAATGCGGTGCACCACATCGTGCAAACCGGTAAACTTGGCTTTTTCCTCACTGGCCTCGACCAACGGCAAGTCATCCGGGTGCACAGTGCTTTTAAACAAAGCCACACTGGGCTCTGTGGTGGAAGCATCAAAACCAAAGACATCATAAATCATCGGTGACCACCACAAGGAACCGGTTCTAAGAGATGCCTGCCAATAGCCAATTTGTGCCTGCTGGCTGGATAGCTCCAGCCGTTGCTGCGCCAGATGCAGCTGCTCGTTGGCTTGCTCCAGTGCCAGATAATACTGTTTGGTTTCGGTAACATCGTAAATGTACCCATGCCAGAGCACACTGCCATCCGGCATGGCTTCCGGCATGGCCCGGCCAGAGACCCAAGCCAGACTACCGTTCTCTTTTCGAATGCGGTACTCATGCTGCCATAGCGACAGATCCTGGGTTGAGCGTTCAATGCTGGCAACCAGTGCAGGCAGGTCATCCGGGTTGATAACAGCAAAGGCCTTGCTGGCATCCTCTTTCACCTCATCCGGCAGCACGCCATAAATTAATTTAAATTGGTTGCTGGCATAGGGAAAGGCCGTCCGGCCATCCGGCCATTGCTGAAACTGATACACCACCCCCGGCAGTTGCTCAGTTAACTTCAGCAACTGACGTTTCAATGCTTTTTCGCTGGTTACATCCAGAATAAAACCATCCAAGCAGCGCAGGCTGCCGTCATCAAGGTACTCGCCCATGCCTCGCTCTTCGACATAACGAATACTGCCATCTTTGTGGATAACCCGGTAATGTAGCAGCCAGCTGGTTTTCTCAGCAACGGCTTTAGCTATGGCCTGCTCCAGGTAGTCGCTGTCATCCGGATGGATGACACTGGCATAGCTACGCACCTTGTTTTGAATAAAGTCACTGGCCGGATAGCCGGATAGCGGATCGATGCTGCCGCTCATGTACACCATGGTCCAGTGCTCATCAGCCAGACAGCGGTAGGTGATACCGGGAATATTGGCCACCAGGGTTTGGAATTGATCGCGGCTTTGTTGCAAGGCTTCTCTGACTTGCATCTCTTGGGTCAAATCTACATGACTACCTACCATTCGGATCGGCTTGTTGTCCTCTGACCACTCAATCACTTTACCAAGACAACGTACCCAAACGGTAGAGCCATTTTTATGCCGATAGCGCACCACATTATCAAAGGGTTTCTCCCCTTGGCTATCTATATGCTGCTCAAAAGAAGCCAGAACTTTGGTCAGGTCATCTGGAAAAACAATTTTTTGCCATGCTTCTGGTGAGTTTTCCATTTCATCATCATGATACCCAAACATCATTTTGAAGGATGGGCTAAGATACTCGGTGTTGTCCTGGATGTGCCAATCCCAATACCCAGCCATGGTTTGTTCAAGAATCTGCTCAAACAGGCTGCGCTGTTCTGCCAGCTGCATCTCGGCCTGCTTTTGTTCGGTGATGTCGGCATGGGTACCATACATCATCAAAGGTTTGCCATCGTCGGTCCAGGTCACCACCCGGCCCCGATCATGCACCCAAACCCAATGCCCCGCTTTGTGCTTCATCCGGCACTTGACGTCGTAAAATTCAAGCTCGCCCGAAAAATGCCGCTCCAGTAAGGCAGCCGACGCTGTTAAATCCTCCGGATGGGCCAGGCCTAGCCAGGTATCGATGGTGATAGGCGCCAACTCATCCAAGGTATAACCAACAATCTCCGCCCAGCGCTCGTTAAAAGTGGTCGCCCCGGTTTGCACATTCCATTCCCAGGTACCGATACGGGTTCCTTCCAGTACCGAGCGATAGCGCAGCTCACGCTCGGCCAGTTGCTGGTGCGCCTGCTCTTGCAAGCGATCCTGGATTTCCTGCTGCACGGCATTGGCAAACTCACGTAAAATGGCTTGCTCGCCTGCATCCAGGGTGCGGGGTTTGGCGTCAATCAGACACAAGGTACCGATATTATGCCCGTCGACCTGCAGCGGTGCCCCGGCATAAAAACGAATGTGAGGCGCTCCTGTCACCAGGGGGTTATCGGCAAAGCGGGGATCCTGGCTGGCATCGGGGATCTGAAAAATATCCGATTCTAAAATAGCATGACCACAAAAAGAAATGTCGCGGCCGGTTTCGCATGCGTCCAACCCCTGTTTTGATTTAAACCACTGCCGCTCTGCATCCACCAACGAAATCAACACAATCTCGGTTTGCAAGCACTGCTGCACCAGCCGGGTCAAACGATCAAAGCGGGGCTCGCTCGGGGTATCCAGCAGCCCGGTGTACTGCAAGGACTGCAAACGTTCGGCTTCGCATTCGGGTATCTTTGGTGGCTGCATGCAGTCAATGCTCCTAAGCCTGGCGGGCTTGTTGATAGAGCGCGCGCAAGGTATCGCCCAGCTCCATCGGCTCAAAGGGTTTTTCCACCACCGCAATCGCCCCTGCATCCAGGTACTGCTGTTTTTCTGCTTGTTGTATTTTGGCCGTCATAAAAACCACCGGGGTAGTCGCCAGTGATGGCAGCTTGCGTAGCTCTGCCAATGTTTGCAGGCCATCCATTCTGGGCATCATCACATCCAGCAAAACCAACTCTGGCGCAAAAGCTTCGGCTTGCGCCAGTGCCGACTGACCGCTGTCACAACTGAGCAACTCAAAACCTGCCACATCCACCAATGCCATCTCAGCCACCATACGGATGGACTCATCGTCTTCAACATGCATGATGCGGTTTAACGTCATAGCACTCTCCTTTTTATTTGCACTAGCCACTGAGTGCGCCGCTTATTCATTACTGAGTATAGCTTTGATACGCTTAACCAACTCGGCTGGTTCCACTTTGGATTTGGCGAAGGTCGCCTGCACCTTGCCATGCTGATGCACCGATAAGTCTTGCGCCGAGAAAACCAGCACCGGAATATCGCCTTGCAATGCCCGGATGTCTTGCAGCAAATCCCAGCCTAACCCATCCGGTAAGCCAATATCCAGCAATAACAGATCAAACTGATGTTGATGCAGCAACATCCGGGCTTTCTGCAGCGTTGCAGCTTTGTAATAACGGCAGTGTGCCTCCAGATGGGCTTGCACTATGGTGGTGATGTCCTCGTCATCTTCGACATGCAGGACTCTGGCATCCTGTTGCCAGCTTGCCTGCTCGAGCAGCTGGGTTAACTTTGCCGCCAACACCTCTTGCTGCACCGGTTTCTCCAGCCAGTCAATAGCTTGTGCCATACTCGCCAGCTGCACCTTTCCCTCTTGCAGATAAGCAGAAATAATCAATACCGGCAGGTCGCGGGTAGCAGGGTTATCGCGCAAGCGTAAAAAGAAGTCGCTGCCATGTTCATTTTGCAGCCTAAGATCCAACGTCAACAAGCGATAATGCTGCTTTGCAAGCAACTGCCAGGCGGTGGCGGTATCCGGTGCCCAGTCGGCTTCAAAACCTTCTTGCTGCAGCATGGCAGCGAGCATCGAAGCGATATCGGCATCGTCTTCAACCACCAGCACTTTTTCCAGGCTGCTCTGCTCACTGCCCATGTCTGCAAGTGGCAACTCAAACCAAAAAAAAGCCCCCTGGCCGGGTACACTGTCCACACCAATGCTACCACCCGACTGATGAATGATTTCCCGGCAAATAGCAAGGCCCAGGCCAGTGCCACCTTGTTGTTTGGTCGTACTGTTATTCAGTTGCGAGAAGCGCTGAAATAAAGAGCTGATTTCCTCCTGACTCAGGCCCGGCCCTTCGTCCTGAATGCCAATCCGCACTTTATCCTTGCCAAGCTCAGCCTGAATACAGACCTGACTGCCGGCTGGCGAAAACTTCACCGCATTGGAAATAAGATTGGTAAGCACTTGCTGGATCCGGGCTGGATCGGCAAAAATGGCTGCAGCCGGCGCATTGGCCAGCAACAACTGAATTTGATGCTTATCGGCAAAGGGCTTGTTTTGCTCCATCGCGTCTTGCAACAAAGTCTGCAGCGGGATAATTTCCGGGAAAAAAGCAACCTTGCCGGCCGCCAGCTTTTCCATATCCAGCAAGTCGTTCACCAGCAAGGTCAGTCGCTTGCTGTTGCGCTCGGCAATGCTGAGCATCTTACGGCTTTTTTCGGTCAACTCACCGGCTGCGCCAGCCAGTACCAATGATAAAGAGCCAGCAATGGAGGTAAGTGGCGTACGAAGCTCGTGACTCACCGTAGCAATAAACTCGTCTTTCATTTTGTCGAGCTTGTTGCGCTCAGTCAGATCCATCACTATGGTCCAAATCATCGACTCGCCTGCCGGGTTTTCAAAGCGCACGCCGTTGAGCTCGATATCAATTAAGTGCCCATCCTTGTGACGGTATTGTTTGCGGTAAGGCCCATAGCGGCCTTTACTTTGCAATGATTCCAGTTGCTTTTGTTCATCATCCGCGTAAATCTCAGGCGTTAGATCCCAATAACTTAACGCGGCCAACTCTTGCTGATTGTAGCCAACCAGTTGCTCCATCGCGTGGTTGGCCTCGATAAAAGCACCATCCTCCATGCGATTAAGTAAAATAGGCAGGGGCGACAAGCTGAACAATGCTTTTAACCGCTGCTCAGACCAGCGCAGTGCCTGCTGTTGTTTTTGCAACGAGTGCGCGGTGGCTTTTTGCAGCCGTTTAACCAGAAAAAACAGCGCCAGCACACTGATGACAATGGCCCCAAGCCAAAGACCCCAAATTTGTCTGTTTTGCGCTTGGTGCGCTGCAATCATGGAGCTGATATCCTGCCAACTCACCAACACCACCGCAGCGGACGCCTCCATCTGCTGGCCATAACTGTGCCAGGGCACCAGGCTCAGTGCGTAGTGGTGTTCATTGTGCATTACATGCAGCGACTGCGGACTCGCTACCCGGGAAGGAAAAAGCAGCTGCTGCAACCAGTAGGACATGCGATTGTCAGTTTCGACATCAATCAACCAATCAGGGTGCGCATCCTGAAGCGGATAGACAAACTGCTCTCCCAAGCGTGCACTCACCAGCACTGAAATACCAGCATCATGCACGCCTTTTTGACGCAGCTGTTGCTGCCGTTGCCAAATAAGATCATTCAATGCAAAGCCAGTTTCCATGCTGGCAATCACGCTATCATCGCTGGCTTTGATGGGCAGCACGGCCCGAACGCCAAGACCAAACCGACCGACCTCCAGCCCAGCCATGGCCTGCCCTTGCTGCTGAACCTCAAGCACCATAGGCCGGATATCCGCCAGGCTGTCACTGTGATGCTGAGGTTGGTGCACCCGCAATAGCGAGACAACATCGGGTACCAGATGGAACTGCAATTGCCGAATGGCAAAGGGCTGCAGAGCCTGCCAGCTGGGGGCAAGTTCAGCCATCAGCTGACTACGGATATCATTAAAGCCGGCCGGGTCCTGTTGCTGCTGGAAGCGTGCAGCCGCTTCAGCCACCAATGTACGCACCGTGCTGTTGGCGTACACCAGATCGGCGGCAATCAGGGCATCTTGCTGCAACTGAAATTGCAGTTGCTGCATCGACTGCACCTGCAATTGATGCACCCTATCCAGATCTGCCATCAATACAGCGTCACGCTGCTGCTGCGCCAACCAGGCGGCAGAAAGCATAATGATGATGAGCAACAGGGCGATACTGAACAACCAGAAGTTGGTATGGCGGGTGCTAAGCATCAACGGTAAGTATCCTGAAAAGAAGCGCTTTTTTTAGCAGTTTAGACCAGTGAATAGCGCTTAGCCAGCCTGTAGCCAACAAACACAAAATACAGCCAGGCAAGCAACGACAGCCCCCCATAACTGACTGCCAGCCCGGGATACCCCGCTTGCACCAACCACAGGCATTCCAGGCTAAACACCGAAAAGGTAGTAAAACCACCGCAAAAGCCGGCCAGCACAAACTGCTTTTGCGCCTCACTGACTTGCCAGGCGCCCTGCTCGCTGACCATGGTGGCATAAAACCCCATGGCCATGGAGCCGGCACAATTGGCCAACAAGGTCGCCCAGGGCCAGAGTGTTTCCGGCTGATGCAGCCCAACAGACAGCAGCAAGCGCAGGCTGGCCCCTAAACCAGAGCCCAGCCCAACCAGCAAGTAGATGTGCGGACGAATGCTCACCCTTGCCCCCAGTAAAAACCAAAGGCGACCGCGATAATACCAAGCAGTATGGTTAGTCCAACATTGGCCATGGCTCGGGCTGCTCTACCCGAATGCCAGAAGCTGAAGCTTTGCCAGCTAAAACTTGAAACCGTGGTGTAAGCGCCTAAGAAGCCAATACCCACAATCAGCCAGAGGGAGGAGTTGGCCCCGGCCAGCAACCATGCTGCCAGGTAGCCAATGGCAAAAGCCCCGCTGACATTCACCGCCAGGGTGCCCCAGGGCAGAGCCATGCCAAGCCAGCGACTCAGCTGATTGCTCAACCAAAAACGCAGCATGCCGCCACTGGCCGCCGCCAGGAAAAACAATAAGCCCTCAACAGCAGTCAGTGACAGTGGTGTATTCACTCAAGCACTCATTAAGGTAAGACAAAGCCGACGGCGTCGTAGACGTTGCGTAAAGTCTGTGCAGCACGGTGCCGCGCTTGCTCAGCCCCCTGATGCAGTACCTGGTGCATCAGATTTTGATCGGCCCGGATTTCTTTAAAGCGCTGCTGCAGAGGCTCGAGCAGGGCGACCACGGCATCTGCCACGTCGGTTTTTAAATGACCGTACATTTTGCCTTCGTACTCGGCCTCGAGCTCTGCCACCGTTTTGCCGGTAACGCCGCTTAATATACTCAACAAATTGGCTACCCCTGGTTTGGCTTCCAGATCAAAGGTCACTCGCGGCGGATCGTCGGAGTCGGTCACAGCCCGTTTGATTTTCTTGGCGATGACTTTGGGATCTTCCAACAAACCAATGAAGTTTTGCGGGTTGTCGTCGGATTTTGACATTTTCTTCGTCGGATCCTGCAGGCTCATCACCCGGGCTGCGACTTTGGGAATAAAAGGCTCTGGTACGGTAAAGACATCGCCATGCAGGGCATTAAAACGCATGGCGACATCACGGGCCAACTCTAAATGCTGCTTTTGGTCCTGGCCGACCGGAATTTGATTGGCCTGATACAGTAAAATATCGGCCGCCATCAGCACCGGATAGGTAAAAAGACCGGCGTTGATGTTGTTGTTGTGACGCTCGGATTTGTCTTTAAACTGCGTCATTCGCCCCAATTCACCAAACTGGGTGTAGCAATTGAGTACCCAGGCCAGTTGACTGTGCTCAGCAACATGGGACTGCATAAAGATACTGGAGCGCTTAGGATCAATGCCACAGGCCAAATACAGCGCCAGGCTGTCCAGGGAAGCATTTCTGAGCGCCTCCGGGTCTTGCCGCACGGTAATGGCATGCAAATCGACGATGCAATACAAGCAATTGTAGTCGTCCTGCATCTGATCCCATTGCCGCAGTGCGCCCAGGTAATTGCCAATGGTCAGTTGTCCTGAGGGTTGCGCTCCACTGAGCACGATCGGCTTGCTTGTCATAAATCTTGTCCGTAATAGGGTGTTTAAACGAATCATGCAGTATAACCGCATGCAGCGGTTAAAGGCAGCAGCTGTTAGGGCACTTTGGCTAACTCTGTCCGCATCGCATCGATGGTATCCCGGTAGCTCGGGCTGTTAAAGATGGCAGAGCCAGCCACAAACATATCGGCGCCAGCGGCTGCAATCTCGGCGATGTTATCGGTTTTCACGCCGCCATCGACTTCCAGCCGAATTGGTCGGCCGGATTGGTCAATCAGCTGCCGCACCTGTTTCAGCTTCTGCAAGGTCGAAGGAATAAAGCTTTGCCCGCCAAAGCCAGGATTCACCGACATCAACAGAATCAAGTCCACTTTATCCATCAGATAATCCAATACCGATAAAGGCGTGGCCGGATTCAGCACCAAACCAGCTTCACAACCATGTTGACGAATTAATTGCAGGGTACGGTCCACATGACGGCTGGCCTCGGGGTGAAAACTGATGATACTGGCACCCGCCTCGGCAAACTGCGGCACCAAGGCATCCACCGGCTCCACCATCAAATGCACATCAATCGGTGCCTGGATGCCATAATCACGCAGTGCCTGGCACACCATAGGTCCTATCGTTAGATTAGGCACATAGTGGTTGTCCATTACATCAAAATGCACCACGTCTGCACCGGCAGCCAGCACTTGGTCGACATCCTCCCCTAAACGGGCAAAATCGGCCGATAAAATAGAAGGGGCAATTAAGTAAGGTTGCATGGCTAAAATCTCCGCACCAAAAGAGTGGCTACTTTACTGAATTTACGCCGGAAAAGCACCCGCCTTTGCTGCACAAAAAGCAAGCAGCACTGCACCATCAGCGTACAGTCAGTCAGCAGCAACACAACACAATTTTAGAAAGTCATTGTTTTTACAGTAGAAACAATGCTGGCATGTTTTTTGGAGTTCCATGCTGACTCTTATAAAACGCAAGGACAACTACCATGAAGAAAACCCTGTTAGCCAGTGCTCTGATACTCGCCCTTGGCAACCTTAGTACCCTGCAGGCCGAAGAAGTGGGTATTAGCGCTGAGGTCAGCGGTATGACCAAGTACCTGTTCCGTGGTTACAAGCTGACCAATCACTTCCACATTCAGGGGGCAATCGAAGCTGATTATCAAGGCTTCTACGCCGGCTTTTGGGGCACCACCGATCAGGAGGTAGGATCTGAAACCAACCTCTACCTGGGATATGGCTTTGATCTCAATGACAGCATTGCGCTGGATATCGGTGTTTTACAGTACCGCTTTGACGGCATCGATGAGGACTATCTGGAGTACCACCTTGGCATCGACTTTGGTTTTGCCAGCCTGACCTTTTACTACGACGAATTCGACAACATTTACCTTGAAGCCAGCACCGAGTTTGCGCTCAGTGATCAGTGGAGCCTGGGCTTGCATGCAGGCTGGGAAGATTCGGATGAGTCCTTGTACGATGTTGCTATCAGTCTGCACTATGCCATCACCGACACTCTTACTGCATCGGCTTTTGCCACCAAAAAGCAAAGTGGTGATAGTACGGTCTTTTTCGGTCTGACAGCCGCTTTCTAGCGGAAACTGCTTATCAGGTCAGCAGAAAAGTAAAAAACTTGTATCTCCGGGCATTTCCTGCTAAGTTGTGACCCTATAACAGGAAGCTCGGGATTTTCATTGATGAAAGCTCTATTTCAGCACAAAAGTCGCTTACTGCTGATGGTCCTTACCATCACAGCAGGGTTGGGTCTTTGGTTGCTGCTTTCCTCCTATGCGCCTGTTGGCTGCTCACAAGGCACCGAATGCCAAAGTCAATTTAACTGGCTTAGCTGGCTGCAAGGTCAGAGTCGCTCGTCTCAATTCCACTTTGTCGATTTGCTTGAACTGTTGGAGCGAATGTCGCCTGCCAAACATGACCAGCAGTAATCCATCTTCATTCAAGCGTGTACTGAAGGCTGTGGCTGGTGCTTTTATTGGCGTTCAGTCTGAGCAACAACGTCAGCATGACTTTAACGCAAGCACCCCCTGGCCATACATCATCGCGGGTTTAGTTATGGCTGTGCTTTTCGTACTGGCTGTGATGCTGACCGTATTCTTGGTACTACGCTAACTACGTCTGCTGTTGGTGTATAGAGAGCAAAAAGCTCGCCAACCTTTTGTCTTCCTTTGCCATTTTGGCTGATAAAACGTGCTACCTGCAACGAGTGCAGCCTGGCCTGCTGATACAGCTTTCGGGTTAAGGTAGTGTCGTGGTTGCTGATCAGCACCGGACTGCCGGCAGCACAAGCCTGCTCTGCCAAATTCGCCAGGTTAGCCTGATCATCCAGATTAAAGCCCTGCCGGGCATAGCTGGTGAAGCTGGCGGTTTTGCTCAAAGGGACGTAAGGCGGATCGCAATAGACTACGGCGTCTTTCGGCAGTGAGGCAAAAATATCCTGGTAGCTGCTGCAACGAAACTCAGCCTGTTGTGCTTTTTCGGCAAAGAAGTTTAGCTCAGCTTCCGGGAAATACGGCTTTTTGTAACTGCCAAAAGGCACATTAAAGATGCCTTTTAAATTGTAGCGACAAAGGCCATTGTAGCCATGCCGGTTTAAGTACAAGAACAACACGGCACGTTCGTAACGATCCTGGCTTTGGTTAAAACGCTGACGAAAGCTCAGGTAGCAGTCTTTTTGGTTGCTGCTTTCAACAAAACAACTGCGTGCATCGGCAATAAACTGCGTGGGTTGTTGTTTCACAATTTGGTAGAGCTGGATCAGATCTGGATTGATGTCATTCAGCACATAACGTTGGTAGTTGGTATTCAAAAATACCGAACCAGCCCCAACAAAGGGCTCTACCAGGGTATCGCCTGACGGCAAAAAGCGCTGCAAAGACTCCACCAGGCTGTATTTTCCTCCGGCCCATTTCAAAAAGGCCCGCTGCTTGGCTGTCCTCATGGTAAGTTGCTTCCTGCATCTTCGACCGAGTCAATCTCTGACCAAACTTGTTGCATCGCTTTTATAAAAGGCGTTTCAGCCTGCAAGAGAGCAGGCAACTCGGTGCGCTTTGCCCTTGCTTCATCGGCACTGGCATAAGGAGCCAACACCAGAACCCATTGCGGTTGTTGCTGCATCGTCCGCTGATAGATCAACATCGACAACTCTGAGTACTGACTGCGCACGCGCTCCGCAGCAGCAGGCTGTGCAAAGGCACCCAACTGCAACACATACTGATGCGACGCCATGGCCAACAGCAAGGCTTCATCATGCGACCAGGCCGATACCTCGGCCTCCACTGGCAAAGGTTCCTGAGGCAGCTTATCGTTGTTCGACAGCGGCTCTGGCGAAGCAGGCAGCTCTGTCGCTTGCTCGGTGCGCTGCTGAGGTTCAGTCTGAACTTCGGTTTCTGCTTGCGCATTCTCAACAGGCCCGGGATCTGATCGGGTTTCATTTGCAAAACTTAGCTCATCATGGCCGTTACTGGCCTCGGGGGCGCCAAGCTTTTCTTCCCCATCACTATCAGACCCTTGGTAGCCTGTATCGGCAGGCCGCCAGGCTTCGGCCAGTAAAGGGCCCTGATTGTCAGCCTGAAGGATTTCCTGCTCTGAAGCTGGATAAAGCCACCAAAACAGCAACACCGCAAACAAACCTATTCCAGCAAGCAGCAAAGAGGCCGTACGATAATGCAGTGCCTGGCTATTTCGGGCTTCCGGCGGAGCCGTTACCGGGGAAGCCTGAGGCTCCAGCAAACGGTGAAGGTTGCCATCCACCGTCTGCAAACGCTCAGCAGCGGGCATGGCATGCAAGGCTTTCACGGGCAGCAGCTGCTCCACTTCAGCTTCAGAGAGCGTGGCAATTGTCAGGTTTAGATCGGCCTCTGGCAGGAAATCATTGCTGGTGGTAATGATGTGCACTGGATGAGCACGCAACTGAGCCAGGCAAGCCAGTGGCAAGGCTCCCTGGCCATCCAGTACTAAAGCTAGTGGCTGGTTTTGGCGCTGTTGCAACAAGTTGGATAAATCTGCATCGAACTCGGCCGCGCCAAACCATTGCTGCAGCAGCTGCTTCTGACACTGTGCAGTCGTCATATCCTGCGGGGCCGGGAAATAGGCGAGGTTCATCGACTCTGACAACAGCTCTGCCAAAACCAAACAGAGGGTTGTTTTGCCAGAGCCAGGGCCGCCTTGGAGGTGGATATGTTGGCAGCCATTGAACTCTATTTGGAACAGCACCCGCTCCAACAGCTCTCGCTGTGAAGGCAAAATGGTACTGTGAGTTTGCAGTTTTTCAGCTAGGCTCGATGGCGACATTCAGAAAAAACACTCAGCAATTCAGGTTCAGTCACATCATCAATCAGTTCACTATAACCAAAGGACACCGGCAACACAAACCGCATCCTGCCGGCACGAACTTTCTTATCGGTTTTCATAAAGGGTAAGAAGTCGGCTATCTGCATACCTGATGGAGGCTCTACCGGTAAGTCGAACTGCTGCAGCAACGCCTGAATTCGCGCCACCTCGTCCAAAGTAAGCCAGCCACGATGCTCAGAAAGCCGTGCAGCCATCATCATGCCAGCAGCGACAGCTTCACCATGCAGCCAGTGGCCATAACCTAACCAGGCTTCAATTGCATGACCAAAAGTATGCCCCAGATTCAGCAGTGCACGCTTTCCTTGCTCCGTTTCATCGGCCGCGACAATATCGGCTTTCATTTGGCAGCAATGACGGATGACCTGCGCCAGAGCACCAGGTTCCAGTTGACGAATGGCTGTTGCCTGCTGTTCAAGAAATGAGAAAAAATCGGCGTCGGCTATCAGAGCATATTTAATCACCTCAGCCATACCGGCAGAGAACTCTCGAGCAGGCAGCGTTGACAACACATCGGTATCAATCAGCACCTGTTGTGGCTGCTTGAAGGCACCAATCATGTTCTTTCCCAGTGGGTGATTGACTGCAGTTTTCCCTCCCACCGAAGAATCGACTTGCGATAACAAGGTGGTTGGGATCTGAATAAAGTCAACCCCTCGCTGGTAACAGGCAGCAGCAAAACCTGTGATATCGCCAACCACGCCGCCACCCAAAGCCACCAGAAGGCCATCACGCGGGAAACGCTGCTCCAGTAAAAAGGTCATGATGCGGCTGAATTGATCGAGTGTCTTGTAGGCTTCGCCATCGGGCAAAAGAAAATGCTTTACCGTGCAGCCTGCGAATAACTGCTCAGCGGCAGTCAAGTAAAGCGGCGCTATGGTATCGTTGCTGATAATGACTATCTGAGGATAGTCACTGATGCCTAGGCCGGCCTGCTGCAGCAGGCCTGCATCTATACGGATTGGGTAGCTGCGCTCACCCAGTTCAACCTGAACACGATGCATTGGCAGCCCCCTTGATGAAAACAGTTAGAAACCCAGTTGCTCGACGATTTGATTGGCGACAGCGCGGGCGCTTTGCTCGTCTGTCCGGACCGTAAAGTCGGCAATTTCTTCGTACAATGGGTTGCGCTCAGCAGCCAGTCGACGCAACACTTCTTCCGAGTCTTCCTCAGTTTGCAACAAAGGACGTCGTTTATCACGCTGCGTACGAGCCACCTGTTTCTCAATCGGAGTTTCCAGGTAGACCACGATGCCACGGGCGGATAAGCGATTGCGGGTTTCTTTGCTGGTGACGGAGCCGCCACCTGTTGCCAGAACTATACCCTGCATTTCGGTGAGATCTTGAATGACGTTCTCTTCACGCACCCGAAAACCTGCTTCACCTTCTAAATCAAACACCCAGGCAATGTCAGCACCGGTTCTGCGTTCAATTTCCTGATCCGAGTCGTAGAAGTCCAGGTGCAGCATATCTGCCAAATGACGGCCAATGGTACTTTTACCAGCCCCCATAGGACCAATTAGGAAAATATTACGTTTTTCTGCCATATGTCGTCGTGCTAATTCAATTACTTGGTGAACTAAAAGTCAGGAACAAAGGCTCCCACGAAGATTTGAAGCGCTGAATTATGTCAGTAATGAAGATGGCTTGGCAAGCTTATTTCAAAAAATATCCCTGAGCTGTCTTTGCCAAGACCAGGAAGGCTTATTTGCTAGCTTCCTGGTCCTGGCAGAGCATCGGGATTTACATCCCCTCGGTTAGGATTCTTGGCGTCACGAATATCAGCAGTTCAGTTTTTTCGTTGAACTCACTGGTGTTCTTGAACAAACGCCCAATGTAGGGAATGTCACCAAAGAGTGGTACTTTATTGGTCGCAGAAATCGCTTGTTGCTGGTAAATACCACCCAGCACTATGGTTTCGCCATTATCCACCAGCACCTGTGTCTGAATGCGCTGCGTATCAATAGCAGTAGCCGGACCCGTTGGTGTTTGTACGGTATCACCACGAGTATCCTGGGTAATCACCAAGTCGAGGATAATGCGGTTATCCGGGGTGATTTGTGGTGTCACCTCCAGACTGAGCACTGCCTTTTTAAACTCAACAGTCGTAGCACCGCTCGAAGCTGCCTGAACGTAAGGGATTTCGGTACCTTGCTCAATACGGGCTGTTTTTTGATTGGATGTGGTGATCCTTGGACTGGCAATAATCTCAGCTTTGTTTTCTTGCTCCAGCGCTGAAAGCTCCAGATCCAAAATGGTACCATCGGATAGGCGTGCAACATGAAAGGCAATGTTACCGGCCGGATTGGTCACTGGCAGGTTGACATTCCAGCGTTGATCCAGGCTTGGAATCACGCCACCGGCAATGGCATTGGCGCCTGCTGCAGTGCCGGATGTTCCTTTGGTTCGCTGCTGATCAGAGAAGCCCCAGCGGATCCCCAAGTCTTCCTGGACGTTGTCTTTCACCGTGACCATCCGGGACTCAATCACCACCTGACGCACAGGGATGTCCAATCGTTCGACCAGACGACGTGCATTTTCAATGGAACGACTGGTATCGCGAATTAAAATTGTATTGGTGCGCTCGTCTACAGTCACGGCTCCCCGCTCCGTCAACAGGCTGGTGTCCTGATTGCGCAGCAAAGCAGCAATATCACTCGCCTTGGCGTAGTTGATGACCAGAAAATCGGAGTACAGCGGCTCCAGGTTTTCTACGTCCAGCCGGGCTTGCAACTCACGAGCTTCGCGACTGGCCAGTTCATCGGTTGGCGCCACCATCAAAATGTTTCCGTCCATCCGTTTATCGAGCCCACGAACCCGCAGCACAATATCCAGCGCCTGATCCCAAGGTACACCATCCAGTCGCAGAGTAAGGTTGCCGGTGACAGAGTCACTGGTCACCAAATTAAAATTGTTGTAATCGGCGATAATCTGCAGCACAGTCCGAACCGGAATGTCTTGAAAGTTCAAGGAGATCGCCTGCCCTTGATAGTCGCGGCCACCAAGCACACTGCGCTGAGTGGTATCGCGCTGCACGTCCAGGGTGAAAATATTGTCGACCTGACGGTAACTGTGGGTGAAAGCCTCAGTTGGTTCTATCACCAGTCTGCTGACACCATTATCATGGAAAGTTTCGATTTGACGAACAATGGTGCCAAAATCCATCACATCCAAAATGTACAGCATATCTTCCGGGATGCTGGTATTGTGAAAGTCTAGATGAATGCGGCCACCATGCTCGGAGACATTGACTGCAGCGGCATTGTTCCGCAAGAACACTAAGACACGTCCCTCGCCACGCTCGCCCCGACGAAAATCAATCGCCTGAATGCTATTCAAAGTTCGTGGTTTAATTTCATTATCGTGTCTTGGTGCTGCCTCGCTACGCGCATCTTTCAGATGAAGGAAAAAGCTACTGCCTTCCTGCCGGGTTTGATACGGGTTCAGTTGCTCCAGGTACACTACAATTCGGGCGACGCCATCGTCTTCGAAGGCATTGATGGTTTTTATACCCGCACGGCCAACCTCAATGTTGGCAAGTGCTTGATCAATTTGCCCTTGCTGGAACAGCAACTCGATACGAGCAGGCTGATTGAAGACCTGCACTTCAGGCTCCTGTCGCACAGAGCGATCGAAGACAAACTCGAGCTCAGTTTCTCCACTCATCAAAGGGCTGTAACGCACATCATGCAGAACTGGCCCGGCTGTAGCTGGTAAGCTTAGCAACAAGGTCAGGGTCATCGCCATATAGATGGCATATGTCACATGGCTTTTCATTGTTTTAGTCATCGTATCCATCATGCATTACACACCTGTTAATTAGCAGATCCAGCCATCTGCAACGTTGTTGTTCTTTCCTGCCAGCAACCGGAACCATCGGGAATCATTTCAAGTAGCTCGACATGGGTCGGCGTAACTCGCTGCACCTTGCCATGGTGCAACCCCATGTAATGGCCAGAGGTTACCCGATGCAAAGTTTGATCATCCGCCTGAATCAGCGCCCAAAGCTGGGTACTATCACCCAAAGTACCGCGCATCACCAGGTTATCCAGTGCAAAGCTTTCCAGCGGCTCACGGCGACGATTCGGATCAGGATGCGGACAATCCTGTTGCTGCACAAAGCGCTCTTCAATGGCTTCACGCCTTGGCAAAGTAAAAGGGCTTCGTGCCTGATTGCTTTGGTACGCAATGTGTTGAAACTCGCGTAATTCAGGCAATGGCTCGATTCGTGTCCGGGTATTGGCTTTTACTTCTTCCTCAAACTGATGAATATCCGACAAATCATCAAAACATGCTGTCAGCATCAAGATGCCTGGAACCAACCATAACCACCTCATTGGTCAGCCTCCTTGTAACGGTATGTTTTCGCTACCACATTAAAGCGTAGTTGACCATTTTGCTCTGAGCTAATGGTGAAGTCATGCAAACTGACAATACGCGGCAATCGAGCAACTTCACTGACAAAATTACCAAATTGGTGATAACCACCAATTACCTCAATGCGAATGGGCAATTCGGTGTAGAACTCTTTCTCAATTTCCGGCATCCAGTTAATTCGCACAAAATTCAGCCCACTGGTGGTACCGATATAGGTAATGTCATCCAGCAATCCGGGAGTCTCATGTGTCGCCGGCAATTGCTTCAACAAAAATGAAAACGTCTGTTCCATTTCTGCCATTTGCTGCTTGTATGGCTCCAAATTCACCGCCGAGGCATATTTCGTGCGGTATTCTTGACGCAGCTGAGCTTCCTGACGCTGCGCCGCATTGAGATCATCAATCTTACTGCTTACCAACAAGTAGTGGCTAAGTGCAGCCACAGCGATAGCAAGCACTACTGCAAAAATAACTTTGACCACTGCTGGCCAGCTACCAATGTTGTCCAGGGTCAGTTCATTGACATCGATATTGGAGAAGTCCAGTTTAAAATCCAGCTTCATGGCGCTTCTCCTTGCATGGCGTCGAACTCCTGAACCCGGACATGCATCTTGAAATCACTCAGCAACTGGTTACTGCGACCGGTTTCGATAAACTCGAGCAAAGGGTCGGACAACAGAGCAGAGTCCTCTACCAGGCGAATCATGTTAGCCAGACGATTGTTCGATTCACTGCGTCCATGGATTAAAATGGCATTATCACGCTTCTCGAGACTGGTCAGATAGACACCACTGGGCACAACCCGTACTACCTCATCCATGATTTGTGTCCCTTGATTCCGCCCCCCCTGCAGTTGAGCAATCAAACTCATCCGTTGCTGCAAGCTGTTTTTGGTTTCGTTCAAATCGCGTATCTCAGCAATTTGGCGGTTGAGTTTGTTTATTTCACCTTGCAAGTACTGATTGCGCTTTTGCTGACCTTCCAACCGGGCGCTGTAGATTGAGCTGATGACAAACACCAGCATAAAGCTCATTAAAGCCACAGCTGACAATATAGTAATATACTGTTTTTGCTGCTCTTTTCTAGCTTCCTGACGCCAGGGCAATAAATTTATATGTGCCATGGTGAAAAACTCCTTAACGCAAGCCCGGCTGCGACCATTAACTGCGGTCCCTGGCGTTTTAACAAGTCTTTATCCACGGTACTGGCACAGGCCATCTCATGAAACGGCCGGGCTATCACAGTGTAAATACCCAGCTCATCGGTTAACAGCTTGTCGATTCCTTCCAGCAACGCAGTACCACCTGAAATCACCAAATAATCGATACTTTCTTTACCACTGGTGGTCAGGTACATCTGAACACCACGCCGCACTTGCTGCAACAACATGGTTTGGAAAGGAGCCAGTACTTCAAAAGTATAGTTTGGAGGCAGGTCACCACTGACCTTGGCTTGCTCAGCTTCTTCGTAGCTTTTGTTGTAGTAGGACAAAATACTGCGGGTGTATTGCTCGCCACCAAAAACCTGATCGCGGGTGTAGAGTGTTTTGCCTTTTTCAATCACCGACAGCAGGGTCATGGTCGCACCGATATCCACCATGGCAACCACTTTGTCTTTGGCATCTTCTGGTAATTGCTGCATGCACAAAGTGGCCGAACGGCTCAGCGCATAACTTTCGACATCAATCACCTTGCTGGTGAAATTGCCCAGCTCAAGAGCTGCTACCCTGCTCTCCACGCTTTCGGTGCGGGCAGCGCTCAGCAAGACATTGACTTTGGAAGGATCGGATTCGTTGATATCCAACTTTTCGAAATCCATGCTGACTTCATTCAGCGGATAAGGGATCAAACTGTCTGCCTCGACTTCGATCTGACTTTCAAGTTCAGCATCGGTTAAGGCAACATCCATAAAAATGACTTTGCTGATAACGGTCGACCCCGACACAGCGGCGGCAGCAAACTTGATCGAACGAGGAAATTTTTTCCGGATCTTACTCAGCACATTGCCAACAGCCTCGATGTCCTGAATTTCACGATCGGACATGGCACCTTTGGCCATGGGCTCGATGGCAAAAGCTTCAAGCTGGTATTTATCCTGTTGCTGACTCAGCAGCACGGCTTTCACCGAGTGAGAGCCGATATCGATGCCTACCATCATTGGAGACTGCTTTTGGAACAGTTGTTTTATCATAGCAACACACAGCCGTAGTGATTACATTTGTTATTGTTATACAATGTAGCTTAGATCCTTTTTAAAGGAATAAAAAGAGTTTATTCAAAAACAAACGACTATATACTAGTAGTTTAGTGGAAAAATTGACAGTTGTAACAGAGGCGGATGGGTGTCCTGGCTTAAAAAAATACTGATTTTGTGCCTGATTGGGCTTGTTGTCGCCATCCTGGGGGTGGCCGCAGCTTACTGGTATGTGAAGGATGATCTGCCTGATGTAAGGCAGTTGCAAGATGTCCGTTTGCAAACCCCAATGCGGGTTTTCACCGCCGATGGTGAGCTGATGTCGCAGTTTGGCGAGCAGCGCCGCATTCCTCTCACACTGGATCAAATGCCCCCGCAATTGATTGAGGCCTTCCTGGCTACAGAAGACAGTCGCTTTTACGATCACCCAGGCTTTGACGTGATTGGCATGATGCGGGCCGCCATTGTGGTCGCCAGCACCCGCGATGCAACCCAGGGGGCCAGTACCATCACCCAACAATTGGCGCGAAATTTCTTTTTGACCCGTGAAAAGAAAATCATCCGGAAAATTAAAGAAATTTTTCTGGCAGTCAAAATTGAGCGGGTGCTGAGCAAAGATGAAATCCTCGAGTTGTACCTCAATAAAATTGAGCTGGGCCATCGTGCATTTGGCGTCGGTGCTGCGGCTCAGGTGTACTTTGGTAAAACCGTCGATGAGTTAACACTGGATGAAATCGCCATTATCGCAGGCTTGCCCCAGGCACCATCCGTACTAAACCCTGTCCGTTCGCCAACCAATGCACGCAATCGACGCAACATTGTGCTCGGTCGGATGTTGACGATGAATTACATTACCGAGCAGGAGTACCGCGAAGCGCTGCAAGCGCCGGTGATTAGCCGCCGCCATGGCGCCCAGATCACCGCCTCCGCCCCTTACGTCGCCGAAATGGTCCGACAGCAAGTGGTGGATATGTATGGCGAAGACTTTGCCTACAGTGCAGGCTTGCAAGTGCATACCACCGTGAGCAAACCGATTCAGGATGCAGCCCGTCGCGCCGTGCAGCAAAATCTGTACGACTACGATGAGCGCCATGGGTACCGGGGGCCGGAAGCCAAGTTATGGCAACAGGATGACGAAGAAGGCCAGGATGCCTGGCCTGAGTCCGAGCTGCTGCGCTATTTAGCTGAGCAAAGCAGCCTGGAAGATCTGCTGCATGCGGTGGTGCTTGCTACCGAGGAGCAGACAGCTCAGGTGCTGATGGCCGATGGCCAGCACATCACTCTGCCCTGGGAAGGGTTAAAGTGGGCGCGCAGTTTTATCAGCGATCACCGCCAGGGGCATGCGCCCAGACAAGCAACGGATATTCTGCAGCCCGGCATGCACATTCGGGTGCGTCACAATGGTGAGCATTGGCAACTGAGTCAGGTACCGGCTGCCAGCAGTGCCTTCGTCGCGATGGATCCCAATACCGGCGCCATTCAGGCCCTGGTTGGTGGCTTTAGCTTTGCCCAAAGCCAGTTTAACCGGGCAACGCAGGCCAAGCGTCAGGTCGGTTCTACCATCAAGCCCTTTATCTATTCAGCTGCACTGGAGCATGGTTATACCCTGGCTTCCATTGTCAACGACGCTCCCATTCACCATTGGGACCAGGGAGCAGGCATTGCCTGGCGTCCCAGGAACTCCCCGGCGGTGTACGATGGTCCTATCCGGGTACGGGAAGCCCTGGCCAAGTCCAAGAACGTCGTGTCGGTGCGCTTAATGCGTGGTGTCGGTCTGGACGAGACCATTGCCCACCTGCGTAACTTTGGTTTTGCCGAGCAGGATTTGCCACGCAATGAAACTCTCTCCTTGGGCTCTGCGTCGTTAACGCCGCTGGAGCTGGCCAATGGCTATGCCGTTTTTGCCAACGGCGGCTATCTGGTCGATCCCTATGTCATTGACCGCATCTACAACGAGGAAGGCGAGCTGATTTACCAGCACCAGCCCAGGATTGCTTGCCCAAAATGCCAGCAAGAAACAGCAGAGCAACCGGCAGAGCTGGATAGCGAAGCTCAACTGGCTCAACTCTTTGCTGCCCTGGATGCCGGGCAAGAAAGCAGCGACAGCACTGCCTTGCCGGCCGCGCCACGGGTTCTGAGCGAACAAAATGCTTTTTTAATTCGTGAAGCGCTCAAGACCAGTATTTGGGGCGGTGGCAACTGGAACCGCGGCACCGGCTGGAATGGTACCGCCTGGCGTGCCCAAAGCTTGCAGCGACGCGATTTGTCCGGGAAAACCGGTACCACCAACGACTCCAAGGACACCTGGTTTGCCGGTTTCAATCGCCAGCTGGTCGGCATCAGCTGGGTTGGTTTTGACGATGCCAACCGCAGCCTGGGCCGGGCTACCTGGAACGCCAACCTTGGTCGGGATCAGAGCAGTGGCCTGGAGGCCGGTGCCCGAACCGCCCTGCCAGCCTGGATCAGCTTTATGCAAGTGGCAATGCAGGATATGCCCGCCGATCCGGCAGAGACCCCTTCGGGCATCAGCTCAGTGCGGATCGATGCTGAGACGGGCTTGCTAAGCCGTGCCAACGATCACACCAGCATGTTTGAGTTTTTTATGCGCGGTACCGAACCCAGTCAGCATGCCCAGCCAGGATCACCCAGCTTCTCTTTTGATGATGAAGTACCTGACACCGAGCTGCTGGAGCTTTTTGATTAGGGCGTATTGAGCACTCAAAACAAAACGGCCAGCTCTACCGCTGGCCGTTTTTTGTCGCTACAACTGTGCTGCGCACCAGGCTTTGGCTGCAGCTAAAGCGGTCTGCACCTGCTCTGGGCTGGTGCCACCCAACGCATTGCGTCTGGCCATACCGGCTTCAAGTGTCAGCGCCGAATAGACGTCGTCGTCAATCTGTGGGCTGATCTGCTGCATCTGTGCCAATGGCAACTGCTCCAGCGGCAACTGCTGCTGGGATGCCAGCAACACCAACTGACCGGACAAATGATGGGCATCACGAAACGGAATGCCCTTCCCAACCAGATAATCCGCCAGATCGGTGGCATTGCTGTAGCCAAGCTCTGCTGCCTGGCGGCAGACACCGGCTTTGACCGTTAAGTGCGGTAGCACCGTGGCCAATACCTGCAACGACTGTTGCCACTGCTGCATCAGCTCAAAAAAGCCTTCTTTGTCTTCCTGCATGTCTTTGTTGTAAGCCAGTGGCAAACCTTTCAGCACATGAATAATCGCCACCAGCTGCCCTAAGATGCGGCCACTTTTTCCGCGCAGCAACTCAAATACATCCGGGTTTTTCTTTTGCGGCATCAAGGAAGAGCCACTGCTGATGGCATCGCCCAGTTTGAAAAAACCGGCTTCGCCCGAGCAGAAAAAAATCACATCTTCGGATAAACGCGAGACATGCGTCATGCACAAACTGGCGGCCGCCGACAACTCAACCACAAAGTCACGATCCGACACTGCATCCAGGCTATTGGCAGCAGCAGCATCAAAACCTAGTTGCTGCGCCAGCCAGCTGCGGTCCACCGGTACACCAGTGCCCGCCAGAGCACCTGCCCCAAGTGGACACACATTCAACCGACTGCAGGCATCGTCCAAGCGGCCCAGATCGCGTTTCAGCATCTCGACATAGGCCAGTGCCCAGTGCGCCACCATTACAGGCTGAGCACGCTGCAAATGGGTGTAACCCGGCATCACAGCGCTGCCGGCAGCCTCAGCAAAATTCAGCAATGCCTGAATGCTGCCCAGCAAACTGCTGCGAACCCCAGCCGCCGCAGCCCGGGTCCAAAGCCGCAAATCGGTTGCCACCAGGTCGTTGCGGCTGCGGCCGGTATGCAGCTTACGCGCCACCGCGCCCAGCCGCTCCGTCAGTTGGCTTTCCACCCAGCTGTGAATGTCTTCTTCACCACTGGTCACCGGCAAGGTCGGCTCTGCCAGCAGCTCATCGGCCAGTTGCTGCAACGCCTGTTGCAGCTGCTCGGCTTCCTCTGCAGCAATCAGGCCCGCTTGCGCCAGGCCCGCGGCCCAGACTTTGGAAGCGGCAATATCCTGCTGCGCCAGTTGGTAGTCAAAGCGAATGGAGTCATTAAAAGCCTTGAACTCCTCCAGCGTCGCCTCGGTAAAACGCCCGCCCCACATCGCCATAATCAGGACTCCTGTGCTTTGCTATCAGCCGCATGCATTGCGCGGATCCGGCTGGCCAGGCTGTACAGCCGGATGAAACCGGCCGCATCCTGCTGGTTGTAGACTTCATCGTCTTCAAAGGTCGCAAAGGCTTCCGAATACAGACTGTGAACCGAGCGACGTTTCGCCACTGTGACCCGACCTTTGTACAACTTAACCACCACATCGCCGGTCAGCACTTGCGCCAAACTACTCGCCGCCGCCAACAGCGCATCTTTTAAGGGAGTAAACCAACGGCCATCGTACACCAGCTGCGCAAACTTAAGGCCAATTTCCTCGCGGTAATTCAGCGCTGTCCGATCATACACCAGCGCTTCCAGCCCCTGCAGCGCCGCCAGCAAAATGGTGCCGCCCGGCGTTTCATAGCAGCCACGGGATTTCATGCCCACCAAACGGTTCTCAACAATATCAATCCGGCCGATGCCGTGCTCAGCACCAATGGCGTTTAACAACGTCAGGGCATCCACCGGCTCCAGTGCCTGGCCATTGACTTTGCACAGTTCACCTTCGGCAAAGGATAACTCAACATAGGCAGGGTGATCAGGCGCCTGCTCTGGTGATTTGGTCCAGGTCCAGACTTGCTCGGACGGCTCGCACCAGGGATCTTCCAACTCACCGCCTTCGTGTGAAATGTGCCACAAGTTGGCATCCCGACTGTAGATTTTGGTCGCCGAGGAGGTGGTTGGGATCTGCTTTTCAGCCAGGTAATCCAACAAGGACTGACGGGAAGTGAAGTCCCATTCCCGCCAGGGAGCAATCACTTTGAGCTGCGGTGCCAGCGCAGCAAAGGCCCCTTCAAAGCGCACCTGATCGTTGCCTTTGCCGGTACAACCATGACTGAGCGCATCGGCACCCACCTTTAAAGCCAGCTCAACCTGAGCCCTGGCAATCACCGGGCGCGCCATCGAAGTACCCAGCAGGTACTGGCCTTCGTAGACCGCTCCGGTTTTTAAGGTTGGATAGACCACTTCACGCATCAGTTCGTCACGCAGGTCCACCACGTAGCAGCTGGAAGCACCGGAGGCAATGGCTTTTTCTTCCACTCCGGCCAGCTCCTCATCGCCCTGTCCCACATTGGCCACAAAAGCCACCACTTCACAGCCATAATTGTCTTTTAACCAAGGCACGATGGCCGAAGTATCCAAACCACCGGAGTACGCCAATACGACTTTTTTTACACTCATCTCGCACCTCATGCTAAAAGTTGGATCAGCACCGCATTTTGCGCGTGCATTCTGTTTTCCGCTTGTTGCAACACCAAAGAAGCCTGGCTGTCCAGCAGCTCACTGGTCACTTCCTGGCCCCGATGGGCTGGCAGGCAATGCATCAGGTAGCCGATATCAAGCCGCGCCAGCACCTCACTGGACAGCTGATAGGCACCAAAGCGCTGCTGCTGCTCAGCGGCATCCATCGAGTCTCCCATCGACACCCAGGTGTCGGTGTAAATCGCCTGGCTGCCATGGGCTTCGGATAAATGGTGGCTCAGTGTCAGTTTGGCGCCGGTTTTGGCGGCCAGTAACTGAGCCTGCTGCAGCACATGACCATCGGGTCCGTGGTTCGGTGGCGTAATCACCACCAGCGACATGCCGGCCAGAGCAGCGCCCAGCATCAGCGAGTGACAAACATTGTTGCCATCCCCGACAAAGGCTAGCTGCACTTTGCGTAAATCGCCAAAGGTCTCTTGCAAGGTCAATAGATCGGCCAGCGCCTGACAGGGATGGTACAGATCGCTGAGAGCGTTGATCACCGGGATCCCACTGCTGGCCGCCAGTTTCTCCAGCGTGCTCTGCCGGTACACCCGGGCGACAATGGCATCGGTCCAACAAGCCAAATTACGGCCAAAGTCTTCCACCGTTTCGCGCCCGCCCAGGTCGCCGTTTTGCTGATCAAGATAGACGCTGTGACCGCCCAGTTTCTGAATACCAACATCAAAACTGACCCGGGTTCGCAGCGAGGGCTTCTCAAACAACATCGCAATGCTTTTGCCAGCCAGTGCCTGCTGATACGCGGCAGGTTGCTGTTTCACCTGCAATGCCAGCTGCAGCAATTGCTGCAATTGTTCCGGATTAAGCTCCTGCAGCGACAGGAGTTGATGCATGGATGTCATAAGCGTACTCATTCGTTTTTTTAGGGATAAATGCGGGTTCCTACCGCCTGACCAGCCAACAAAGGCAGCAACAGTTCCGGCTGTTGCCAGCCTGCCACCACGATTGGACGTTGCAATGCCTGAGCAGTGTCCAGGGCCGCATCCAGTTTCACTTTCATGCCGCCTTTAATAACGCCCTCTGCCACCAATACCTTGGCCTCGGCAGCACTGAGCTTCGTCATTACACGACCATCGTCTTGCAGAATACCGGGCACATCGGTCAGCAGCAGCAAGTCGCCCTGCAGTAATTGACACAAGGCAGCTGCCGCCAAATCGGCATTGACGTTCAGCAGGGCGCCGTCGTAGTGACCAATCGAGCTTAGCACCGGGGTAAAGTGTTGCTGCAATAAGCTTTGCAGCAAGGCTGGCTGTCCTGGCAAAGCTTTGGCGACAGCGCCCAGCGCTGGGGTGCACTCAAAGCGGCAACTGCCGCCGGCCCCCAGTGTCAGCCCGACCGGTGCCAGCCCGGCCTGATCGGCCAGCGCCACCAACTCGGCATTGACCGCACCGGCCAAAGCCCCGGCAATCACCGGCATCTGCTCTGGTGGCGAAACCCGCTGACCATCGACTTTCTCGGTGACAAAACCAAAGGTATGCAACCAGCTTTCGACCTGAGCGCCGCCGCCGTGCACCAGCAGCAGTGGCCGGTTGGCTTTTATTTGCTGACAAACAGCCAGCAGCTCAGCAATGGCCTTAGGCTCCTGCAACAGGCGCCCTCCAAGTTTCACCACCAAAGGCGTTGCTTCAGTCACGGTACCCTCCTGCCAACAGGCCAGTCGACTCGCCAAAACCAAATTTCAGGTTGGCCAGTTGCACCGCTTGTGCCGCTGCGCCTTTTAACAGGTTATCGATGGCCGACACCACCACCAGCTGCTGGCCATCCTGCTGCCAGTAAAGATCGCAAAAGGCGGTACCAGCCACATCGGCCACATTGGGGGAACGATTAACTAAGCGCACCATCGGCTTGTGCTGATAACTATGCAGATAGGCCGCGCTGACATCCGCCGGACTGACTCCGGACTTTAAGCCAACACTAATGGTGGCCAGAATGCCCCGCTTAAAATTTCCCAGGTGTGGGGTAAAGACCACAGAGCGCCCCAGTGTCTGTTCAATTTCCGGCCGGTGACGGTGGCCGAAAAAGCCATAGGCCGCTAAACCCACTTCACAAAAGGAGGTGCTGAGGCTGGCTTTACGGCCGGCACCGGAGACACCACTGACCGCACTGATCACCGGTACCGCCCCTTCGGCCAACAGGCCGGCGCGAACCAATGGCAACAAGGCCAGTGCCGACGCGGTTGGGTAACAGCCCGCCACAGCAAACAGCGACTGCGCTAGCTGGTCGGTTGATATCCACTCGGCCAAGCCGTAAGGGGCTTGTGCCAGCAGATCCGGATGAGCATGATCGTAGCCATAAAATTTGGGATACAAAGCAGGGTCTTTTAACCGGAAGGCACCGGATAAATCAAACACCACCAGGCCCGCTGCCAGCAGTTTCGGTGCCAGGGCTTCACTTGCCTCGTGCGGTAAGGCCAAAAAGGCCAGCTCGGCGCGCTCAGCGAGCCCTTCCAACAGGGTGTCCTGCCACGGCAGGACCTGCAGCTCCAGCTGACCAGTGTAACGTGGGTACAACGAACAAAAGGCTTCGGGTTCCCGCCCCGCCGATGCATAAGCAGCCACCAGCTCGATGGCCGGATGCTGACTCAGCAGCTGCACCAGCTCAGCACCACTGTAGCCGGCAGCGCCCAGCACGATAGCCCGTTTTTTAGACAACACAATAGATTGAGATGACGACATCAGCAGCCTTCCATACCAGGATAAGCCGTCAGTCTACGGATTGAGGCAGCAAAATACAAGAATTATTATGCTATTTTTGTGAATTTTTACCCATAGAGGTAAGGTATCAAACAATCAGTCTGCCGGCCTTCCATGACCGACAGATGACAAGCCAGTTTTAGGCGCTCGCACTCACCGGGCGAACTCCCAGCAGGTGACAGATGGCGTAACTCAGTTCACTGCGGTTTAAAGTATAAAAATGGAAGTGATCCACCCCTTCCCGGCTCAGTACTTTCACCATTTCCATCGCAATATTGGCCGCCACCAAATTGCGGGTGGTGGCATCCTGCTCCAACCCTTCATAGGCTTTGTGCATCCAGCCTGGCACTGCCACGTTGGTCAAACCAGCAAATTTGAGCAATTGCTTGAAGTTGGTGACTGGCAAAATCCCCGGAATAATATCCACATCGATGCCAACAGCAGCACAGCGATCGCGGTAGCGCAAAAACTTTTCCACGTCGAAAAAGAACTGGGTAATGGCACGCGAAGCACCGGCATCCACTTTGCGCTTTAAATTCAGCAAGTCAAACTGAGCATTGGGCGCTTCCGGATGGACCTCCGGATAGGCAGCCACCGAGATGTCAAAGTCCGCAACCGAGCGCAAAATTTCAACCAGATCTGCCGCATAAAGCCCGGGTTTTTCTGTGGTTCCGGGCGGCAAGTCACCACGCAAGGCGACAAGGTGGCGAATGCCGTTGTCCCAATAATCGCGGGCAATTTGCTTCAGTTCATCGACGCTGGCATCGACACAGGTCAAGTGCGGGGCAGCAATCAAGCCCGTGCGCTGCTTGATGGATTTGATGATGTCGTGGGTACGGTCACGCTCACCGGAGTTGGCGCCATAGGTTACCGACACAAAGCTTGGTGCCAAGGGCGCCAACCGCTCTATCGATTGCCAGAGGGTTTGCTCCATCTGTTCGGTTTTGGGTGGGAAAAACTCAAAGCTGACTTTGGCTCTTCCTTGAACATCCTGCAAGTTGCGATTGATCGCATCTAAAAACTGGGCATTGGCAAAGGACATTTACGACAACCTCGATGAATAGGCAGCAGCGGGCAACTGCTGACAAAGCTGTGCCAGATCGGCATGCACGCCGCCAGCGGTTACGGTACGACCGGCACCGGGCCCTTTGATCACCAAAGGCAACTCCTGGTACCAGTCGGATTCAATCACAAATACATTGTCACAAGGTAAAATGGCCGCCAGCGGATCACTGGCCGGCACCTGCACCAAGCGAACTCTGGCCTGGACACCGGCTTCGGTTAGCGACAGCTCACCGACATAGCGTAGCTGCAAGCCTTGTTGCTGCGCTTGTTGCCAGGCGGCCTGCATCAGCGCATCGAATTCAGCGCGCTGTTGCCAGAACGCCTGCCAACTGTCACCGGCCAGTGATTCAGGCAGCAAAGGTTCCAGTGCAATGTCATCCAGCTCCAACGAGCACCCCATGGTACGCGCCAGCACCAGCAACTTACGCTGCACATCACGGCCAGATAAGTCTTCGCGCGGATCCGGCTCGGTGTACCCCAGCTCCCTGGCTTGCAGCAGCAGATCGGAAAAGGCACTGCTGCCATCGTACTGACACAGCAACCAGGACAAGGTGCCGGAAAAAATGCCACTGATCCGGCGTACCTGATCGCCAGCGCTGTGAAGCTCCTGCAAAGCACGTTGCACCGGCAAACCGGCGCCAGCCGTGGTAGTGCTGTACCAATGCAGCTGCTGCTGGTCCAAACGGTCCAGAATGGCCTGATACTCGGCTTCTGGCAAGGTAACACCTTGCTTGTTGGCACTGATGAGATGACAACCCGCCTCAATAAAAGCCGGGTATTGCTCGGCCAGTTGTTGGCTTGGGGTTAAGTCGATCAGAACCTTTGGCCCCTTCAGCTGAGCGATTTCGGCCAGCAAGGCCTTCTGATCCAATGGCCTGCCCTGCTGCATTTGCTGCGCCAGCTCTAGACCGTTGTCTGGTTCAAACACCATCTGGCGCGAATTAAACAACACAGCCAAGCGCAGTGCATGGCTGTGACAACGCTGCTGATGCCCCGGCAGTAAGCGCAAAAACTCCGCGCCAACATTGCCGGTGCCGGCGACGATCAATTGAATTTCCGGTCGGGGCTGAGTACAGCATTGATGCAGCTGGGCAAGATTCACCGCAGATAACTCCTGGTCGAACAGCCAGATGGCCAGTTCATGGTTTTGATAACGATGCGCCGGGGCCAGCCGCTTCACACAAGCCGCTACATCGGCTGGCAAGTCTGCTTGCTGGACCTGAGCGGGTTTTAACCAGGCGACAGCGTAATAGCGACTGGTGTCATGCACGGCGTGCACCTGATGCCTGGCCAGCAATTGCACCGCCTCGTCGGCGACCCTGGCCGGTAACAACCAAACATGAGCATCGCAGCTTTGTGGCAGCGCAATCACTGGCTGATGCAAGGCATTGGCCAACCAGCTGGCATTCAAGCCATGCAATTGATGCATGCTTAGCAGCACCATGTCGTGCAAATCGGTGACAAAGCTGGCCAAACAATCGGCATCCGGCAGGATATGGCAGCCGCTTCGCTCGGGCTCAAAGCTGGAACGCACCAGCAATTTGGTCTGGCTGTTGTGCAGTGGCGATAAGGTTCGGGCATGCAGCACCGGGTTGCCAAGCTCGGCCAGCAAACAGGCCTGACGCCAACTGACCTGCTGATACGGCACTGCAGCCGGCAGACGACGAGGATCGCCACTGTAGATGGCATCGACGTCGGTCCAGATGGTCACTTGCTCTGCCTGCACCAGTCGGCCAAGAATGGTGGCGGAGTAATCGCTGCCATTGCGCCCCAGCGTCAGACTGTTGCCCGCCAGGTCCCGACCAATGAAGCCAGTGACCACCCGGATACCGGGCTGGCAAAGCGCTTGTAAGTCCTGCTCGGATTGATCCCAGCGGACTTGCTGACCATCCACCGTCAAAAACTGCCGGCTGTCGAGCCAATCGGCCGCCAGCCCCAGCTGCCGCAGTAAACGGCTCAGCAACAAGGCCGATACCGATTCCCCCAACGCCAGCACATCGGCAGCACGGCCAGCCTGCGCCAGCTCTGGCAACAGCGCCAACCATTGTTGCAGCTGAGCCAATACGTCGCTTTGCTCAGGCTCGGTCAGGCTTTGCTGCACTAGCGTGGTCAGACTGTGCTGCACCTCGGCAAGCACCGGCTCCAGCGCTTCGCCACGGGCCGCCATATCCAGCAACTGGCACAGCTGGTCCGTGGTTTTGCCGGGGGCAGAAACCACCAGCCAGCACTGCTCTGGCGTCGCACAGTGCTGCTGCACTATGGCCGCCACAGCACGAAAACGTCCGGCATCGGCCAGACTGGTTCCACCAAATTTATGCACCTGAGCCAAACCCGCCCAGTGTGCTGTCGTTAAAGCTTGTGTTGTCATGCTGTCACCATAAAGCAGTCAGAGCCGGATTCAACCGGAACGACTGTGAAGATTCTTGCTGCGGCGGCACTTCGGTCGCCTCCGCGTTGCTATTCTTGGCCGAGACCTGATTCTTGGCTGAGCCCGCCCCGCCAGTTGGCGTCGAGGCTGCCTGGATGGCCGCATCCAGCGCCGCAAAGCCTTGGGCCAGATCGGCCAACAGATCCTCAATGCCTTCAATCCCGACCGATAACCGCAGTAAGGTTGGCCCTATGCCAGCAGTTTTCTGTGCTTCCGGGCTCATCGAGGCATGCGTCATACTGCCGGGGTGGCAAATCAGGCTTTCAATGCCCCCCAGGGATTGCGCCAGTGTGAAACAGTGCAAAGCATCCAGAAACACCTGCAACAGCGCCGGCTGCACCGCCAGGTCAAAGCTGAGCATGGCCCCAAAGCCTTGCTGCTGAGCCTTGGCAATAGCATGCCCCGGATGCTGCGCAAGCCCAGGGTAATACACCTGACTGACCAGCGGCTGTTGCTGCAAAAATTCGGCTATGCGTGCGGTGTTGGCCTGGTGCTGCTGCATCCGGGGCAATAAAGTGCGCAAACCACGTAGCGTCAGGTAAGCATCAAAAGCCGCCCCGGTAATGCCCAGACAATTGGCCCACCACTTGAGTTCCTCGCCAATGGCCTGATCGGCGCAAATTAATGCACCGGCCACCACATCGCTGTGGCCATTGATGTACTTGGTGGTGGAGTGCACCACAATATCGGCTCCCAGAGCCAGTGGTTGTTGCAGCACCGGTGTCAGAAAGGTGTTGTCCACCACAACTTTGGAACCGAGCTGTTTGGCCAACTGGCACACCGCCCGGATATCGGTAATTTGCAACAGGGGGTTGCTGGGTGTTTCCAGCCAGATCATCGCAGGCTTGGCGGCCTGAATGCGCTCGGCCCAGTCGGCTTGCTGGAAATTTACAATCTCCAGCTTAAAACTGCGCTTGCGCTCGGCCAGATTGGTAAACAACCGGTAGCTGCCGCCATAGCAATCGTGGGGGATCACCAGGGTGTCTTCCGGTGTTAGCAGTTGCAACGCCAGCACACAGGCGGACATGCCGGTGTTGGTGACGATGGCTTTGGCTCCGCCTTCCAGCTCCGCCAGCGCCTCGGCCAGCAGATCGCGGGTTGGGTTGTTGGAGCGGCTGTAATCATAAGCCCCGGCCTGCCCCAGAGCTTTCAACCGGTAGGTTGTCGTCAGGTACATCGGCGGCGTCACAGCCTCATGGGCAGGATCCTGGGCAATGCCCGCTCTGGCCGCGATGGTGGCAAAGTGACGTTGGCTCATATCAGCTCCACATGGTTTTAGATGTTTAGACGTCTAAAAGTATAACCAGATAAATGGCGATGTCAAAACTTTTCTCTGCTAAGATAATGCATATTGCTGGATGGCTATTTGACTGAAGCGGTAAAAGAGTTAAAATTTCGGCACTTGCTAATACCAGTACCCAATGGACAGGCAAGACTGGTAATTAAGCCCCTAATGATGACAATTACAAGGTAAAGTTATGGCTAAATGGAATGGTGAATACATCCACCCCTATGCGGAGCACGGTAAAAAATCCGAACAAGTAAAAAAAATTACGGTGTCCATTCCGCTGAATGTGCTGAAAGTTTTAACCGATGAACGCACCCGCCGTCAGGTCAACAACCTGCGCCATGCCACCAACAGCGAACTGCTGTGCGAGGCGTTTTTGCATGCCTTTACCGGCCAGCCCTTGCCCAGCGACGAGGACTTACGCAAAGACAGCCCACATCAGATCCCACAAGAAGTGCGCGATATCCTGACCAGCATGGGCAAACCCATCCCGGAAATCATCGAAGCCGAAAACGCTGAAGATTAACCCGAGCCCCAGCTAAAAAAACCGCAGCCCTGAGCTGCGGTTTTTTTAGCTGGATTTAACTTGCACTGCACCCCATTCTGCTGGCGCTGTACCGCATTGCCAGCCCAGCTGTTTTACACTGATCACTTCTGCCGGAATACACTACTCGCCCCGCTGGGGTTTTGATCTATCAATCTCCAGTACGGGGTCTATCTCGCGCTTTTTGCTTATGTTGTTTGTTTTTGTAATCCAGCCAGCGCTCTCGTAGTGCCTCTATCAATGCCAGTGCAATAAAGAAAAAAGCCAGACACCAAGGATTAGGGTTGTAGTGAACACCTAAGCCTCTTGCTGGGTAAATTAAGGGCTTATTGGGGCTTACTAGATCTACTGCATAAATCCATAATGCCCCTTCGGCATCACGACTCAGTACCCCTTGATATGTTTTAGTATAAAATACAGCTTGTTGAGGATCTCTTGCTAGATGCATAATAGAATCTAGGTTGTTGCATTTCTGCCAACTACCGAACCAAACTCCCCTTTCTCTTAAAGAGGTATATAAAATAATATCATCTTGACCTGTTAGCCTTGGAACACAATCAAAGGTATAAAGTATCCCCTCAACTTTTATCAGCTCAGCTTCATCGACACCATCGGTGTAGTACCTGAAGTGCCAGGTTAAATAAAGCAGAATAACGATCAGTACAATTTGTAACGGCACCGGCAAAGTTTTTAACCAAGCCATAACTTTTAATTGTTTGGGCAACGTCGGGATTTTTTGCACGGATTAATCCTTTTTATCAAGAGACTTTGCTAATTCCGCAGAATCTATACGACCACTCACGGAATAAATAGGCGTGCGGCTTACCACATTAGCTACCTAAAAGTTAGGGGGCTTAGCCTAAGGGATCCCCACAAATTTCTGCAAATTCAAAAATATCAACCGGCATCTCTAACAGATCGCCTGTAGACAAAAAATAAAATAACGCTCCCTACAATATTAAAAAGCAAAACAATAAAAAGAGCGAACGAAAGGCTTTTTTTCATGACAAAGGAAGCTAGCAGTGGAATTGCAACGACAAAAACAGAATTAGCTATCAACACAAGGAAAAAGCACAAATGAATAAAGTCACTGTCATTCCCAGGCTCCGGGGCAGTCGCGAAAAACAAAACTAAAAATAAAAAAAATAACAATAGGCTCCATTTCCAAATAGAGATTATTTTTTCAGATGCAATCATTAAAGAACCCAATTCAATTGTTTTTTGCGCCAAAGTAAAATTGTCAGAATATTTATTTTCTCTGCCCCAAATTTCTTAAGCTGAGTCTCCCACTGCCACTCCTGCTGTTTTACACTGATCACTTCTGCCGGGATGCACTGACCGGGCTGCTGGTATTTTTTGCATAGTTGGCATGAATAACTCTTAAGCAATTACAACTGCGGTTAACTACTTATTCCCTTCTAAAGCCTCTGATTTTTTTTCTTGCTCATTCTCAGCAAAAAAAGCGATAAAAATTAGTGATACTAAGCCGAAAATACCGAACAATACAAAAAACCAAAACAAAACGGGTTCTCCTACCCTTGAAAAGGTAGTGCCTCTTACATGAATACTTCCTTTTCCAAGAACATTGATCAATCCATTCGCGATCCATCCTGCCACTAAGAGCAAGACAATATTCTTTGCATTTAACCTTTCAAAAAGTCTCATCAAATACTCCTAGGGCTCGATTTCTTTATCAGGTTTAATCGACTCAATTCTGCCATTCACTTGATAAAAAGCAACCCCCTGCATAGTACTACGATCAGATTACTGCTCAAAAAACAATATCTCCATAATTTCTTACACTCTCTGAAGATTGTTGTGAAACAGATTGTGATACTTCCAACTAAAGCCAACTATAAAAATTGGGGGGGCATAAATCTTAGAGCAGAGTGAAATTATCAGACTACTTTATTTTTCTTTGACCTCGAATATCCCGTAATTTCCTGAAGCTTCGTAGCTAGTATAAGCTATTATCTATTTAATTTTTTCTTAGCTTGATATATATCCCACCACTTATCACGCAGGTTATCGGCCAAAACAAAAGCGACGCAAGCCAAAAGAATCGCCAATATATTTGGATTTAAACGTTTTCCTAGCCCATTTGCTGGATAAATTAGTTGTTTCCTTGGGGATTTTACATCGACAGCGTAAACCCTTAAAACCCCATCTGTTTTATTTATTGTACTGAATATTCCTCGGGTTTTTTGGGTATAAAAAATTACTTCCTGTGGCGAAGCTGCATATGACATAGCATCGGATAGATTTTTACACTTTTGCCACGCTCTCAGCCATATTTCCTCTTCTCTCAAAGAGGTATAAAGTACGATGTCATCAGAACCCCGAAATCTGCTCTTGCACTCGAAGCTATAAAGAGTTCCTTCAACTTTCGACAGCTCAGCCTCATCCACACCAGTAGTGTAATAACGAAAATGCCAAGCTAGAAAAAGCAGAGCACAAATCAAGATGCATTGGGCCGGCACAGGCAACCGTTTCAATCGAGCCATAATCTTCGATTCTTTGGGCAGCCTAGGAATCTTCTACATGGTTTATGTCCAGCGTTATCAGGGTGATGTTTGAACCCACTGCACTCCCCTCAAGAAAAACCCAATACAAATCAGAATCCCGCGAGTCTTTATCGAGCAGCAAAATTAATGTCTTCTCATTAAAATGGATTGTCAGGCTATTGCGTTCTGTTGGATGCGAGCCTCGATGCTTAGTTTGCTTTCTATTTGCGAACGCATACCTCAGTTGCTCGCGCATTTCTGCCGAAACGGAAGCATCGTTCAGTGTCACGACAGAGTCCTCAGCCATCAGCGCGTAATCTACGTAATCAAATATTCTAACCCTTGCATACAACTGCAAAGAGAACGCTAAAATTATAGAAAGTACAAGCACATAAAAAGGCCAACCCAACACGTCTCGTACTGGCTTTTGTGCTTTTTTAAGCATGTTTATGCTAAAGAAAGCCATCGGGAACAATGCTAGAAGCGTAAGAAAGAAGAATATGCTTGAGTAATCAAAAAATTTAACCATGATTCCGTCTTTTGGTTGCGGCTAGCAATCTAAGGCTGAAATAAGCACCATCTCGATTTCATCTTTATAACACTGCGAAAACTCATCACCTACACTTTTTATTAGCTGAAACACAAAAAGCACCCGCAGGTGCTTTTTGTGAAACGGCAGTACTACCGGTTTTGCAGAGCTGTCACGCTAAATTCGAGCGACACCGGAGGCGATAGCAGCGTCGGATACGGCTTTGGAAACCCGCTCCAGCAGCCGTGGATCCATCGGCTTGGGAATAATGTACTCCGGGCCAAATTCCAGCGCGGCCACATCGGCGGCTTTTAATACCGCCTCTGGCACCGGCTCTTTGGCAATGCTGCGAATTGCTTCTACTGCGGCGATTTTCATTTCATCGTTAATTTCTCTGGCACGCACATCCAAAGCACCGCGGAAGATAAACGGGAAGCAAAGCACGTTGTTCACCTGATTTGGGTAATCCGAACGGCCGGTGGCCATAATAATATCGCTGCGGGTAGCGTGAGCCAGTTCCGGCTTAATCTCTGGATCCGGGTTGGAGCAGGCGAAAATAACCGGCTTGTCGGCCATCAGCTTCAGGGCTTCCGGTGGCAAGACATCCGGCCCGGAGACACCGACAAAGACATCGGCACCTTCCAGTGCATCTTCCAGCGTGCGCTTGTCGGTGTTGTTGGCAAACAGCTTTTTGTACTCGTTCAGATCGTCGCGGCGGGTGTGGATCACGCCTTTGGTATCCAGCATGTAAATGTATTCACGCTTCGCACCGCACTTAATCAGCAACTCCATGCAGGCAATGGCGGCAGCACCTGCCCCCATGCAAACAATGGTGGCTTTGCTGATGTCTTTGCCCTGAATTTCCAGTGCATTCAGCATGCCCGCCGCCGTTACAATGGCAGTGCCGTGCTGATCGTCGTGAAACACCGGGATGTTGCAGCGCTTGATCAGCTCTTTTTCAATCTCAAAGCACTCTGGCGCTTTGATGTCTTCAAGATTGATGCCGCCAAAGGTATCGGCGATGTTGGCCACGGTGTTGATAAACTCTTCGGTGGTGCGATGACTGACTTCGATGTCGATCGAATCCAGGTTGGCAAAGCGTTTAAACAGCAGCGCCTTGCCTTCCATCACCGGCTTGGACGCCATCGGCCCCAAGTTGCCAAGGCCCAGAATGGCCGAGCCATTGGAAATCA
The DNA here is from genome assembly GCF_030717955.1 of Alkalimonas delamerensis. Classification (NCBI taxonomy): domain Bacteria; kingdom Pseudomonadati; phylum Pseudomonadota; class Gammaproteobacteria; genus Alkalimonas; species Alkalimonas delamerensis. The sequence continues at coordinate 489,328 of NZ_JAUZVY010000001.1, read as the reverse complement.
CCGCCACCAGGTTGCCTTTGGCGGTGTACTTGTACACATCGTTGGGATCTTCTGCAATGCAGCGCACCGGCTCGGCCACGCCCGGGCTGTAGGCCAGAGCCAAGTCGCGGACCGTTTCGGCCGGCTTGCTGATTTCAATGCTGATTTTGCCGGGTTTGGGTTCGGCATGGTATTTCAGAGCTTGCGCTTTAAAATCGGACATCGTCGTTTCCTGAATGGGTTGTAGGGTGCATTCGGGTGATGGATTCAGTTCATCACAGGCGGGCTTTGTACAGGGCTGCTATTTTATCCGCGGACGTTGCGGAAAAGAATCGTTGTTCGTCACCTCGTACCAGTCACTGCTGCCATCCAAAGATTAGTGCATTTACTCTGGATGTAAAGCCGTCTGGAATGATTTATAGCAAGTTTTTTCGCCAACGCCAAGCGCCCGGCCGGATAGCGGCTGCTGGCAGTGCTAAAGGATGCAGTCAGAATGGATGCTCATGCAGCGCAGCACCCGGCGAGCCTTAGTGGCCCGGCCAAAGGCAGGGTGCGACTGCATAAAATTTTTTTTACTCAGATTCCGACGCATCAACACGAAAAAACCGGATCGACAGCGGGTAATTGGCAATCACACCCTCTTTGGCTTTGATGGCCCCCAACACCGTGAAGGCAATGGAACAGATAACCAACGCCAACAACATCGGAAAACCAATGATAATGACGGTTAGCAGCAGCGCAATAAAGCCGTACAACACCACGCTTAATATCCAGTTAAAAATCACCTTGCCGTGCCGGTCGATGGTGCTGTCTTCATTGCGCGCCAACCACATCACCAAAGGCACCACCCAGCCCAACAGCGGCAAAATAAAGACGCACAGCTGGGCCAGATGCATCAGCATGCTGTAGTGATTGGTTTGCATCACAAACTCTGTCAGCCCATGACTGGGTTGATCAAGGATTTTCTGCTTTTGCTCGGCGTATTCTTGCTCGGTGAGAATGCCCTTTTCCCGCAGTTCGTTCAGTTTTTCCAGTCGCTGTAAGTCCATTCGTCACCTGCTTTATTGCTGCGATTTACGAATAATGTAGCCAAGATAACGCCAAACAGCAACGTGCAGTTAACGCTCCCAGTAGGCTTCTTCCAGGCTGTCCTCGCGCTCTGGCAGCCCCTTGCTGAGGCGAGAGCCATACTGCACCAGGATTTCATAGCTGACCCGGTTGGCGTATTTGCATATTTGGGCAAAAGAGGAATACGCCAGATAAGGGTACTCGTGTTTGCTGGATTTGGGTTGCAACTGCCGGTGGTGGTGGTTGGCCGCCATATCGTGCAGCAAAGCCGCCAGGGCGCCATCACCGGCCCCGTTGGTGTTGGCTATCCGCTCGGGCCCACCCAGATAGGGATCGATGTGAGAATAGACTTTCAGTGGCTGCTGACAATCGCGTTTGAGCATTGGCCGGCTGAATTCAAAACGGTTAAAGTCGGCCAGGCTGCCGGATTTGATCGGATGGCTGGTTTCACGTTTTAGCGCCTCGTCGGTGTAACCGCATAAGTACAGACCCTTAGCACCGGCGGTAATCAACACCATATCGACCCACTGCAAAATCTGCTCGGCTGCCAGCAGCGGATCGGCAAAGCCGGTTAACGCTTCGGCTTCCTGCTCATTCATCGCCAGAATTTGCACATGCTGCATAGCCGTCTGCTGAATGCTGTCGCGCAACGCCTCGACCAGATGACGGGTTCCTAAGCTCATCACCACCGGAACCTGCTGCTGATTGGCCAATTCCAGCGTATGCTGCATGGCAGCAATGATCGGCTGACCGGTGGCTCGCAGCGGGTAGGCACTGAGCACCAGTGCCGAGGCGTTGCTGACCAGCTCGGCTGGAATGGCTGCTGGAGTCAGTTGATCCATATCGCCCGGATCAATCACAAAGGTGCGTTCGCCATCGGGTGTAATCAGGGTAATGCCACGGCCTATATCACCGGTAACCCCTTGCAGGTGGTTTAAGTCGACTTTGCTGCTGGTATGACAGAGGTAATGATAGGCCGGCGAGCCAAGGGTGATATTGGCCGACATGACACCCAATAACACCGATTTGTCGTCGGCCAGCACCGAGTAATTGTGCACGGTATTGCCAATGGTGCCGCCGGCAAAATGATCCGAAATGGCACCACAGTTGAGCAATTGCTGGTAGATGTCATTGGCTTTGTCGTGTGCCACCAGATTGGACAGCCCCTTGCCAATGCCATGCTGCGCTAAAAAGGCATCCTCCACCTTGGCCACCACATCGACAATGACCTGATCCAGCCCGACCACATAGGTATCCCGTCCCGGATCCACTTCAAAACGCGGCAGCTCCGGCTTGGGAGCTGACACCGGAAAGTAGTGTTTAATCTTGCGGTGGCCGGGAAACTTCATGGCGGGTCTTGCCTCTGCACAAAAAAAGGGGCGCTAGTTTACTTGATTGCCCGGCCTCAGGCTACTTGATCCCGCAGGAAAACCAGTTCTTGCTCGGTCGATTGTGCGGCGCAAAAATAATAGCCTGCAGAATCAAAGGCTTTTAGCTTTTCTACCGAATCCACCTGCTGTTCAATCACGTAGCGCGCCATCAGGCCCCGGGCTTTTTTCGCATAAAAGCTAATGACTTTGTACTGACCATTTTTGGCGTCTTTGAACTGTACATTGACGACTCTGGCGTTCAGGGCTTTGGGACGGACCGCTTTAAAATACTCCTGCGATGCCAGGTTCAGCAACAGATCACTGCCAAGGGTCGCCAACTGCTGATTGAGCTGCTCGGTGATGCGATCCTGCCAAAAAGCATAGAGGGTCTCACCGGCTTCGGTGTGCAAGCGGGTGCCCATTTCCAGCCGGTACGCTTGCATCAAATCCAGCGGTCGCAACACGCCGTAAAGACCGCTTAAAATCCGCAGGTGCTGTTGGGCAAATTCCAACTGCGGTTGGCTCAGGCTGGACGCATCCAGTCCCTGATAAACATCGCCATTAAAGGCCAAAATGGCTGCGGTGGCATTGTCCTGGGTAAATGGGCGCTGCCACTCGGCAAAGCGAGCTGCATTCAGCCCGGCCAGCTTATCACTGAGCTTCATTAAACGGGCAATATCGACCGGGGTCAGCTGACGACAGACGTCAATCAGACGGCTGGCGTCATCCAGCAAGGCCGGTTGGGTCAACGCCATAGCAGGCGCTGCTCTGTCCATAGCCAGATCTTTGGCTGGCGAAATCACCATTAACATTGTCTCGGTATCCTGTTCAGTTCACTATGAAAGTTGCCACTAACGAGTCAGGCTTTGGCCGACTGCGAAGCGGTTAACTTGTAGGGCTCAGCCAACTGCTGATAAATAGCGGTAAAGCGTTCGGCATTGCTGCCGGAAAGCTGACTTTGCTGCAACAGCTGACTCAGCAACTGCGCCATGGGCCTTAACTTCTCTGCCGGTGGCAGGTTGGCCAGTGTTTGCCACAAACTAAGCGCCAGGCTGCTATTGGCCGGCATGTACAAAAAAGCCTGCCACAATCGGCCTAGTGCCTGGGCAAAGGATTGAGCCCGGTAATCTTTTTGCCCTTGCTGCATCCAGCCCTTCGTCTGTGACCATAACTGCGTCAGCTGCTGCTGCCAAAAAGCGGCTAAAGCGGACTCAACAGCGCCGGATAAATCCGTACTGACGGCAGCAACCGACAACTTAGCAGCCACTTGCTCCAACCCTTTTTGGTCGCCAAAAGCCAGTTTCAGCAGTGCCAAATCCACCCGGGCAGCCAAGGACCAGTGGTTAGGGTCCTGCTGCAAAGCTTCATTCAAATAGTGCTGAGCCTGCGTCCACTGCCCCTGCAATAAGGCAATACGGGCTTGCACCAGCTGCAGTTCAGGTTGCAGGCTGTCGGTCAAAAAACGTTTCGGCAATGCTTGCAAGGACTCTTCGGCTTTGGCCAGCAAGCTGGCTGGTCGCAGCGACTTGCTCTGCGCCACTTTCAGCAGCTGCAACCGAGCTGGGTTCAGGTAGTGCTGCGCCGAATCCAGTGCACTGTATCGATGCTGTTGGCTGGCTTTTTGCCAATAGCGAATGGCCTCATCGGTGTCCTGGCACAAGGCCGCAAGCTGCGCTTGCACCTGAACCACTTCAACCGACTGTGGCATAGCGCGGGCCAGTTCCTGAGCATAACTCAGCGCTTGCTCGGGTTCTTGCTGCTGCAACGACAGTCGTATCAGCCAATCCAGAGCTTCCGGTCGGGTTTCTTCGGCTTTACTCAGCAACTGCAACTGCTTTAAAGCCTGGTTGTTCCCAGTCTGAAACAAGGCAATGGCGTTGCCCAACAAGGCCCAGCTTAACTCCCTGCTTTGCAAGATTTGCTGGTACAAGGCCACCGCCTGTTGCGCCTGACCTAATTGCAGCAACAACTCCCCTTTCAGACGCAACGCATGGAGCGCATGCGCCGGCGCCTCTTTCACCACCCGGTCGCACTCCAGCAATGCCTGCTCAGGCTTCGCCGGCAGTGCCTGAAACACCTTGCGCAAGGCCAGACGCTGTTGCATCGCCCTGGCCAATTGTTTTTCCAATGTCAGATACGTGAAGGGTTTTTGTATGTAGCAATCTGGCTGGCGCTGGCTGATGCCAAACACCACTTTACGAATCGAGTCGGCGCTGATCAGTGCCACGCAACTGCTTTCTTTCAACAACTGGCGCTTTTTCAGCGTCTCGAACAGTTGCACACCATTGAGTCCATTTTCCAGCTGAACGTCGGCCAACACAAAATCAAAAGCCGTCAGTTCGGCTTTCTCCAATGCACTGGCCGCATCGGCAACTGCGGTAATCTGCTCGAAACCTATCTGCTGTAGCATGCCCCGAATCGAAGCCCGGATCGGCTCACAATCTTCGACCAGCAAAATACGTTTGGTTTGATAAAAACTGCTTTGGAAAATCATGGACATCCTGTGATAAGTTTCCAGCACGGGCTCGCGCAGTTTGCTAATTATGGCACTATAGTAATATCAGCTGGTCTGCGCAACGGATTTTGCCCGCTTCGGACCACACTGATCGCAGGGAAAGCAACCTTCATGTTGTAATTTTCCTACATTAATTTATGATTGCGGCTGTAAAAGCTATTTTTCAGCCAGAATGATGGTAATAAAACAATATGAGCACATTACTCGAACAGCTTAGAGCCGTAACCACAGTGGTTGCTGATACCGGTGATTTGGATTCCATTGCCGAATTTAAGCCGGTGGATGCTACCACCAATCCATCCTTGTTGCTCAATGCCAGCCAACAAGCCTTTAGTCAGCCTTTGTTGGCTCAGGCCGTGGCGTATGCCCGCGCTCAAAGTAGCGATGCCACAACACAGCTGCAACTGGCTTGTGATAAGTTTGCTGTCGAAATTGGCACCGCCATCAGCCGCCTGGTGCCAGGCCGGGTCTCTACCGAAGTAGACGCCCGTTTGTCTTTTGACCAGCAAGCCACCATCGACAAAGCCCGTCAGCTCATCGCCTTGTATCAGGAGAATGGCGTTGGCGCAGAGCGGGTGCTGATCAAAATTGCCTCAACCTGGGAGGGGATCCAGGCGGCCCGGGTGCTGGAGCAAGAAGGCATCCAATGCAATCTGACACTGCTGTTCCACCAAGCACAGGCCATCGCCTGCGCCGAAGCCGGTGTCTTTTTAATCTCCCCTTTCGTCGGCCGGATTCTGGACTGGTACAAAGCCAATACCGGGCAGGAATACAGTGCTGAAACCGATCCTGGCGTCCAGTCGGTACGTGAAATCTACCGTTATTACAAGCAACACGGCTATGCCACCATCGTGATGGGTGCCAGTTTCCGCAACACCGGTGAAGTGCTGGCGCTGGCAGGCTGCGATCGACTGACCATCAGCCCGGCCCTGCTGCAAGAGCTGGAACAGCAGCAAGGCAAACTGGCCATCATGTTGCAAGATGAAGGCGCCAGCTTAGCCAAGCCAAAGCCACTGTCCGAAGCGGCATTTCGCTGGGCCATGAATGAGGATGCCATGGCTACCGAAAAACTGGCCGAAGGGATCCGAAAATTCGCCGTTGATCAGTGCAAACTGGAAGCCCTGATCCAACATCAATTGTCGAACTGACTTGAGCAAAAGGATGAACCTATGAGCGCCCTCTGGCAGGCCTTGCAGCAACAAGCTGCAGAACCATTTTCATTGCGGCAGGCATTTTCAGCCGATCCTGAGCGTGCCAACCGCTACCGTGTTGACGCCTGTGGCATTGAGCTGGATTACTCCAAAAATCTGATTGATGCGAAGCGCTGGCAAAGTTTGCTGCAGCTGGCTGCGCAAAGCGATATCGTCGCTTTGCGGCAGCGTATGGTGCAGGGCGAGGCCATCAACCATACCGAGCAGCGTGCCGTTGGCCACATGCGCTTGCGCTTGCCAGAGCAAGCCTTGCAGCAATTGGACGATGCCAGCGTGGTCTCGGAGATCCGGCAGTGCCGGCAAAAGATGACAGCGCTGGTCAATCAGCTGCATCAACAAAGTTACCTTGGCTACAGCGGTCAACCGATACGCGATCTGATCTGGGTCGGCATCGGCGGCTCCTTATTGGGCCCGCAAATGGCCTGTGAAGCGCTCAGCCCCTTTAATAAAAGTCCGGTCAGCATTCACTTTGCCGGCAATATTGATGGTGCCGTGGTGCATGACTTGTGCCGCTCCTTGCAACCGGAAACCACCTTGGTGGTGGTAGCCTCCAAGTCCTTTGGTACCGAAGAGACCCGCCAAAATGCCCTGACCCTGCGGCAATGGTTTTTGGACCAAGGCGCCGATCAGGCGGCCATTGCCCGCCACTTTTGGGCAACCAGCTCCAACATTCAGGCTGCGGCTGACTTCGGCATCGTGCCAGAGCACATTCTGCCGATGTGGGACTGGGTCGGCGGCCGTTACTCCATCTGGTCGGCCATCGGCCTGCCACTGGCACTGCAATTGGGCAACGAGCAGTTTGACCAGTTTCTGGCCGGTGCTTATGCGATGGACCAGCATTTTCTGTCGGCCGATGCGGCCAGCAACATGCCAGTCATTCTGGCCTTGCTGGGGGTTTGGTACATCAATGGCATGGGCTGCCAAAGCCAGGCACTGCTGCCATACAACCATTATTTGCGACTGCTGCCATCCTACGTGCAACAGCTGGATATGGAGAGCAACGGCAAACAGGTGGATCATCAGGGCCAGCCCCTGCCCTGTGCCACCGCCCCGGTGATCTGGGGCGATGCCGGCACCAATGGTCAGCACGCTTACCATCAGTTGCTGCACCAAAGCCAGCTGGTAATCCCGGCAGACTTTATTCTCGCCGCCAAACCACAGCACGGATTGCACGACCACCAGCTGCGCTTAGCCGCCCACTGCTTTGCACAAACGCAGGCATTGATGCAAGGCAAGACAGTCGAAGAGGCCAAAGCCGAGTGCCTGGCGCAAGGCATGAGTGAAGCCGCAGCCAGTGCTCTGGCACCCCACAAGGCCTCTCCAGGCAATAAGCCCAGCAACACTCTGCTGCTGCCCGAGTTGTCACCCTATTACCTTGGAGCCTTGCTTGCGCTGTACGAGCACAAGGTATTTTGTCAGGGGGCTATCTGGCAACTCAACTCCTTTGATCAATGGGGTGTTGAGTTAGGAAAGCAGCTATCAGGGCCTATTTATCAAGCACTTAACGGAAAGTCGTCGGTATTTGATAGCTCCACCAATGCCTTATTGGCCAGCCTGCAAAGACATCTGACCAGTAGCGAAAATGCCTAAAATGTCATCACGCTGTCACTTTGGTGCTTTATTTTTGACGAGGTCTGTGGTACTTATTTGTTGAAAATAACAACAACATCAGAGAGGCACAACAATGGAAAGCTTCGAAGATTTACTGAATATGTTGGAACGTCCGGCGCAAAAAGCGCGCAGTACGGGGAAGCGCAAGTGGCGGGAAATTGAAGCCATGAAAGAGCGGCAACGCTTAAAGCGTGAGCTGGCCGACATGGACTGGACCATTGAACCAGAACTGGATGACATTGAGTTATTTTAATAAAAACGCCTGAACACTTCGTTCAGGCGTTTTTATTTGTGCTCTGGTTCAGAAGGCTCAAGGCAGCAGCGGCAATTGCCAATCGATCGGGCTTTGGCCATGCGCCTGCAATGCCTGATTGGCCTGCAGAAAGTGGTTGCAGCCAAAAAAACCACGGTGTGCCGATAACGGCGATGGGTGCGGTGCTGTCAGCACGGTATGCTTGTTGCCGTCAATCAATCTGGCTTTGCGACCGGCATGTGAGCCCCACAACAAAAATACCAGATGTTCAGCCTGCTCGCTGATGGCTGCAATTACCCGATCGGTAAATTGTTCCCAGCCCAGATCCCGATGCGAGTTTGCCTGGTTGGCCACCACGGTTAAAGCCGTGTTGAGCAGCAATACCCCTTGCTCTGCCCAGGCCGTCAGGTACCCATGAGTGGGGATCCGGTAATCGGGATACTCCAGCGCCAACTCCTTATACATGTTACGAAGCGACGGTGGGATCCTCACCCCAGGCCGGACCGAAAACGCCAATCCGTGCGCCTGGTTCGGACCATGGTAAGGGTCCTGCCCCAGAATCACCACCTTCAAACTGGCAAAGGGTGTCAGCTTAAAGGCGTTGAACACCTCTTTTTCCGGCGGGTAAATCACCTGGCCACTGGCGCGGGCCTGCTGCAGTTGCTGCATAATTTCCTGAAAATAGGGCTGACTTTTTTCAGCCCCGAGTACATCCTGCCACTCAGGCATGGTCTTCCAGCTCCAGCAAGAGTTGCTCCAAAGCTGCGAAATCAGCAGGCAGTTCCCGGCTCAGGCTTGGCTCGGCCTGGCACTTGGCCAGTACCGGTGGCAAGGCGATTGGGCAACCAAGAATATTCTCGACCTGTTCTTTAAACTTGGCCGGATGTGCGGTGCCAAGAAAGATGCCGATCTCCCCTGGCTGCAAGGAGCGTTTGAGTGCTTTGTAGGCCACCGCCGCATGCGGCTCACTGATGTAGCCATCTGCCGCCAGCTGACGCATCCCCAACTGGGTATCGTCTTCATCCACCGCCACGGCTTCGAGATCAGCGCGCTGAATAACACCTTGCTGCAGCAGTGCTTCCACCCGCGGCCAGTTGTTTGGCGCACTGATGTCCATCGCATTGGATAAAGTGGCCTGCGTGGCCTTAGGTTGCCACTGACCATCACGCCAATAACGCGGTACCGTATCGTTGATGTTGGTGGCTGCCACCATCCGCTTGAATGGCAACCCCATCGCCTTGGCAATTAAACCGGCAGTAACATTGCCAAAGTTGCCGCTGGGTACAGCAAAGACCGCATCCTGCCGCCGCTCAGCAGGCAACTGGGCCAAAGCTTCAAAATAGTAGCAAACCTGCGCCAATAGCCGACTGATATTGATGGAGTTGGCCGAGTTGATATTCAGACGCTTGACCAGCGCCTGATGATCGAAAACCTGTTTCACCAGCGCCTGACACTGATCAAAGTCCCCGTCAATGGCCAGAGTAGTAATGTTCTCACCCAGGGTGGAAAACAATTTTTCCTGCAGACTGCTGATCTTGCCTTTCGGATACAAAATCACCACCTGCACACCGGGTTGACGGTAAAATGCCTGCGCAACCGCAGCTCCGGTATCGCCCGATGTAGCGGTGACAATGGTAACTTTATCCTGTTGCTTGGCCTGCCCAAGAGCCTGCGCCATAAAACGGCCACCAAAGTCTTTAAAAGCCAGCGTGGGCCCGTGAAAAAGCTCAAGGCAATAGAGCTCATCTTTGACCGGCTGCAACGGCGCCGGAAAGGTAAACGCCTGCTCCACCATCTGCTGTATCTGCTGCTCGGTCAGCTCATCGCCAAATAAGGCCTTCATAATGGCTGTGCTGCGCGCTTGCAGTGGCAATTGCAGCAAGGCATCGCAATCGAGCTGGGGCCACTTGGTCGGGAAAAACAATCCTTGTTGCTGGCCAAGGCCGGTACGGACCGCCTGTAAAAAACTGACCTGCTCGGCAGGTACTTTCAAATTGACTAATTGCATGAGTTTGGATCCTTCACAAGGCGGGCACCCTTTGGTGCCAGCCGACAAAGATGCGTCATCGCATCCTGATTCTTATGGTAATGCTGCGTCAGATAAGCGGCCACATCACGGGCAGCACAGTCGGTTGGGCAAAGTGCAAACACCGTTGGGCCAGCCCCGGAAATGCCAAGATGGGCAGCACCAAGGGCTTGCAGTGCGCTTCGCAGCTGCGGCAGCTCAGGCATTAAATGAAGCCGCACCGGCTCGGCGACCACATCGTTCAAGGCCGCCATCGCATCGGCTTCATCCTGACTGTACAGGGCTGAAACAAAGCGGCTTAGACCGGCAGCAAAAGCGATGCTGGTTGCCAGCGGCAACTGCGCCGGGATAGCGGCACGCGCGGCCTTGGTCGACAAGGTGGTGCCAGGATAACTCAATACCACCCGCCAGTGGTCAAACCAAGGCAGGGCGCGGCAAAGTTGTCGGCTGCCTGGCAACATCAATTGCAGCCCGCCCAGATAAGAGGGTGCCACATTGTCGTAGTGCACGGAGCCGCTGACGCCACCTTCGGCTTCGGCCATCAGCTGCAACAACTCCGACTGACTCAGTGGCTCGCCAAAATAATGGTTAAAGGCGTAGCAGGCCACCACAATGGAGCAGGCACTGGACCCCAGACCGCTGCCAACCGGCAAGGCTTTGATAAGCTCGAGCTCCAGCCCCGGCAAGGGCTTCCCCAAGCGCTGCTGGAATAAGCGGTAACAACGAAGCACCAGATTGTCGTCGGTATCGGCCGGCAGCTGGTGCTGGTAACGACCGCTAAGTCGAAGCCGACTCTGAACTGCCTCGCCATGAATGGCCAGCACATCACCGAGCAGTTGCCCATCGACGGGTTCAAAAGCCGCACCCAAGAGGTCAAAGCCCACGCTCAGATTGCCGGTTGAAGCCGGCGCATAATAATACTGTGTCATTGTTATGCGCTCCGCTTAGACTTCCTGCTGCCAGGACAAGGTCCGCAGAATATCACTGAAGACCCCAGCGGAGGTAACCGCAGCGCCTGCACCATAACCACGCAGCACAAAAGGGATCGGCTGATAATAACGGCTGTGAATGGCCAGGGCATTTTCCCCGTCTTTCACTTTTGCCAGCGGATGATCCGGCTCCAACGCCTTGATGGCGACCTTGCACCGCCCGTCCCGAATCTCACCGATGTAGCGCAGCACCTTGCCTTCTGCTTTGGCCGCCTCCGCCCGCTTGGCAAAAGCCGCATTGGCTTCAGGCAATCGCGCCATAAAGGCGTCAATGCTGCCGCTGGCATCGAAGCCAGCCGGCAACACCGACTCGACCTCTACCTGATCCAGCTCCAGCTCAAGACCGGACTCCCGTGCCATGATCAGCAGCTTGCGCGCAACATCCATCCCCGACAAATCATCGCGGGGATCGGGCTCGGTAAAGCCCATGGCTTTGGCTTTGGCGGTGACTTCTGACAAGCTGAGCCCTTGCTCCAGCATGCCAAAAATGTAGGACAGGGAACCGGATAAAATGCCTTCAAAAGCCAGCAGCTCATCGCCCGCGTTTAGCAGGCCCTGCAAAGTATCAATCACCGGCAAACCTGCGCCTACCGTGGTTTCATACAAGAAACGGCGTCGATGCTGCTGTGCCTTTTGCCGCAGCTCACGGTAATACGCCATGCTGGCGGTGTTGGCTTTTTTATTTGGGGTCACCACATGAAAGCCAGCGGCCAGGAAATCGGCGTACTGAGCAGCAACGCTTTCCGAGCTGGTGCAATCGACCAACACCGGATTGATCAAATGCTGCTCCTGCACAAACTGGTTCAGGGCATCGAGGCTAAAAGCCTGTTTGCTTTGCGCCAGTTGCGGCTGCCAGGCGGCTAAATCCACCCCTTCCGGCTGCAGCAACAGTTGCCGGCTGTTGGCGATGCCATAGACTTTCAATTTCACGTGACGCTGCTGCAAGAAGCCTTGCTGTCGCTCAATTTGTGCCAACAGCTCCGCCCCAACCACACCACAGCCCACCAGGAAAACATCGATGCTGGGGATATGACTAAAGAAGTTTTCATGACACACCTTGACCGCATCCTGACAGGCCGACTGCGCCACCACGGCCGAAATGGAACGCTCGCTGCTGTCTTGCGCAATGGCCACCACATTCACCCGAGCCTGAGCCAGGGAAGCAAAAAACTTGGCAGCCACACCGCGGTGCTGCCGCATGCCATCCCCGACCAGACTGACAATGGCCATATCCGGTGCGATATCAAGCGGCCTTAGCAGCTTGCTTTGCAGCTCCAGTTCAAACTCGGTTTCCAGCGCTTTTTTGGCGGCCGTCAGGTGCAGCTGCGGGACACAGAAGCTGATGCTGAATTCAGACGACGACTGAGTGATCAGATTCACTGAAATCGAGGCACGAGCCATGGTTGCAAAAACCCGGCTCGCCATGCCAACCACCCCTTTCAGACCAGGACCGGAAACGGTAATTAATGCCAAATGCTGCAAACTGGAGATGCCCTTGACCAGCGAATCACCATCGCCCTGAGTCGAAATGCAGGTACCGGCTGCGCTGGGATTCAGCGTATTTTTAATAAAACAAGGGATATTAAAGCGTGCCAACGGGCCGATGGTTTTAGGATGCAGTACTTTGGCGCCAAAGTACGACAGCTCCATCGCTTCATCGTACGATAACCGCTCAATCAATTGGGTTTGTTTGACCTGACGGGGATCGGCACTGTAGACACCATCCACATCGGTCCAGATTTCACAGGCAGAGGCTTTTAAGCTGGCAGCGACTATGGCGGCCGAGTAATCCGAACCATTGCGGCCCAGCAAGCAAAGCTCGCCCTGCGCATTGCTGGAGACAAAGCCTGCCAGCAGATAAACCTCGGCCGTGGCTTCCGCAATGGCACTGGCCAAGGCTTGCTCGGAAGCGGGTATATCGGCCGTCGCGTTCAGGTAGTCGCCTTCACTGCGCACACAGTGTGCGGCCGGCAATAACCGAACCCGAACGCCCTTGGCCTGCAGCAAGGCTTGCATCAGGCCGACACTGAACTGCTCCCCAAGACCAAGCAACTGCGCCTTGATGTGATCGGGGCAGTGCCTGAGCAACTGCACCCCTTGCAAGCGCTGCGCTAGTTGCTCCAGCTGGGCTTGCATCAGGGTCCGAACCGGGCTTAAAGCCTCTGCACCAATATGACTTGCTGCCTCATCCAGCAACTGCTGGTAGCGCTGCTGCAAGCTGAGCAGTACCTCCTGATAATCGGCTCCCATGTAAGCCAAATCCGTCAACTCCACCAACAAATTGGTCACCCCTTGCGGGGCCGACAACACCAGGCAAAGCTCCCCTTCCCGGGCACGGTCAGCGACGATGCTGGCCACCCCCTGAAAGCGTGTGACCGAGGCCAGCGACGAACCGCCAAATTTAAGCACGCGCATGTTTTACTCCTGAATCATTCAACATCGAAATTGTGTTGGTCCTGGTTGCATTTGCCGGGTCTTAGTGCCCTTAAACAAAAAACCCGTGACGGTTGAGGTCACGGGTTTTCTGATGACAAAGCACCACCGACCTCCTACCCCGACAGGGTGGTGGTAATAATGGTGGTGGTGAGTGTCATTAAATTTTTCATAGGCTTCATAATGCACAGACTTATAGACGTCTGTCAACCGTTAATGGGCGCTTTCGGTGATCTTCTGCAGGTAGTGACGCAATTCATCCCGATAACTGGTGCTGCGATTGCGGCCTTCACGCTTGGATAAGTACAGTGCCAGGTCCGCACATTGCACCAGGTCATGCACATCCTGCTGCCGGTGAGGATTCAACTCAGCCACCCCCAAACTGATGGTGGCACGAATGTCCTGCTGCTGATAATGCAACGGATGCGCAGCGACCTGACGACATATACGCTTAGCCACCTCACTGGCCCCTTGAAGTCCAGTATTGGGTAAGATAATGCCAAACTCTTCGCCACCATATCGCCCCAGCAAATCCGACTCCCGCAGCAAGCTTTGAATGAAAGCAGACAACTCAACCAGGACATAATCGCCTCCCTGATGGCCATAGATATCGTTCAGCTGCTTAAACTTGTCTAAATCAAATAAAATTAATGATAAAGGTTGGTGGTAACGTCTGGCGCGCAAGATCTCCGCATTCAACAACTGTTCCCAATAACTGCGGTTAAACACCTGGGTGAGACCATCCATGCGGTTGGCTTGTTGCAACGCCTGCATATTGCGTTGCAGCTCCTGCTGATACAGGCTGACATCGGTGGCATCCTCGATGAGCAGACAAACAAAGGTTTCACCGGTATGCGGATGCAACAAGGGCAACATGCTGCAATTTTGAATCATGTAATCACTGACATTGCTGATCGGACGCAGGTGAGGCAGTTTCAGCACATAAGGCCGTTGCTCCCATGAGCTAAACACCGGCGCGTTCAAAGCGACCACACTGTCCAGCTTGCGCTTTAACCAGGCTTCCGGTAAATCGGTGAAAACATCAAAGACGGATTTGTGACGCACCTCGGCCAAGGGCACACCCAGCCTGCGCTCAATAAACTGATTGTAAAAGCAGATATGATAGTCGGTACTGAGCACCAGCACACCGCTGTTTAACTGCTGCAAAATAGGCATTGCCAGCCATTGTGCGTCCATCCGTCCTCCTGCTAGTACTCCAGCAAAATAGCATCCAACCGCTGCTGCAGAGTCTGCAAGCCAAGTTCCGGTATCAAAAGCACCATCTCGCATTGAAACGCATAGTCAATCACCTGATAGTGGATGCTGACCTGCAAAGCAGCACGCCAGCCAGGGGTCTCGATACGCTGCACCAACAGTTCCTGCTGATCACTTAACAGCCTGGGAGCACTGTAAGACAGCTGAGCACTCAACTGCCCGCCCAGACTGTTGAGAAAGGTGGTGGTCAAAATGGAGCTGATATCGGTCAGCATTTCGGCATCGTTGGCATCATCTGCCGGATAGCCCAGCATCGTTGCCAACTGACGGGCATTGCTCAACTGGTAAAACAACACCGCTTCGCCCTGAAAGCCGGCATCGCCAATAAAGCCCTGACTCACTATCTGCCGTTGCTGATCAGCATTCTCAGGCTCGAGCTGCGCCAACAAATCCGAAGGCTGGACCAGCCGGATGGCTGGTACTTGCAAATGCACCAAGGTGTTTAAATAACGAGCCAGCTGATCGCTGGCCATGCCCATAGCGACATTCATTAGCTCTTGCAACGCATCCTGTTGGTCAGCAGATAACATCGCCATCAGATCAAACCATACTGCGACAGTATCTGGTTGAGTTTGTCCGGGTTCACCGGTTTTTGAATAAAGGCCAGGGCACCAAGCTCCGCGACCCGCTTTTGCATTTCGGGCTGAATATCGGCAGAAATAACAATGACACAGGACTTCAACTGCCGGGCTTTAATAGCCTCCAGCACACCAATGCCATCGAGCTCCGGCATGGTCAAATCGAGGAAAACCACGCCAATTTCTTGCGCGCTCAATATATCCAGTGCTTCCAGACCATTGGATGCCGTTAAAACGGTAGCAGCGAAGTTTTCCGGCAGACTTTTTTTAACCTGTTTGCGGGCCAGGACAGAGTCATCACAGATTAAAGCGGTTAAGCTCATGCGCACAGCTCTCTGAGGGTTGTTTTTATGAGTGTTGTTCGATTGCTCCGAATCAATCACTCGACTATAACCAGAAGCCAAATACAATGCAAGTTGGCTAAAAGTCTGCTAGTTTAAGCATGTAAAGACTCAAAAATTTGCATTGAATACCAGCAGCTTGAGTCTTGCATGGCTTGGATAATACCACCTATACAGAAGAAATTAGGCTATAGTCTATAGCTGGCAGCCTTAGAACCCCTTCCGGTAGCGATCGCGGAAGGCAAAAACTGCCCGAGAACGTACCGTGCTGTTTTAAAAGGACCACCTAATGCAGCAAAGAAGTTTGTCCAGAACCCTGTTGACCAAAGTCTTATCGGTGTACTTTATACTGACCTTTGTCGTCACTTTGGCGCAAATCGGTGCCGAGTACCTGAATACCAAACGTTACATCAACAGCGAACTGGCCACTTTGCAGCAAACCTTTTCCGGTAGTCTGACCCGGGCCATCTGGGAACTCAATACCCAGCAAGCGCTGGTGATTGCTGATGGCCTGCTGGCCATTCCTGCAGTCGAAGGCATTATCGTTCGGGATGACAGCGGTACGGTCATTACCCAACTTGGCCGCCATGTCGATATTAGCCAACGCCATGGCAGCGAACTGGTGCGAGAAGGGATCCAACTGGCGGAGCAACAATCCGGTCTCTTTGGTTACACCTTTCCATTGATTTTTGAGTTTTCTGGCCGAGCCACTCAGGTAGGCGATGTCACCCTGTTTTCCAGCCGGGCCATCGTGATCGATCGGATTAAAATTGGTATTTTCTTTCTGATCGGCAATGCCATGCTGAAAACCACCTTCCTGATTATTCTATTCTTACTGGCGTTTCGCCGTTATTTAACCGAGCCGATGGCCGAACTCACCCAGCAAATCGAAGAACTGGAGCTGGACCATCTCGATGGCGCCCGCATCGAAACCGGCCGCAGCGAAAGCAGCATTGAACTCGGCGTGATGACCACGGCTTTTAACCGCTTGATCAACCGGGTGCAGGATTACAAGTCCCGGTTGGAAAGTACCCAGAAGGAACTGGTGGTTAGCAATGAAAAGCTAGACCAACACAATCTGGTACTGGAGCAAGAGGTCGCACGAAAAACCTCCGGTTTAAGCCAGGCCATGATGGACTTGCAGCAACAAAAGCAGCAACTGGAAGTCAAACAGCAGAGTTTAAAAGAAGAGATCGAGCGACGCCGTCATATTGAGCAAGCACTGCGCAGCAAGCAAACCGAGCTGGAAAATCTGGTGGAAGATTTAAAACAAACCCAGGATCGCTTGGTGCAATCGGAAAAAATGGCCGCTTTGGGAGGCCTGGTTGCAGGCATCACCCATGAGGTGAATACGCCGGTCGGTATTGGCGTCACGGCTACCAGCTTTTTATCGGAAAAAATTCAGCACTTGCAAAAGGCTTACCAGGCCAAAACGCTGTCTCCGAAAAACCTGGAGCAATTCATTGCGGAGGCGACCGAAACCGCCACCTTACTGGAATCCAACTTAAACCGGGCTTCGGATCTGATTGCCAGCTTTAAACAGATTGCGGTCGATCAGACCAGCGAAGCCATACGCACCATTCGGCTGGATGCTTATTTGCAGGAAGTGATCCGCTCCTTGCATCCGCACTTTAAAAAAACCAAGCACCAGGTAGATGTCAACTGCCCGGCCGACTTGCAGCTAACCTGCCCTGCCGGCGCTATCTCGCAAATTTTCACCAATTTACTGATGAACTCTTTGATCCATGGCTTTGAAGAGATGGCAGAAGGACAAATCCGCATCACCGTTCTCGACGATGGCGATGACATTGATATTCGCTACAGCGATAACGGCAAGGGTTTAACCCCCGAGCAGCTGGAGAAACTCTTTCATCCTTTCTTTACCACCAAACGAGAAGCCGGTGGCAGTGGTTTAGGGACTCATATAACCTACAACCTGGTACGGCAAACCTTAAAAGGCAGCATCGAAGTCAGCAGCGAGCCCGGCAAAGGGCTGAGCTACCATATACGTTTTCCCAAGAAGCAAACTGCTTAACACCCAGCTCCCAGACTCCTGGGCGCTATACCCTGCGGCTGCAGCACGTTATACTGATGCCCTTTTTTGTCGTTAAGAGCTTGGTATGTGGTTTAAGAATTGTCGTATTTATCAGTTAAGTTCCCCAGTCACTGTGGATAAAGCCAGTCTGGAGCAAGCCCTGCACGAATTTCGCTTCAAGCCCTGCAGCGGTCAACAACCATCCAGCCAGGGGTTTAGTTTTCCGTTTGAGTCTGTGCAGAATTATTGCTACCAAAATCAACAGTACTTGTTTTTTGCCCTGAAGCGGCAGGAAAAAATTCTGCCCGCCGCCGTGGTGCAGGACGAAATGCAGCCGAAAATTGAGGCCTTGACGACAGAGAAAGGTCGGCCGTTAAGTCGCAAGGAAAAAGACAGCATCAAAGAAGAAGTCACCTTTAGTTTGCTGCCACGCGCTTTTAGTAAAACTCAAAGCGTGATTGCCTGCCTGGATTTGAACAAACAGCGTATTATCATTAACACTAGCAGCAGTAGCCGGGCAGAAGATGTGCTGGCGTTGCTGCGCAAAGCTTTGGGTTCTTTACCCGCACTGCCCTGGCTGGACCCTTACCGCTTAAGCGATGCTCTGCAGCACTGGTTGCAGGCGCAGCAGTTACCAGCCAGCTTTCAACTGGGTCACGAAGTTGAATTAAAAGCCCCGGATGAAGAAGGTGCTAAAGTGCGTTTTAGCAACCATCTGCTGAGCACCGATGAGGTACTCAGCCATCTGCAGGATAAAGCCGTAATTCGACTGGAGCTGGTGCAGGAAGAAGGCATTAGCCTGAAAGTCTGTGAAGATGGCAGTGTCAAGAGCCTGCGCTTCCATGACAGCATCAGCAGTAAAAACGACGAGTTAGGCTTTGAGGATGCCGAGGCGCGGCTGGCTGCCGACTCGCTATTGATGGCTTCGACCTTAACTGCCGCGCTGGATCACATCGCCGCAGCCGTCACACCGGCCGAGTAACCGCCTTCAGAAAAGCTTTAAGCAAACAGAGCCCGGACATCCTGATACACAGCAGTGATGGCCGGCTCTTGCATAAAATCAGCGTCCGGCAGCACACCTTGCTCAATGTAGTGGTTGAGCAGAGCCTGCTGCTGGTCTTGTACAGGAAAGCTTTGCTGCACTATGGTGGCGATACGGACAAAGTCGGTGTAATCCGGTTGCGCTGAGTGCTCCGGCTTTTGCCAGTTGGCAATCACTCGCTGATACATCTCTGAAAAGCCCCAGGCTTGTAAAATAGCCAGACCAATTTTTGGTGATAGCTTCACCATCGCATGGCGCATAAAGCCAGGATGACCAAAAGCATTTTGATGCTGCTCCGCCTCGGTCAAAATCGGCAGTAAACCAATGTGATGCAGCAGTGCTGCCAGCGTCATTTCATCAATGCTAAGGGCACAGTGCCGCTGAGTCGAGCGGTAGTAGCTGAGACAGGCTACTGCAATGCTGGTCACCTGCACGGTATCTCGCCAGGCCTTGTCCATCATCTGCTGAATTTGCTTGTTCTGACTGACAAAGAGTTGCTCCATGGCCATGGCAGTGGCAATGGTTTTAATCTGGCTCAGCCCAATGCGGGTCACAGCTTGGCTTAGTGTACTGACTTTGATGGTTCGACCTAAAAAAGCACTGTTGGCCACCCGTATCATCCTGGCTGCCAAAGCTGGATCCATGCTAATCACTTCGGCCATATCGGCCAGGCTGACTTCTGGATCATCGGCAGTGCGACGTACCCGGAGTGCAATTTCCGGCAAGGTGGGCAGCACCAGGCGGTCGTGGCGCAATTTGTCAACCAGAATGGAAATGAGTGTGTGCTCTGCTGACATAGTTAAACTCCGTTGGATGATGGCGATGGCATTCTCGCGACAAGGCTTGGCTGCCACAGTTCAATCAGCTGTTGCAACTTGACCTCTGGATAAGGCTGCATCGGCACCTTGCCCCAGATCGGAGCAGGCCAGGCCAGATCTGTCCGAAAGCGGGCAATTTGGTGAATATGTAATTGTGGCACCATATTGCCAAGAGCGGCAATATTTAATTTGTCGGGTTGGAACTGCTGCTGCAACCAGCCGGAAAAGGCCCGAATTTCTTGCAGACACTGCCAGTAATCCTGCTCGGTCAAGTCAATCAACTCTGTCACTGCGGACCGTCTTGGAATCATCACGAACCAGGGATACTGCTGATCGTTCATCACTCGAAGCTGACATAAAGGCCAGTCCGCAACAAAGTTGCTGTCGCGCTGCAGCGCATCAGCCAGTTGAAATGGGATCGGTTCAGACATCCGTAAGCTCCTCCAGCACAATTTGCTCCATCCTGGTTACCAATTGTTGGCAAGCCTGGGCTGATTGTTGTTGAGCTTGCAGCTCCAACTCAGCCGCCAATTCAGTTAGTTGCTGAAACCCCATACTGCCAGCACTGCCTTTTAGGCTGTGCGCATCAAACGCCAGCTGTTGCCAACGCTCTGCTGCACTAGACTGGACCAACTGCTGCACCAAATCCGGCAACCGTTCACGGAAATTGTTTTTCAAAGCCTGCACCACTGGGTCTTCGGCCAGACGGCGTTCAAACTCCCGATGATCACTTTGAGGTTGATCTGGCCGATACGACTGTACCAGCTTCAAAAATTGTTGTTGATCAATTGGTTTGGATAAGACGTCTTGGCAGCCCGAGGCTTTGTAACGCTCGATATCTTCACTCATCACATTGGCCGTCACCGCGATGATAGGGGTGTTAATACCGGCATGGCGTATCAAGCCGGTTGCCTCCTCCCCTCCCATAGTCGGCATCTGCATGTCCATAAATATCAGGTCAAAATCTTCGCTCAACGCTTTTTCAACCGCTTCATGGCCGTTCACAGCCATCACATAACTTGCGTTCACTTGCTGCAACAAGATGCCCAGCAACAATTGATTGTCGGGATTGTCTTCTGCCACCAGAATATGCAGTGGGCACTGCTCGTTGACCAGGGCCGCAGGTTGCTGTGGCTGTGGAGCCTGATAGGACTGCACCAGCTCAATCGACATCCCTGTGCAATCCAGGATCACTTCAAAATTACTGCCAACACCTTTCACACTGTCGACCCGAATGTCGCCTCCCATTTGCTGGATCAACTTTTTCGAGATACACAAACCTAAACCGGTACCGCCAAAATGACGGGTGACAGTAGCATCAGCCTGCACGAAAGGTTGAAATAACCGGGACAGCTCTGCCGGAGCAATGCCAATGCCGGTATCTTTCACTGAAATTTTAAGTTGTTGTGCCATCAACTCATACTCAACCCGACCTTGCTCGGTAAACTTAATGGCATTGCTGACCAGGTTTAACAGCACCTGACGGAAGCGAACTTCATCACCAACAATCTGTTTGGGCAATGGGAAACGCAGCTGCAGTTCGCAATCAAGTCCCTTGGCTTTGGCCTGCGTCAAACTCAGTTGGTAAACATCGTCAATGATTTCCAGACAGCAATACGGCTGTTGTTGCAGCTCCAGCTTATCCGCTTCAATTTTAGACAGATCCAGGATGTCGTTGATCAGGTTCAGCAGATGTTGGCTGCTTTTTAATACCCGTAGCTGATAATCTTTGATCTGTTCAGGATTTTCCGTTTGCACGCTCTGCTCGCTAAAACCAATGATGGCCGTCAGTGGCGTGCGAATTTCATGGCTCATATTAGCCAAAAACACACTCTTCAATCGACTGGCCTGCTCGGCAGTTTCCCGGGCAACAATCAGCTCCTGATTCGCGGCAGCTAAATCATCATTGGCCCGGGCTAAGTCCTGGGTTCGCTTTAATACCTTGTCTTCGAGCTGCTGCTTGTACGCTCTTTCCCGCTCACGGTACACCCGCAGCTGACGGACCATCACATTAAAAGCCGCAAACATATCTCCCAACTCGTCCTGTTTGCTTACCGGCAACAAGGTTGACAAATCCCCGCGTCCAACAGCCGTTTTGGCTTGCGTCAATTTACGAATAGGGGTAAATACATGTCGGATCAGCAACCCATAGATACTAAAGGGCAGTAGCAGCATGATGGCTACCAACAAGGCCCCGATCACCCAAGGCTGAAATCGGGTCGCAGCCATCAACTCTTGCTGGTTGATGCCAAGCAATAACTGAAAGCCCCCTGGCAACTCAGCTCCTTTTAGCAGCATGGGTTGCCCCAATAAAGTACCAGGCACCATGTCCTGCTGCTGAATGCTTTGTTGAATGGTACGGAAATGGCTGGGGGCGAAAGTGCTGCCAATCAAGGGTAGCCTGTCTGAAAAAGCGATCGTTGCGGCCGGGCTAATAATCAGTGAAATGCTGCCAGGTGTTAACGATTGCTGCAATATCTTCCGCACAGCCTCAGGCTCAAGGCTGAGCACCAAATACCCCCAAAGCTGCCGTGTGTCGCTGTTGGCGGCCGACGGGTTGTAAACTTTTCGAGCGATAAACAGTCGTGGCTCGCTGGCATCTGCTTCGGTGGCAAAAAACAGCAGCTCTTCCTGAATCATTCCCTGCAACCGGGCCAAATGCCGTTGTTGAAAGCGAGCCGAAGGCAAGGTATCACTGATGATTGGCCACACCAGCTCGGTAGCGCCATTTAACCGAACCAATTTGATACTCGCCTGTTGAGCAGCAAAGGGCTGCAATCGTCGTTGCCACTGCTCAAGCAATAACTGAGGCTCTGCACGCTCAGCGGCCAGGTAGTCCATCAGCTGGCCGCTGGATGTCAGATCCTGCAGTTGAATGCTCAGTTGCATCAGCTCGGTATGAATGGCCAGCTGTTGCTGCTGCAAAAAACTGCTGGCTTTTAGGTTTGCTTGTTGCCAGTAAAACGACTGGCTGAACTTGATAGCAAGCACACCAAACAACAAAGCTGGCAACAGCATTAAAGGGACCAGATACACCAGCAGTGTTTGTCTTAATCTCATTGCCGCATCATTTGCCGTTTCTAACCAGTCCGTTATTTGACAGCATAACCAGCATTGAGGAGCAGAACAAGCCTTGCGCAGCCAGCAACTGCACAAGGCACCTTGTTTAGCTGCCCAATGAAGCCATCAACAACGCCAGCACCGGTGCCGCCGACGGTTTGCCATGGATCCAGTCACTGCCATCGACCCCACTGCCGGCAATATCAAGGTGCAGATAAGGGATTGGTTTGTTCTGCGCCTGACCATGGCTGGACAGGCCGGATGCCTCTACCAGAAAGGCCATTGGGAATTGATGGCCCCGCACCGTCACCGAGGATGCGGCATTGTTGCAACTGAGCACGTCCTCTGCACTGGTTTTGGCCTGAATAAATTGGAAGTCTTCGCGCCGGCTGCGCGAAATCTCACAAGGATCGCCCCACAGGTCGCCCTGCTGCTGCACTCGCTCCGCCAATTTGAGGCTTCTGGCCGGACCATTCTCAACCAAGGCGGTGTAAGGCCCGACCGATCGAGCAGCGTGTCCTGTCAAAGTAGCAATGGAAAACAACTGAGGCGTAACTTCATTCAGCGCTTGCTCACGCAGATGCGACAGCAAATCCGCCAACACCAGGCGACCTTCGGCGTCGGTGTTGCCAATCCGCACCCGAACCCCGGCGTGGCTGGTAATAATTTCATCGGGAACAAAAGCATCTGAACCAATGCTGTTTCGAACGGCACCGATTTCGGCGACTACCTTAATGCCTTGAGGTTTGAGTCCTGCCAGCGCCATCATGATACCAGCCACTGCCGCACCGCCACCTTTATCACGGCTCATACCGGCCATGCTGCCACCAACTTTGAGATCGGCGCCTCCAGTGTCGTAAACCAAGCCTTTACCGGCCAGCAGCAAGGTTTGAGCAATGGCACCTTCTGGCGTATAACTCAACCTGATCACCGCCGGGTGATGCCGCTTCACCGCCAACGAACTGCGCGCGACTGCCATCATCAAAGGGTAATCACGTTGCAAAGTTGGCACATCGGTCACCACCTCGACCTGGACCGCGCTGCCGGCAAAGGCTTGCTGGCAGTAGGCGGCAAAGTTCAAGGCACTCATCCGCTCCGGCTCAGTGCCGGCCAGATCGCGCGCCAGGCGCCGTCCAGCCTCAATGGCCATCAGCTCATTGGCCTCTGTGGCGCTAAGGCCACAGAACCCCAGCTTGACAACAGGCTCAAGCTTTTCTTCGCCAACGACCTCCCGGCCTTCCAGTGGCTGCCATAAGGCCTGACACATCGCCAGATAACTGACCGCAGCAGCTTGCTGAAACACAGCCGACTCCACCGGCTCGGTCCAGACCAGAGGTGCTCTGGCTCCCATCTCTTTCGCCAACGCGATAGCGCCTTTTGCCGCATCGGCAAAACTGCGCACATCGTCGTAGTCACGGTCAAGACTTCCCACCGGAGCAAGAATCAAGCGCTGGCCAGGTACATCCGGACAAAGCACTGCGGTCAGTTGTTGGCCAACGCGTTGATCGCGCTCGGCTGCCTGCTCAAGTTGCGGCTGCAAAAAATTCAGTTCGGGATGGGCAAAATTTGAAGCCAGCACTATCAATGCATCGTAGGAGGGATCAGTAAGGGCCTGAGTAAGCTCAGGTAAGGCATCAAGCTGCGGATAAGACATAATGGCTTCCGTTTAGGTTAAAAGGCCATTATTTCGGAAAATAAAAAGCAGAACAAGCCAGCACGCTCTAAAAGCGGCACGTTGCTGGCAGTTCTGCTTTACGATGCTGTCTGCAAAAAGGTCGGTTAAATGATTTTATTTTCCTGCCAGAATTGCTCTTTTTTCATTCTGGCCTGGCGTTTTTCACAGGGGTTGTCGCAATCACAGGCTTTCTCAATGCCCATGGCGCCCAATCCACCGCAACTGCCACTGATGGCCTTACGCTGCACCAGATAGCCGATGGCCATCGCCACGACCACCAGCAACAAAACACCAAAAGTGAGTAAAAATGTAGTCATCATTGGGCACTGCCTCCAGTTTCCAGATAAGGTTGAAAAGCGTCACTCACCAGCTCATCGTAGCCTTGCTCGGTTCGCACAATCAGTAGCGCTGCAATACCATGACGGTTGGCAAACTGCAAAGCCTCCTCGGCATCCATGATCATCAGAGCAGTGGAATACCCATCGGCGGTCATGCAAGATGGATGAATCACCGTGCTCGACACCACCCGGCTTTGGATTGGACGTCCCGTGCGTGGATCCAGGATGTGGGACAAGCGCACCCCATCCTCTTCGAAGTAATTGCGGTAATCACCCGAAGTTGCCAGCGCCATATCACCTGGCTCGATAATGCGCTGTACAGCACGGCCAGCGGCATCGGGTTGCTCAATGGCGATGCGCCAGGGGCTACCGTCGGGTTTAGGCCCACGAGCACGGATCTCCCCGCCGACCTCAACCAGATAGGCGTCGAACCCTTTGGTATCAAGCAAATCGGCTACCCGGTCAACCCCATAGCCTTTGGCGATGGTGGACAGATCAACTGAGACGCGGGGATCGGCTTTGCTCAGCCAGAGACCATCCAGCGTCAACTTGTCGATACCAATGTACGGCAAAACCGCCTGGTACTGCTCGGTACTGGGCGATTGGGTGATCCGTCCCTGAGCGCCAAAGCCCCACAACTCAACCAGAGGTCGGATGGTGACATCCAGCAGGCCACCCGTAGCCAGGCCAATCCGAATCGACTCTGCAATAACCTCGGCGGTCGGCTCCGACAGCAAAAACGGTTGGGTGCTGTGCCAACTGTTAAAGCGCATCAGTTCTGACTGTGGAATGTAGGTCGACATCAGCTGATTGACCAGCTCAAGCTCGGCATCAATCTCCGTTTGCAGCGCGGCCAAGTCGACCGACTGCTCACCGGCGAAAATGGAAACCACGTAATAGGTCCCCATGGTCTGGCCATGCATACGTTCGGGAACCAGCCGCTCCTGCTGAACCGGGCTGCAAGAAACGAAAATGGCCAGCCCAAGAAGGGCCAGCCAGACTTTGTAATGCACTTTCAACATAGGAAAGAATTAACCACCGAAGTCATCAAGCATGATGTTTTCGTCTTCAACACCCAGGTCTTTCAGCATGTTGATGACGGCTTTGTTCATCATTGGCGGACCACACATGTAGAACTCACAATCTTCTGGTGCTTTGTGGTTCTTCAGGTAGTTCTCATACAACACATTGTGGATGAAGCCGGTGTAGCCTTCCCAGTTGTCTTCTGGTTGAGGATCCGACAGTGCTACATGCCACTCAAAGTTGTCATTCTCAGCAGCCAGCATGTCGAAATCTTCCACATAGAACATCTCTCGGCTGGAACGGGCACCGTACCAGAAGGACATTTTACGCTTAGACTTCAGACGGCGCAGCTGATCGAAAATGTGCGAGCGCATCGGTGCCATACCAGCACCACCACCGACAAAGACCATCTCAGCTTCGGTTTCTTTGGCGAAGAATTCACCAAAGGGACCAGAAATGGTCACTTTATCGCCTTCTTTCAGGCTCCAGATAAAGGACGACATTTTACCGCATGGCAGTGACAGGTTGTTTGGTGGCGGCGTAGCAATCCGCACGTTCAGCATGATGATGCCTTCTTCTTCAGGGTAGTTCGCCATGGAGTAAGCACGGATGGTTTCGTCATCCACTTTGGACTCCAGGCTGAAGAAGTTGAAGCGCTCCCAATCACCACGATACTCTTCTGGAATATCGAAGTCTTTGTACTTCACATGGTGTGGTGGCGCTTCAATCTGAATGTAACCACCGGCGCGGAATGGCACCGACTCACCATCTGGAATACGCAACACCAGCTCTTTGATAAAGGTCGCTTTGTTGTCATTGGAAATGACTTCACAATCCCATTTACGAATGCCGAATACTTCATCTTCGACTTCGATTTCCATATCGCCTTTAATCGCCACCTGACAAGACAAGCGGCAGCCTTCACGCGCTTCTTTTTTGGTGATGTGGTCCAGCTCGGTTGGCAGAATTTCACCACCACCCGCATGAACGTGGACCGTACACTGACCACAGGATCCACCACCACCGCAAGCGGATGACAGGAAGATCCCGCGGTCGGCCAGGGCGCCCAACAACTTGCCGCCTGGCTTGGTTTTGATGGCTTTTTCCGGATCGCCGTTGATCAGGATGGTCACTTCACCGCTGGCAACCAGTTTGGATTTCGCGGCAAGAATGATGAATACCAGGGCCACAACGACCAGGGTAAACATCACTACGCCAAGAATAATCTCTTGCATCGTTTATTCCTTCTACTGCTGCTTACAATGAAACGCCGGAGAACGACATAAAGCCAAGGCCCATCAAACCTACAATCAGGAAAGTTGAACCCAGGCCACGCATACCGTGCGGCATATCAGCGTACTTCAGTTTTTCACGGACGGCGGCCAACAAGGTAATGGCCAGAGCCCAACCCACACCACTGCCCAAACCGAATACCACACTTTCAGCAAAGTTGTAGTCACGCTCCACCATGAATGCTACGCCACCAAAGATGGCACAGTTCACTGTGATCAATGGCAAGAAAATGCCAAGGGCGTTGTACAGAGCCGGGAAAAACTTATCCAACGTCATTTCCAGAATCTGCACCATGGCTGCAATGACACCAATGTAGGTGATAAAGCCCAGGAAGCTCAGATCCGCATCCGGGAAACCCGCCCAGGCCAAAGCACCTGGTGCCAGCAAGTTGTGATACACCACATTGTTGATTGGCACAGCCAGGCCCAGTACCACGATAACCGCAACACCCAGACCAAAAGCGGTGGTGACTTTCTTGGACACAGCCAAGAAAGTACACATGCCGAGGAAGAATGCCAGCGCCAGGTTTTCAATGAAGACGGCGCGGACAAATAAACCTAAATAATGTTCTAAACCCACTTGTCAGCTCCTTATGCCTGCTCAACCTGCTCTGGACGGAAGGTCCGCAGCACCCAAATGAAGAAAGCAATGATGATGAAAGCACTCGGTGCCAACAACAGCATGCCCATTGGCTGGTACCAGCCGCCTTCACTCACCAACGGCAGAATCTCAACACCGAACACTGAACCAGCACCGCCTAGCTCCCGTATAAATGCTACGACCAACAGGACAAGGCTGTAACCCAGCGCATTGCCAAGGCCATCGAGGAAACTCATGCCCGGAGTGCTCTTCATGGCGTAGGCTTCCGCCCGGCCCATCACGATGCAGTTGGTAATGATCAAGCCAACGAAAACGGACAGCTCTTTCGAGACTTCATAGGCAAAGGCTTTCAGGATTTGGTCGACGATGATTACCAAGGACGCAATGATGGTCATCTGCACGATGATCCGCACACTGGATGGAATGTGATTACGGATTAACGAAATAAAGAAGTTCGACAGCGTAATTACAAAGGTCAGTGCAAAGCACATCACCAAGGCTGTCGCCATCTGTGTCGTTACCGCCAATGCAGAACACACACCCAACACTTGCAAAGCAATGGGGTTGTTTGCAAAAACCGGCCCAAAGAGTACGGTTTTAATTTCTTTTGCACTAGCCATTGTTCAAAGCTCCTTGCTGCACTTTGCTCAGGAAAGGACCGAAGCCTTTGTCACCCATCCAGAAGGTAAAGGTATTCTGGACACCATTGGCAGTCAGAGTGGCACCCGACAAACCATCGATTTCATGGTAAGGATCGGAGGCGTTGCCAGGACGAACAATGGTCAAAGCCAGATTGCCTTGCTCATCGAACAGCCGTTTGCCTTCAAACTGACCAATCCAACGTGGGTTTTCGATTTCACCACCTAGGCCCGGAGTTTCACCCTGCTCGTAGTAGTTCATCCCAATGATGGTATTGCCATCGGTTTCCAGTGCAATAAAGGCATGCATGGTGGACCAAAGACCATAACCATGGATAGGCAACACCAGAGACGTCAGTTCACCGGCATCGTTGCGTACCAGGTAAACCGGCGCATAATGCGGCGCACGGCGAATCGAAGCCACGTCCTGCTGCTTGCTCAGCTGAGTGCTGAGCTCTGGATCACGCCAAGAGGCACGGTAATCAAACTGCATCGGGTCCTTGTCGGTGAACTCGCCGGTGCTCAGGTTGATCACCCGCTCTTCAACGTACTGGTCGAACAGTTCGCGAACTCGAGCCGCAGAAGCTGCACCATCCAATACCCGGGCACTGCGCAGAATGTTGGTCTGGGCATCCAGCAACATATTGGCTTGCTGCAATGGACGCAGTTGCACTGCTGCGGTCGAGACCACGAGAGCACACACCAGACATAAAGAAATGACCACAATCAGCGTTTTACTGATGGTATCGTTGTTACTAGACATTGCGTGCCAGCCTCCGTTTGATATTGGCCTGTGCCACGAAGAAATCAAATAATGGCGCGAACAGGTTGGCGAACAGGATCGCCAGCATCATCCCTTCCGGGTAAGCTGGGTTCACTACCCGGATCATCACCACCATAAAACCAATCAAAATGCCGTAAGCCCATTTACCCTGATTGGTGAAAGACGCTGAAACAGGGTCGGTAGCCATAAAGAACATACCGATTGCAAAGCCGCCGATCACCAGGTGCCAATGCCATGGCATAGCAAACAAGTGATTGGTCTCTGAGCCAATGGCGTTAAACAGCAGGGCCGTCAGCACCATACCGACCATGACACCCAGCACAATGCGCCAGGAGGCAATGCGGAAGTAGATCAGGGCCAAACCACCAATCAACAGCGCAAGCGTTGAGGTTTCACCAACAGAGCCAGGAATAAAGCCCAGGAAAGAATCCCACCACAGCTGCATGTCACTGTAATCCAGCGTCGCATTTTGGCCTTGGCTGAGCAGGGTTGCGCCCGAGTAACCATCGGCTACTGTCCAGACAGCATCACCGGAGATTTCTGCCGGGTATGCAAAGAACAGGAAAGCACGACCCGCCAGTGCTGGGTTTAAGAAGTTACGGCCAGTACCACCGAATACCTCTTTGGCAACCACCACACCGAAGGTAATACCCAAAGCGGCTTGCCACAATGGAATGGTGGCTGGCAAGATCAGCGCAAACAAGATGGAGGTCACAAAGAAACCTTCGTTGACTTCATGCTTACGGACCGAAGCAAACAGCACTTCCCAGAAGCCACCCACCACAAAGACAGTGGCGTAAATCGGCAGGAACCAGCAGGCACCATACAGCAGTTTCATGCCCCAGCCTGAGCTTTCCGTCAGACTACCGCCGAGCAGATGGAAAACCCCAACCTGCCAGGTATCCGGCGTACCAAAGCCTTCAGCCAAAGCTGCGACAGCTTGGTGCCCGACATTAAACATGCCGAAGAAGAGTGCCGGGAACAAGGCCAGCCAAACAAAGATCATAATCCGCTTCAGATCGATGCTGTCGCGAACATGAGTCTTGTTTTTGGTGACATAACCAGGCGTGTAAAGGACAGTAGCAATGGCCTCGTACAGCGCATACCACTTTTCGTATTTGCCGCCTTTCTCAAACTGCGGTTCAATGCGTTCTAAATAATGCTTTAAACTCATGATTAGCCTTCCTTCTGGATCGTCGTCAGGCAGCTACGCAGAATGGAGCCGTAATCGTACTTGCCTGGGCACACAAAGGTACACAGAGCCAAGTCTTCTTCGTCCAGTTCAAGGCAGCCAAGTGCCTGGGCGCTGTCGGTATCACCGGAGCACAGATCACGCAACAACAAAGTGGGCAAAATATCCAGTGGCATGACCCGCTCGTAATTTCCGATCGGTACCATGGCACGGGAAGAACCATTGGTAGTGGTGGTCAGGTTGAACAGCTTTTTCGGCGCCAGGTGCCCC
Organism: Alkalimonas delamerensis; assembly: GCF_030717955.1. Classification (NCBI taxonomy): domain Bacteria; kingdom Pseudomonadati; phylum Pseudomonadota; class Gammaproteobacteria; genus Alkalimonas; species Alkalimonas delamerensis. The sequence goes on along the minus strand of NZ_JAUZVY010000001.1, from coordinate 458,911 downwards.
AGATAGGCACGGGTAATAGAGAATTTCTCTTTCCCCGGAGCAATCCAGCCAAGGAAGTGTTTTTCACTGCCGTCAGCCAAAACGGAAACCTGCGAATGAAAACGCCCCAGGTAACCGTGCACACCGTGAGCTGCAGTACCGGCCAGAACCGATCCTGAGATAATACGATGATCGCCTTCGACAAGTTCACCAGCGCAAAGCTCTTCCAGTGAAGCGCCCAGCACGGTTTTAACCAAACGTGGCGATTTCACTACAGGACCGGCCAAGGCAACAACCCGCTCGGCTGGCAACTCACCGCTGGTGAACAACTGGCCAATGGCAATGACATCCTGATAACCAATGTGCCACACCACTTTTTGTAAGGATGCACCTTCCAGATAGTGGATATGGGTACCCGGCAAACCAGCCGGATGCGGGCCATCAAATTCCGCCGTCTCGACACCAGCCACTTCAGGCAAAGCCACACCGGCTTTTTTGCACAGGTACAGCTTGCCGGAGGTCAGGTGCTTCAACACCGCCAGTCCTTGCTGGAAAGCATCGGCATTGGCGTTGATGATCACAGCCGGGTCGGCAGCCAACGGATTGCTATCCATTGCTGTGACGAAAATGGCTTTGGCGGTGCTGTCGATGGCCGGGGTCTGGCTAAATGGACGGGTACGGAAACCCACCCACAAACCGGAGTCGACCAGGTTCTTGCGCACCTGCTCTGAACTCAAGCCTGCCAGTTGCTCTGGGCTGTATTTCTCGAATTGCACTGCATCGCTGCCCTGCACCTCAATCACCACAGACTGCAACACCCGCTTAGCACCACGGTTGATCTCAACCACTTTACCCGAAGCTGGGGCGGTAAAGATGACACCAGGGGTTTTCTTGTCTTCAAACAAGCCCTGGCCTTTCTTTACCGTATCGCCAACTTCGACCAACATGGTCGGACGCATACCATGAAACTCTTCGCCGAGTACGGCGACGCGCTTGATAGCAGGCCCGTCGGTTATCTCTTGTTTAGGACTGCCCGCGAGGGGAATGTCCAAGCCTTTTTTGAGTTTTATCATACGTACTTGCACTACTAGTTTGGGAAGAAACAGGTTCAGTTTTTCAGCTGCCGACCTCGCAGCGCACCCGACTGGCTGGGAACTTCTGCAAGTTTGCAGGTTCCAAAGTCAGATACACGTAATAAAGGCGCGGATTTTACCATCAAACGCCGCGGCTATCCATGCGTTCATGAAAATTTATCGTCGTCCATGCGCTTGCATTCTAGTCTAGTCAAATTGTACAAACTTTCATCAGCTTGGTTGCATTTTACTGATTTTTCATGCCGGGGGCTATGCCAACTTTGGTGGTATAGCGCCGAGCGTTTAGCCAATAAAAAGCCACCCGAAGGTGGCTTAAACAATCAGTCCTGCAATTGCAGTAGCGGCACTTCAGGGCTGACATCGGCCTCGTAATCGACGCCTTCAACGCCAAAGCCAAACAGCTGCAGGAAGTCCTGATGGTAACCGGCGTAATCGGTAAGGGTGTCAATGTTGTCGGTCTCGACTTGCTGCCAAAGGGCTTTGACTTCAGCTTGCACATGTTCGGCCAGCTCTTTGCCATCTTGACGCAGACGGCCGGCGTCATCCAGTGCAGGCGCTGCATGATACAAGCCTTCACGAAACAGACCATCGATCTGCTCGATGCAGCCTTCATGGCTGCCTTCCGCTTTCATCACCCGATACAGCAACGAAATGTACAATGGCATAATCGGAATGGCAGAGCTGGCCTGAGTGACCACCGCCTTTAATGAGGCGACATAAGCTTTGCCCTTTTTATCCGCTAACTTGGCGGTCAAAGCAGCGGCAGCCCGGTCCAAGTCTTCTTTTGCCTTACCAATGGTTGCTTTGCCATAAATCGGCCAGGTTAACTCTTTGCCAATGTAGGTGTAAGCCACGGTCTGGCAATCATCCGCCAGCACACCAGCGGCATGAAGCTGATCCAACCAACGCTCCCAATCTTCGCCACCCATTACTTTGACAGTATTGAAAATTTCGTCCTCGTTGGCTGGCTCCACACTGACTTCTTCAATCACCCGCTTGCTGGTATTGAGGTTTTTCTCGGTGTAGGCCTGACCAATCGGTTTTAATACCGAGCTGTAGACCTCCCCACTGACCGGATCTTTTCGGCGAGGCGCGGCCAGGCTGTAAACCACCAAATCAATTTTGCCCATTTCCTGCTGAATCACATCGATGGTTTTGGCTTTCAGCTCGTCGGTAAAGGCATCGCCATTCAGGTGTTTGCACCAAAGACCGGCTTTTAACGCTTCCTGCTCAAAGGCGGCACTGTTGTACCAACCGGCAGAAGCCGTTTTGCTGGCGGTGGGCTCTTTTTCAAAGAAAATACCCAGGGTGTTGGCTCCGGAGCCAAAGGCGGCCGCAATGCGCGATGCCAATCCGTAGCCAGTGGATGCACCAATCACCAACACATTTTTAGGCCCATTGGCGATGGGGCCACGCTGGCGAACATAATCAATTTGCTGTTTGACATGAGCGGCACAACCGGTTGGATGGGCATTGGTACAGATAAAACCACGGATTTTGGGTTGAATTACCATCATTCAGTCCTGTTATTCAGAGTAGAAATTGCGACTAGTGTAAGACTTTAGCAGACAAAGCTGGTCGGATCAGGTGATTTTTCATCGGGCAACAGCATCGCAATCAGGCCCGAGCCTACCGTACGATGCTGTTTAATTGGATGCTATTTAATTGATAAGCTAGACGATGGCTTTCTTTTCGCCACCCAGGCATTTGGGAGAAGCTGGTGGCTTTTCGGCATAGTACTGGTACCACTCGCTTGGTGTGTAAGTGTGCAGCGCCAGCGCATGGATGTGCTCGGCCAACTCTTCGGCAACAATGGCATTCACGGCCCGATGCCGCTGCAACAGCCGCATGCCTTCAAATTGCGGCGTGACGATAACCACTTTAAAGTGGGACTCCGAGCCGGCAGGCACATTGTGCAGGTAGCTTTCGTTGGTTACATCCAGTACCTCGGGGTCAAAAGCATCCAGTAACTTTTGCTCTATTCGTGTGTGGATTAACATTGACTTCATCCTCTGTAGGTCCCTCGGTTTTACTCTAGTTAAGCCGGCTAAAGTTGCCAGTCCCATTTTGCTGTCAAGCATTTTATTGCAGACTAAACCGCTGGCGACACGTGAAAAAATAAATTGGTCTAAACAGCAGGCACAATATAACGAAAGGTCAGGTTCAGCCGCCCCCCGCTGACACGGCTCTGTTTCGGGATCCGATGCAACCAGTGCTGCTGACAGCCTGCCGCCATTACCAACAAGTCGCCATGCCCCAGATTCAATTGCAACTGCCATGGATGGTGACGATGCTTTAAATCAAACCGCCTCGCCTCCCCCAAACTCAGGGACGCTATGCAGGGATCGTTGCCAAGCTCCGCTTCGTTATCGGCATGCCAACCCATGTGATCCAATCCAGAACGGTACCAATTGAGCAGAGCCGAATTAAAGGGCTGCTGCAAGGCTGTACTCAACCGTTGCTGCCAGTTTGCCACCAGAGGATGCCAGGCATCTGGCTGGAACAAAGTGCCCGAGTAGCGATACCGGGCCCCCTCATCCCCCATCCATACCTGACGTCTGGGTATCGGGTGCTCCCGACCGAACAATCGGATCGAAGGCTGCTGCCAAGGCAACTCATCCACCAACTGGCGGTAACCTTTGCTTGCCTCTGGCTCAGCCAACCAACCGCGCCAAAGCTGCAATGACGCACCGGGAAGTTGCCAGCACTCTGGCTTGAGCTGTGAGATAGCACGTGTCAAAATGACTGCCCTGATTTACGTACAGAATTTCTATGAATACGCATTTTACGTTGGCCGGGATCCATCTGCAATTAAAGCGCTGGCCAACCGACACTGACTTTGTCAATTTACAAGCCTGGGATGCGGTCGACGAGTTGCTGCTTAGCGCTGCATTGAAACGACTGGCATCCAACCAGCTTAGTGTCAGCCAGCCTGTGCTGGTGCTCAATGACCAATTTGGCGCTTTAAGCTGTCTGCTGCTGGCACGCTACCCTCAACTGCAGCTGGTTCATGTCAGTGATTCCCTGGTCAGCCAGCAGGCCTGCAAGGCTAATTTGCAGTTGAATCAACTGCCAACACAGCAGGTGCAGTGGCTAGATAGCCTGGCACCACTGCCAGATTCGTTTGCTTTGGTGCTGATGCGTATTCCTCGCGATCATGGCTACCTGGCGTATCAACTGAACCTGCTGGGTGCCAAGCTTCAGCATGGCGACCAACTGCTGGTGGCTGCCAGAGCTCGGGATATTCATAAGAATTTGCTGCTGCTTTTTCACAACACACTAGGACCGACCAGCGCTTCTTTAACCCAGCGCAAATGCCGTTATCTGCAGACGTCACTGGCAACACCTCGTCACGCACCTCAGTCTGACTGGCCGAAAAGCTGGCCATTGGAGCAAACTGGACTCACCCTGGTCAATCATGCCAATGTGTTCAGTGGTGAGCGGCTGGATATTGGTGCCCGCTTTTTCCTGCAGCATTTACCTACCACAGAACCAGAGCAACGACTGGTCGACTTAGGATGTGGCAATGGTGTGCTGGGGCTGAGTGCTTTAGTCGCCAACCCGGCATTGCAGGTACTTTTCAGCGATGAGTCGGCGATGGCTGTCGCATCCGCCAAGCTCAGTGTCGCGCAAAGTCTGCCTGCCTTGCTTGAGCAATGCACTTTTTCGCAAGACGATGGTCTGAGCCAACTGGCAGACCAAAGTGTGGACTGGGTGCTGTGCAACCCTCCTTTTCATCAACAGGACACCATTACCAGCCACTTGGCCCGGCAAATGTTTCACGATGCCTGGCGCGTGCTTAAGCCGGGCGGCCGGCTGCGCATTGTAGCCAACCGCCATTTGCCCTACGGCCAACAACTCAGTGCCTTGTTTGGCGGTGTACGTTGTCTGGCCAGCCAAAAGAAATTTGTTATTCTGGAATCGGAGCGCCGAAAATGAAGTTGTTTTTTGCCATAGTATTCAGCGTGCTGCTGATCAGCGCCTGCGCCAGCCCGCATCGCCCGCTTTTTATTAGTCCAAAGCCTGAAGCCAGCGCCAGTTTAAACCTTGGCACCAGCAGCTTTGGCTGGCAATTGCTGGATAAAAGGCCAAAATCCTCCATGCTGACCATCCAGACAGTGGACAAAGTGGTCGCCTTACCCAACAAGCCAGATTGGCGTGCACAGTTGCAATCGCTGCTGGCACAGCAGTTCCAGGCCGCCGGCGCTCTGCTGGAACCGGCCGCCAGCACGCAGTTGCAATTCAATGTGCTGACCCTGCTGGCGCAAGCCAAACAGCACCCACTGGATCATGAAGTGCACTCCGAAGTGGTGATTGAAGTCGCCATCCGCTCAGAAGGCGGGCACTACCGCAAACGCTTTAGCGGTCAGAGCAGCTACACAGCACCCTTTAAAGTCGATCCCGCCTCAGTGGAGCGCGAGCTTAACCAACTGACAGAGCGGGTATTGCACGATATTCTGCACGATCAACACTGGCAACAGTACCTAAGGAGACAACTACAATGAAACCCTGGCTTATCAGCAGCATTCTTTTCATAGCCACCCTCTTCTTTCCTGCCACAGCAGGCGAAAGTCTGCAGCCAGATAACCTATTTCCGCGGGTGGTGTTTCATACTTCCTTAGGTGACATTAAGGTGGAGCTGGATCGCAGCCGCGCTCCCATTACGGTGAACAACTTCCTGAGCTATGTGAAAACCCAACGCTACAACGAAACAATCTTTCACCGGCTGATTGCCGATTTTGTGCTGCAAGGCGGTGGTTACAACCTGGATTTTGAAGGCATCGCCACCTTAGAACCTATATTTAATGAGTCCGGCAATGGCCTGCGTAATGAGCAAGGCACCATTGCCATGGCGCGCACCAATAATCCGCACAGTGCCAGCAGTCAGTTTTACTTTAATCTGAAAGACAATGGGAGCCTGGATCCAGGTGCGCGCTGGGGCTACACCGTCTTTGGCCGGGTGATGGAAGGCATGGACATCCTGCAGCAAGTCAATGAGCTTGAAACCGCACACCACCAGGTTACTGGCTGGCCCGATGTCCCGGTAGAGCCGATCGTACTGCATCGGGTGAGTCTGGTGCCGGAAGAGTAATTTTTCCGGCATCGCCGACACAGCCAGCTATACTTGCACTAACAGCAAGGCATTTTGCTGGCATCACAAGTGCAGAGGTCGGTGTATGCTGGAACAATTTATCGAGCTAAAAACACGGCAACTTATCTTTTACGCCTCCCGCTTTTTCCGCGGGCAGCTGCCCCACCATGAGCTGCATCTTTTTATCTGGGATACGCTGGAAGAGTGGGGCCAGTTTGGCATTCAGCTTAAAACCCCTCAAAACCTCCGGGAGCAAGTGTTCTGGCATCTGATGCATCAACTGGAGTTCTGGCCGGAGCATCAGCTAAAAAGCGATCAGGTACTGCAACACAACCTGCTTAACTGCCTGAGTTTTCTGCGTGGCAAAGGTCAGCTGCCACTGGATTGCGTTGGGATCCGCCCTTAATTTAATCCGGACTATTTTCGAACCGGCCGAGCTTTGCTATGGTTTGCCCTTCGCAGCCTTGAGATCTCCCGATGTTATTCAAAGCAGAAAGCAAAGTACAAAGCTGGCGCGAGGCGCTGGACAGTTATTCCGATATTCGTCTCTTGTATATTTTCCTGATGGGCTGTGCCTCTGGCTTTCCCTGGGTGTTGATTGGCTCCAACATGAGCGGCTGGCTGCAAGATGCCGGCTTATCCAGGGCCGCCATTGGCTATTTTGGCTCCATCTTTGTGGTGTACGCGCTAAATTTTTTATGGGCCCCCTTGCTGGATAGGGTCCGGCTGCCCTTGTTGTATCGCTGGTTAGGTCAGCGCCGCAGCTGGATTTTGCTGATGCAAAGTTTGATTCTGGCTGCAACCTTAACCATTGCTTTTACCAACCCAGGCTACAGCCTGCTTTGGACCTCTTTGCTGGCGCTGTCCATCGCCATCGCTTCCTCCACTCAGGATGTGGCCATTGATGCCTACCGCATCGACATCATCGCCGGCGATAAGCTGCGACTGCCCCCTGCCGCGGCCATGGCGGTGATCGGCTGGTGGACAGGCTACTCCCTGCCTGGGGCACTGGCTTTTTTCAATGCCGATACCTTCGGCTGGCCCGCAGTCTATTTGGGCATGGCTGGGGTGCAATTGCTGCTGATACTGGCGACCCTGTTTATCCGGGAGCCCGGCAAAGAGCGCGAAGCCCTGCAACAGCAAGCCAGTCAGCGCTACCAACAGCACCTGGGCCAAGGCGGACTGCGCGGCTACCTGGTTTGGCTCAGTGTGACCGTGATTGAACCTTTCGCCGAGTTTTTTCGTCGCAATGGCTGGGGTTTGGCGTTGGCGATTTTGTGCTTTGTGTTTTTATTCAAAATTGGCGAAGCTTTTCTGGGCCGAATGTCGATTCCATTTTACCGGGAAGTCGGTTTTAGCAATGAACAAATTGCCGAATACTCCAAGCTGATTGGCTGGGTTGCCATGGTGGTGTTTACATTGCTTGGCAGTGCCATCAATATTCGCTTTGGCATTTTACGTGGTTTGTTTATCGGCGGTGTTGCCATGGCGGCCAGCAACCTGATGTTTTCCTGGATCGCCATGGTCGGCCCAAACACCAACCTCTTTTTAGCCACCATTCTGGTTGATAACTTTACCAGTGCATTTTCCACGGTGGCTTTTGTTTCCTTCCTGACCTTTTTAACCGGGCGCGCTTTCTCAGCGACACAATATGCCCTGCTGGCTTCCTTGGGGAACCTGGGACGCACTACCCTGGCTTCGTTTAGCGGCGAACTGGTCGACTATCTGGATGGCAACTGGGCGCTGTTCTTCGCCATTACCGCCTTGATGGTGATCCCGTCACTTTGCTTGCTGATCTGGATTGGCCGGCGTTTTCGGCATCAAATGGCCAACACCGAACAGAGCCCTTGACAGTGACATACCCAAGTAACTTCAAGATGCGAGTTACTTAAGTATATAAAAAAGGGATGCCGTTTCAGGCATCCCTTTTTAAAGGAAGTCCATTAATTGAGGGCTTGCTTTAAGCCTTCGGTCGGGTCCACGTCCAGTGCCTGACAGTAGCGGATAAACTCCACCACATCCAGCCGACGTTCCTGGTTTTCTACTTTACCAATGAAGGAGTGTGGCGTGCCCAATAGTTCAGACAAGCTGCGCATGGTGTGTCCTTTTTCCTGGCGCTGACGCTTCAGCCACACACAAAGTCGTTTATTCTCTTCTGAGATAACGCTTTTACCACCTTTCATTTATGTTGTACTCCCAGCGTTTTGCTACGCTTTTATTATTCAGTTTACATTTTATTTGCCCTGATTCATGCAGTTGGTCGAGCCGAAACCACATGAAACAGCCTCATTAAAACATAGGATGCGACAGGCGTACAGCAATCGGCGTTAAAAATACAAATCAAGCTTGACAGGTCGGGCAAGAGAAACTAGGAGCGAAAATAGGGAAAACAAAAGATTAACACAAGTAAGTTACAGGACCGGGTCGTCAACCATAGTTTATTCTTCTATACTGACAACAACTTAGTTGCAGTGAGGTCCGGATGATACGGCTGATATTTTTGTTGCCTTTGCTGATGTTTGCCGCCTGGTTCTGGTTTCTTCAAACGCAGGGGCTTAGCCTGAAGCAAGGGCAAAAAGGCTTTATTTACATTGCGGTGTTTAATCTGGTGATTGGCGCCTTGCTGGCTGGCATTATCTGGTTGACTCAGCGTTAAAACTGTCCCGACTCTAGACAGAGAACGATGAGCCACAACCGCAGGTGGTGGTTGCGTTGGGGTTGTTGATGACAAATCGACTGCCCTGCAAGCCCTCGCTGTAATCGACGGTACCGCCCATTAAATATTGCAGGCTCATTGGGTCCACCACCATGCTGACGCCCTGTTTTTCCAGCACAAAGTCACCCTCATTGATTTTTTCATCGAAGGTAAATCCATACTGAAAGCCAGAGCAGCCGCCACCGGTGATGTAGACACGCAATTTCAGCGCCGGATTCTCTTCTTCGGTCACCAAAGCCAGTACTTTTTGTGCGGCAGCATCGGTAAATTCGAGCGGCACCTGAAAATCGGACATAGAAACTCCTAACACTATCGACCGGCAAATTATCCAATACCTGACTATTTTATTCAAGTATTACCGGCGCAGGGTGATAATGAAAAAATTTATGCTTTTACAGCAGTCTGTTACACTATAGACATTCCTTACTGACAGCAGCGCCTCATGAAATTCTGGTCCGAAAGCTGGCAGCGGCTGCAGCTGGCACTGCCGGGTTTACGCAAGCAGCTTGCCTTCCCCCAAACCTCACTGCAGCTCTGTATTCTGGGCGCTTTGGGTGGCCTGCTGGCAGCCATCCTGATTATTCTGTTTCGGCTGGCAATCCTGGCCTTACAAAGCTTTTATCTGGATAAGTTTGATGATTTTGCCACCGCCTTGCCGGAGGTTCGCTGGCTACTGCCCTTCGCCGGCGCTTTTTGCATTGGCCTAATCGCCCTGCTAACAGGCTACAAGCACTACCGGCTCGGGATCCCCTTTGTCATCCATCGCATTAAAACCAGCTACGGCATGATGCCCTTTCGCAATACCTTCAACCAGTTTTTCGGGGGTGTTGCGGCACTGGCCAGTGGTTTTTCGGTTGGGCGCGAAGGGCCATCGGTGCATCTGGGTGCCTACGGCGCCAGTTTTGTTGGCAAAAAGCTCAAGCTGCCCTACAACAGCGTTCGCACTCTGGTTGGCTGTGGCATAGCTGCTGGCATCGCCGCCTCGTTCAACACCCCTTTGGCCGCAGTGATTTTTGTAATGGAAGTGGTGCTGCGCGAATACCGTATTCATATTTTTATTCCGGTGATGCTGGCGGCTGTGGTCGGTGCTTTGGTCACCCGTCTGGTCTTTGGCATGGAGCGGGAGCTGGCCATCCTGCAGATCACCACCTTACCGGGTTGGCACTTCCCCTACCTGATCCTGTGCGGTGTGCTGATTGGCATGGTTGCTTTTGTATTTAATACCAACATGATGCGTATTATACGCACCTTTAAAAACTGGCCCTTACCAATCCGGTTGCTGCTGGCGGCAGCCATTACCGCCGCTATTGGCATGCTGATCCCGCAAGCCATGGGGGCAGAAACAGGCGCCATTCAATACGCGGTCGAGGCCCCCACCGATGTGCAACTGCTGCTGGCGCTTTTCATCGGCAAAATGGTGCTGACGCTGGTGGCACTGGGCCTGGGTGTTCCGGGCGGTGTGGTAGGGCCTATTTTTGGCATTGGCATCATCTTTGGCACCTTGCTGGCACTCGTCCCCGGCTTGTTGCATGGCCACAGCGAGCATGCCGGCACCTACGCAGTGCTGGGGATGGCCGGTTTAATGGCGGCTTGCCTGCATGCACCACTGGCCGCTCTGGTGGCAGTGATGGAGCTGGCTTCCAATCCGGACATTATCCTGCCAGCCATGCTGGTCATTGCCACCGCTTATGTTACAGGTGTGCAATTCTGTCATACCAAGTCCCTGTTTTTAATGCAGCTGGATTTTATGCAGCTGCCCTACAAGGTATCGCCCGCCCTCGATGTGCTGCAAAAAGTCGGGGTGCTGGCCCAGCTGGATCATCGCTATCATTTGCTGCTGCAAAGCGATGAAACCAGCATCCGGCAAGCGCTGGATCAACTGGCTGCCGATGAACTCCTGCTGCTGAAAAGCGAAGGCGAAGATGGGCCTGTCTATCAACTGGTCAGTTACGATGTCAGTCTGTCGGTCAGTGATGGCAGTGCCTTGCGCTATTTGCCGGTGCCTCTGCTCACACCACAAGCGACCATGGCAGAAGTCTATCAGCTGCTGGAAACAAGCCGGGAAGGCGCGGTTTGCATTTTAGATGAGGATCTTGGTGTGCCTGAGCCAGCGGGATTGGTTCGTTGGGATCAGGTGCAAACTTTATTGGTAAAGGAGAATAACCTGCTATGACCCTGGTATTGCTCTACAAAGCCTTGCATCTGATTTTTATGGTGGCCTGGTTTGCCGGCATTTTTTACTTGCCAAGACTTTTTGTCTACCACGCAGAAACCAGCAACCCGGAGATTCAGGCACAATTCAAAGTGATGGAGCGTCGCTTATTGTTCTTTGTAACCCCCTTTGCCATTCTGACGCTGGTGTTCGGCCTACTTCTGATCCAGGCATACGGCATGGACTGGTTTCGTGCCAGCCGCTGGCTGCATTATAAACTGCTGTTGGTAGTCTTGTTGTACGGCTACCACGGCTATTGCTTTAAGCTGCTGGCCGACTTTAAAGCCGATAAAAATTGCCGCAGTGGCCGTTTTTACCGTTGGTTCAATGAGCTGCCAGTGCTGATTTTGTTTGCCACCATCTTGCTGGCAGTGCTCAAACCCTGAGTGGCTGGTTTTAAAACAGCGGCTCAGCCACTCAGCAGCCACAGCAACAACAGCAAACTGAGCAGCAGTGCACAGACCCCAGGCAGCAAAGACTCTGTTGCCAAACGGCGATTGAGCCAGCGCTCACTCTGCCGCCAGGCTGGCAATCTGAGCTCAGGTAGTGCACGACTTCTGCTTTGATAACCTGCTTTTAGCCACAAAGACCAACCAAGGGCCGGACTTCTGGGCTGTTGCCAGGCGGCCGCTAGTTGCCAACCGCTGCGTTGCCAGCCCCAGTGCAGCAACAGCGCCAAGGCAACCGGCCAGAGCGCCGCCAGCACCGCGCTAAAACTCAAACTGGCCAACCACTGCGGCCGCAAAGCAGCGAACCAGCCTGGCATGCTGAGCGAAGCCAGCACCAGGATCCCCCAGGCCAGGCTGGCTGTCCCTGGCAGCGAAGGCCCCGGCAGCTGCCACTGTGCTTTGGCCAGACGCAACCAGTGAAGCGCCAGCAAGGCGGTGCACAAAGCACCGAAAGCAAGCAGTGCATCGAGCAGCGGTAAAGCAGGTAAGCTGCTTTCGGACACCCCTTGCTTCAAGCCATATTTCACCATGGCACCAGAGCTGAGCGGTAGCGCTACCAGGCTTAACAGTGGCCAAAGCAGCAAGGCACCATGCCAGGAGGATAAACGGTAGTGATTGACAGAGCCAGCAGCCAGAAACAACGCCGATTTCAGCAAAGCATGATGGCAGCAATACCCAACCAGCAGCCAGGCAGCAGCCGTTTGCAGCTCAAGCGGGCTGGCCCAATACAGCACCAGCGCCAACAGCATATAGCCCATCTGACTGACCGACGAGTACGCCAGCACCACCTTGCTGCTCTGATGCAGCAAGGCGATCAGAGCGCCAAACAATGCAGAGCCCAACGCCAGCAATGCCAAGCCCGGCAACCAGGATACGAGCAGCGGATCCTGAGCCGGCAAAAACTGCCACAAGCCCAACAAGCCCGCTTTGATCATAGCGCCGGACAACACCGCACTGGCGGGGACCGGAGCCGCCGGATGTGCCAACGGCAACCAGATGTGCAGCGGGAAAAAGCCAGCTTTTAAGCCCAGGCCCAACAGCAACAAGGTCAGAGTTAGCGGGGTAAGCTCAATGGTTTGCAGATTGGCAATCAGCAATGCCCCCTCAGCCGCATCCACCCGGAGCAACAAGCCCGCAAACAGCAGCAATTCACCAAGGATTGCCAGTTGTAAATAGAGTCGCCCGGCCTGCCGGGCCGTTTTATCGCCACGATGGATCACCAGCCCATAGGCCGACAAACTCATGAGCGCAAACCCAAGGTAAAACCCCAACACATCCTGCGCCAGCAGCAGCTGCAGGTTGCCGAGCATCGCCAGAACAAAACTGATCCAGTACAACCTTTTCCGGCTTTGGATGGTTTGCATGCTGTATAGCGCCGCACAGCACCAGAGCAACAAGGTAAAACCGAACCAGAACACCATTGGCCCCTGCGGTAGCGCATAACTGGCACCCGGCCAAAGCCATAGCGTCCACTCAGTCATAGCTAAACTCCCGCTCAACAATCAGTTTGCTCCAGCTCAGCGGGCTGATATCGGTCCCGGCCAATAGCCCCATCAGCAGTACCAAAGCGGCCGTCAGCACCGGGGGCAACAACAGCATCCAGTGTGTTTCAAATCGGTTGGACAGAACGCGCTCTTGCGGCCAGGGTGCTGCCGGTAAAAACCAGATCCGGTACAGCAAAGGCAAAAAATACATGGCATTCATGGCACTGGAGCCAAGCAGCACCAAGAGCACCCAGGGGTAACCGGCCTCAAGGGCACCAGTCGCCAGATACCATTTACTAAGCATGCCAGCAGTCGCTGGTAACCCTATCATGCCGGCTGCCCCCAGGGTAAAGGCCGCACTGCTCAGTGGCATGCGCCGCCCAACACCATTGAGCTCCTGAATTTTGTGGATCCCGAGCGTCTCGGCAAAGTTACCGGCACAAAAGAACAGGGTTATTTTCATCACGCCCTGATGCACTAGGTGCACCAGGCCGCCAATCGCCGCAACAGGCCCAAGCATGGCCACCCCTAACGTGACATAGGACACCTGACTCACCGTCGAGTACGCCAACCGGCGCTTTAAATCCTGTTGCTGCAAGGCACGCCAGGAGCCATACAAAATGGTGCTGCTGGCCAGCACCACCAACAGCCATCCCAAATCCAGCTGCTGCATGACCTCGACACCAAATACATCGTACACCACCCGGACAATGCCAAAAGCACCGGCTTTGACCACAGCAACAGCGTGCAGCAAAGCACTGACCGGCGCCGGTGCCACCATGGCCTCTGGCAGCCAGCCATGCAAAGGCAACAAGGCAGCTTTCACTCCTAGCCCGGCTATCAGCAAGACAAAAGCCAGCGTTAACACGCCACTGTGCTCGGCCAACAAGGGCTGCAAATAGCCTCCCGGCATAAACACCGGGCTACCGATCAGGCTGTGGAGCAAGGCAGCACCAAACAGCAAGACGGTGCCGCCTGTCAGGGTATAGGCCAGATAACGCCGGCCGGCTTTTAAAGCGGCGGCTGTGCCCCGATGCACCACCAAAGGAAAGGTGGCCAGCGTCAACAGTTCGTAAAACAACACAAAACTGACCAGATTGCCGGAAAGAGCCAGCCCGACCGTGGCGCTGACGCAGAGGTTAAAGTAGCCAAAAAAGCGCGACCGCAGTGGCGAGCCTTCCAGATAGCCAATGGCATACAAGGTGGTGACACACCACAGCACGGACGACAACAACACAAATTGCATCGACAGCGCATCGCCATGCAGCACCAGGGGAGCACCGGGTAAAAAAGGCAGTTCGAAATAATAGTCCTGCCCGGCCTTCACCCCTTGCCACATCCAGCCCACCAAGCCCAGCTTGAGCAGGACTCCGCCCATATTCAGACTGGTACGAAGTACATAGCGATCTTCAGCCAGGGTGAAAATCAACAAGCCCGGCAGCAAGGAGCTGAGCACGACCCAGAGTGGCAACCAGCTGTTCCAGTCCATGCTAGCCTCCGAGCCAATGCAGTAAAGGAAGGCTGAACAACGCCAGACCCCACACCAGCAAGGCAGGCATTAGCGCCAGCCATTGCGGCAATACAGGTGCTTTAAAACCGGCCGGACGAGGCCGTGCCCGGTAAAACGCCAGCACCACCAAACGAAACACATAACCGGCCGATAGCAGAGTGCCGAGCAGGATCACCAGCAGCACAGGCCAGTACTGGCTCTGCTGCCACAGCGGCACCAGCAATTGCCATTTGGCCAGAAAGCCGCCACTGGGTGGTAAACCAATCAAGCTGCCACCGGCGACCGCCAGGGCAAACATCGCCAGCGGCATGGTTTGACTGGCACCACGAAAGGTCGTCAGCCGCTTACCGCCCAAGCGCAATTGCATTTCGCCAATGGCGAGGAAGGCTGCAGCTTTTGCCAGCCCATGCGCCATGACAAAGAGCCAAAAAGCCTGTTCCAGTGCCGGATCGGCCAGTGACAGCATCAGCCCTAAAGCCAATAAACCATAACCCAGCTGAGCGACCGTCGAATGGGCGATCATCAGCTTGGGTAAAGGCGCGCGCAATGCCGACCAGCCCCCCGCCAGCAAGGCCAGGCTGCCGGTAAGCAAAAACCAGACACTGCCAACCTCAGCGATGGCTGGCGTCGCCAGTTGGCTCCAGAGCATCCAGAGCAGAAAAAGCGGGGCTTTGATGATCAAGCCCGCATGCAAAGCACTGACGGCGGCCGGTGCGACCAGGTGTGCCGCAGGCAGCCACCAGTGCAGGGGCCAGAGCGCGGCTTTGAGCATCAAACCTAGGGTCATCAGCCAAAGTGCCAGCCGGGGATCGGCAGAGGACTCTACGATACCCAGCGTCAGCTCACTCAATGCAAAGCTGCCGTACTGGGTGTAAAGTAGTGCAACGCCCAACAAGAAACAGAGCGATCCGGCCAAAGACAACAACAAATAGCGCAGCGCCGCCTGCCAGGCTTTTTTCCCGCCCAGCAACACCAGTGCAACTGCCACCAACCCCAGCAGCTCCAGACTCAGGTACCAAAACAAGAGATCTGCCGACAGCAACAACACAAAAAACAGACTCTGCACCAGCGCAGCCAGTGGCCAAAAGTAAAGGGACAAGCCGGCAAACCGCCATTGACTTAGACTATAACTGGCGACCAGAAAATGAATGCTTGCTACCAGCAGCATCAGCAAAGCCGTTAAAGGTGTTAGTTGCCAATGCAGCAGCTCGGTTTCTATGCTGCTTAGCAACAACGGCTGTGAGCCTGAGGTGACCACCTGCCACAAGGCCACAGCCAGCAGCGGCAAGTTTAGCAAGGCCGCCAGCCAAACCAACCAGGCAGCTTGACGGCGCCAGTATAACGCCAGCACAGCAGCCAGCAGCGGCAATGCCAAAGCCACCAGCACCTGACTCATAAGGACTCCGCCTGAAGACGATGGATCAGCCACAGCGCCAGGGCCGTCGCCCCCAGGGCAATTACCATCGCCATCAATACCAATACATAGAGCCGGCTGTCGATCGCCCCCCCGAGACTGGCCGCTAACACCAGCACGGAAAAAACCGCCGCCCCCATCAGGTTCAGGGCAATTACACGCCGCAACAGTTCTGGCCCATTCACCAAAGCGAAGCACGAAAGTCCCCAGACCAGCGCCAGCCAAAGGCTAAACGGGTGCGCCTTTGGACCTTGCCATAAAGTCCATGCCAACACAGCGCTCAGCAGCAGGCAGCCAACAAGCAGCAGCACTTTGGTTGGCCCGCTTAAGCGATTGACCGAAGCCGGTTCCACGGCAACTTGACGGGACAAGGCCAGCATCAGCAGGCCTCCCGTCAGAACAGCCCCAATCACCGCTTCGGCCAGCGCCAACCCGACCGCTCCCAACCAGGCCCAGGCCAGTGCCAACAACAGGCTAAAGCCGATGTAGCCGCGGACGGACCACAGCAGCGGATGCATCAAAGCCGAGACCAGAGCGGCCAGTAGCAACAAAGCCCCAAGCAAGGTTGGCACTGCCCATTCAAGCATGGGGTGGCTGCTCCTGCCTGCTACCACAGAGCCGTGCGCCCTGCCCCCACAGCCAGTTCAAAGCGGCGAACCGACCCCGCCTGTGTTGAGAGCCTTGTTCGACAGTGCTGTTGATGCCTCTTTTGATAGTGCTCATAAAGGGCCATTACTCGCTGAAATTAAAACTAAAAGTAGTACCTAACCTCATTCTATACTATGGGTAAAGCAGCGAAAACTCAAACAACGAGGGCTGAACAGCATTCGCCTTTCCCCTGCGCTATAGCGTATAATGGCCAGCCAAACACGGACAGCCCGGCAACCCCGGTGCCGTCTCCCAGCCACACCTCAGATCACAGGCACCAGCGTATGAGCTTTACAGGCCAGCATATTCTTTCCGTCAATCAGTTTGATCGCGAGCGCATTGCGCAGGTATTTCAGGTGGCCCGCAGCATGGAGCCTTATGCCAGCCGGCAAAAGCGCACCAAGGTGCTGGATGGCGCCATTTTGGGCAATCTATTCTTTGAGCCCAGTACCCGGACCCGGGTTAGTTTTGGCTGCGCCTTTAACCTGTTGGGTGGCGAAGTACGGGAAACCACCGGCATGGAAAGCTCCGCTCTGGCCAAAGGCGAGTCGTTGTTCGATACCGCCCGGGTGCTCAGCAGCTACAGCGATGTGATTGCGATGCGCCACCCCCATTCTGGCTCAGTGGCTGAATTTGCTGAAGGCAGCCGGGTGCCGGTGTTAAATGGGGGCGATGGCGCCAATGAACACCCGACTCAAGCGCTGCTCGACCTTTTTACCATTGAAAAAGAGCTGGCAGCCAGCGGCCAAAGCATTGATGGCATGCACATCGCCATGGTTGGCGATTTAAAATTTGGCCGCACCGTGCACTCACTGGCAAAATTGCTGTGCCTGTACAAAAACATTCGTTTTACCCTGATTTCTCCAACCGAGCTGGCGATGCCAGATAGCGTGGTCAGTGCCATCGAAAACGCCGGCCACAGCATTGAGTTCAGCGATGCACTGGAAGGCAAACTGGCCGCCGATATTGTCTACCAAACCCGGGTGCAGGAAGAGCGCTTTGCCAGCAAAGACGAGGCCAACCTGTATCGCGGCAAGTTCCGGCTCAATCAGGATATTTACACCAAGCATTGCAAATCCAACACCGTCATTATGCATCCACTACCACGCGACTCACGGTTGGATGCCAACGAACTCGACAACGATCTGAACCTGAATCCGAATCTGGCGATTTTCCGCCAGGCCGACAATGGCGTGGTGATCCGGATGGCGCTGTTCGCCCTGACGCTTGGTGTTGAGCACCTGGTAACCCGATACGAGTGCGATGTGCCCTGGTACAGCAACAAGTCCTCCCTTTCTCCGCTTTAATCTGCAAGGAACCCGTATGAACAAATCAGTGCAACTTTTCGAACGCGCCCAAAACACCATTCCCGGTGGTGTCAACTCACCAGTACGGGCTTTTAAAAGTGTTGGCGGCACCCCGGTTTTTATTGAAAAAGCCGACGGTCCTTATATTTTTGATGTCGATGGCAAGCGCTATATCGATTACATTGGTTCCTGGGGCCCGATGCTGCTGGGGCATAATCATCCGGCCATTCGCCAGGCAGTTCAGCAAGCCGCAGAAAATGGTTTAAGCTTCGGTGCGCCCTGCCCGGCGGAAGTTGAAATGGCCGAGCTGGTCAGTCAGTTAGTGCCTAGCATGGAGATGGTGCGCTTCGTCAGCTCCGGTACCGAAGCCACCATGAGCGCCATCCGGCTGGCCCGCGGCTACACGGGCCGCAATACCATTTTAAAATTTGAAGGCTGCTACCATGGCCACGCCGACTCCCTGCTGGTCAAAGCGGGCTCTGGTGCCCTGACGCTAGGCGTACCCAACTCACCGGGCGTACCGGCTGACTTTGCCAAGTACACGCTAACGGCGGAATTTAACAACCTGACTCAACTCGAAGCCATCTTTGCGGAACAGGGCGACGACATCGCCTGCATTATTGTGGAGCCAGTCGCCGGCAATATGAACTGCATTCCACCAGCACCAGGTTTCTTAGAAGGGCTAAGAGCGCTGTGCGATCAATACGGCAGTGTGCTGATTTTTGATGAAGTCATGACGGGCTTCCGGGTAGCATTAGGCGGAGCTCAGGCGGTGTATGGCGTGCAACCGGATTTAACAACCTTAGGTAAAATCATCGGTGGCGGTATGCCAGTAGGGGCCTTTGGCGGCAAGCGCGCCATTATGCAACACATTGCGCCCACCGGGCCGGTCTATCAGGCGGGCACCTTATCCGGCAACCCGCTGGCCATGGCCGCTGGTTTGGCAGCGCTGAATGCCATCCGCCAGCCTGGGGTCTATGAAGCCCTGACAGAGAAAACCAGCCAGCTGATCGCCGGTATCAAGGCCGCTGCCGACAAACACGGCATCCCATTGGCGACCACTCAGGTCGGCGGTATGTTTGGTCTGTTTTTTACCAAAGAGCAAGCCATCACTAATTTTGCCCAAGCCACTCAGTGCGACATTGAGGCCTTTAAGCGCTTTTTCCATCTGATGCTGCAAGAAGGCATCTATCTGGCACCATCGGCGTATGAAGCAGGCTTTTTGTCACTGGCGCACAGTGAAGCTGATCTGGCAGCAACCATCGCCGCCGCCGATCGCAGTTTCGCTCAGCTGGCCACCGGTTAAGGCGTTCTATCCGGCAACAGGCGAACAACGTCACTGTCCTGTTGCCGGCTTTGTTGCAACAACCACTGGCTGCCACTGCGATCACTGTAGATCGCTGTTGGTGCCTGGCCAGCCGGCAGCTCAAACTGCTGGTACTCATCTTGCCAGCTCATAAAGCTCAAGGTACCCACTGCCGTATCCAGCCAGGCAATGCCCAGGTCGTTGGTCAGCCACTGATGGCGTTCCACAGCAGGGACCGAAAACCCCGGCAAAGAGAGAGACAAAAAACGACCATCCTGACGCCACAACTGCAGACCCGCAACCCGATCACGCCGAATCACCAAACCATCTGGCGCACAACGAACATCCAGCACATCGTCCAACACCAACTCGACCCGATTCGCTGCCATCCGATAGAGCTGCCAGCCCGTTTTGCCATCAAACTGCGTCCAGTACAGCTGCTGACGGCACACCTCCAGCTGACTGGGCTCCACTTCCGGAGGCAACAACGCTTGCAATTGCCCTGTTTCGGTATTCAACTGAAACACTTTTCGATTGATGACCGCCAACAAATGCTGCCGGAACCAGAGCAATTGCTGAATTTGTTGGTGACCAGCTAACGATGTCACTTGCTGCAAATGGCCGCGCTGTGCCAGCCAGATTTGCTCGTTACCGGAGCGGTTTGAGACAAAAGCAACCTGTGTACCAGAGACTGCCGCCAACCGCTCGGTCCGATTCGACGGATACCAATGCTGCCAACCCAAGCCATCAGCCGCTTTGGTTGCAAACCAAAGATCATCGATTGGCTTTGCGCCTGAGACTGCAACAGGCTCGGCTGGACCGACGAAAATCAGATCCCGTAACCCCACCGACAATGGTCCAAGGCTGGCAGCGTTATTGCCCATGGGTGTAAACGGCTGATAAGGCTGTTGTGATTGACTAAGCCAAAGCCCTTTGCGGCTTTCGGC
Organism: Alkalimonas delamerensis; assembly: GCF_030717955.1. Lineage (NCBI taxonomy): Bacteria > Pseudomonadati > Pseudomonadota > Gammaproteobacteria > Alkalimonas > Alkalimonas delamerensis. The sequence continues at coordinate 438,753 of NZ_JAUZVY010000001.1, read as the reverse complement.
CAGTTCAATAACAACTTGCGGATACTGCTTCATCAACTGCCAGTCTTTTTCGCCAGAGTGCATTCGAATCAGTTGAGTCTGCGAAAAACTTACTTGCACCAACAAGTACAAACTGCCCTCGTGCGCAATCAATCGGTGTATGGCAAGGGCAGCTATGGCCTCCATCGGCACAGCTTCAGGCTGTAAAGGAGCATGCCCCACAGGCACCGTAGCACGCCAAAGTTGGAACTGAGCTTGCCGGTCCGGCACGGCATCCAGCCAGTATAAGTGCTCTCCCAGCAGGGTCATACCGCTGGGCAGCCATTGCCGACAGACCGCCAGCTGTCGGGCTGGCAAGGGTGGAAGGGTTACCGCCTGCTGAAAAATACCACAGCCCTCTTCAGTCAGAGCACTGAAATACAGATTGTTGTCTGCGAAGCTGGCCGGCCCAAGTGCCTTGTAACTTCCGGGTAAAAAAACCGGGCTCACTTGCTGACTAGGTTGTGCCACCCACTGCCACTTCGACTGGCCATTGCGTTGATGCTGATAAAACATCTGTTGCTGGCTCGAGTCCCAAAGCGGCAAACGCTCACGACCATTGAGCGCACTAATGGGTTCGAGATGGTGGAAACTTTGCTGTGCTGCTCCCAGAGTAAGATGGGTTAAACCATAAGCCACGATGCCGCAGCTGATCAAAAGCGACAACACAGCCAGCAGAATAAATTGACGATTGGGGTATCGCTGCAAGCCTACCCCGCGGATCTGAGCTGAATTGCCATGTTCAAACTGTCGGTTCTGTTCCGCCTGAGGGGTGGTGAGTGGCTCCAGCTCAGCCAACCAGCAATAACCCTTTTTCGGTATGGTGGCAATAAAAACAGGCGCTTGTGTATTATCCTGCAGCAATTTCCGCAGAGCTCCAACGGCACGCATCACAGCGCCATCGGTTCCCTCTCCAGCCGGCCACACATCTTCAATCAGCTGGTTTTTTGTCAGCAGCTGATTCGGATGCAATAAAAAATAGTTCAGCAACTTCTGCAGTCTTGGCTCAAGCAAGGCAGCCACCGACTCATCGGCATCAGCTGGCCATAACTTACCAACCGAAGCACGATAACGCCAGCGACCAAATTGAACCAGGGGTTCCAGCTTAGACAAGGCAATCCGTCCTTACACAGGGTATGGACGGATTATAACGGAAAGCAGCAAAATTTCAGGTACGCAATTGTTACAGAGTGATGCAATGACTGCTGAACCGGCTTGAAAACCGACATCGCAGCTCAGGCAACAGCATCTTCCATGGCATCTATAGATTCTGAGCCCAGGTTTTGATGCATTTCCAGGTCTGGATCCCAGCAGAAAGGAAACCAGGCACAAGCCAATAGGGGCTCTGCATCCAGTTTGGTTTCGCCGGAAGTGTCTGCCCCTTTGGCAGCAATGGCAAGACCGACGACAAAACAAGTGGCAACAACAGTAGTTAGTAAGTTTTTCATTAGGATGTCCTTTATTGAGTTAAATGTACAGAAGCAGCTGGTGTTGCTTTAAGATTGCACTGCACAAAAAAAATAACTCGATGAAATCCTTATAAAAAGCTTATAAATTTTGCTGTTCTAACGAAATTTCGGCAATATCCATATCTCCACGCCACATCGAAGGGATATAAAAATAGCGCTGATCGCCACTCAGGCTGAACTCGCTGTAGGGCACCGACTCCATTTCTGTCGCAATTACTGTTTGCAGGGTTTCAAAATCGAGAAAGTAAAGCTGATAATTGTTGTTTGAGAGATAGCTGGAAAAATACAGCCCCTGATCCACCAGCACAAAACGCAATGGGAAAGACACTTGCAGCGGCAACTCCAGTCGTTTCGCTTGCAGTTCCTGCTGCGGTTGCAGGTAATAAGCACCATCGCTGCTATTGCGCCAGAAACTGTAATCGCCGGACGGACTCTCCAGGTGAAGATCCATATCCGGGTGAAACAGTGCGATGCCTTGTTTATCTTCCAAAGAGGTAGCCATCATTTGCCAGCGTCCTTGGTACGAAGCAGCAAAATAAATGGTGGTATTGTCTGCCCCCCAACTCGGATTTGCCACCATAAAGTCATCTCTGGAAGTGAGCCTTTTCGGAAGCTCAGCTTCCCTGAACAGCCATAACTCCTGGCTAATCAAAGCCAACAAGTGCTGCCCATCGGGTGAAAATGCCAACTGGCTAATCCGCTCGTTTTCGGTAAACGCTGTCAATTGCGATTGACTGCCATCAGGATGAAACAACCAGATCTGAGGTAAACCAGAGCGCCGCGAAACTACGGCAATAGTCCCATCAGACGTCGGGCTGGCCTCGGCAAACGCTTCGCTGCGGTTAGAACTAAAAACTTGCTGTGACAAAGTGTCCGCTTGATTTACGATACGGTTGGGTACTTTTAAAATATTGCGCTGAGAAAAAGCACCCACCGAGGCAATGATGCGCCCGGACGGACTGACCTGAATTTCTCTGGCGGAATGATCGGTGTAAGCAATAATGCGCTCTTTTCCGGAGTGAACATTGACCGCCGCCAGCATTGAGCGACCGGCGGGATAGATAATCTCCTGGTCATCCGTCGACCAATCAACATTGCCTGGATAGCGATCCTGCAGCTGAGTCAGCTTTCTCGATGAGCGAGTCACTAAATCCAGCTCCCATAGCTGAACAACATCCGTGGTATGCCTTAAAAAAGCCAGTCGGCGACCATCCCGGGAAAAACGTGCAGCGTAGTCGCCAAATCCGCTGGATGGAGGTGCTGTTAGTGCTTCGACACGATTTGCCGCCAGCGAGAAACGCATCAAGGTCATTTGATTTTGGTCGGCTTCCCTCGACGGAAAAACGATGTATCTGCCATCCGGCGACCAGGCTAGTCGGGCTGATACTGAGTTTTTACCACACTCGGTTAACAGCTCATCGGATAGGATCCCATCCCGGGCAGCATTCAGCGTCAGCAATCGGATCTGACACAACTCGCCTGATAGCATGCGGTGATAAGCCAGCTGTTGAGCATCCGGGCTCCAGCTTGCACCAAAGCTACTGTAGGGAGCATCGGTCAATTGCACCACCTGATGCGTTTTCAGGTTTTGCAGCTTTAATCGAACAATGGTATCACCGGGACTGCTGGCATAACTAAAGGCCAGCAAGGCTTCATCCGGTGAAATGCTGTGATAGAACTCAATACCGTCTAAAAAAGTGACAGGTTCAAAGCGCCAAAGCGGAATACTAGAGGCCGGCTCCTCTGGTGAGCTGACAGCAAGCCAGAAATAAGCCGCCAGCAGTATAGGCATAGCCAGTAACAGCCCCAATGCCAGCCGCCTTGGCCAAGGCATGTTCATTGAGAGCTCTGACTCCGATGCAGCAGTAGCCGGACTTTCTGTAGTCGGCTCGGAAGGACTGCTGTATGGCAGATCGAGCGGTGTCACTTCAGCGACCAGTCGATAACCCCGTTTGGGTACGGTTTCAATGTAACTGGGCGTTCGGCTATCATCGCCCAAGGCTACCCGAAGCACCCTTATCACGCGGGTAATACGACCATCAGAGACCGCCCGAATGCCCCAGACTTTTTCCAGCAGCTCATCTTTACTGACCAACTCGCCGGCATGCACCACTAAATAGTTCAAGACATTCTGGCAAAGATTATCCAGCTCGGCGGTCTCGATCACCTGACCAGCGGCGTCGAACTTCACCAGCTTATCCTGCTCTGGCAAATAACACCAAGCGCCAACTTGTAGTCGATGTTCCGGTTTAATCGCCATGGTTTATTTACAATTCTTCCGCAATGCGCATTTAGGTTCAGCCACCATTATCAACCTAAAAGTCAAAGAATAACAAGTACCTTTGGTTTCAATGGTCACCAGTTGACGCTGAACTAGACGAATCAGGGGCGTAAGTTTTGTAAACGATAGTACTGCAAAGCCAAACGCATGGCCCCGGAACTGCCTGTTAGCCCGGTGGAAACATTGTCATCCCGCCCCTGCCAGACGGTGACCACATGCTGTGCGTCCATCACCACAAACCAACTGTCGCGGTAATCGCTGGAAGTACCGGTTTTTCCAGCCAACTGGGGAAACTGCTGCCCCAAAACACGAGCCGTCCCACGCAGCACACTTTGCTGCATGGCCAGGTGTACATTGGCCGTGGCCTCAACCGAGTAACGCCGAATAGGGGTCTGAGGGCGTTGATACAGCAGATGCCCTTGCTGATCCGTCACTACGGCAATGCTGGCCAGCGTCTGGTGTACGCCCTGATTGGCTAAGGTCTGGTACAACTGGCTGACTTCCAGAGGTGTCAGCTCCACCGCACCCAGCAAGGCCGACGGATGCAACCGGACACGGCGCTCCAACCCAAGCCGGCTTAAAGCGGCCGCAACCGAGGGCATTCCAAGCTGCAAGCCAAGTCGGACCATCGGCACATTGTAGGAATAGACCAGGGTATCGAGCAAACTGACCTCGCCCCGGAACTGCTGATCAAAGTTCTGCGGCTGCCAGTCTTGCTGATTGCTGCGCAGTTGAATGGGCGCATCCAGCAAGGGCGTTGTCAGATCAAAGCGCTCTGGCTGAGCCAGAGCTTCAATGGCGATCACCGGCTTGATCAGGCTGCCAATTTGCCGCCGGGCTTCCATCACCCGGTTGTAGCCGGCAAAACGTGGATCCCGGCCGCTGATCAAAGCGGTAATGGCGGCGTGCTGGTGATCGGCTACCACCACCGCCGCTTCGATGGCCGGATCCAGCCCTTTCATACTGCGCTGCATTGCCAGCTCGGCCTGCTGCTGCACCACGGGGTCAAAGTAGGTAAAAATACGCAAGCCGCTTTGCTGCAAGGCCGAATCCGGCAAGCGCTGCCGCAGCTCCTGTCGTACCTTGGCCGAATAGGCCGGGAAACGGTCGGCCTGGTGCTGGCCACGGGCGATCAGGGTTATTGGTTCATCCACCGCCTGCTGATACGCCTGCTGATCCAACATGTGGTGCTCGAACATCAACCGCAGCACCAGATCCCGCCGCCGCTGCGCCCGCTCCGGGTTGCGTCTGGGGTCGTAAAAGGAAGGGCCACGGATTAAACCAACCAGCAATGCGGTTTCGGCTTCGGTCAATTCGTTCAGGGGTTTGGCGAAATAAAAGCGACTGCCCAGCCCAAAACCATGCACCGGATGGGCAAAGTTCTGGCCGATATAAACTTCATTGATGTAAGCCTCTAAGATTTCATCTTTGCTAAAGCGCAGTTCCAGAATAACCGCCATCAGCGCTTCATTCAGTTTACGCCACAGGGTTCTGTCCTGGGTCAGAAACATGTTTTTCGCCAGCTGCTGCGTCAGGGTAGAGCCGCCCTGCACCGTTCGGCCTGCAGTAAGATTGACCCAAAAAGCCCGGGCTATTGCCGAGGGCACCACACCGCGGTGCCGGTAAAAGTCACGGTCTTCCACCAAAAGTAAGGTATCTCTGAGCAAGGGCGAGACCTGTTCCAGCCGCAGCAGCTCCCGGTCTTCTTGCTGAGCCGACATCAAATGCTCAATCAGCGGTGCTTCCAATCGAGCCTCGCCGCGCTCGGTATCCGGCCCGGCAACCAACCAACGCAGCCCTTGGATCTGCTGCTGTTGAAACTGCACTTCGAACCGCTCTGCTGGCGCATAGCCATCGGCAAAATAAAACTCACGCCGAAACACCTCCACCGCCTGCTGCGCTAACCGAAACTGGCCGGGGCCGGTAATGGTGCTGACCCGACGGTATTGCAGCAACTCCAGCTCACGCACCAGTACCTCGGGTGTCAGTGACTGGCCGGGACTTAGCGACAGGCTGCGGCCAAACACCTGAGCCGGCACCTGCCATTTCTGGCCTTGAAAACTCTGGGTGACTTTGCTGTCCAGGTAGATCAAATACAACACCGCCACGGCCAACAATGCCAGACTCAGCTTGAGCAGCGTCAGCCCCAGGTAACGCAGAGCCTGCTTCGGTGACGGTAGCTTTTGTTTAAATGTGTTCATCCTTGCTCTGACCGCATGGCTTTGGTGGTTTTGGTGGTGGGCATGGCTTGAGCCGGGTCTTCCGGCCAATAATGCTTGGGGTAACGACCTTTCATTTCTTTACGAACCTCTTTGTAGGCATTTTGCCAGAAGCTGGCCAAATCGGCTGTTCGTTGCAAGGGTCGACGGGCCGGTGACAGCAACTCCAGCGTCAGGGGCAGACGACCCTCTGCCAGCAAGGGAGTGCTTAACTGACCAAAGACTTCCTGCATCCGCACCGCCAGCACTGGCCCGCCAGCAGCCAGGTAATCGATAGCAAGGCGACTGCCGGTGGGTGCCTGCCAATGACTGGGCAAGAGTGCAGCCAGGCGCTGCTGTGCCGAGTAATCCAGTCGGCTTTGCAGCGCTTGCAGCAAAGGCAGCTTTTTTATGTGTTCCAGCTGCAGGCACTCGCCAAGCCAAGGCCCCAACCAATCGGCCAGCTGTGCCAGTAACGCTTCTTCCCGCCAGTCGCCGGGACATTGCTCGGGCTCAAGCTGCTGCCACCATCGCAACCGAGCCAGCCACTGCTGGCTACCGACATCCCAGGGCAACACCGAGAGCCCCCGCTGCTGAATGTATTCCAACCAGGCCTGACAGCGCTGCTCAGCACTGAGGGTTGAGGCAGCCGGTTTGCGGGCAAGAATGCAGGCGCCCAAGCGGCGCTGCTGCTCGCTGATAAAGCGCCCTTGCTCGCTATCAAAAGCGGTATGCAGTTGCCAGTCCAAAGCTTCGGCAAAACAGTCGGATAAGATCGCATCGGACAAGGGCTCGGCCTGACGGATCAGCAAGCCCTGACCGGTCAACTGCAGATGGGTGACCAGCAGCAAAGACTGACCGCTCAGTGGATGCCCGGCGGGCAAGATAGCACCAGCGCCATTGGCCAGTAAATAGCCTTTACCTCGTTTCACCGCCACCCGGTCCGGGTACGCCTGGCACAGCAGCCGCGGCAACAACTGCTGGCACAGTGCTCCCCCCTCCTGGCCACCCAGCTGACGGCACCATTGCCGGGCTTGTAGGTAAGGCGGGCTGTTTTTTTGCTGCAGCAAGCGCTGCAATTGCTGCCACAAGGCATTGTCGTCCTGGTGCTGCTCCAGCACCACCGCCAGCATGGCAGCCAACCAGATAGCGCCGGCTTCACCGGCTTGTTCCCATTGCTGAGCCCGGCACAAAAGCGCTGCTAAACGGGGCTCCGTGCCAAGGCGCACCATCTGCTGCCCAAAGGGTGTCAGCTTCAGCTCTGCCGATAAGGCCCCTAACTGTTGCAACAACTGCTCGGCCACCCGCAAATGCCCCTCCGGCGGTGGGTCCAGCCAGAACAGTTCGTTCGGCTGAGCTCCCCAGGCGGCGAGCTCCAGCCGCAAGCCGGTCAACTCGGCTTCCAGCATTTCTGCTGGCGTAAACTCAGCCCGACGCTGCCATTGACTGTCGCTGTCCAGCCGGATGCAGAGCCCGGCAGACAAGCGTCCTGCCCGACCAGCGCGCTGAGTGGCAGATGCCTTACTGATGGCAACGGTTTCCAGTTTCATCACCCCATGCTTTGGATAAAAACGCACCCGGCGATAAACCCCGCTATCCACCACCAGACGAATGCCATCGATGGTCAGGCTGGTTTCTGCCAGGTTGGTGGCCAGCACCACCTTGCGCTGCCCGGCAGCGCAAGGGGCAATCGCCGCTTGCTGCTGCGCCAGCGATAAACTGCCAAGCAGGGGGTGAACCTGCACTGAATCCGGTAGCGGTTGTTGCAACAACCATTGCTGCGCCTGGCGAATTTCAGCCTGCCCGGGCAAAAAGGCCAGCACACTGCCATCTTCCTGCTGCAGCAACTGCCAACAGCAGCGGGCGACTTGCTGCCAGAGGGGTTGGCGATCCGGTGTTTGATAGCGGATTTCAACCGGGAAACTGCGACCTTCACTGGCAATCACCGGCGCATCCAATGCCTGCGCCAGTTGCCCGGTATCGAGCGTGGCCGACATCAGCAGCAAAGTTAAATCATCACGCAGTTGCAGTGCTTCCAGGCTCAGAGCCAGTGCCAAATCGGCCTGCAGGGAGCGTTCATGAAACTCATCAAAAATCAGCAGATCCCAGGATGATAACTCAGGATCTTGTTGCAAAAACCGGGTTAGCAGCCCTTCGGTGACAATCAACAAACGGGTGCTGCTGCTGGCTTTTTTTTCCAACCGAACCTGATAGCCCACCGTCTGACCAACCGGCTCATTCAGCTGGCTGGCCATAAAGCTGGCGATGCTTTTCGCAGCCAGCCGTCTGGGCTCCAGCAGCAGAATTTTCTTACCGTCAAAGGCCGGTTGCTGCAATAAAAACAGCGGCAACCAGGTTGACTTTCCAGCCCCTGGTGGAGCAGACAGAATTACCCGGGCATGCTGAGACAAAGCGTTCAGCAGTTCGTTGGCAATGGCAGCAACAGGTAAGGACATAACCGGCGGGTTCTCTGACGAGGGCGATTTGCCACGGCAGGCTCAGCTCTGCCGTGGCGCCCAACAATTAACCTTTGCCTGCTTCCTGGCGCAGGGTTTCGGCAATGGCACGGATCCCCATACCGGTTGCGCCAGCTGCCCATAAAGGGCCATTGCTGCTGTTAAAAGCGGCAGCCAAATCAAAGTGCAACCAGCCTTTGCCGCCCTCCGGCACAAAGCGACTTAAGAAGCCCGCCGCATTGCTGGCACCGCCGGTTCCCCCGCCTTTGACTGGGCGGCTGTTGGCGGTATCGGCGTAAGGCGACGGGCACTGCCCTTGATGCCAGGGCGCCAGAGGGAGGGGCCAAGTAGGTTCCTGCACCTCGGTTGCATAACCAAGGGCCCTTTGCTGCAAGGCCGTATCCAGCGCAAAGAGGGCGTTGTAATCATTCCCCAGCGCCACCATCGCCGCCCCGGTCAAGGTGGCAGCGTCGATGATCAAAGGCGCGCCGGTTTCGCTGGCATACAAGAGACCATCGGCCAGCACCAGGCGGCCTTCGGCATCGGTATTAAGGATTTCGACGCTGGTGCCGTTCTTGTAGGTAAGAATATCGCCCAGTTTGTAGGCATGACCGCTAATCAGGTTCTCCGCACAACACAGCACCAGTTGAACCCGGCGGGACAAGCCTTTCATCACCGCTAGCCCTAAGGCCGCGGCCACGGTGGCAGCCCCACCCATATCGCACTTCATGTAGGACATCGACTCACTGGGTTTGATGGAGTAACCGCCACTGTCAAAAGTGATGCCTTTGCCCACCAGCACCGCATCGACAGGTGCATCGGCCTTGCCGGTTGGGTTGTAGTCCAGCACCAACATCACCGGTGGCCGTTCGCTGCCACGGCCGACGCCATGAATCCCCACCCAGCCTTCGGCCAACAGGGCATCGCCGGTAATCAGCCGATGGCTGATGGCATCCGGCGCCAGCGGCGTTAAAAAGGCCACCGTTGCATTGGCCAGAGCCTCCGGTGAAAGCTGCTCAGGAGTCTGATTGGTGATTTGGCGGGCCCAACTAAAACAATGAGCCAGCTGGCTGAGTTGGGTGGCGGCCTCACCTTGCCACTGCACACCGGCCATTTTCTTGGCCGAAGTAAAGCCCAGGTAGAAAGCCCACTGCCGCTCCAGATCCCAGCCGTCTCCGCTCAAGGTAACCTCTTCAACCCCCAGCCCATCCAGCTGCCGGGCGGCTTTTTGAATGCTGCGCGCCGGAAAAGCGTTGTCCAGGTGGATCTGAAAACCGCTGTCGGTCGGTGTCAGGCTGGCTTTTTTGCCCCATTTGGCTTCAGCGGCTTTGGGTTGTAGGGTAATGTGAATGCTGTCCGTCATAGCGAGGGTCCTGTTTCGGCTTTGTGTTCGAATCCGTCGATTGTACCATGACCGTCAAAAAAAGCAGATCGCTGAACATCGGTCCAGTTGACAGATGCGTAAAAACAGATGACGCGCCGCAGTTCACTCTGTATACTTCCGCGTCTTTTATTTGCGATGTGCTTGATATTCTGCTATGAATATCCGCCATTTTTGCTTGGCTGTATTGTACAGGAGATGACTATGCCAGAAGGCAAAGCAAACAAAACGCTGGGGCTGCTGGCTCTGGCCGGAGTCGAGCCTTATCAGGAGGCTGTGGGCGAAGAGTACATGAACTCCAAGCAGCGGGAGCACTTCCGTAAGATCCTGGACGCCTGGCGCCAGCAACTGCGGGAAGAAGTGGATCGCACCAAGACCCACATGGCCGATGAAGCTGCTAACTTTCCGGATCCGGTAGACCGTGCTGCTCAGGAAGAAGAGTTCAGTCTGGAACTGCGCGCCCGGGATCGTGAGCGCAAGCTGCTGAAGAAAATTGAAAAGACGCTGCAAAAAATTGAAGATGATGATTTCGGCTACTGCGATACCTGCGGCATCGAAATTGGCATCAAGCGGCTGGAAGCCCGTCCGACTGCTGACATGTGCATCGACTGCAAAACCCTGGCAGAAATCAAGGAAAAGCAATACGGCGGCTAAGATGCCAGCCCTTGCTTCCCCCCCTATTGGCCGGTTTGCGCCCTCGCCTTCCGGCCCACTCCACTTCGGCTCCTTAGTGGCCGCTGTTGCCAGCTATTTGCAAGCAAAATCCCAGGCAGGCAGTTGGTTGGTGCGAATGGAAGACATCGACGAACCCCGAACTCAGGCAGGTGCTGCCGATGCGATCTTGTCCACACTGGAGCAGTTTGGGCTGGAGTGGGATGGCCCAGTCTGGTACCAAAGCCAGCGCAAAGAACGCTATCAGTATATTTTTGACCAGTTGCAGCAACAAGGGCTGCTCTATGGCTGCGACTGCCCTCGTAAAGCAGTTGCTGCCATGGGAGGGATTTACAATGGTCACTGCCGGCAGCGCAAACTCAGTCCAAAGCCCTCAAAACCACTGGCCTGGCGCTTGCGCGTCGATACCATCCACAACCAGTTTGATGATCGTTACCTCGGGCGCCAAAGCCTGGATGCCAGCCTTTGTCAGGAAGATTACGTCATTAAACGGCGTGATGGCCTTTTTGCCTACCAGCTGGTGGTGGTGGTGGATGATTGGGATCAGGGCATTACCGAAGTGATCCGTGGTGCCGACTTGCTGACCATGACCTGCCGCCAGCAGCAACTGTTTCAGCGATTGGGCGCAACCCCGCCCCAGTATGGCCATATCCCTCTGGCCAGTACGGCTCCTGGGCTGAAGCTTAGCAAACAAAATCATGCGCCGGCTCTGGATCCAGCCAGGGCCGTGCCGTTACTGTTGCAAGCCCTATCCTACCTGGGACAAGAAACACCCGCTGAACTGGCCGATGCCCAGGTTGATGAGCTTATCGCCTATGCGACCCGGCACTGGCAGCCAGCCCGGATCCCACGACAAACTGAAATTTTGCTCTAATGTCGTCTTGCTGAGTTTTTATTGCACTGTTTTGTAAAAAGTGCGGTAAAATAGCGCATGCATTGTTTTCACGCTGCCATTGCAGCCAACCAGATGTTCAGGAGCTAGCCATTATTTCCCGTGTGCTCGATTTTTGCCGACGCAATTTGCGCAAAGGCAACAACGCTGATAAACAAGCCGCTTTGGTAAAACACAGTGTGTTACCCCCCCTGCAACGGCTCAGTCGTGATCAGCATCCAATCTCCCGCAAGCAGATCAGCCCCAATGCACTGAAGGTGCTGTATCGGCTGAAAGACGCCGGTTTTGAAGCCTATCTGGTCGGCGGTTGCATCCGCGATCTGATGCTGGGGCTGGAACCGAAAGACTTTGATGTCGCCACCAACGCCAAACCGGAAGAAGTGCGACAGGTCTTTCGCAACTGCCGTCTGATTGGCCGTCGCTTTCGGCTGGCGCATGTGCTCTTTGGTCGCGAAGTGATTGAAGTCGCCACCTTCCGCGGCCATCACAGCCAACCGGATGAAAGTGACGAAGGTGAGCATCACCTGTCCAAAGCCAGTGAAGAAGGCTTGATCCTGCGTGATAATGTCTACGGCACCATCGAAGAAGATGCCGAGCGCCGCGATTTTACCATCAATGCGCTGTACTACTCGATCAACCACTTTGAAGTGCTGGACTTTGCCAACGGCGTCCAAGCCATTGCCGAGCGTAAAATTGAGCTGATTGGCGATCCTGAAACCCGCTACCGCGAAGATCCGGTGCGGATGCTGCGCGCCATTCGTTTTGCCACCAAACTCAATATGCTGATAGCACCGGCAACTGCCGAGCCTATCCCTCAGTTGGCGTCTTTGCTCAAAAGTATTCCGCCTGCCCGCTTGTTTGAAGAGTTCCTGAAGCTGTTCATGGCCGGCAAAGCCTTCGATAACTTTATGCTAATGAAGCAATACGGCATCCTCAAGCAACTGCTGCCGTCCTTGCACAAGGCCATTGCTCAGGAGCCTGAAGGCAAGGTCTTTCAGCTGGTTAGTCAGGCACTGCAGGATACCGATCAGCGTGTCGCCGACGGCAAGCCGGTCACCCCCGCTTTCTTGTTTGCCGCCTTTTTGTGGTATCCGGTCGAGATCCGCAGTCAGACCCTGCAATTGGAAAGCGGCCTGCCACCGGTCGATGCACTGAACATTGCCATGACCGAAGTGCTGAGTGAGCTGCAGCAACGCATTGCCCTGCCCAAGCGCTTTAGCCTGGTGACCCGAGATATCTGGTCATTGCAAAACCGGCTGGCGCGCAGCCGTGGCAAGCGGGCCTTGTCGCTGTTACAATTGCCCAAATTCCGCGCTGGTTACGACTTTTTGCTGCTGCGTGCCAAAGCTGAAGGCGGCGATCTGCAGCAGTTGGCCGACTGGTGGCTGCGTTTTCAGCAGGAAAACGAAACAGGCCAGCAGCAGATGCTGCAACAGCCTGGTCCAGCCGGTGGCGAGCACAAGCCGCGCCGTCGCCGCAATTACAAACGCAAGCGCAGCTCGCAACCAAAACCCTGACGGACACTGCAGATGTCAGCGAAACCAACAGAATCATCAAAGCAGTCAGCCATGCAGCGCTGCTTTATTGGTTTGGGTGCCAATCTTAACAACCCAATGGGCCAGTTGCGTGCGGCCATCACTGCCCTGACGACGCTGCCAAACAGCGTTCTTGGCCGGGTCTCTTCACTCTATGGCTCCAAGCCGATGGGGCCACAAGACCAGCCGGATTATGTCAATGCGGTGGCTGAACTCTATACGGAGCTGTCGCCACTGCAGCTGCTGGATGCCTTGCAGCAGATTGAACAGCAGCAAGGCCGGGTGCGTAAAGACGAGCGCTGGGGGCCGCGCACGCTGGACCTGGATCTGCTGCTCTACGGCAACGCACAATGGCAGTGTGCACGCCTGACAGTACCCCATTACGGCCTGGCCGAACGCGAGTTTGTGCTCTACCCTTTGCAGGAGATAGCCGCCGACTTGCAGTTGCCGGATGGCCGCAGCATTCACGGCTTGTGCCAACAGCTACCCCGCCGAGGCTTAACGGTGGTGGCTCCGGCACCCCGTTAAAACAAACTTGCAGCGCCCCCCGCTTTATGACAAGGTGCGCAGCGGATTGATTGAAAGAGGTCAGAGCAGATAAATGGCTAAAATTACCACCGCCGTACTGCAAAAAATGAAACAGCAAGGCGATAAAATCACCTCCTTAACCGCCTACGATGCCAGCTTTGCCAAGCTGTTTGCCGATGAGGGCGTCGAGGTTCTGCTGATTGGCGACTCGCTCGGTATGGTGCTGCAAGGCCATGGTGACACCCTGCCGGTCACGGTGCAGGACATCGCTTACCATACCCGTTGTGTGCGCGCTGGTGCACCCGATGCCTTTGTCATCGCCGATCTGCCCTTTATGAGTTACGCCAGCACCGAGCAAGCCTTTGCTTCCGTTACCCCGCTGATGCAGGCCGGTGCCAATATGGTCAAACTCGAGGGCGGTGATTTCTTACTGCCTACCGTCAAAGCCTTGACCGAGCGCGGTGTGCCGGTGTGTGGTCACTTGGGGTTAACGCCGCAATCGGTGCATTTATTTGGTGGCTACAAAGTGCAAGGCCGCAGCAACGAGCAAGCCGATGCCATGCTGCGTCAGGCCAAAGCACTGCAAGAGGCCGGTGCCCAGTTGTTGGTCCTTGAATGCATCCCGGTCGAGCTGGCCAATCGCATTACCGCAGCACTCAGTATTCCGGTGATTGGCATTGGCGCCGGCGCCGGTACCGATGGCCAGGTGCTGGTGATGCATGATTTACTCGGCATCAGCAGTGGCTACATACCAAAATTTTCGAAAAACTTTTTGCAGCAAACCGGTGAAATCCGCTCAGCCATCCGCCAGTTCGTGGCCGATGTCAAAAACCAGAGCTTCCCGGCTGCCGAGCATACCTTTCAATAAACCATGAAGACGTTAACCACCATCGACAGTCTGCGGGCTGAGATTGCCAGCTGGCGTAAAGCTGGCGAACGCATCGCCTTTGTCCCCACCATGGGCAACCTCCATCAGGGCCATTTGCGCCTGGTGGAAATAGCGAAACAGCATGCTGAACGGGTCATTGTCAGTATTTTCGTCAATCCGATGCAGTTTGGTGCCAATGAAGACTTGGACAGCTACCCGCGTACGCTGGACGACGATTGCCAGGCGCTGCAACAGCTGCAAACCGATGCAGTCTTTACCCCAACGCCGGAGCTGATTTACCCGCGCGGTCTTAGCGAGCAAACCTTTGTTGAAGTCCCCAAATTGGGCGATCACCACTGCGGTGCCAGCCGGCCTGGCCATTTCCGTGGTGTGTCCACTGTTGTCTGCAAGCTGTTTAATCTGGTGCAGCCGGATATCGCCTGCTTTGGGCAAAAAGATTATCAGCAACTGGCGATTATCCGTCAGATGGTTGAGGACTTGTCCTTTCCGATCGAGATTATTGGTGTACCGACCGAACGGGCAGCCGATGGTTTGGCGCTGAGCTCGCGCAATGGCTATCTAAGCGCAGAGCAGCGCGCTCAGGCCCCTGCTTTGCAGCAAGTGCTGCAACAGGTGGCAGCACAGATCAAGACGACCGATGCCGATTTTCGCAGCATTGAAAGCGCTGCCAAGGCACAGCTCGAAGCCGCTGGCTTTCGACCGGACTACCTGACCATCAGCGATCGCAGCAGCTTATTGCCAGCCGAACACCGGCAGCAAGCTTTGGTTGTCCTGGCCGCCGCCTGGCTTGGCAAAACCAAGCTGCTGGATAATCTGGAGGTGTAAGTGGCTGAGTTCTGTCTGGTGATGACCACCTGCCCCAACCAGCAGGAAGCCGATCAGATCACCGCAGCCCTGCTTAAGCAGCAGCTGGCGGCCTGCATTCAGCAGCAAGCCGTCAGCAGTCACTATGTCTGGCAGGGCAAGCTGGAGCAAAGCAGCGAAATCCTGTTGCTGATAAAAACCACTGGCCACTGCTACCCAGCGCTGGAAGCCGAAATCCGTAAGCTGCACAGCTACGACACTCCGGAGATAATCCAACTGCCAATCGAAGCTGGCTTTGCCGATTACCTGCAGTGGGTGAAAGATAGCTGCCGCTAAATTTCCCACTGCTAAGGTTTAACGCTGCTCTTTTGCTGCTAACAGATGGCGCTGAATCAATAACCTGCATCAACCTAAGTGGCTAGACAAGGGCTGCAAGCGCAGGAGTTACACCTTCTTTTTATTGTATTTGCCTGCCGGTTCACGCACTTTGCTGGCAACCACATCGGTTAAACCACCGGAGACATACTTATGAAGTACGCTGGCGACCAAGGTCTGATAAGGCATGCCTTCTTCCAACGCCCTGCGTTGAATCGCTTCTAAATCCCGGGCAGAAATACGGATATTGATACGCTTATCTTTTCGAACCGTACGCTCTGCCGCAGCAGACAATTCCGCTCGCCGTTCGGGCGTCAAAACCGACTTGAAGTCGTCACTTTCAAGGTCGTGCAACAGCTCGGCGTCGTCTTGATCCAGTTTTAGCTGGCTCATTTGGCCCTCCTTAGATACTGCTTCGTGGCTTTGCGACTGGGAATGATGCTTTTTAAGAAAATTTCATCCGTGGTTTCAACAAAAGGAACCAGCCAGGCATAGTCATCAATGCAAACAATAAATACTCGCTGCTGAGGGTATTTTTCGGTATTTGGGTGTGCAACTTCGTCCAGCAGCTGGCCGGCTTGAAAAGCATATAGCACATCCTCGAGCGAGACTCCGCGCTCTGCCATCAGCAACTGATTTTTGTCTGCATTCCAGTTAAATTGCTTCATTGGTTAAAATTAGCACAACGTGTGCCTTTTGTCATCAACCAAGCTTATACTGCCGTCAAGATGACCACTAAAAAACTAAGCCTATAAAATGGGTATCAACTACTCAGTTTCAGTTATTCTTAAATGATACGCAGGTTTTATGCGCAGACTAATTGCGCTATACTCTGAATAGCTTTGCATTGAGGATCTGATGATGAACCAACCAACAAAAACAGCCTGCAACACCTCTATCGATGCGGCATTGCTGGCCGAGGCAAAATCATTCAATATCAGTCCGTCCTTACTACTGGAACAAGCATTGCGCAAAGCCGTCAGCCAGGCTAAAGCTGATTTATGGCGAAAGCAAAATGCTGATGCCATAGCGGACTATAACCAACTTATTGAGCAACACGGTACCTTTGCTGAGCGGCTGGGGCAACTGTAAAGATGGATCAATTCAGTGTTGCCACTATCGATCAGCAAACCGTAGTTATTCTCACGAACACGCTATTTCATGATATTGACGCATTACTGGTAGCAGTAGTAAAACCAGTAAAGCAACACAAGTTATTAGCCCCTTTTCAGTTTCCCGTGATGCTTGATGATCAGGCCTGCTTTGTCGATTTACTGGATATTGCTTCGGTGTCAGCCAAACGCTTAAAATCCACATCGTTCTCGCTACAGCAGTACCGAACCCAAATCAAAGCCGGTCTCGATTTACTCATTGATGGTTTTTAAACTTCGGGTTCTGCCACAAGAGCAGCAATCACCCGCTAACTTTACAGCAGTTGCGTCAGCACATGCTGCAAGATACCGCCGCTGCGGAAGTACTGCAGCTCGTTGTCGGTGTCGATGCGGCATTTGACCTGAAAGCGTTTTACTTTGCCATCGGCCCGCTTGGCTTCAACGGTGAGCAACTGGCCGACCGCCAGATCCGCATCCAGCTCTGGCAGGCTGAAACGCTCCTCACCGGTCAGTTGCAGCACCTCGATGTTTTCGCCGTCGCTAAACTGCAGCGGCAGCACGCCCATCCCTACCAGATTGGAGCGGTGAATGCGCTCAAAGCTCTCGGCGATGACGGCTTTGACCCCGAGCAAACGGGTGCCTTTAGCGGCCCAGTCGCGACTGGAGCCGGTGCCGTATTCTTTACCGGCCAACACCACCAAGGGTTGTTTGTCCTGCTGGTAGCGCATGGCCGCATCGTAAATTGCCAGCTGCTCGCCGGATGGAAAATGTTTGGTCTCGCCACCTTCCACACCTGGCAGCAACTGATTACGAATACGGATATTGGCAAAGGTGCCACGCATCATCACCTCGTGGTTGCCACGGCGCGAGCCGTAGGAGTTAAAATCCGCTTCAGCCACCCCCTGCTCGCTCAAATAACGGCCGGCCGGTGAGCTGGCTTTGATAGCACCGGCCGGGGAAATGTGATCGGTGGTGATGGAGTCGCCAAACAGCGCCAGCACGTAAGCATCGGTGATCGGCTCTATCTGCACCTTTTCACCAAAATCAGCAAAAAATGGCGGCTGCTGAATGTAGGTCGAGCGGTTATCCCAATGGTAGGTGCGTCCTTCTGTGACTGGCAATTCTTTCCAATGAGTATCGCCGCTAAACACATCGGCGTATTGTTTGCGGAACATAGCACCATCCACCAGAGCCACCGCCTCGGCGATTTCTTTTTGGCTCGGCCAGATGTCTTTTAAATAAACCGGGCCATTTTTACCCTGCCCAATCGGATCCTCTGCCAAATCGATCAGCATGGTGCCGGCCAGCGCATAGGCCACCACCAAAGGCGGCGATCCCAGCCAGTTGGCTTTGACCTGCGGGTGAATACGGCCTTCAAAGTTGCGGTTACCAGACAGCACCGAGGCCACCGTCAAATTGCCCTGATCGACGGCATCGCTGATGGCATCCGGCAAAGGACCAGAGTTGCCGATGCAGGTGGTGCAGCCATAGCCGACCAGATGAAAGCCCAACTGCTCCAGCGACTTGGTTAAGCCGGCTTTATCCAGGTAATCGGTCACCACCTTGGAGCCCGGCGCTAAGGATGTTTTTACCCAGGGTTTTACCTCTAAACCATGCTCAATGGCTTTTTTGGCAACCAAACCAGCGGCCATCATCACACTGGGGTTGGAGGTATTGGTGCAGGAGGTAATGGCGGCAATCACCAGATCACCGTGCTTCAGCGCATGCTCCATGCCGTCGATGGCAACCGCAGCCTGTTTGTTTTTCAGTTGCTCGATTTCCAGTTGCATCACCCCTTTGATATCAGGCAGGGCAACTTTATCCTGCGGCCGCTTTGGCCCGGCCAGCGCCGGCTTTACCGTGGCAAGGTCCAGCTCCAGCACCGCACTGAATACCGGCTCCTTGCTGACATCGTGCCACAAGCCCTGCGCCTGGCAGTAGGCTTTCACCAGCGCAATCTGCTGATCGGAACGGCCGGACAGCTCTAGATATTTTAGCGTTTCCTCATCCACCGGGAAGAACCCGCAGGTGGCACCAAACTCCGGAGACATATTGGCGATGGTGGCGCGATCGGCCAGCGGCAAGTGCGCCAAGCCGTCACCAAAAAACTCGACAAATTTGCCCACCACGCCCTTGGCCCGCAGCATCTGAGTCACGGTGAGCACCAGATCAGTAGCCGTCGTGCCTTCCGGCATCTTGCCGGTGAGTTTAAAACCAACCACTTCCGGCAGCAGCATCGACACCGGCTGGCCCAGCATGGCGGCTTCAGCTTCAATGCCGCCCACGCCCCAGCCCAGTACACCGAGACCATTGATCATGGTGGTGTGGGAGTCGGTACCGACCAGCGTATCCGGGTAGATCCAGGTATCACCGTCTTTGTCTTCGGTCCAGGCTACTTTGGCCAGGTATTCCAGATTCACCTGATGGCAAATGCCGGTGCCAGGCGGCACCACCCGGAAATTGCCAAAGGCTTTCTGGCCCCAACGTAAAAAGGCATACCGCTCTTTATTGCGCTCGACCTCCAGCGCTACGTTGTCGGCAAAGGCGTTCGCATTGGCGAAGGTGTCGACCATCACCGAGTGATCGATCACCAGATCCACCGCCGATAATGGGTTAATGAGCTCAGGATCGCCACCGGCTTTGACCACCGCATCGCGCATCGAAGCCAAATCCACCACCGCCGGCACCCCGGTGAAATCCTGCATCAGTACCCGGGCTGGCCGGTACTGAATTTCCCGGCTGGAATTTTTCTCCTGCAGCCAAGCATGTATTGCCGTCAGATCCTCGTACTGCACCGTCACCCCATCCTGATGACGCAGCAGGTTTTCCAGCAGAACTTTCAGCGACACAGGCAGCCGGCTGATATCCCCCAAGCTTTCAGCGGCCTTAGCCAGCGAGCAGTAACGGTATTCTTTGTCTGCTACGGTAAGACGGGCATCGCATTGGATTTTTTTTGAAGTCATCATGGTGCTCCTGCATCGTTGTTGTCAGCTTAGTGGACTGACGGCTGTTCAGCCATGTCACTGCGAGTCTTCGAGCAGTCTTCGCTGCTCATGCCTGGGATCAGTTCCAGTATTGCTCCACTGTAATGTGGCCTGGTGTTCGGCGCAGGTTTTTACGCAGCCCCAGGCTTTCCAGCTCAGCCGAGACCTCTTTGATCATGGCCGGGTTGCCACACAACATGACTTGTGTGGATAAATCGAAGTTGGCCGAGGCAGCTTGTTGCAGCCGACCCGTTCGAATCAGCCCGGGCAGCCTGGCCTGCAAGGCATCAGGATGGCTTTCCCGGGTCACCACTGGCTGGTAATGGAACTGACTGGGGTAGCGCTGCTGCCAACTTTGGATTTGCTCGCGGTACACCAGGTCCTGCAGCTGCCGCACGCCATGCACCAGCACGATGCGTTCAAAGCGCTGCCAGGGCTCGGCGGTGGCCAGCATGGATAGATAAGGCCCGATGCCGGTGCCGGTTGCCATTAACCACAGGGTCTTGCCAGCCGGCACTTCCTGCAATGTGAAAAAGCCGGTGGCTGGCTGAGTAAGCTGCACCTCGTCACCGGGCTTGAGTGCATGCAAACGAGGCGAGACCTTGCCATCAGCGACCGGCGTCAATAAAAAATCCAGGCGCTCTGCACCGGGCGCATTCACCAGCGAATAAGCGCGCTGCACCCGGCCTTCGCTGGTTTCAAGCCCCAGGCGGACAAACTGGCCGGCAACAAAATCAAAGCCCGGCAATGCCAGCCGCAGGCTGCACAGGCCAGAGTGCCAGGCGTAATTTTCATCCACCTTTGCCGTAATCCATTGAGCCATAAAGGGTCTCCTGTTACCGGAACTCAGTTCAGCCTAAAATACCCGACTAAAACAGTCAACTTAATCCACCTAACCCAACAGAAGTTGGGCTGGATCAAGACTTGTCATCTGGTGTTGCTATACTGTAGCAGATTCACATCAGGAGGATGCTGTGCTGACAACTCTACTGGGCGTTGCCCGCCTGCCTTTTTTAACCCTAAGTGTGCTTTGTGTTGGCTTGGCGGCAGCCGGAGCCTGGTACCAGCATGGCAGTCTATCCATCGCTTTACTGCTGCTGGTGATGCTGCTGGCATTGGCGGCGCATATCAGTGTCAATGCCTTTAATGAGTACTTTGATTTTCGCTCCGGGCTGGATTTTCTGACCGAGCGCACACCCTTTAGTGGTGGCAGCGGTACTCTGGTGGCAGCGCCACAGCAAGCCAGACTGGCACTTTGGTTAGCCCTGGGTACCTTGCTGTTGGTGAGCGTGCTGGGCCTCTACCTTAGCGCTCGGATTGATTGGCATTTGTTATGGCTGGGTCTGGCGGGAGTGCTGCTGATCTACAGCTACACCGATTACATCAATAAATCCCCGCTGTTGTGCCTGCTGGCGCCGGGCCTTGGTTTTGGTGCTTTGATGACCTTTGGCAGTTACTGGGTGCTGGCCGGTGCACCCGATATGCTGGCGGTCAGCTTGTCGGGGCTCTTGCTGCTGCTGGTCTGCAATTTGCTGCTACTGAACCAGTTCCCGGATGTCGAGGCCGACCGTAAAGTCGGCCGACGTCATCTGCCCATTGTGCTGGGTCGCGCACAAGCTGCCAACATCTTCAGCGCTCTGCTATTGTTGTGCTACCTCTGGCTGCTGCTCAGTGTGGTGCTGGGCTGGCTGCCCGTGGCCAGCCTGCTTGCTTTGCTGAGCCTGCCGCTGGCACTGGGCTTGCTGCGCGATGTAAAACCGCTGGCCGATAGTCCGAAACAACTACCGCCCCTGCTTGGCCGCAATGTGCTGCTGACTCATGCCTTGCCCGCTTTGGTGCTGCTGGGGCTTGTACTTGCCCGACTGATGGAGATCTAATGCAACAACTCACAACCGATGTACTGGTGGTCGGTGGCGGCGGTGCCGGTTTGCGCAGTGCCATTGCGGCGAGCGAAGCCAACCCCAGGCTGTCCGTTACCCTGCTGTCTAAGGTGTACCCGATGCGCTCACACACAGTAGCCGCCGAAGGCGGTGCTGCAGCGGTAACACTGAGTCACGACAGCCTGCAAGCTCACTTTGACGATACCGTGGCTGGCAGCGACTGGCTGGCCGAGCAAGGGGTGGTGGATTATTTTGTCAAACACGCCTTCGATGAGCTGGTGCAGCTGGAGCACTGGGGCTGCCCCTGGAGCCGGCAGCAAAGTGGTGAGGTGCAGGTCCGACGCTTTGGCGGCATGAAAACCGAACGCACCTGGTTTGCCGCCGATAAAACCGGTTTTCATATCCTGCATACCCTGTTTCAAACCTCGCTGAAGTACCCACAAATTCGCCGGCTGGATGAGTACTTTGTGCTGGACTTGTTGGTGCATGAACAGCGCTGCTATGGCGTGCTGGCGATTGAGATTGCCAGCGGCGAGCTGGTGCAAATTAAAGCTGCCAGCGTGATCCTAGCCACCGGCGGCGCCGGCCGGGTTTATCAGTTCAATACCAATGGCGGCATCGTTACCGGCGATGGCATGGCGCTGGCCTATCGTCATGGTGTGGCGCTGCGTGATATGGAGTTTGTGCAGTACCACCCAACCGGCTTGCCGGGCTCCGGCATTTTAATCACTGAAGCCTGCCGCGGCGAAGGCGGTATCCTGCTAAATAAAGATGGCTACCGCTACTTGCAGGATTATGGCCTGGGGCCGGAAACACCGCTGGGTAAGCCGCAGAATAAAACCATGGAGCTGGGGCCTCGCGACAAGTTATCCCAGGCTTTCTGGCACGAGCAGCAACAAGGCCGCACCATTTCGCACCCACAAGGCGAAGTAGTGCATTTGGATCTGCGTCATCTTGGCCAGCGCTACCTGCTGGAACGGCTGCCCTTTATCTGCGAGCTGGCCAAAGCCTATGTCAATGTCGATCCGGTTCAAAGCCCTATTCCGATCCGCCCGGCGGTGCATTACACCATGGGCGGTATTTTAACCGATGCGAACTGCGCCACCAGCATTGCAGGTCTTTATGCGGTTGGCGAATGCGCCTCAGTCGGGCTGCATGGCGCCAACCGGCTGGGCTCCAACTCTTTGACCGAACTGCTGGTGTTTGGCAAGGTAGCAGGGCGTGAAGCCGCCCGGGTTGCCAGCGAGCCGCATTCTGCTGCTACGGATCCATTGCTCAGCAGCCTGACTGAGCAGGCATTGGCCCCGCTCAAACAACTCCACAACAGCAAGGGCACCGAGCGCTGGCACGAACTGCGCCAGCAACTGGCTGCAAGCATGGAGCAAGGCTGTGGCATTTACCGCAGTGAAGCTGGTCTGCAGCAGACACTCACCACCTTAGGCCAACTGAAACAACGCTACCAGCAACTGCACCTTAGCGATACCGGCAAAGCCTTTAATACCGAGCTGCTGCATGCGCTTGAGCTTGGTTTTGGCCTGGATGTGGCCGAAGCCATGTGCCAGGCAGCGCTTGAGCGCAAAGAATCGCGCGGTGCTCATCAGCGCCAGGAGCCAGGCCTCACCAAGCGCAACGATCAGGATTTTTTGCGCCACAGCCTGGCTTTTTATCAAACTGGATCCGAAGCCCGTATTGAATGGCAGGCGGTGGATACCAGCTTGTCAGCACCGGCTGAGCGCCGCTATGGCGGCCAAGCACAAACGGACAAACCGCCTAAGGAGACCTCCTGATGCCCAGCATGGCTATCCAACTGCAGCGCTACCTGCCCGAGCGGGACAGCACCCCTCACTGGCAAGCGTTTAACGTCGAGTACGACGACAGTACCTCGGTGCTGGATGCACTGGAACAAATCAAAGCCGAGCAAGACAGCAGCCTAAGCTACCGCTGGTCGTGCCGGATGGCGATTTGCGGCTCTTGCGGCGTGATGGTCAATGGCGTCCCCAAGCTGGGCTGCAAAACCTTTTTGCGCGACTACCCCAAGGGTTTGCAACTGGCTCCCCTGGGTAATTTCCCGGTGGAAAAAGATCTGATTGTCGATATGTCGCGATTTTTGGAGCATTTAACCGCCATCAAGCCCTACCTGATTGCCGAGGCCGCGCCACAAGGTCAACCCCACCGACAAACACCGGCTCAGTTAGCGCGCTACAAGCAGTTTTCCAACTGCATCAACTGCGGCCTTTGCTATGCTGCCTGTCCCCAGTTTGGCTTAAAACCGGAATTTTTAGGCCCGGCCGCCATTGCGCTGGCACATCGCTACAATCTGGACAGTCGTGATAGCGGCAAGGCTGAGCGCATGGCGCAGCTAAACAGCGACAACGGCGTCTGGGGCTGTACTTTTGTTGGTTACTGCTCGACCGTTTGCCCTAAGGGCGTAGATCCTGCTGCAGCCGTCAATCAGGGCAAGATCGCCTCGACGCTGGACGGGGTGATTCAGTGGTTCAAGCCGGCTAAGGAGCCACGCAACAAGGAGCAAAGCAAATGAGCCGAAAACCCTATCAGTCACCGATGCCGGCCAGCTGGTGGTTAAAGCATCCGGCCTACCGCTTTTACATGCTGCGCGAAGCCACCGTGCTGCCACTGCTGTTTTTTGTCGCCAGCCTGCTGTATGGCCTCTATGCACTGGGGCAAGGTGAAAACAGCTGGCTGCAGTACCTGAGCTGGTTGCAACAGCCCTGGGTCATCGCACTGAATAGCCTGGCGCTTGTAGCCAGCTTGTTTCATGCCTGGACTTTCTTTGTGCTCTTTCCACAAGTGATGCCGCTACGCCTTGGCAGCTGCACCCTGCCCGCCTGTCTGATGGTCAGTGCCCAGTGGGCCGGGGTGCTGCTGGTGATTCTGGCGCTATGGTGGCTGTTAGGAGGTATGAATGCCGATGCTTAACAAAAACGCCTCTCAAACAACCCCACACCGTTCGGATGAGCCCATCTGGTGGTCGCTGTTTAGTGCCGGCGGTGTCTGCGTGGCCATGCTGGTTCCAGCCATCACTCTGCTGGTGCTGCTTGGCATCCCGCTTGGGCTGGTCAGTGCCGAGCAGCTCAGTTATCAGCGGCTGCATGCGCTGGTGTTTCATCCGCTGGGGCTGGGGGTGGTGCTGGGGGCTATGGTGCTGCCGCTGTTTCATACCATGCACCGCATCCACCACGGCTTGCACGATCTGAAGCTGGCCCATGGCCGCCTGGCGAAATGGCTGTGTTATGGCAGTGCTGTGCTGCTGAGCCTGCTGGCTCTAGGGCTTTGGTTATCGGGTTTGGGCTAATGCTCTTCCGTTGGCTGACAGCGCTCAGCGGCTTTAAACAGCTCAAACGCAGCAGCGACCTCGGCTGGTAACTCAATCTCGATACGCTCCGGCTGACCGAGCTGGCTGCGGTGAAAACGCCATTCACTTTTCAGCTCGTCCAGCTGAGCAGCCAGCAGCTGCTGCTCCTCGCGGCTAAACTCCGTATCGGCGATACCAAACATAAAGGGTTCGGTGCGAACTTGTTCCAGCACTGGACTAACCCATAGATCAAACTCCAACAAGGCATTGATCCGCACCAGCAACTGGCGCTGCTGGCTGAAATACGGCTCTGGCAGCTCGCCATCGGCCGTTTTATTTTGCTCCAGGGCAGTCAGTTCATCCAAATGGGTAAAGGCCTGAAACGCAAACATCATCGGCACATTGTGCAAAGCGGCCTGATACAACCAGTAGCGGGCCTGATGAAAAGAGGGCTCAGGCAACTCAGCCGGCGCCTGCTGCTGGAACTCAGGTCGCAACATAGGTGCAGCGTAGTAAATGGCCAAAGCCCGCATCGCCAGCGCATTGCCCGCCTGCGCTTCAATCAGGATGGCGGCTTCATCTTGCAGCAAAAAATGCTCTTCCCCCCAGTTGTAGAACAGCAGCGCATCGCGCAGCCATTCGCGTGCCAGCGCCGTGGCAGGATGGTTTTCCAGCTCGGCCAGTGTCAGGCAGTCTTCAGTGGCCCGGGTATTTTTTTCAGTGGGAATGCTTTGATCCGGGGATGGCACATCGTCGGAAACCGCTGACGGAAATTCATCAGCAGGGAACTCAGCAGCGGGGATTTCTGCTGGCGATAGAGCTTCTGACGGCGATAAAGCTCCGCTCTGATTGTCATTTATAACCGGAGCATCGGCCCCAACAGCAGGCAACCAGTCCGGCGCAGGCTGACGCACCCACCAGCCAAGGCCCAGCAAGAAAAGCAGCAACAGCAAAAAGAACCATTTCATCCTCGATTGCTCAGGCCGCCAGCTCTTTCACCCACTGCATCAGCTTGGGGTACACCTGCCGGCTTTGCCTGGCAATCTCGGCTTGCTCCTGCAGCACCTCGTGCAGGATATCCTTGGTTGTTAGCGGATTGGCCAATACCACCCGAAAGACGATGGTTTCCTGACGCTGGTACTGCTCTGGTGTTAAGCGGGTCCGGGAAACGAAGGACTTGCCCTGCTCGCGTTGCCGCTTCTGAATAAATTTGGTCAGGCTGTTCAGCAGCTCATTGATTTTTTCACGCTGCTCCGGGCTGGCCTTGTGCAGCGCCTGCTGCACCTCTGCCGGCACATAGCGGTAGGTCAGCAAACACAACTCCGGCTCACTGATCAGCTCAAAGTCTGCATGCTTTTCAATTAAATCGGCAAAGTAACGAGCTTTTTCTAAGCTGCGGTTGATCAGAATTTCGTAACCATCGCGGCCAATCACCTGCAGACAGGCATGCACCAACATCGCCATGCCCGGGCGGGAGCCTTCCAGTGTCTGGCTGCCGAGATCCTTGGAGCCCTTCCGCAAAATGTACTCGGCGTGGTGCTCAATGGCATGGGCACTGGAGGGATCTTTAAACACCACCATGCCAGCACCCATTGGCACATACATTTGCTTGTGGGCGTCGATGGTGACCGAGTCGGCCCGCTCAATGCCATCCAGCAAGGGGCGGTACTTTTCCGACAACAGGGTGGCACCACCCCAGGCGGCATCGACGTGGAAACAGCATTGCAGCTCTTGCGCCAAATCAGCCAGCTGATGCAAGGGGTCAATGTTGCCGGTTTCAGTGGTACCAGCCACCCCCACCACCGCCAACACCCGGATATTTTTTGCTTGCAGCTCCGCGCAAATGCGGCGCATCTCGGCCATATCCACCTTGTTGTTGCCATCGGTTTTAACCGCAATTAAATCATCGCGGCCAAGCCCAAGCACATCGGTCGCCTTGCCAAGCGAATAGTGGCCACGCTCGGACACCAGCACTGCCAGGCCATCGTAGCCGTAGTGCTTCATGGCACGAAACAGGCCTTCGCGGGCAATGCCCCGAAAGTCGCCATCTGGCCCCAATAAACGGTTGCGGGCAATCCAAAGTGCACTGATGTTGGCGATGGTACCGCCCGAGCAAAAAGCACCCAACGCATGGTTGGCACTGTGCATCCACTTGTTGTAAAAGCTGGCTTCCTGCCGGTAGACCAGATGGTGCATCATACCCAGCACCTGGCGCTCCAGCGGGGTAAAGGCTTTGGAGGTTTCAATTTTGACCAGATTCTGATTCAGGCCCACCATCATTTTCGACAATGGCAGCACAAAGTACGGCAAGGCTGACGTCATATGACCGATAAAACTGGGCGAGGCGGTATGCACCGAGTGCGCCACCAGCTTGCCCATCATGGCATCGGCGTAATCGGAGACAAACTGCGGCGAAGCCGGGATCTGGTAATCCTGAAAGTCGCGCTCAATTTGCCACAGTGGTTTCTCCACCGCCACAATGCTTTCGCGCAGGAATCCGGCCAGATTCTGCGAGATGTTCTGTTCGATTTTACTCAGCGTTGAATCCGGCGCCTCCGGCACGGTAAAAATCCGCCAGAGTGCTTCTTCCGATGCTGTCGCCTGCCGTTTACTCACATCTATCCTGCTCTTTCATGCCGGCTCTCTGGCCGCTGCTCGAACTGCAAAAAAAGGCATCCACTTTACTGCATGCCCGGGGAAAAGTCTGCAAAAAACCTGCAAAAAACTAGCTTCGCAAACCGATGCCTTTGTTGATCAAGTACATCGCATAACTGAAGAGTAGCACAATCAGTGCCAGCAGCAGGCCAAAAGCCAGCCACAGGCTGACATCGCTGATGCCAAGAAAACCAAAGCGAAAGGCGTTGACCATGTAGACCACTGGGTTAAGCGCCGCCACCTGTTGCCAGAAGCCAGGCAGCAACTGCAGTGAGTAAAAGACACCGCCCAGATAGGTCAATGGCGTCAGCACAAAAGTTGGAATAATGCTGATGTCGTCAAAGGTTTTGGCATAGACTGCATTGATCAGCCCCCCCAGCGCAAACACCATCGAGGTCAGCAACACCGTCAGCACAATGATACCGATGTTGTGCAACTGCACGCTGACAAACAGCAAAGACACCAAGGTGACAATCAGCCCCACCAGAATACCGCGCGCCATGCCGCCGCCAATATAACCCAGCACGATGATGTAATTGGGCACTGGCGCTACCAGCAGCTCTTCGATATTGCGCTGAAACTTGGCGCTGAAAAAGGACGAGGCCACATTGGCATACGAGCTGGTGATCACCGACATCATAATCAGGCCAGGCACAATGAACTCGATGTAGCTGAAGCCGCCCATCTCGCCGATGCGCGAACCAATCAGGCTGCCAAAAATTACAAAGTACAGCGTCATGGTAATGGCCGGTGGCACCAGGGTTTGCACCCAAATTCGCAGAAAACGATTGGTTTCTTTATTTAAAATACTTTTCAGTGCCACCAGGTAGTTGGCTTTGGAAAATGTCTGCTGACTCATGCGCTTTGCTCTCCCCGTCCCTGCTCTACCAGTTTGACAAACAACTCTTCCAGCCGGTTGGCTTTGTTGCGCATCGACAGCACCTTGACCCCTTGTTCGGTTAAGTGGCTGAAAATATCGTTCAAGCCGGCAGATTTCTCCACATCCACTTCCAGACTGTGATCGTCCAGCAGCCGGGTTTGAAAGCCATCCAGTTGCAGCCGGGCCGGATCGGTATCGATATCCAGCACAAAGGTTTCCTGACCCAGCTTGCTGAGCAACGCCTTAACGCTGGTATGTTCGATGATCTGGCCCTGATCGATGATGGCAATGTTGCGGCACAGCATCTCGGCTTCTTCCAGGTAGTGAGTGGTCAGAATGATGGTCACCCCCTGCTGATTGATGCGGCGCAAAAAATCCCACATCGAGCGGCGCAATTCAATATCGACGCCGGCAGTTGGCTCATCCAAGATCAGCAGTTTGGGCTCGTGCATCAAGGCACGGGCAATCATCAGACGGCGCTTCATGCCACCCGATAGCTCACGCGCCCGACTGTTGCGTTTGTCCCAGAGTCCAAGCTGGCCGAGGTACTTTTCCGCGCGAACCAGCGCCAGCTTTTTTGGCACCCCATAATAACCCGCCTGGTTGACCACGATTTGCAACACCGTCTCAAACTGGTTGAAGTTAAATTCCTGCGGTACTAAGCCCAGCTGACTTTTGGCCAGTTCCAACTGCTGATCGATGTTGTGACCAAACACCTCGACCGAGCCTGCGCTTTTGTTGACCAGCGAGCAGATAATGCCGATGGTGGTGCTTTTACCAGCACCATTGGGTCCAAGCAGTGCAAAAAAATCGCCCTGCTGCACGTCCAAATCAATACCTTTTAACGCCTGAACCTTGTTTTTGTAGGTTTTTGCCAGCTGCTTAATGGATAATGCTGCGCTCAAGAGGCTCCCCCCTGATAGCCCCAACGGGGCACCAATTGTTGTTCCAGCTCCAGATGATCAAGCAAACGGGCTACCATAAAGTCGACCAGATCCTCAATCCCTTTGGGCTGATGATAAAAACCCGGCGCGGCCGGCATTATGGTGACGCCAAGCCGTGCCAATTTCAGCATGTGCTCCAGATGAATAGCATTAAGCGGACTTTCGCGCACCACCAGAATCAACTGGCCGCGCTCTTTTAACACAACATCGGCCGCACGCTCGATCAGATTTTCACTGGCACCATTGGCAATGGCAGCCAGGCTGCCGGTAGAGCAAGGGCACACCACCATCTGGCTGGGTGCAGCCGAGCCCGAGGCTACCGGTGAAAACCAATCGTCTTTGCCATAAACCTTCAGTAAGTGGGGCGGACACTGCAGCATTTCAACCAGCTGCGCCTGGCATTTGTCCGGTGCCGCCGATAGCTTGATGTCGTGCTCGGTGGCAAACACCACCCGGGCCGCACTTGAAATCAGCAAATGCACCTGCACCTGCTGCGCCAGCAGGCATTGCAGCAAACGCCAGCCATAAGGGGCGCCACTGGCGCCGGTAAAGGCCAGGGTGATTTGCCTCGTAGTTTTATCCGACATGCTCTGTTTCCCTTAATTCAATGGCATGGCGTAGCCGTTGATGCAAGCCACCAAAGCCGCCATTGCTCATCAGCAGCAGTTCATCGCCCGCTTGCAGCTCGGCCAGAACGGCTTGCTCCAGGCTGGCCAGATCATCATACACCACCGCTTTTTCCCCAAGACGGGCCGCAACCTGGTCCATGCCATCGGCGGCGCCTTGTTGCTGGTAAATAAACACCCGGTCGGCCGTACTCAATGCTGCAGGCAGCGCCTGCTGATGCACACCGCGCTTCATGGTGTTGGAGCGCGCTTCCAATACGGCCACAATCCGCTGTTGGCCCACTTTGGCACGCAGCGCCTGCAAGGTGGTCTGTATGGCGGTGGGGTGATGGGCAAAATCATCGTACAAGCGCACTCCTGCGGCATCGATGAGCAACTCCAACCGGCGCTTGGGCGCCTGAAAACTGCACAAGGCCTCAATGGCCACCGCCACCGGCACACCCACATGGCGGGCGGCAGCTATCGCCATCATGGCGTTATCGACATTGTGCTGCCCCAGCAAGCCCCAATGCACCTCGCCCTGGTGCTGTAGGCCTTGCGCCTCATCGGCCAGATAGACCGCAAAAGCCGAGCCATCGGCGCTTAACAAACGGCTTTGCCAGGGGGCCGCTTTGGCAGCTGTGCTTTCATCGGCTTTCCCTTGGGCAGCATAGCTTTGACGCGCACTCCAACAGCCTTGCGCCATCACCTGCTCAATCGCAGGCTCGGCTGCTGGCGTCAGGATCAAGCCACTGGCCGGTACGGTGCGGACAAGGTGGTGAAACTGGCGCTGAATGGCCGCCAAATCCGGGAAGATATCGGCATGATCGTACTCCAGGTTGTTGATCACCAAAGTACGGGGGCGGTAATGGACAAACTTGGAGCGCTTATCAAAAAAGGCGGTATCGTACTCGTCGGCTTCAATCACAAAGAAAGGACTCTCACCCAGCCGGGCCGACACACCAAATTGTGGCGGCACCCCGCCAATCAAAAAGCCTGGCGTTAAACCGGCCTGCTGTAAAATCCAGGCCAGCATGCTGCTGCATGTGGTTTTGCCATGGGTGCCGGCCACCGCCAGCACCCAACGTTGCTGCAGGACCTGCTCTGATAACCACTGAGCGCCCGAACTGTAGGGCAGCTGCCGTTCCAGCACGGCTTCCACACAAGGATTGCCGCGCGACAAAGCATTGCCTATCAGCACCAGATCCGGTGCCGGCTCCAGCTGCTCCGGCTCAAAGCCAGCCGTCAGTTCAATGCCCAACTGCTGCAGTTGGGTGCTCATTGGCGGGTACACATTGGTATCCGAGCCGGTCACCCGGTGCCCCAGCGCTTTGGCCAGCGCCGCAATGCCACCCATAAAGGTGCCACAAATTCCCAGAATATGAATATGCATTGGCTACACTCATCCGTTTGAAGCTGGTCATTGTAGCAAAACTGACGCTGGCTGCGATTGAAACTGCAATTTTGGCAAAAATTCTTTAAACTAGTGGGTAAAAAAACA
Source organism: Alkalimonas delamerensis (assembly GCF_030717955.1). Lineage (NCBI taxonomy): Bacteria > Pseudomonadati > Pseudomonadota > Gammaproteobacteria > Alkalimonas > Alkalimonas delamerensis. Next base: position 407,381 of record NZ_JAUZVY010000001.1, on the reverse strand, counting down.
GCCACCTCAAACCTACACCATCAACAAGGAATGCCCAATGCGCCGTATTTCTCCGGTCTTGCAACAAGATGGGGTCGATAGCGACCTGATTTCTTTGATAAAAACCATTCTGGCGGCCTGCCGTGAAATTTCATTTCGGGTCAGTCAGGGCGAACTGGCCGGGGTCTTGGGCTCGACGCTGTCGGAAAATGTGCAGGGTGAAACCCAGAAAAAGCTGGATGTGATCGCCAACGAACTGCTGAAAGAAGTGATTCTGGAAACCGGCGTGGTCAAAGCCATCAGCTCGGAAGAGGAAGACGATATCGTTGCCGGCAACCCCAAGGGCCGCTATCTGGTGACCTTTGATCCGCTGGATGGCTCCTCCAACACCGACATCAACAGTCTGATCGGCACCATTTTCTCCATTTTACCAGCTCCGGCTGACAAAGACGCTGACGATGCCAGCATCTTTCTGCAACCTGGTACTGCTCAGGTGGCAGCCGGCTATGTGCTCTACGGCCCCTCGACCATGCTGGCCCTGTCCACCGGCAAAGGAACCCGGTTGTACACCCTGGACAAAACCTATGGCGGTTTCTTATTGACCGAAGACAAGGTCACCCTGCCGAAATACACCTCGGAGTTTGCCATCAATATGTCGAACCAGCGCTTTTGGCAGGCACCGATGCAAAGCTACATTCAGGATTTGCTGCTGGGTAAAGAAGGACCGCGCGGAAAAAATTACAACATGCGCTGGATTGCGGCCATGGTCGGGGATGTGCATCGCATCCTGTGCCGCGGCGGCCTTTTTGCCTACCCGACCGATAACAAGGATCCGAACAAGCCTTACAAACTGCGGCTGATGTACGAAGCCAACCCGATGAGCATGCTGGTTGAACAGGCCGGCGGCCTCAGCATTACCGGCACAGAGCGCATTTTGGAGATCCAGCCCGACGACATTCACCAGCGCGTGGCGGTCATTCTGGGTTCACGCCATGAGGTTGAAACCTGTTTGGCCTACCACCAAAAGGCAGTTTCGACCAATTGAGGATAGCCATTTCGATGGCTAACGCTATAATAAGCGCCATTTCATTCAGCAATTAGGACACTAGCATGAGCTTAAGCGACGTAGCAGCTGGCAAGAACCTGCCAGACGAAATCAATGTTGTCATTGAAATTCCGGCCAATGCCGACCCAATCAAGTACGAAGTGGACAAAGATACCGGCACCGTCTGGGTTGATCGCTTTATGGCCACCCCGATGTTTTATCCGTGCAACTACGGCTTTGTCAATCAAACTCTGTCACTGGATGGCGACCCGGTGGATGTACTGGTGCCAACGCCTTATCCACTGGTACCAGGTGCGGTGATCAAATGCCGTCCGGTTGGCGTGCTGAATATGGAAGACGAGTCCGGCCAGGATGCCAAAGTCATTGCGGTCCCAGTCAGCAAGCTGACCAAGCTGTACGATCACATTCAGGATATCAACGATGTGCCTGAGCTGCTGAAGCAGCAAATCCAGCACTTCTTCGAACGTTACAAAGAGCTGGAAGCCGGCAAGTGGGTTAAAGTCACAGGTTGGGCTGATGCTGCTGCCGCCAAAGCAGAAATCGTCAGCTCTTTTGAGCGCGCCAATCAAGGCTAAGCTCTGCTCGCAAGCAGGCAGGCAGGAGCCCCCTCCCTGCCTGCTATCCTCCCTAAATGTAAATTTTTTTTCGTTTTTCCTTTCCTTTCTTGCTGCTTAGCGCATCTTTCTGACTATACTGATAAAAGCATTCAACAGCCCCCCCGAAGTGACAGAGGCTAAACATCCATGGAATTTTTGAAACAGCTATCGATTGCAAAAAAAATCTACCTGATCCCACTGATTGGTACCATAAGCTTTTTGATTTACCTGCTGCTTGCCACCTCCACGGCGCAAAACAATGCCCGCACCCTGGAAAATACCCGTGACGTGCAGTTTCCGGTGTTGCAGGCAGCAGAAAACAGCCTGGTGCTGCTGGAGCGCATTAGCGAATCGCTGGCCAGTGCAGTCACCACCGGCGATGAAGACTCCTTGATGCTGGCCCGACAGTTTTCCGAGCAGATGAATCAGGCGCTGCAGCGGATCAATCAACTGGATCAGCGCTTCGCACAGGAAGTTCGGACTATTCAGCAAAGCTTTGATGGCTATTACCGGGCGGCTTACACCATCTCGGAAGAAATGGTCAACAATACCGCCGACTTTACCACCCTGGCAGAGCGCAGTGAGCGAATGAACGAGCAATACGAGCAGACCCTCCAGCTGCTGTCGGATTTTCGAGATATTAAAGAGGCCGATTTTACCGATGCCATTGATGCTGCCAGCGAGCAGGCTTCACGGCTAATATTGGTGGGTATTCTGATGGGACTGATCACCACTGTGGTGCTATTTGGTACCGCCATTCCCATTGTGATGGGGATTCGCAATAACCTGAACAGCATTATTTCGTCCTTGCGCGATCTGGCCAAAGAAGATGGCGATTTGACGGTCCGCATTAAAACCCAAAGCAAAGATGAGCTGGGTGATCTGGCCTACTGGTTCAATACCTTTATGGAGAAATTACAGGGCATTGTGAAAGATGTGGTCAATACCGCCTTGCCCTTGTCATCCCTGGCCAAAGATTTGAATGAACTGACCGACGACACCAACAAGACCATTCAGGTACAACGCAAAGCCGCCGATCAGGCTCGGCAGGCAGTGGACCAAATGAATCATAGTGTGATGGCAGAAGCCAGCAGTGCCAACGAAGCGTCCCATGCCGCCAATGAATCCGGCGAGGCCGCTAACCGGGGGCAAAGCACCGTTGAGCAAACCGTGTCCAACATCAAGCGACTGGCAAACAATGTGCAAGAAGCCTCTACCGTCATTACTCAACTTGAAAATGACGCCAACCAGGTTGGTGCCGTGCTGGATGTGATTAAAGGCATTGCCGAACAAACCAATTTACTGGCGCTGAATGCCGCCATTGAAGCGGCACGGGCCGGTGAGCAGGGCCGCGGTTTTGCCGTTGTTGCCGATGAGGTGCGGACTCTGGCTTCCCGTACCCAGGCATCGACCGAGGAGATCCAAAAAACCATTGAGCAACTGCAAAGTGCTGCCCGCTCAGCCGTGCAAAAAATGCAGCAGAGCACCAGTCAGGCGGATGAAAGCGTGACATCGGCCAATCAGGCTGGGGAGGCACTGGGGCTGATTACTCAGAGCATTCATCAGATTCGGTTGATGAACCAACAGATTGCCGATGCGACTGAAGATCAGCAGCAAATGGCCACCACCATTGTCAATCATGTCGATGAGATCTACACCCATACCGAGCACAGCTCAGCCAGTGCCGACAACATCGCCAAGGCCAGTAGTGAGTTGGCCAATCTGGCGCAGAGTCTGGAACAGGTCGCCCGTCAGTTCCGGGTGTAACGCCAGAAGAAAGCAAAAAAAACCAGCTTTGACAGCTGGTTTTTTGTATCTGTATCCCGTTTATTTCTTTTGCTGTTTAATGAAGGTGAGCAGTTCATCTTTGGCCATCGGCTTGGCGTACAAAAAGCCCTGCACCTCATCGCAGCCCATCGCCAAAATCACCCGTTCTTGCGCTACTGTCTCCACCCCCTCGGCGATGGTATGCAAACCAAGACGTTTACCCAGATTAACGATGGTTTCGGCAATAGCGGAGCCGTTCGGCTGCTCAATGTCGTTGACAAAAGCCCGGTCAATCTTAATGCGATCCAGTGGCAGTTGCTGCAGGTAGCTGAGCGAGGAGAAGCCTATGCCAAAATCATCAATAGCAACCTTGATGCCAAAGGCTTGCAATTCCTTTAAGGCTGAAATAACTATCTTAGGATCATCCATCACCACCGATTCAGTAATCTCCAACTCCAACAATTCTGGTTTTACCTGCAGCTCCGTCACGCAATTGATCACCGACTCGACAAAGTGCGGACTTCTAAATTGAGGCATAGAGACATTCACTGCGATACGAAGATCATTAAACCCCTGGCGCTCCAACTCTTTCAGATGCAAACAGGCTTGCTGCAACACCCAGGCGCCAATTTCAACAATCAGGCCAGAGTACTCAGCCAGCGGAATAAAGACCGCCGGAGACACAAAGCCACCGCCTTGCTGTGGCCAGCGTAGCAGCGCCTCCATACCAATCACCTTTCGGCTTTTCAGGCAAATTTGCGGTTGATACCACAACTGCAGCTTGTCCTGCGCAAAATCCTGCCGCAAAGTACGCAACAGCACCAACCGCTCGGCGGTTTCATCTTCCATTTGCTGCTGGTAATACTCAAAGTTACGACTGATGTTTTTCTTGGCCCGGTTCAGCGCAATGTACACATGCTTGAGAATAGCAAGTCCTTGCTCACTGCTGTCGCTCAACCGGCAAAAACCATAGGTTGCATCCACCTGCAGACTGTGCTCCGAGGCCTGAAATGGCTCCATAAAGAGTTGGTCCAATGCCTCAGGAGTGAGAACTTTCTCAGAGCCTATCAAGCCAAACACATCGGCGCCAATACGGCCTATTTGAGCGTCGTTGCCAAACTCCTGCACCAAGCGCTGAGTGATAGCAATCAGCAGCTCATTGCCAACCTCTTGTCCCAAGCCATCATTCACATCGGAGAAATGATTGACATCAATCAACACCGCGACGCTGTCTTTTGCTCCCAGTCTCCGGGTGTCTGCCAACAGGCTGGTAAACTCGTTGCGGTTTGGCGTTTTGGTCAGTGGATCAATATAAGCCGCATGGCGCAGTTGCTGAAACAAAGTAACATTTTCATAGCCGACTGAAATATTACTTAAAAAAACCTCAATCAATTGACGATCAAAGTCTTCAACCGGTCGATTGGTTTCTAAATAAACGGCAGCAGCATGATGCTCAGCGCCCAGATACAAAGTGGTGTCTTTGTCGGTAAAGATATTTGACTTCGACTGCAAACAGCTGTTGATTTGTTGAATGATGCGTTTGTTGTCGATACGCTCCAACCGGCATTTGATAAAGGGAGCGTAGTGACCAGCCGCCCCCAACACATAGATGGTATCGCTGTTGCTGCCATCGTCTTCTATCTGGGCACAAAGCACGCCTTCCGCATTCAAGCCAATCAGAGAAGCAATTTGGGTCACTACCCCTTCGGAGAACTCGTGCAACGAGTGTTGCTCCAGCAGGTTGGCGCCGGCATTGATGATCTTTTGCAGACCAATACGGTTCTGATTGATGGTGCGGATTTGCTGGTAAGAGCGCAGCGAGGCAATGATGGTGGTGACCAACTTGCTGCGGGTCAACTCGGTTTTGGTTTTGTAGTCGTTGATGTCGTATTCTTTGATAACGCTTTCTTCTGGAGCGTAACCAGGTTGGCCAGTTCGCAAAATAATCCGGGTGTCTTCCAGCTTTAACTCATCCCGAATTTGCTGCACCACTTTCAAACCAGCATCATCGCTTTCCATCACCACATCGAGCAGCACCAGGGCAATATTTGGGTGGTCTTTAAGAAACTGCACCGCTTCTTTACCGGAGTAAGCATGATGAAAAGCCAATTGACGACCTTCAACCATCACATCAGAAAGTGCTAATTTGGTGACCGTGTGAATTTCTTCGTCATCATCAACAATCAGTAATTGCCACTCACCCAAGACATGCTGTGCTGGCTCCAAGGCATCTTCATCATCTGCGAGGAACAGAAAATCATCTGAGTTTGCTTCTGGTGCCATGCACGATCCTTAATTACTACCCATGAAAGAATGAAATTTCAGCGTTAAAAACTCCTTTAATAATAATATACAGACTTCTGTTAAGCGCAATGTTTGAACCCGGATATCGCACGAATTCGCCTAAAAAGTCGGTTCCAAAGCCCCGAACCATGGATAACTCATCCTTCAGCTGACTTGCACTTAGCCAGCACAACTGCCAGTATCAGTAGTATCCAACACACTTAACCACGCCATGACCAAACTTACCGTCCCTAAAGCTAGCACAGAGCCTGCATCCGTTCGGCCCGTCCCAGTCAAAGCGAGCCCCCCTCCGGCCGGCACCAAGACGCCCAAAGGCAACAAGGTAAAACGATCACCGAGATTTTATACTAAATTCAAGCGCTTATCCACCTATGCCGGTGTGCAATTAAGCCAGCAAAGCGGCCTGGATCAACTGCCTTTGACGCAGCGGTTGCAACGTCGTTTGCGGATGCAACAAGAGCGCCAGCAACTTAATCTCGAGCGAATTATCGCGCTCAGTGCCGATTATGCACCGGAGCATGTAAGCGAGCGAGAGGTTGACCCGGATTGGTTTCACCATTACTGCGAACTGGCATTAAACATCGCCAACCCGGGGATGCAGCAACTCTGGGCCAAAATTCTGGCCTGTGAAATCGCGACCCCGGGGCAGTTTTCACTGAAAACACTCTATGTATTAAAAAAAATGAGCCACAAAGAAGCCCTGGCACTGCAACAAGCCGCCAGTCTGAGCTGCCGGAGCAGTGTCGAAGGTTCGGGGCGAATTTATTTTGCGGTACTGCGTCGCCCTTCTTTGCTGCGCCTGATAACCGGTCGTGGCAAAGCCATGCTTAACCTAAGCCAATACCGGTTAAGCTACCCCGACATCCTGAGCTTAATGGATACCGGCTTGTTGCATCATGAGGAAATTGAAAGTGGCGAACTGAGCAAAGGCGATAGCATTCAGCTGACCATTCAGCAGCAGCGCCTGCAATGCACAGCTATTCAGAGTGGTTTGGTACTGCATTATTACAAGTTCAGCCCACTCGGCGATGAGCTGCTGCCGTTGCTCACCTTGCAACCTCAGCCACTTTATCTCGAGGCTCTACAACAGCTGCTTAGCCCTTTTTTTGTGGTTAAGCGCCTGCAACAGGCGGAGGCTGACACCAACGCATCAGACTAGCCAGCTTGGAAGCATCCAGCGGCTTAATGACCACATCATCCATACCAGCGGCTTTAAATGCAGCCACTTCATCCGGCAGCGCATGAGCAGTAAAAGCCAGGATTGGGATCTGCTGAAAAGCTGGCAGCTGACGTAATTGCCGGGTCACCTCGATGCCAGACAAATCCGGCAACTGAATGTCCATTAGAATGACATCAAAACGCTGTTGACGACACAGGTTTAGTGCCTGCTGCCCAGTGGTCGCTGAGGTTAGGTGCAATGGGAAAGAAGCCAGCATCGCCTGCACAAAGGCCTGATTGGTTTCATTGTCGTCCACCACCAACAAATGCCGTTTCCCCATGGATTGGCTGCCAAGCTGCTCCAGAGCCTGAGTCAGTTCTGTTGCACTTTGTGGCAAAGGCAAAACCTTAGTGGCACTCTGAGCCTGCCAGGCTGCACAATGCTCCGCTTTGGCCAGCGCAATGCCATGCAAACCAGCAAGCAAGGAGCGGAACAATGCCGCATCGGGATGCTCCGGCTCTGGCAATGCCAGTACGCTTGGGCAGGATGCTGACTGGCCGGCGGCAAAGTGACTGAGTCGAGACTCCTGCAGCAGCTGATGACAGGCCGACTTGATGCTTTGCACTTGTGCTTCCGGCAAAATCCCCGGCAATGCCAGCAGCTGCAATGTCGGCAATGGCATCCAAGGGTGAGCGCAGCTAACTTTGACTGGAATCGTCAACTGGATTGCAGAGCCCAACTCATCCAAACAGGAAACCTCTACCTCCGCCTGCAACTGTTGACAGCAACGACCAAACAATTGCACATCCGAGATAGGGTCCGTTTCGGGCTGTTGCGGAGCCTGTTGCAACTGCTGGCACAAAGAAGCCGGCAATGACTGACCTTTGAGCAGCAAGTGCAGCACCAATTGACCGTCAACCGGGTCCAGCTGCCATTGCATACTCAACTGGCTTTGACCACCATAGGTTGCGGTTAACCGCAGCAGTGCCCGACAACCTAAAGCCAACGCCTCAGCCGCCAGGGTCAGCTGATACTCGGAGGCCTTACTGTCTTCTTCGAGTTGTAGGCACTGATGACTGGGTAACAACGCTCGCCACGACGATGCCTGTAGCCCAACCCATGAAGGCAACTCGATGCTTTGCTCACTGCCAGACTCCTGTCGCACCAACAACAAGTCCTGCAGCAAAGTTGGCTGACAATGGGTTGGTGTCTGTACCAGCTGACGTAAGAGTTGAATCCGTTGATGCTCACACTGTTTCTCAGCCTGTTCTTGTCGCTGCTGGGCCTGCTCACTCTGGTGCAACTGCTCCAGGGTGGCCTGATGCGCTGCTTTTAGCTCAGTCAACTGGTCAGTCAGAGCTTGCTGCTGCTGATGCTGCTGCGCTTGCTGCTGCTGATGTTGATGCTTCCATTGTTTGAGTAAGCCGGACAGCGCGTGATTTTCAGGGAGGGGCAGTTCAGGCTCATTCGCCAGCCAATGCATCAGCACCTGTTCGATCGCCTTGCTTTCTTGCTCTAAAGCGCTGCGTCGATGACTGGCTCGTTGCCAAAGCCAAATTAACAGCAAACAGGGCAGCCCCAGCCAGATCAGCATTTGCCAGAGCCAAAGTTGCCATGGGAATGGTGGATGCGCCACCTCCAACAGCAAAAAGCCTCCAACTTGTTGCGCCAGTTGCACCGGCTGACTGGACAGGATCCTGTCGTCCAGCCAATGGACTTGGTAGCTGGCGGCAAACCAATCCGATTCAGGTTGCTGCAGCAAAGGACTCAGCCCGGTTGAACTCAGAACCAACTTATCGGCATCCAGCAGGGTAATGGACAGCACAGGAAAAGCTGCATAATGCTGAGCCGATGAAAAGAGGGTATTGATGTCTTGCTTGCCATCATCCAACAGCAGCAACTGCGACGCTTTAGCCAGCACCTGGTTCATGGTTGCCAGTTGCTGGCTAAAGTCCTGCCGTGTTTGCTGATGCAGCTGGTAAAACGACAGTACGCTGGTAAAGAGCAACACCAAGAGTATGGCTAGACCAGACAATCGACTCATTCAGCTCCCTCCGATGGCCACTTCCAAAGCGATTAGAAACTTAGCTCCAGTCCAACAAAAACACCGGAGTAGTCCATGCTGGTAGAAACGCCTTGCAGGTTATCCAGCTCCAGACGACTGTCACGGTACCCCAGGCGTAGTGCACCATCGAGTATGATGGCATCGATAAACTGGAAAACCAGCCCAGCGGAGACATCATGCGCCTGATGGCGACCTGGTGTCACACCATTGGCTTCGGCAAACAGCTGCCAGCTAGTACCCACCAGATCCAGGCGCGCCGATGCATGCAACATCGCTAAGTTACCTTTCAGACGTTGCTCACTGGCCAGGCCATTCTGATCCTGCGCAGCGGCTTTGCCGTCCAGACGCTTTACCATAGCACCGAAATTCAGCCCAACCAGATTGTTATCCAACAGTTGGTAATAAAAAACTGCATCAATGTGCGCCAGGTCAAGGCTGGAATCCAGTTCTGAACCAACCGCATAACTTTGACCGGCCAGCGCAAAGGTCTGCGCCAGCTCAGTCCGGCCTTGATGCTTGAGCCCCTGGTAACGTACTGCCAGATTGGGTATTAGCGGAATAGGGTGCTCAAAAGCCAACCCTAAACGCAATTGATTCCGGCTGCTAAAGTCGTGCGGTTGGCTGGCACCGGTCTGACCAAAGTCCCCCTCAGCACTGGCTTGCCAACTATCGAGCTGCAGCTTTACCGCAAAAAAGTCTGCCTGAGCGGTGCCGGCAAACATTAGTGGCAACATAGCCATCATGGTCCATCGCTTCATCGTTTCATCCTTTTAGCGTCTTGGCGGCATCACCAGGCGGGCTGTTACAGCCAACTCGGTGCCATCGTCAAACTGCAGTTGCAGCACAATGCTGCCGTCTTCTTCCAATACCAAACCAGGTTCAAACAACATCAAATGCAAGCCGCCCGGGCGCAGCACCGCTTCGCCGCCAGCAGGAACTTCAATGCTATCGACTTCGATCATACGCATCATGCCATCCACATGGGTATGGGTGTGTAACTCAATCCGCTCGAAGGCTTCGGATTGAACCGCTGTCAGCTGACGACTTTCAGCACCGAGATTACGCAACGTCATGTAGCCGGCGGTGACAGTACGGCCAGGCATCGGCACTCGCACAATGACCTCATCGGCTTCGATCGCCACGGGCACAACCGCCAGCGCAGGGGCTGCCAGCAGCATACAACCAAGTAACAGAGTTGAGAAAATTTTCATAGCGCCCTCTTTATCTTTGGAATACAGAGAGCTACAGCATAGCCTTTCTGCCTGCAGGGTACTAGTCTTTACAGAGTCAGATGAGGGAAAAAGTGGAGGGATAAAACAACAAAAAAGAAGCCAGCAGAAAAATCGGTTAAGCCCCGTACAGCATGAGGGGCCTAACCTTCCAGTTTGGTAAATAACCAGCTACTAAGGATCCCCAGCGGTATCAGTGTCAGTACTGGTGTGAGCAACAATAACAGCAGTTGATCTGCAAAAGGCATTATTCGGCAGCCTCTTGTTGCTCGGATTCCTGGCTGGCTGTTGAACGCTCGCTGCTTGTTGGCAGCTCGCTGGTTTCCGCCAGGCGCGGCACTACTTGCTCCATCATCTGTTGCATAGACTGCTTAGCGGAATGACGCAATTGCTCTCGCAGCTCAACGGCTTGCTTCTGCAGCAGTTCGCCCATCAGCTGGCTGATATTTACTTCATTGGCTTGAGCAGGAAGCAACGCAGCAGTGCAGGTCAATACGGTCGCGGTGAGCATCATTTTTAAAGTCATGGTCGTTCTCCTTGGTTGTTGGGTCATAATGACAACCAAGGTATTTCAAGAGGCGTGCCAGCTTGAACATAAAAAAATAAACTTTAAAAATCAAAATGATAAAGAAGATCCTAGCTTATGTTCCTGTGCAGGGAACACATCGCGGATACAACATTTAGCGAATTTGACCAATCACCTGGTCAAATCCACCACCCGCAATATTTAGCCTCCAGTTATCGTCGAACCTGCGCCAAAGCAGCCCGCAGCAACTCGGGACCAGACTCCGACAAGTGACCGCGCTCCGATAAGGTTCGTCGCCACTGCCTGGCACCGGGCACGCCCTGAAACAGGCCTAACATATGGCGGGCAATCTGCCAGAAGCGCGCTCCCTGCTGCATCTGTCGCTCAATGTAAGGGATCATCTGCTCCACCACCTCAAAAGGGGTTTTGGCAAAAGGGGCTTCGCCGTACAGCTGTTCATCCACTTGGCTGAGCAACCAGGGGTTGGTGTAGACTTCGCGGCCAACCATCACGCCATCCAGGTCGTTCAATTGCTGCTGACAGGCTTCAATGGTTTTCAAGCCACCGTTTAAGGAAAAACTTAACTGTGGGTAGTCACGTTTTAGCTGGTGCACCCGTGGGTAATCCAGCGGAGGAATTTCCCGGTTTTCTTTCGGGCTGAGACCTTTAAGCCAGGCTTTGCGGGCATGAATGATAAAGTGCTCGCAACCGGCGGCAGCACACTGCTCGATTAAGGTGGTTAAAAACTCGTAGCTGTCCTGCTCGTCGATGCCAATGCGGGTTTTCACCGTCACCGGGATATCAGCCTGTTGCCGCATCTGTGCCACACAGGCCGCCACCAGCTCAGGCCGCGCCATCAAACAAGCGCCAAACATACCATTTTGCACCCTATCCGACGGGCAGCCGACATTGATGTTCACCTCGTCGTAGCCGCGCTCAGCAGCAATTTTAGCGCAGTGCGCCATATCGGCTGGATCCGAACCACCCAGCTGCAAAACCAACGGGTGCTCTTCCTCGTTGTAGGCCAAGTAATCGCCCTTACCATGAATAATTGCGCCCGTAGTCACCATCTCGGTGTAGAGTACCGCCCGCTGCGACAACAAACGGTGGAAATAGCGGCAGTGCCGATCGGTCCAATCCAGCATCGGGGCAATGGAAAAGGTGTGGTTAATGGCGGTGGTCAAAACAGTCTCTCAGGCAATAACACAGCGGGTTATTTTATCATTGAAACCATCAGAGAAGCGAATAAAGAACAGCACTCAGCACCTAACCCATGCCCTGTAACTTCTCAAACTCATGGCTGGCCGCTACCTGCAAAAAATGCGAGCGGCTTTTGTAAGCAGGGTTGCACTTCACCAGTTCGTCGATCTTTCTGGTTAGCAGGTTTGGTAAAGTCACATTGATTTTGCTGGCCTTGCCCAAAAATGGCTCTAAATCAATCTCGACCAAGGCCCAGACCCAGCCCTCATAGTCTGGCCGTGTCATGAAGTGATCAATGCTGCTAGCCAAAGGTGGTAACTGCCCCTGCTCCGCCAGAGCTTCAAAATGCAACTCCAGTGCCTCTTTGGCATTGATAACGGCTTCTTCAAAGGTATCGCCAGCGCTAAAGCATTCAGGCACATCAGGCACTGAAACGCCATAAGCGGTCTGGTCATCACCTTTTTCTATCGCGATAGGATACAACATATTTTCCTCCCCTGCGGCTTGCATGCATAGCACTCAGAGCCCTGCTTGTTTACGTATCTTTTGCACCAGACCTTTGCCTAAGTCCTTCTTAGGATGAGGCAAGGTCAACGGCATTACATGATCGGGATGGCGAAATTGGTGGTGACTGCCTTTGACTCTTACCAATACCCATCCAGCGGCTTTAAGCTCTTTCATCAATTCACTGCTGCTGGTCACCGGTACATACCTTCCTTCACAGATGGAGTTATTATAACCCTAAAAATAAAAACTGAAAGTATGATGACGGGCAATCTGAAGTTCCGTCAGCCAAAACCAGCACCCCAAAATTGCCGGATGCAACTTTAATGCGCTATGGTAAACTGAAGGGAATAAAGCACAGGAGCCTGCAATGTCTGTTGAAGTTCTGGTTGATAAAGCACGTTTGGTTTGCATGCAAAAAGGCAGCCGTTTTACCGCCATTCGTGAGAAAGTATTTCGTCTGCTGGCGAAAACCGAAAGCGGTGTGGGTGCTTATGAGCTGCTGGAAGAGCTGAAACAAACCGAGCCGGGCGCAAAGCCTGCCACCATTTACCGGGCACTGGAGTTTCTGACCGAGCAGGGCTTTATTCATAAAATTGAGTCCAACAATGCCTTTATGCTGTGCCAGCACTTTGATCATCAACACCCAGCGCAGCTGTTGATTTGCGAGCAATGCGGTCATGTCACCGAACTGCACTCGCACAGCCTGGATAAAGCTTTTCGTGATCAGGCGGCTAAAGAAGGCTTCCACATTGGCCGACAAACCATGGAAGCGCATGGCATCTGCAACCGTTGCCGGGAAAGCCACTAACCAGAATATCCCGTATACGGAAACTTGAGCTTTGGCTAAACTCTATTACGCTTAATACAGTAACTTATTGTGATGTCACCAAATTAACCAAGCAGGCCTATTTTCATGAATGTTGAATTCGTCAATCCGTTTTTGTCGTCCTTGGTCAATGTGCTCGGCACCATGGCCAATACCAAGATCGTTCCCGGCCAGCCACGGCTAAAAAAAGACGAAGTCGCCCGTGGGGATGTCTCCGGTTTAATTGGCATGGTTGGCAACGAGACCAAAGGCTCCTTTTCCATTACCTTTGAAGAGTCGCTGGCACTGGAGATCATGTTCCGGATGCTGGGTGAGAAGCCCAGTAAAATTAATGAAGAAGTAACCGACATGGTGGGTGAAATCACCAACATGGTGACCGGCGGTGCCAAGCGGATTCTTGGTGAAAAAGGCTATGAGTTTTCCATGGCAACGCCGGTGGTGGTCTCTGGTAAAGAGCACACCATTACCCACAAGTGCGATGGCCCGAAAATCCTGATGCCCTTTACCTCGGATTTCGGCAAGGTACACATTGAAGTGAGCTTTGACAATATGGGCGGTTAATTCCCACCCTGATAGACAAAATCGACCCTGGGGGTAATGTTGCACAGCAGCTCATAAGGAATGGTGCCAACCAAAGCCGCAATCTCTTCCACCGGCAAGCCCTGCCCCCAGAGTACCACCTCATCCCCCGGCTTCACGGCTTGCTGACCGATATCAATGGTGAGCATGTCCATCGACACCCGCCCGACAATAGGAAAGCGCTGACCATGCAGCAGTACCGGGGTACCATTGGGCACCATGCGCGGATAGCCATCGCCATAGCCTATGGCAACCACCGCAAGGCGGGTGGACTGCTGTGCCTGCCAGGCCGAGCCATAGCCGACGGTTTCGCCGGCGGCTACATCACGAATCGCTATCACTCGGCTGCACAGCGTCATCACCGGCTGCAAACCATGGTCCGCTCCTGCCTTGCCCAGCAAAGGGGAAACCCCATACAGCATCAGACCGGGACGAACCCAGTCGCCGTGGCTTTGCGGCCAGCCCAGTAGCCCGGCAGAATTGGCTAAAGAGATGTCCCCACCCAGGCCGTGCGACCACTGAGCAAAACGCTGCATTTGCTCGAGCGTATCGGGGCACTGCAAATCATCGGCACAAGCAAAGTGCGACATCAGCCGGATACCGGGCAAGGCATTTGGACTTTGCGACAGCGCCTGCCAGGCGGCCTGGTATTGCTCGGGTGGCAAACCAAGCCGGTGCATGCCGGTGTCCATTTTCAGCCAGATCCGAATGGGTGCATCCAGCTCAGCCGCGACAATGGCGTCAACCTGCTCCTGTTGATGCACCACCACCTGCAGATTGCTAGCAACGATTTGTGGCAATTCATCGGCATCAAAAAAGCCTTCCAGCAGTACAATGGGCTTGACGATGCCACCGGCTCGAAGGGCCAGGGCTTCGTCCAGCCGGGCAACGCCAAAAGCATCGGCTTGTTGCAACTGCTCCGCCACTTGCAGCATGCCGTGACCATAAGCATTGGCTTTGAGCACCGCCAGCACCTTGCTTCCAGCAGCCTCTTGCCGAACCCGGGTCAGGTTGTGTTTCAGCGCATCGACATCAATCCGCGCTACCGGTTTACGCAGCATGATTAATCCTCGTCGAAACGGTAACTGCCGGCAAAGTTGTCAAAACGGGAATACTGACCGTGAAAGGTGAGCCGAACCCGGCCTATCGGGCCATTCCGCTGCTTACCAATAATGATTTCAGCCGAGCCTTTGTCCGGACTGTCGTCGTTGTAAACCTCGTCCCGGTAGATAAACATAATAAGGTCGGCATCCTGCTCGATGGAGCCAGACTCCCGCAAGTCGGAGTTCACCGGCCGCTTGTCGGCGCGCTGCTCCAAGCTCCGATTCAGCTGCGACAGCGCCACCACCGGCACTTTCAGCTCTTTGGCCAGGGCTTTTAACGAGCGGGAAATTTCGGCAATTTCCAGGGTACGGTTTTCACTCATGCCAGGCACGGTCATCAGCTGCAAATAATCCACCATGATCATGCTAAGGCCACCATGCTCTCGCGCCACCCGCCGGGCCCGGGAGCGCACCTCGGTTGGGGTTAAGCCCGATGCATCGTCGATGTACATTTTGCCTTTGGTGTTTAACAGTTCAATGGCCGAGGACAGCCGCGCCCAGTCCTCGTCTTCCAACTGGCCGGTCCGAATTCGGGTTTGATCAATGCGGCCCACCGAGGCCAGCATCCGCATCATGATTTGCTCGGAGGGCATTTCCAGGCTGAAAATCAGCACCGGCTTGTCGCTGGTAATGGCCGCATTTTCACACAAGTTCATCGCAAAGGTGGTTTTCCCCATCGACGGACGGGCCGCGACAATAATCAGATCCGACGGCTGCAGACCACTGGTCATTTTGTCCAGATCGACATAGCCGGTGGACACCCCGGTGACACCATTGTGGGGCTTGTTAAACAACTCGTCGATTTTTTCGATGGTTTTGCTAAGAATATCGTGGATCGGCTCCGGGCCTTCATTGGCATTGGCCCGCTGCTCGGCAATTTTAAACACCCGGGTCTCGGCGAAGTCCAGCAGTTCGGCACTGGTTCGTCCCTGAGGATCATAACCGGCATCGGCAATGTCATGCGCGACCCCAATCATGTCACGAATCACAGCGCGTTCACGCACGATTTCGGCGTAAGCCAGGATGTTGGCCGCACTGGGGGTGTTCTTGGCAATTTCGCCCAGATAAGCAAAGCCGCCGACATCGTCCAGCAGCTGGTTTTGTTCCAGCGCCTGCGATACGGTGATCAAGTCCATCGGCTGGTTTTGTTCGGCCAGCTTGGTCAGGGCATTAAAAATTAACCGGTGCGCCCGCAGGTAAAAGTCCTGCTCAACCACCTTTTCCGCCACCCGATCCCAGGCTTCGTTATCCAGCATCAAGCCACCCAACACCGATTGCTCGGCCTCGATGGAGTGAGGTGGCATTTTTACCGCAGCAACCTGCTTATCTTTCTTTGTTTGCATAGTACCAGACAGGAAGAAAACAACACTGCCATCCTACCCTGCCACTGGCAGAATAAAAAGCAAGGTGAGTAAAAAGTCCATAAAAAGCAGCCCTCGGTCTGGCTTTCGCCCATAAAAAAAGCAGCACCCTAAGGCACTGCTTTTTTGTCGACCTCAGCCAATTAAGCTTCGGCAACCACAACCAGTTTCACAGTAGCAGTGACTTCAGCGTGCAGCTGCAGATCGATCTCGAACTCGCCAGTCTCACGCAGGGTGCCGTGTGGCAGCTTGACTTCAGACTTAGCAACGGCCACACCCGCTTCGGTGATGGCGTCGGCGATATCGCGGGTACCGATGGAGCCGAACAGCTTGCCTTCGTCACCGGCTTTGGAAGCGATGGTCACTTCTTCCAGCGCAGCAATTTGCTCAGCACGCTTTTGCGCAGCAGCCAGACCTTCTGCCAGTTTGGCTTCCAGTTCAGCGCGACGCTGTTCGAATTTCTCGATGTTTGCTTTGTTCGCAGGAACAGCTTTACCCTGTGGGAACAGGTAGTTACGAGCGTAACCGGCTTTCACTGCGACCTGGTCACCCAAACCACCCAGGTTGGCAACCTTGTCTAAAAGAATAATGTTCATTCTGATACCTCTTCAGTATTCGGTTAAACCAGGCGATCAGCTGTGTGAATCGCTGTAAGGCAGCAAAGACAGGTAGCGAGCGCGCTTAATCGCACGAGCCAGCTGACGTTGATACTTCGCACTGGTACCCGTAATACGGCTGGGTACAATTTTGCCACTTTCAGTGACGTAGTTTTTCAGAGTAGCGATATCTTTGTAATCGATCTCTTTAACGCCTTCTGCAGAAAAACGGCAGTATTTACGGCGACGAAAATAACGTGACATAACACGATCTCCTAACGAATTTGTTCAATTTGTTGGGCATGCAACACCAGTTTGCTCTGGCCGTTGCGCTGCTGGTGTCGGTTTAAAAAGCCCTGCACCCGCACTGTGTCTCCCAACAATAAATGCTGAGTTTGTTGTGCCAAATCCCCACTGCAGACCACCTGAAGGCGAACATAGCACTGACGATTTAACCCGGCTTCCTGCTGCTGGCTGCGGTGCTCAAGCACCAGACTCAACTGCGGGATACCGGCTGGACTTTCACTGCGCGCAGGCTGTCGGCAAATTTGCCCAGCACACACCAGTAAATTGTCCATCACCCCTTACTCTTCTGATGCTGCAGCCTGTTGCTCAGACTCACGCGGAGCACGCTCACGGCGCTCTTCACGAACCTTAGCCATAGGTGACGGCTCAACCACGGCACCGTTGGTACGCATGATCATGTTACGCAGCACAGCATCGTTGAAACGGAATGTCGTTTCCAGATCGTCGATCACGTTCTGTGGAGCTTCCACATTCATCAGCACGTAATGCGCTTTGTGCAGTTTTTCGATTGGGTAAGCCAGTTGACGGCGGCCCCAGTCTTCCAGGCGATGAACAGTACCACCGGCTTCAGTGATAGAGCCAGTGTAACGCTCGATCATGCCAGGGACCTGCTCGCTTTGATCCGGATGGACCATAAAAATAATTTCGTAATGACGCATTGCAGCTCCTTACGGTTAATTAGCCTCGGTCAGGCTCGGCCAGACCTGCATGGAGGCAAGGAACATGGGTAGTGGCCGAAGGGCGCGAATTATAGCGAGGAAAGCCACCGAACACAAGAAAAAGCACGCATCTGGTGGCATCGTTAGATTAGAGCTGACGCTGCCGTACCGCTTCAAACAAACAAATGCCGGCGGCCACCGACACATTCAGGCTGGAAACACTGCCCTGCATCGGAATTTTTACCAGCGCATCGCAGGTTTCGCGGGTCAGCCGACGCAGTCCATCGCCTTCTGCGCCCAGCACAATGGCCAATGGGCCTGTCAGTTCGGTTTGAAACAAGGTTTGCTCGGTTTCACCCGCTGTGCCGATGACCCAAACGCCAGCTTCCTGCAATTGCCGCAGCGCACGGGCTAAATTGGTCACCGCAATAAATGGCACGGTTTCAGCAGCGCCACAGGCCACTTTGCGCACGACCGAGGTCAGTTTGACCGAACGGTCTTTGGGCACCACCACCGCATGCACCCCGGCTGCATCGGCGCTGCGCAAAATAGCGCCTAAGTTGTGCGGATCCGTAACGCCGTCAAGCACCAAAAGAAGAGGAGCACTCTGCTGCTGCACGATAGCCATCAAATCAGCATCGGTTCCGGCTTGAGCCAACCGGATTTTGGCCACGATGCCCTGATGCTGGCCCTGCACCAGATTATCCAGCGTTTTGCGGTGACAAAACTGCACCGCGATGCCTTGCTTACGCAGCTGCTGCACCAAAGGATGCATGCGCTTATCGTCGCGCTCTTTGCTGACAAAGACTTCCAACAGGTCCTGTGGCGAGCGCTCTACAATAGCTTGCACCGCATGCAGACCAAACACAAAATCATTGCTCATGCCTGCTCCTCGCCAGCCAGCTCCATCCCCAGGTTACTGACGCCTTGCTCCGCCACCCACTGTTGCAGCAGCTTGACTTGCGCCCAATCAAATTGGCGCACGGCACTCACTTGCTCAAGCAACTCGGCCAGGCAATCCATTTCATACTGCATCAAGGGATGTTTACGGACATGCTGCTTTAACTCGGCTTCGCTGGTGATATCCAGCTCAGCGGATTCGTACTCAATCAGCCGCGCCACCGAAGCCTGGGAGATTTTAGCCACATTGACCAGCTCAGCACCATCGCGCTGTTCAATGCCGTTGAGCAGGGCGTCCAATGCCGTCGCTGTATCGACCGCCGGGTAGACCCCAAAGCAATCAAAGTGATTAATTTCGGGGGTGACTTCAGCCAGCTCATCGGCCAGACGGCTGAAGTTAATTTTGGCTTTTTTGACCGCCAGCCACTCCCAAACCAGATCCAGCGTATGACGCAACAAACTGGCATCGCCATAGTTCATCACCTGACTGAATAACTGGTAGTTGGGCAGCATCCGCTCCATCAGGGTGGCCGCCACTGCGACTTGCTGATAAAGGTTCAGCTCCCGCAGACGTTGAAAATTAGTTGGTTTCATTCTGTTCCTTGCCACAAGCCCAGCACAGCTCGAACTCTGGCGCATTGATTTCACCGCAACCGCACTGCCATTCACTGCCAGTTGAGGTTCGGGTCTGCTCAAGAATGGTCAGCGCCTGCTGATGATGACGGGGGCTCACCCAAAGGCCAACCGCAACATCGGTTGGCGGCAACTCCCCCAGAGCCCCCAACAACAGCTGGCCCTGATACCATGCTTCGATGCCATGGGTTTGCAACAAACCAACCATCAAAGCCGCTTCAAATTCTGAGGCGGCATGATACACCAATTGCCAGTCTGACTCACGCATCAAGTACCTGCTCAGGCATGCTGCTGCAATTGTTTTTGGGCGTACTCAAATTTTAATTTGTATTCCAGCAGCTGCTCTTGCAAAGTGCTGAGCTGCTCTTGCTGACTTTGCTGCACCTGCGCCAACTCTTGCCGAAGCTCACGAATGGTCTCGCGCGAGGCATCGGATTGTTGCAGTTGTTTCTGCTCGTGGGCTTCCAGGCGCTGCTGCGCATGCTGCAGTTGCTCTTTGGCTTTTTGAAAACGCTGTTGCAGCTCGTCGCTTTCTTGTTGTTGTTGCTGCACTTGCTGCTGGAGTTGCTCACTCTGCTGTTGCGCCTGTTGCAAATCCTGCTCCAACGCCTGGGCATTCGCCACTTGTTGCCGCAGCGATTTTTGTTCGGCATCACGTTGTTCCAACCGGGTTTGCAGCTCCGTTACTTGCTGCTGGGCAGCCTGATGCTGTGATTTTTCATCCTGCAACTCTTGCTGCACCTTGGCCAGGGCCTGCAGTTTTTCTTTTTGTGCTTCAGCCTGCTGCTGTTGTTGTTGCTGCAACTGCTGGTGTTCTTGTTGCAATGCCTGATGCTGCTTTTTCAGCTCAATCAGTTCTTGCTCGACCGGTTGCAACTTGTCTTGCAGACTTTTCAGTTGCGCTTGCGCTTTTTTCTGCTGCTCGTCCAGCTGCTGCTGATTTTTTTGCTGTTGCTTTTCTTGCTCAGCCAGAGCGGCCTCCGCTTGCTGCCGCGACTTTTTCTCCGCAGCCAGCTGCTGACGCAGCGCCTTTTCGTCTTCTTTACTGTGTTGCAGTTGAGCTTTTTCAGCGACCTGCTGATGCTTCAACTCTTCCAGTTCACGCTGCAACTGTTGCAGTTGCTGCTGCAATTTTTTATCGCCGGCTTGTTGTTGCTGCTGGCTGGCGCTTTTAGCTTCGGTTAATTGCTGTTCCAATTTGCTGGCCAGCTGTTGTTGCTCAGTCAATGCTTTTTGCTGCTGTTCCTGCTGTGCAGTGAGCTGTTGCTGCAAATTTTTGACGTCCTGCTCCAACTGCTTTTTTTGACTGATGGCCTGGTCCAGTTGCTGTTGCGATTTCTTCAGGCTCTCTAACTGGGCCGGATCTTCCGGAATCGCCATATCCAGCTGCTGCTTTGCCTGCTGCCAGTCTTTGAACAGCTTTTGATAGGCTTGCTCCTGCTCAATCAGGCGCTGCTGCCATTGCTGCTGCGCACTCTGTACCAATTGCTGGCTTAGCTGTTGCAATTGCTGCTGCTGGGTGGCAAGCAACTGTTCGGAAAAGCCGGTAACCAGAGTTCCCAGCTCCTGATGCATGGTCTCGATCAGAGTTTCGAGTTTTGTGTCTGGCTGCACTGCAGGTTGTTGTTTTTGTTTTGTTGCCATATCAAACCACGATGCCTTTTTGATGTTGTTACTACGAACCCGCTTGCCGGAGCCAGGCAGCACCCGTTGGCAGGTTGACTTTTCTCACGAATTCCGACTAAGTGTAATCCTTTCAGCTCAAATAAGCGAATTCATCCGAATTGGAGAAACACCATGACTTTAACCACACCAGCACTGTTGTTTCCGGCTATATCTTTGCTGCTGTTGGCTTACACCAACCGCTTTTTGGTGCTGGCCCAATTGATCCGAGAGCTGAACGAACGCGAAGGGGAAAAAGTACGGCAGCTGGTGCTGCGACAAATTGCCAACCTGAAGAAACGGATTGGGCTGATACGTGCTATGCAGGCCTACGGGGTATTGAGCTTTTTGCTCTGTACCCTGTCGATGTTTTGTTTGTTTATGGCCTGGGAGCTGGCGGGTCAGCTTACCTTCGCCGCCAGCTTGATTGCATTGTTGGTGAGTCTGGCTTTGTCGCTGTATGAAATTCAGATTTCCTGCGATGCCATTCACATTGAGCTCGAGTCCATGCAGGACAGAACCGAACCTTAAGCGGGTTCGGCATCCGCTGCCAGTTGTTCCAGCTGCAAACGCAGTGGCGTGCAATCGGCGCTGGTATCGACCTGCTGCAACGACATTGTCAGATCGGCGACCTTGAGTCCAAATTTGTGCAAGCTGGTTCGGTTGATAATTTGCTCTGGCGTGACCAGGTACATCCAGTCTTTGACACTGACCGCCAGGCTGTCCCCCCGGTAAGGGATCGCCAGTCGGTACTCCCAATACAAGGCATTGCCAGCCAGTTGACCGCTGGCCTCGCCCAGCACATCGTGCGCCTGCCCGGTCACCCGGCCATCGGCATGCAATTGCAGTTGCCAGTGCCGGTAATCAACCCGACCGTCGCTGAAATAAAAAACCTCGTACAAATCGCCCTGATTTTGCTGCCAGACACCACATAAATCGGCATGAAAGCGCAAACTTTGCCGGCCTCGCCAATCTTGCAGCACCCCATAGGCCCGACCGGTACCGGTAAAAAACTGGTCCAATCGCAGCTCAGGCTGCTCGGCTTGATAATCCAGCACAGAGCGGCTGCAGCCAAGTAGCAGCAAAGCGATAAAAAGTGGTGCGGCAAGACGCATAGGATTCTCCGGTTGCTAGCCATCAACTTTGCACAATACGTCCACCAGACCACTTTGGCTCAATCAGAAAGGTTCTTTATCTTCAGCACAAATTTTATTTGTTAGACAGCGCTGCAGCAGCGGCGTATAAGGTCGGCTCTGATACTCAGGTGGCCTTATGATGGACGCAGCCGAAAACCTTTTACCCCAGCCTACACCTGCCAGCGAACAACAGCCCGGCTGGCTAACTGCCTTTGAGCAGGACGGGTTGGTTGTGTTGCCCAATTACCTGGCGGCGGATTTAACCGACCGCTTATTGCATGAAGTTAAGGCGCAAGCAGAGCTGACACCCGCAGCCATAGGCCGAGGTCAGCAACGGCAACATGCCCGGTCGATTCGGCGCGATAAAACCTGCTGGCTCAATGGCACCAGCCTGCCCCAACAACACTACATGCTGGCACTTAATGCCATTCTGGCACAGCTAAACCGTCACTTTTTCCTTGGACTAACCGGTTACGAATGCCACTTTGCGCATTATCAGCCCGGCGATTTTTACCGCACTCATTTGGACGCCTTTCATCAACAAGCCAGCCGACGGGTGACCAGCGTCTGTTATTTGAATGATGTGCACCAGGGAGGCGAGCTGGTGGTCTACCGAGGCGACACCGAGTGGCTGCGTTTACCGCCACGCGCTGGCACGCTGATTTTATTTGAAAGCAGCCGCTACCCACACGAAGTCACCCCGACGCAGCAGGACAGATACAGCATTGCCGGCTGGTTCCGCCGTGATGAGCTGCCGCTTTAGCTCAGCAGCAAATCCAGTGCCAGGCCGATAAAAATCAACAAGCCCACGTAATGGTTGTGCAAAAAGGCCTGAAAACAGCCTTGCAGGTTTTGTCGGGCCAGCCAAAACTGGTAACCAAACAACGGCAGGCAAAGCAGCAGCGCCAGCTGATACCAAAGTCCAAGCTGCGCCAGCACACCAACATACCAAAGCAGCAGCAGTGTCAGCCCCTGCAGCAGTAGCACGGCGGCAAAGCCGAAACGGCCAAATAAAATGGCGGTCGATTTAATGCCGACCCGTTCATCATCCGGCTGATCGACCATGGCGTAATACGTATCGTAGGCCACTGTCCAGCACAGGTTGGCCAGATACAACCACCAAACGACCACCGGCAGCTGCAACTGGATCGCCATAAAGGCCATCGGCATTCCCCAGCTAAAAGCTGCGCCAAGTACCAACTGCGGCAAATGGGTGTAACGCTTCATAAAGGGATACAGTGCCGCCAGTGCCACCGCGCCTAACGACAGGAGCGCGGTTTGCCAGTTTAAAAACAGCAGCAAGGATGCCGCCAGCAATAACAAGCACCCAAAAAGCTGCAAGGCTTCGGCTGCCGAGACCTTGCCAGCTGCCAGAGGGCGTTGCTGGGTCCGGCTTACCGCGCCATCAAAGTTGCGATCGGCATAATCGTTGATCACACAACCAGCCGAGCGCATCAACACCACCCCGAGGGTAAACACCAACCACAAAGACCAGGGAGGCACACCGTCGGCTGCCAGCCACAACGCCCACCAGGTGGGCCACAACAACAAATAGATGCCGATGGGTTTATCCAGCCGCATCAATTGGCGGTACCAGGGCCAATGCGACCAGCGCAGCTGCCAACTCATAAAGGGTAAACTCCGGGTAAAAAGACCTCAGCCACCAGCAGCGGCTGCTCTGCCAGCTGAAACACCGAGCGACGCGCCCACAACGGAGCGGGCGGGCAGATGTCGCCCAAGCCCAGCTGCCGGCTATCCAGCTGCGCCAATTGCAGCGGCTGCCGTACCAGCGCAGGATGGCGAAAAATGAACTCACCCAACGGCTGTTCCCCCAACTGGGCCAAGGGCGCCACAGTCTGCAAGGTAGGCTGTGGTAACCAGCTTTGGGCATAAATCACCGCCACCTCATCGCACCACAGCACCACTTCCCGCAGCATAGCAGGGCCGCTTGCAGGCAGGCATTGATGCAACTGTGCCGGCAGCGGGTACAACTGCTCATGCAACAGCTGCACCCGAAAGTGCTGACAACGGCTTTTGAGCCGGGCCGTCAGCGAGTCGGTTTCAAGCAACCAGTCGCTTTGCGCTGTCGGCAACCGATAACTGGCGGCAGCTTGCCAGTGGGCATTCAATAAGTAAGTTGCAGTCTCGGTAGGCATAAGACTCATTTCAGGCTGAAAACCGGCGCATGATAGCAATTCCAGTTACAGATTTCAGTAATTCTGCCTCTGGCCGATAGAACAAATAGCAGAAACTGCTATGATCGAGCTAAGCTGCGTTGACTGCAACCTAAGAGAGCCTGAACTGTGATGACACTGAGCCGTATTTTTTTTATCAGCACCGTCCTGGTTGCTTTGCTGCTAAGCAACCCCGCCTCGGCCAACCGTACTGAACAAGATATTGTTTACTACGGCTTTGACCCGGACATTGTCACCAACTACGTGACCTCGGGCCGGCGTTCCCTTGGCTACATTCGGGTAACGGTGGAGCTCATGGTCGCCGATCGACGTTTTTTAAATGACATCGAATACCATGAACCACAAATCCTCAACACCATCATCCGGGTGTTTAATCAACAGCACGAAGACCGAATCAAGTCTCTGACCGGCCGGGAGGAAATCCGCCAAACCGTACTGCACGAGTTGCAAGCGGTGCTGAAGCGGGAGACCGGCCAGGACATGATTCAGGATGTGATCTTTACCAAGTACCTTTACCAGTAAGGTACTTCAGGCGGGGCGCCCTGGTTGATGGCGCAGCAACCAGGCCCAGCCGCAACCGGCCAGCAAGCCCCCCAGGTGGGCCCAATTGGCCATCGATACCCAGAGCACATCCAGGAACCCCAGAACCAGCCAGACCAACATAAAGATGATCAGCCCTTTTTCCAACCGCAGTCCCTGTGCCGGGTTCAACCAGCCAGCCCACCAAAAGTAGCCAAACAGCGCATACACCACGCCCGATAAACCACCAAAATGAGGGCCAACCAACAGGTACTGCGCCACATTCGCCACCAAGGCACTGCTCAATGCCAATGACAGCAGCTGGACGCTGCCCAGGCACCGCTCCAACTGACCGGCCAGCAGCCACCACCACAGCAGGTTAAACACCAAATGGGTCAAAGAAAAGTGCAACAGCGCCGGACTGAACCAGCGCCAAAGCCCACTCAAGCTAACACCAGTGCTCTGAGGCTCTATCCACAAAGCTGACAGCGCCTGCATTGGCGCGAGCAACTGCCAGCCATACACCAGCAGCGCCAGCGCCAGCACCAGCAAGGTGACTGGACCACTGAAGGCCCGGGCGTCCAGACCCGTCCAGAGCGATCCCATGCCCTCGGCCAGTTGACTGCGTTGCCAGGCAGCCTCGTAGTAACGGTTGTGCCCCGGCTCTTGCAAAAATAACTCCAGCGCCTGACTGACCTCGGTCAGCTGAGCTTCATCGACATAGAGTGCCGCACTGTCCGGACCTTCAGCTTCGGCTTGGACCGACCAGCCCTGGGTGACACAGTAATCGGCGAACAGCCGCGCCGCCTGCACCGAATTGAGTTCGCCCAATTTAACCATGGCCGCTTTGTACCGGATGCTGTTGCTGCCACAAAGCCATGCCACCGTCCATGCTGTACACCTCGGCAAAGCCTTGCTGCACCAGATACTGTGCGGCTCCCTGACTGGAGTTGCCATGGTAACAAACCACCACCACCGGGGTGCTGCTGTCGTGCTTGGCGATAAAGTTCGCAAGGCTGGCCTGGGTCAGGTGCCAGGCACCTGCAATGTGCCCTGCCGCATAACTTTGCTCATCACGGATATCGGCAATGACCACGGCAGAATCCGCCATGCGGCTGGCTGTCTCCTGCACTGAAATGTGTTTAAAGTCCACTTGATGCACTCCTTTCGTTGCTGGGCGGCAGTATAGCATGCCATCGAACTTGGAATAGCCACAGTCCTTGCTGCCAACTGTCGTTTTTTTCTGACTTTCTCGCGATGAGGACTGGACAAAGGTTTAAAGGAAAGTTAACACTATACCCATACACATTTTAAGTCGCGTCGTTGACGAGGATACTCCATGACATCTTTAATCATTTTTGCCGTCATTTTGATTCTGCTGTTTTTTATCATCAGCATTTTCAATACGCTGGTAAAGCTCAAAAACCGCTACCAAAATGCCTTCGCCCAAATTGAAGTGCAGTTAAAGCGCCGTTACGATCTGATCCCCAATCTGGTGGAAACTGCCAAAGCCTACATGGCGCATGAGCGCGACACTCTGGAGGCCGTGATTAATGCACGGAATGCCGCAGCAGCCGGTTTGAAGGTGGCCGCCAACAACCCGGGCGATGCAGCAGCCATGAGCCAGCTGGCAGGTGCCGAGTCAATGCTGCAAGGAGCGATGAGCCGCTTGAATGTGGTGATGGAGGCCTATCCGGATTTAAAAGCCAACCAGAATATGATGCAGTTGTCTGAAGAGCTAACCAGCACCGAAAACCGGGTTGCTTTTGCCCGCCAGGCGTTTAACGATGCGGTCACCAGCTACAACAGCTACAAGCAAAGCTTCCCTCAGGTGATGCTGGCGCCGACCTTTGGCCATGGTGCCGATGCCAAATTGCTGGAGTTTGAAGACAGTCAGGCCATTCAGGCTGCTCCGAAAGTTAGCTTTTAAGGCACCATGGCCAGCAACTTTTTTAGCCAGCAGGATTTAGCCAGACGCAACACCCGCATCCTGGTGGTATTTTTTAGCCTGGCAGTGGCCCTGCTGCTGCTGTTGACTAATGTATTGGTAGCACTGGTATTCGGCTTCGCCGATACCGAGGCCATCCAGTCCGGCTTGCAGCGCGGCTTTTTCCAGACCGAGCTGCTGCTGTGGACCAGTCTGATTGTACTGGGTGCCATTGCCACCGCCATGCTGGTCAAGTGGCTGCAATTGCGTCAGGGGGGCCGGGTGGTGGCCGAATCGCTGGGTGGACAGCGGCTTGCACCGGATACCACCGACCCCAGACATCGTCAGCTTCTAAACGTGGTGGAAGAAATGGCACTGGCAGCCAACCTGCCAGTGCCAACCGTCTACTTGTTGCCTGAGAGCGGCATCAACGCTTTTGCCGCAGGCTACAGCCCGGCCGATGCCGTCATTGGCGTCACTGAGGGCTGCCTGCAGCAACTGAACCGCGATGAACTCCAGGGCGTGGTGGCCCATGAGTTCAGCCATATCCTCAATGGCGATATGCGAATGAACATTAAGATGATCGCCGTGCTCAACGGCATCTTGTTTGTGGGCCATGTGGGTTACCTGTTGCTACGCGGCAGTCGCGGCGCCCATATCGCAGCGCGCAGCAGTCGTAGCAACAAAAATGGCGGCGGCGGTGCAGCAGCCATTTTGTTTCTGGGTCTGGGTTTTATTATTCTGGGGTATTTGGGGGCATTTTTTGGCAACCTGATCAAAGCCGCTGTCAGCCGGCAACGCGAATACCTGGCTGATGCCTCGGCGGTCCAGTTTACCCGTAACCCGTCCGGCATTGCCGGTGCGTTAAAGCAAATTGCTGCCAGCAGTCGCGGCACCAAACTGAAGCATCAAAATGCCGATGAAAACAGCCATCTGTTTTTTGGCGAGGCCATCAGCCGCTGGGCCAGCATCTTCGCTACCCATCCCCCCTTGCAGGATCGCATTAAACGGCTGGAACCGCGCTGGAATGGCCGTTTGCCCCAGGCCCGCCAGACAGAAGACAATCAACCACAAACCGAGCCCACACCACAGGCAGAAGAAACGACCACTCAAAGCCCGGCCCAGCGCCTGCTGGCAGCATTGCCGGTGTTGCTGCTGCAAAGTGCCCACCAGCCACTGCAAGCGGAGCCCCTGCTATTGGCACTGTTGGTAAGCGATGACGATGACAGTCGGCAACAGCAACTGCTGTGCATCCGCGAACAAGGATCCAATGCCCTGCTGAGCGATGTCGATCGCTTGCTCAGCCAGGTCGAGCCACTGAGCCCGCGACAAAAGCTAATGCTGGCGCAGCTGTCGGTGCCCAGTCTGAAAACCCTGACCGCCATTCGCTTTGAGCGCTTTGAACAGCTGCTGCAGCAAGTCATCGTAGCCGATGGTCAGTTGCATTTGCTGGAATGGGCCATTGCCCAGCTGGTGGACCATACCGTAGCCAGCCAGTTTCGAAGCGGCGATGTGGTACGCGGCACCTCCGCCCGTGACTTTGCCGCCATTCAGACTGAAAGTTTGCGGCTACTGCGTCTGATTGCCAACGCCAGCTCCGAAGATGCAGCCGTGATACAGCAAAGTTGGCAGGCTGCCCTTACCAGCCTGCAGCTGCCCGCGGATACCAAAGCCCCCGAGTCCAGTTATGAGCTGGTGCAACAAGAACTCAGCACATTGATGGCCGCCAGCCCGAAAGTAAAACAGCAGCTGTGGCAAGCCATTGAAGCCTGTGCCAAAGCCGATGGCCAGGCCTCAGAGACACAACAGGTGCAATTGCTGGCCTTGTCTTTGCTGCTGGAGATCCCGTACCAGGCAGAGGACTAAAAATTAGCACTTTAGCTCCGACCTCTGGTTCGGTACAATAGCGTTTTATTTCTATACAGGGGCTTTGATGTCTGAGCAACGCTTTTTTCTGGTGTATGATCCATCCTTTGACGACATGGATGCCGAAGGCTGTCCGGCCTATGGCTACGTCATGCTGTTTAATGAGCAGGATGCGGCCAGCTATCAGAGTGGCGAAAACCCAGATTCTGCTGCTGTTTCCATGCTGTTTACTGATCACAAAGACGGTCAAATCAGTGCCGATCTGTTGGGCTGGGCTCACCTGGAAGCCGATATTTTTCAAACGCTGCCGCTCGGCCACTTTCTCGGGCTGATGGAACAAGCAGCTCAGGTTGCCATCCACAGCTACCGTCAGGTTGGCCAGGTACCAGAGCGGCTGGTCAGCAGCCAAAACAGCGATGAGTACTTGCAGTTCGAGGTTCATTTTAGCGCCGATCAACAGCCGGATGCCGAAACCGAGTGGCAACTGGCTCGCAGCCTGATCAGTGGCCGGCCTTACCTGGACTCGTAAGCTGGCACTGGTTGGCAAAGGCAACGGACTTTGCTTTAATAATAGTTTATCATTGTACTTCAGGTTGGAGACCTATGTATGGTTCAGCCATTGGATATGACCGCCATCGATCAGGCGCTGCAAGGCTTTACCATCCCGCCCCAGCCCGATGTGTTGCTGCATATTCAGCAATTGGTGCAGCAACCGGAACCCAATATCCAGCGGCTGGCCACCCTGATCAATATGGACATCGGTCTCGCCGGCTTCACGCTTAAAGTCGTCAACTCTGCCTACTTTGGGCTGCGCAGCAAGATCACTTCCATCGAGCATGCCTGCAAGTTTCTCGGCTTAAACCGGGTGGTGAAACTTATTCGCAGTGTCTTGCTGCGCTTTACCCTGGAGCAAGGGCAGCAAAAAGATCCCTTTTCCCAAAAGTTATGGAGCAATGCCCTGCTGGTTGCCAACAGTGCCGCAACCCTGGCACGTCAACTGCAGTGGTCACAGGAGCAGTGCGACGATTGCTATACGCTCGGACTCTTTCGCAATGCCGGCATCGCTTTAATCACCGCGCAGGCGCCCAATTATGTCGATCTGATCAAAGTGGGCGTCCTGGCTGGTCAGAGCTACAGTGAAGCCGAGGAGCATCGTTTTCAAACCTGTCACGAAATCCTCGGCTATCTGATTGCCCAGTCCTGGGGCCTGCCCACCGAGCTGTGCAATGTCATTGCTTACCACCACAGCCCGGCGCTGATTTTAGAGTCGGACAACGAGCTGGAGCAGCGGCTGTTTGCCGTACTCAAGCTGGCAGAGCACATGAGCGGTGAAAGCCGACAGCTGTTTGACATCAATCTGGATCCTGAATGGGAGCAATACGCTCCGCAAATTCTGGATGTGCTGGGGCTCGAACTATTTCAACTCCCCGAGCTGGCCGAAGTGCTGCACCAGCACGAGCTGACTACCATCTACAGCAGTTAGCCATGGCACACCACAAACTGACCCTGCCCGAAAAAACCTGCCCGGTCTGCCTGCGGCCCTTTGCCTGGCGGAAAAAATGGCAACACTGCTGGGATGAGGTCACTTACTGCTCAGAGCGCTGCCGCAGGCAACGCAAATCGACGGAGAAATCAACCGATGGCTAAAGCCTGCGCCTTGCACATTCTGGTCAAAACCAAAGCCGAAGCCGAGAAGCTAAAACAACAACTGGCCAAAGGGGCCGACTTTGGTCAACTGGCCAAAAAGCACTCCCTGTGCCCTTCCGGTAAAAAAGGTGGGGATTTGGGTGAGTTTCGCCCCGGTCAAATGGTGCGGGCTTTTGATGAAGTCGTTTTTAAAAAAGCGGTGCTGGAAGTGCATGGGCCGGTAAAAACCCAATTTGGTTTTCACTTGATCAAAACCCTGTATCGCAGTTAACTCCTGATACCCCTTGCAGCTCACCCTTAAAATAAAGCAATCAAATTCGCTTATTTTTTAAACGCATTGTGCTATGTTAAAAGCTGCAGCCGTATTCATCTGAGGTGTTGGTGCGCAGCTTTGCTCTTACTCTTTTGCTCCTTTTGTCCACCGAAGTGGCCGCAGATCGCCTTGTTCCGCTTCGTGCTATTGTCAGTGAGTCCAATGCGCCCCCTTATGCGCTCTTTGACGACCGAGGCTTCCTCAGCGCCGGCATCAGTAAAGACTTATTGGATGCACTGGTAAAGCGCAGTGGATTGAGCTTGACTCATCTGCCACTGCCGCGAGGCCGGGTTGAGAGCTGGTTGCTTCAAGATGAAGCCGATATCGCTTGCTTTTTAAACCCGGACTGGGTAGAAAACCCAGAACAGTTGTCCTGGAGCCCCAAACTCTTTAGCACGCAACAGCTCCTGGTCAGGCGCAGCAACACGCCGGGCATTCAACAAATGACCGATTTATTTGGTAAACGTATCGGAACCGATCGCGGCTTCAATTATCCAGAGCTGGAGTTGTTATTCTCGCAGCAATTGGCCATCCGAGACGATGCCAACTCTTTACACAGCAATTTAATTCGACTGGAACAACAACGGCTTGATGTTGTGCTGACAGTGGACTTAGCCTACTACTACCATCAACAGAAATTTGGTCACGCGGAGTTCAGGACTGACCCGCTGTGGACAGAGCCTGATGGTGTTTATTGTGCATTTAATCCCCACCAGCCCGCTTTGGTTGAACAGCTGCAACAGACTTTGCACCAGCTGGTGCAAGATGGCACTGTGGCAGCTATCCTTCAGCGCTACCAGCCTGCTAAGAATCAATAACCAAATAAAGTATTAATGTGCCGGATTGTGATGAAAAGCCTGAGCTGCTTGCTGGCACCTCGGGTTGCCATCAGCCAACAAAGATTCAGCAAAAAACCACTCTTTGAAGACCTGCCACTCACCAACAATAGGACTTTGACACTGGCCATTGGCTTGCTGACCAAAGCTGTCTTGGTTGCACAGTGGGGTATCGGCTAGCTCACCCCGGTAGGCATAGGCATACACCACCTGGCAGTGTGGGCTAACATAGGTATCAAACACCACCAACCAGCCCTGCTGGTAACGCACCAGGCTAAAGCTTGGAATACGCTGTGCTACAGCGGTAGCGATGACATCCGCCGCTGCTGCCTGCTCCAGCAACACCAGCTCAGAGCCCTGGCGCTGACGAATTTGCAGCGGCTCACCACGACGCCAGGCAAAACCATCGTAAGCAGTAGCCTCTGCCGCATCGGTCAATGCATTCAAGCCGCGCAGATCGCGACGGACCTCCTGCCGAATGGTCCGCTCTACCTGCTCAGCTTCTGTCAACGCTTGCATCTTATCGCAAGCAGCTAGCAACAAAATCGACAACACAACAACAGAAACTTTGAGCACACTCTACCCTTTTTTACTGCTTAGCTTTTAGACTGCAAGCTATATCTTTATCATCAAGGCTGTGGCAGCACAACACAAGAGTCACGCTCAATCAACCGGGGCTCGAACACCAACTGCAACTCGGGTTGTTTTTGTTGGTACACTTCTTTTAGCACCCAGCGGGCAGCCATTTGGCCCATGGCGGCAATGGGGTAATCGATGGTCGACAGTTTGGGGTAGGTGTAGTGGCTCAGCATGACATTATCGAAGCCGATAATCGACAGCTGCTGCGGAATAAAGAGCCCCTGCTCTCGTGCTTCGGTCATGGCGCCGGAGGCCATTTCATCGTTGGCGCAAATCAGTGCTGTTAATGGGATGCCTTGCTGCAAAAAGTAACGAATGCCGGCACTGCCGCCATCTTCGTGGTAATCCCCTTCGAACAGCCGCTTTGGATCCCAGTCAAGGCCAGCTTCTTGCAGGGCCAGCTGGTGGCCCCGATAACGATCCTGCGCATCGGTTTTCCACAAGGGGCCGGAGATGTAGCCCAGTTGCCGGTGTCCTTGTCGCAACAACAGCTGCGTTGCCAGATAGCCCCCCAGCTTGTTGTTTAAGCTGATGCATTGCGGCTGCAACTGCGGTACCTGGCGGTTGATCAGCACAAAAGGAATTTCCTTGGCTTTTAATTGCACCAGATACTCATCGGACACGGCTTCCACATGCAGGATCAAGGCATCGCAATTGCGGCTAAGCAAAAACTCAATGCCATCGCGCTCGGTGGCTTCTTCACTGTGACCAGCGGCGATAATCACGTGCTTACCCGCTGTACGAAACTCCGCCTCGATGCTGCTGATCATGGCACCGTAAAAAGGACCATGCAACTCGGACACCAGAATGCCAATGCTGTCGGAGCGATTGGATGCCAGTGAGCGCGCAATGGAGTTGGGCCGATACCCCAGCTCCGCCATGGCGGCCTCCACTTTTTTTCGGGTCGATTCCCGCACCGGGCTGGTGTTGTTCATCACCCGGGACACGGTGGCCAGTGACACACCGGCCAGTTTAGACACTTCATAAATGGTTGGCATAATGCGCTTTCATTGCTCTCTAATGGCTGAATTTTAACGGAACTTCTGTCAAGAAGCACCCGCTTCGGACTGACGCTGTTGCAACTCGTTGGCAACCTGCTGCACCTTGTCGCGGGTCAGGATGTAGCGAGTCATCACGGCTGCGACCAACAAAGAGGCGACCGCGGGCCAGACCGTAAAGGACCACAAAATGCCCTGTGCGGTACTTTCGGTCTGCACCACATTGGGCTGGTACTGATAAAACGCCAGCAGCCAACCCGCCAGAGCACCGCCAAGCGCCAGTCCCAGCTTAATAAAGAAAATAATCGACGAGTAGACCAGGCCAGTAATGCGCTGGCCGGTTTTCCAATGGCCGTAATCCACGGTATCGGCCATCTTGGCCCAGAGCATCGGAGTCGCCATTTGCAGGAAAAAGCACCAAACAAAGTAAAAACCGAAAGCCAGCACCGCCTGATCAGGCCCAACAAAAAAGCTGAGCAAACAAATCACGGCAGCAATGCACTGCAAGCCCATGTAGGCGCGGACCTTATCGATGCGGGCGCTGACAAACTGGGCACTGGCACAGCCTAAAATGTTGCCAATCATGCCCAGGGTGATAAACCAGGTGATCCAGTCTTCCCGCCCCAGGTAATACTTCACGTAGTAAATCGCCAGGGTACTGCGCAGCACCATACCGGTTAACAGCACCACAGCAGCTACACACAACACCCGCCAGGCTTCGTTTTGCCAGAGCTGCCTGAGGCTGGAGAAGAATTTCAGCTGCTGATCTTTTGGCGGCTGGACCCGCTCTTTAGTCCCCAGGAAGCACAACAAAAACAGCGCCATACCAAAGATGCTCATCAACAGCATCGTCAGTTGGTAACCGCGGGCCGCATCACCCTGCCCCAGCCAATTAACCATTGGAATGGTGCAGGCGGTGACCAACAAGCCACCGAGCATGCCAAACACAAAACGGTAGGACTGCACCGAGACCCGCTCATCCGGATCCTTGGTCAGCACCCCACCCAGGGCTGAGTAAGGAATGTTGATGGCGGTGTAAGCCAGCATCAGCAAGGTGTAGCTGACAAAGGCATAAACCACCTTGCCCTGGTCGCTAAAATCAGGAGTGGTAAAGGCCAGCACACTGACAAAAGCAAACGGCAGCGCCAGCCAGAGCAAATAAGGCCGGTAATGGCCATGGCGGCTGTTGGTGCGATCGGCCAGCGCCCCCATCAGCGGATCGGTGACAGCATCGATAATGCGTACCAGCAGAAACATACTGCCAACCACCGCCGGCGAAATGCCAAAAATATCGGTGTAAAAGAAGGTGAGAAACAACATCACCGTCTGGAAAATAATGTTGCTGGCGGTATCGCCCAGGCCATAGGCCACTTTTTCCCGTTTGCTTAGCATCACCTGCCCCTGCCCTTAGCGCTTTGCGCGTTCTTGTTTATACCTGAACAGCTGCTGCAAGGCCAGACCGCTGTCTTTAAGCACCCGTTGTTGCGTTGGGTAGTCGACATAAACAATGCCAAAGCGCTTGGCATAGCCTTCGGCCCATTCAAAGTTGTCCATCAGGCTCCAGGCAAAGTAGCCCTGCACCGGAACGCCTTCCACGATAGCCTGCTCGACAGCCTGCAAATGCTGTTGAAAATAGCGCACGCGTTCTGTGTCCTGCACCCGGTTATCAAGCAGCAGGTCCGGCATGGCTGCGCCATTTTCGGTAATGTACACTGGGGGTAAGCTGTATTTTTGGTGCAGACTGGTCAGAATCTCGGTTAACCCCTGCGGGAAAATCTCCCAGCCCATGTCGGTCAATGGTGGCTGTACGGGTTGCACATCCCGAAACCAGCCCGCCTCGTTGGCGGCAAAGACAGTGCGGGTGTAGTAGTTGACGCCCAGGTAATCCAGTGGCTGAGCGATCAGCGCCATGTCCCCCGGCTCGATATCCGGCTGATCGCTCTCTGGCAGTTCATTAAGCAGCTCAGGATAACGCCCTTGCAACAACGGCTGCAGGTACCACTGGTTGTGATAAGCATCGGCCATGGCTGCAGCGCGCTGATCGGCCGCGCTGGGCGAAGCTGGATAGCAAGGGCTGAAGTTCAGTACAATGCCATTTTTCGCGCTTGGGCAGTTGCGTTGCAGCACCTGCATAGCCAAGCCATGCGCCAGCAACAAATGATGCGCCACTTGACGGCCCTGGCGCCGGTTTTGTACACCAGGGGCATGAATGCCCGCTTCGTAACTCAGATAGGCGCTGCAAAAGGGCTCGTTTAAGGTCGCACCAGGCTGAGCACAAAAGGTATCCCAAATGGTAGGCAGGCGGCTGTCGGCGGCGCCTTCTATCTGAAAAGCAGCGGTTGCAACGCCAAACACAAAGTCCGGTTGCAGCAAGGGCGAGGTATCAGCCAGCGTAATTTTGGTCATAATTTATGCTTCGATCTTGGGGGCCAGTGGCAAAAAAATCAACAAAAAGCATTGCCATCAGCCGAAGTTATGCTATAAATGAAAGCGCTTACATTCAGTCTAGTCGGTCATTTGTTCAGCGTCAAATGCTTTCAGCAGCAGACGGCTCAGAACAACAAGACCGTCAATAATCCCCGCGGTACCGCGTTGCCAGGCGGGGAGAATATTGTCCAAACAGGGGGAACTTATGGCCACAGCACCGGTAATGGTTACTGAGGCTGAGCAGTCAAAACAGCCGGGCAACCTGCGTTTTGCACTGACATCACTCACATCGTTATTTTTTATCTGGGGCTTTATTACCTGCCTCAATGACATTTTGATCCCGTATCTGCAGTTGTTGTTTGATCTCAGCTACACCCAGGCCATGCTGGTGCAGTTTTGCTTTTTTGGTGCCTATTTCGTGGTGTCGGTACCTGCCGGCATGTTGGTTGGGCGCATTGGCTATCAGTCCGGCATTGTCACCGGTTTGTTGATAGCCGGTGCCGGTTGTTTGTTGTTTTATCCGGCTGCTGCAATTCAGGTCTATGGGCTGTTTTTGTTCGCTCTTTTTGTGCTGGCTTCGGGCATCACCATTTTGCAGGTAGCGGCCAACCCCTACGTCAGTGTGTTGGGCCGGCCAGAAACCGCCTCATCACGCCTGACCATGACCCAGGCCTTTAACTCCCTGGGCACCACTGTGGCGCCTTTCTTTGGTGCCTGGCTCATTTTCTCCGGCATGGATGTATCCGCCGATGCCCAGGTCTCGCCGACCTCGGTGCAACTGCCCTATTTGCTGCTGGCAGCGTCCTTGATCGTGCTGGCCATTATTTTTGCCTGGATTAAACTGCCCAAGCTGGGACAGAAAGACCGCAGCAACCCGATGCATTTGCAAGGCTCTGCCTGGCAGTACCGCCATTTGGTGCTTGGCGCCGTCGGTATCTTTGTCTATGTCGGTGCCGAAGTTGGCATTGGTAGCTTTTTGGTTAGTTACCTGACCATGCCGCACATTGGTGGCATGAGCGAAGCGCAGGCAGCCCATTACATTGCCTGGTATTTTGGTGGCGCCATGTTAGGCCGCTTTATCGGCGCCGCTGCCATGCAAAAAATTAATGCCGGTAAAGCCCTGGCCTTTAATGCGTTCTGTGCCGTGCTGTTGCTGGCCCTCACCATTCTAAGCGAAGGCAAACTGGCCATGTGGTCCTTGTTGTTGGTGGGGCTGTGCAACTCCATCATGTTCCCCACCATTTTTAGCCTGGCGATCCACGGCTTGAAGCAACACACCAGTCAAGGCTCAGGCATTTTGTGTCTGGCCATTGTCGGTGGTGCCGTGCTGCCGTTATTGCAAGGGGTGCTGGCCGATACAATCGGTGTGCAGCAAGCCTTCCTATTGCCGCTGCTATGCTATATCTACATCGCCTATTACGGCCTGAAAGGCTGTAAACCTCAATCCACTGCCGAACAACCCTAAGGAGCTTTCATGGTTTTTCAGTTCACTGCCCTCTCAGGCCGGATGCGGAGATTACCGATGGCACTTGTTACCGCCAGCGTGCTGGCACTAACGGGCTGCACTCAGCAGCAACCCAGCAGCGATGCTGCCTCAGCCGAACGTGGCGATGTCACCATTTGGCCGGTTATTGACAGCCCGGTTGCCAAGGATCCGGCGATGGAAGCGGCCATCGACGCCCTGCTGGCCGAGATGACACTGCCACAAAAAATCGCCCAGATGATCCAGCCGGAAATTCGGGATATCACCGTAGAAGACATGCGGACTTACGGCTTTGGTTCCTTCTTAAACGGTGGCGGCGCTTTCCCAAACAACGACAAGTACGCCACCCCCGAAGACTGGATAGCGCTGGCCGAAGCCATGTATCAGGCTTCGATGGACGACTCGGTCAATGGCATCCGCATTCCCACCATGTGGGGCACCGATGCGGTGCATGGCCACAACAATGTGATTGGTGCCACAATTTTCCCACACAACATTGGCCTTGGCGCCGCCAACAATCCCGACCTGATTGAGCGTATCGCTGAAGTCACCGCCCGCGAGGTAATGGCCACCGGCATCGACTGGGTCTTTGCCCCGACGGTGGCGGTTGCGCGTGACCCGCGCTGGGGCCGCACCTATGAAAGCTACTCCGAAGATCCTGAAATCGTTCGCAGCTACTCCGCAGCCATTGTACGTGGCCTGCAAGGTGCTGCAGATGCCGACTTTTTAAGTGATCGACGAGTCATCAGTACCGTCAAACACTTTGTTGGCGATGGTGGCACCACCGATGGCATCGACCAGGGCGACGCAGAAGTGTCTGAACAAGAGCTGTTTGACATTCATGCCCAGGGCTATGTCGGTGGTTTATCGGCCGGCGCGCAAACCGTGATGGCCACCTTCAACAGCTGGAATGGCAAAAAAATCCATGGCGATCATTACCTGCTGACCCAGGTGTTAAAAGAGCGAATGGGCTTTGATGGCCTGGTGGTCGGTGACTGGAATGGCCACGGCCAGATCCCAGGTTGCACCAACGCCGACTGCCCGCAAGCTGCTTTGGCCGGGCTGGATATTTTCATGGTGCCGACCGATGCCTGGAAGCCGCTGTATTACAACCTGATTGAGCAGGTTGAAAACGGCGTGATCCCGATGAGCCGGATTGATGACGCGGTGCGCCGTATTCTGCGGGTGAAAAAGCGGGCGGGTCTGTTTGACAAACCAAGCCCGGCCAATCGCCCACTGGCTGGCCGGCTGGAATTGATTGGCGCAGCAGAGCACCGGGAAGTTGCCCGTGAAGCGGTGCGCCAATCGCTGGTGCTGCTGAAAAACAACGATCAGCTGTTGCCACTGGATCCACGCCAGCACTTGCTGGTCACAGGTCCTGGTGCCGATAACATTGGCCAGCAATCCGGCGGTTGGACCATCAGCTGGCAAGGCACCGGCAACACCAATGCCGACTTCCCAGGCGGCACCTCCATCTACGGTGGCATTGCCCGTCAGGTAGAAGCAGCCGGTGGCTCGGTCGAGCTCAGCGAAGATGGCAGCTTTCAGCAACGGCCCGATGTTGCCATTGTGGTCTTTGGTGAAGAACCTTACGCCGAAGGCAATGGCGACATCGACAACCTCGAATTCCAGCGTGGCAACAAGACCGATCTGGCGCTGCTGCAGCAGTTAAAAGCCGAAGGCATTCCAGTGGTGTCCCTCTTTATCAGTGGTCGTCCGATGTGGGTGAACCCGGAGCTGAATGCCTCCGATGCCTTTGTCGCCATCTGGCTGCCGGGCAGCGAGGGTGAAGGGGTGGCGGATGTGATTCTGCGCGATGCCGAAGGTGCAGTGCAGCATGACTTTCATGGCAGCTTGACCTTCTCCTGGCCAGCGACGCCGCAGCAAGCGGTGGTCAATCGCTTTGATGCCGATTACCAGCCACTGCTGCCCTATGGTTTCGGCTTGCGTTACGGTGATGCCGATGTCCTTAGTAATGATTTATCTGAAGAGGTCGAGCAAGACGGTCAATTAAGCGATCTGGTGGTGTTTGAGCGAGCGCCTCGTAGCCCCTGGCAGCTGTTCCTTAACAGTGGCGAGCACCATACCGCGGTAACCAGCAGTGTGCAGGAGTTGCCTGGGTTAAGCAGCCGTACTTTTGACCGCCTGGTGCAAGAAGATGCCCGCCGCTTTGTGTTCAGTGGTGAGCAGCTGGCCCGCCTGAGCTTTATCAGCGCCTTCCCACGTGACTTGCGGGGTTATGGTGAGGCCGACAGCAGCTTGCACATTGAAGTGAAGCGTCAGGGCGCAGTGCCCAATGAGGTTTGGCTCGGCATGCATTGCAACGAGGCCTGTCAGGGCGCTGTCAACATTGCCAGCGAGCTGCAAGCAATGGGCGAAGGCGAATGGGGTACCATTGCCGTGCCACTGAGCTGCCTGCAACAGCAAGGGTTATCGCTGCAACAGGTGTTCTCAGCGATGTATCTGGAAACAGCCGGAGCTTTAAACATCAGCCTGGCCGATGTCCGTATTGTTGCCCAGGACCAGACAGCGGCTCCAGCCAGCTGTCGCTAGGTCAGATGCCGGGCTCATGCAGCGATACATCGCTGCATGACTCCTGCTTTTTTTATTTTTTAACCAGCGCCACATTGATTTTGATTACAAATTGAACTAATCTCAATGTAAGCGCTTACATAAATTATCAAAACGTACCGGTTAGCTCTGCTCAACCATGAAAAACAAGAAGTCTGATAATTATTAGCACACAAGGGGATAGGTTATGCTCAACAGCCGTTTTAAACTTTCACGCCTGGCGGTCAGTATCTCACTACTGACAGGCGCCGGCATGCTCAGCTCAGCGTTGGCTGATGACTTGGCAACACAAGCAGCTGAGGAAGAGATCGAAGTTATTCAGGTCTCGGGGATCCGTGGCAGTTTGATCCGTTCGATGGATATAAAACGCAGCGCCACCGGTGTGGTGGATGCCATTTCCTCGGAAGATTTTGGTAAATTTCCGGACACCAACCTGGCAGAGTCCTTACAGCGGATCACCGGTGTGGCGATCGACCGTTCCAACGGTGAAGGCAGCCGGGTGACCGTTCGTGGCTTTGGTCCGGAATTTAATCTGGTGTTGCTCAACGGCCGGCAAATGCCAGCCTCCTCCTTGGAAGCCACCACCGCATCCTCATCCCGCTCCTTTGACTTTGCCAACCTTGCTGCGGAAGGGATTTCCGGGGTTGAAGTTTATAAAACCGGCCGTGCCAGCATTTCGACCGGCGGCATGGGTTCCACCATTAACATCCTGACCAACCGGCCATTAAACCGCATGAATGCCCCTGGCATGCAGGCTACTTTTGGGGTCAAAGGGGTGATGGACCAATCCACCGACGAAGGCTCAACCATCACACCGGAAATATCCGGCTTATACAGCAATACCTTTAACGACGAAAGGTTTGGCGTTGCCATCAGCGGTTCGTATCAAGAGCGCCATAGCGGCAACAGGCAAGCCAACACTGGCGGCTGGCGCACCTTCCCCGGCACGGTCAATGGTTTCGACTGGGATGGTGGCAATGCCGACTGGGGCGGCCTGATCCCGGATGGCGACAATGCGCACCAAAACTACCCAGCGGCCGATTCCATCTACTCGGTGCCACAAAGTTTAGGCTACGCCTTCCACGAAGTAGAAAGAACCCGGACCAATGGCCAATTGGTGCTGCAGTATCGTCCCGTCGATGCCGTCACCACTACTCTGGATTACACCTATTCGAAAAACGAAGTATCAGACCGTTACAACGACGTTTCGGCCTGGTTCAACTTCGGACCATCCACAGGTGTCTGGAGTGATGGCCCGGTCGCGGCACCCATTGTGTACTCAGAAGCATTCGGTGAGCCAGGTGATTTAGCCATGGGCGGTGGTCAATTTTCGACAGTGAACGAGAACAAGTCACTGGGCTTCAACACCCAATGGCAAGTAAACCCTAACTTGCAATTGGAGCTGGACTATCATAACTCGTCGGCAGAATCGCGCCCCAATAGCCCCTTTGGCAGTAACAATGTGATTGGTACCGCGACCTTCGTCCGCTCAGTGACCACCGCACGGTTCGACAGCGATTTACCGACTTTAGCCATTACCTACCCTGATGGCTTCACCGGTATTCGGGGTGAAGACGTACGGGTCACCGGCAGCTCATTCCGTAACAGCCAAATGCGCAGTGATATCGAACAAGTGCAAGTTCGTGGTACCTATGTGTTTGACCGGGGCTTGCTCACCAACATTGACTTCGGTGTCTCGGTCTCTGAAACCAAAAATCGCTCCGCTTTTTCGAACGTGCAGCAAGATAACTGGGGCGGCTTAGGGGCAGCGGGTGATATCGATCCGTCGGTATTTAAACTGGATCAATTGGCCGATAATTTTGATGCCTCCAGCGGCAGCGACATGCTGCAAGAGTTCTTCCGTTGGGACTTCAACACCATTCGTCAAATTGCCAACGACACTTATGGCAACTTAGGCTCGGTTGGGGATTGTGGTACCTCGTTTTGTGCTTCGTCGGACATGACCACCGACCGCCGCACCACCGAGAAACAGCAAGCCGCTTACGTGCAGTTCAACTTTGCCGGTGACCTTGGTGTCATGCCGTACTTTTTAACCGCCGGTGTCCGCTACGAGAAGACCGATGTCACCTCACGCGCTTTAGTACCGGTCTACAGCGGTATCGCCTGGGCCGGTGACAACGAGTTTAACCTGATCAGCACCGGTGAGAGTGACTTCACCAGATTGACCGGCGATTACAGCAATATCTTGCCAAACATCGACTTCAATGTTGAAGTTGTTGATGATGTGCTGCTACGTGCCTCAGCAAGTAAAACGCTTGCCCGGCCAAGCTATGCCGATATTCAGGGCGGGCAAACCCTGAACTCCCTGGTGCGGATTGATGGCGGTACAGGGGCTCGTGGTAATCCGGACTTGAACCCGTTTGAATCCACCAACTTCGATTTGTCGCTGGAATGGTACTATGACGAAGGCAGCTACATGTCGGTCGGTTACTTCTGGAAAAAGGCGAAGAACTTTATCGGCCGCACTACGGTGCAGGAGCAAACCTTCAACTTGCCGCATCCGGCACAAGGCCCTCGTTATGCCGAAGCCGTTGCCGCTGTTGGCAACAATACCCCAGCCATTCGTAATTATATTCGGGAGAATTTCCCGGACACGGTCGATGCCAATGGCTTCATCCTGGGCGTGCCGGGCGATGCGCCAGCCAACTTTGACATCATCATTCCGGTGAACCAGGACGGTGCCAGGTTGGATGGTTGGGAGCTGGCAGTACAGCACTTATTCGGCGAAACCGGCTTTGGTGTCATTGCCAACGCTACCCTCGTCAATGGTGACTTTGAGTACGACAATCAAAGCTTAGGTGAGCAATTTGCCTTACTTGGCATGAGCGATACCTACAATCTGGTTGGCTTCTACGACAGAGATGGCTTCCAGGCACGTCTGGCTTACAACTGGCGTGGTAAATTCCTCGCATCCACAGTGAATGCCCAGGGCCTGCAAAATCCAATTTACGTAGAGTCTTACGGACAGTGGGATGCCAGCGCCAGCTACGATGTCAACGACAAGCTGACGGTCTTTTTTGAAGCCATCAACCTGACCAACGAGTCCATGCGCTCTCATGAACGCAACTCACTGCAATTAGTGAACTATACTGAAACAGGCCGCCGTTTTGCCATCGGCGCACGGTATACGTTCTAACCTGCTCTTGTCCTGAACAAGTAGCCATCGCAAGATGGCTACTTTTTACAAGAAGTACTGATGATGCAAGCAACCACCCCAGACGCAACCGGTAACCGGACTGACGCAACAAAAGAACAGCCGTTCAGTGAAGGACGGGTTACGATTGTCGTTGTCGGTGGTGGCAGTGCTGGTTGGCTGACTGCCGCCTTATTGGCCGCGGATCATCAAGCTGATCCCCGCATCAACATCACCCTGATTGAATCTGCCTCGGTACCGACCATTGGTGTTGGCGAAGGCACCTGGCCATCCATGCGCGCGACCTTAGCTCGGATTGGCATTTCTGAAACCGAATTCATACAAAGCTGCGATGCCAGCTTCAAACAAGGCAGTGTGTTCCGCAACTGGCGTAGCACTGCGCCGCAAGATTGCTATTACCACCCCTTTACCCCACCCGTGGCAGCGAATGAGCTGAACATGGCTGAGCATTGGTTTCGCCACCATCAGCAGGTCGAGTTCGCAGCAGCAGTCTCCAGCCAACCGGCCATAATTGCTGCTGGGTTAGCTCCCAAACGTATCACCACTCCGGAATACGCGTTTTTACAAAACTACGGCTATCACCTGGATGCCGGTAAGTTTGTGGCGCTATTAAGTAACCATGCCAAGCGACTTGGTGTGAAGCATTTGGTGGATGATGTTGTTGCCGTACAGAGTCATCCGGATGGTCGTATTGCCGGGCTGCAAACTGCCCAGCATGGGGCCTTAACTGGCGATCTATTTGTCGACTGCTCGGGCTTATCAAGCTTACTGCTCGGCCAGCATTATCAAACCCCTCTGCTGAGTGTGCAGCATTCTCTTTTGAACGACAGCGCACTCGCGGTGCAAGTACCTTACGAGAATGATCACGCGCCCATCGCATCGGCAACACTGGCCACAGCCCAAGCACAAGGCTGGGTCTGGGATATTGGCTTACCGACCCGTCGAGGCGTCGGCTTTGTGCACCACAGTGGCCATACCGATGAGGAACAGGCACATCGCACCCTGGCGCAGTACCTGCACTTATCCGAGCAGGAGTTAAACGCCCGTTACCAACCCAGATTAATTCGGTTCACTCCGGGTTACCGAAAGCAGTTCTGGCGGCACAATTGTGTCGCTGTCGGCATGGCGGCCGGCTTTATTGAGCCACTGGAAGCATCTGCCCTGGTGATGGTCGAGCTCTCTGCTACCTTTATTAGCGAGCAGTTACCGCGCAGTCTGGCGCAACTTGCCATCGTCAGTGAACGCTTTAATCAAACCTTCAGTTACCGCTGGCAGCAAATTGTTGAGTTTTTAAAGCTGCATTACGTCTTGTCGACCCGCGATGACAGCGACTATTGGCTGGCGCAACGGGCTGAGGCCTCGATACCAGCATCACTGCAGCAAAAACTGACGATGTGGCAACACCTGGTGCCAAGCCGCTATGATTTACCGATGGCGGAAGAGCTATTTCCGGCGGCTAGTTACCAATACATTCTTTATGGCATGCGGCACTTACCAGTGAGCGAGCGGCCTAACAAGGCAAACTCACGTGCCAACCAGGCCTTTGCCGAAGTGCAGCAACAAATACAACAGCTCAGAGCGGGTCTGGTGCCTAATCGCGAATTATTGCACCAAATCAAAACTCACGGCTTACAAAAAATTTAAAGGGGAGCCGATGGCTACTATCGAATTACTCAATAATGTGGACCACCTGGATGTCAAAATTCGCACAGAACGTAGCACGGAGCTTGGTGATAACCAAATGTTTTGCTTGAGCTTTCCAGCTGAATTCCGTGCAGCGCAAGCCTATTACCCCATCCTCTTCTACAAAGACGGCAACACCGGTCAATTTATGCCGGTGTTGCTGCTGGGGTTTCAAGCGGGTGAAAACCTCTTTGTGCAACAGCAGAAGTGGCAAGCGGGTTACCTGCCACTCGATATCGCACGCCAGCCCTTTACCATCGGCCTGCAAAATGGTGAGCGCGTGATCCACCTGGATACGGCACACCCGAAAGTCAGCCGCACCAGTGGTGAAGCCT
Source organism: Alkalimonas delamerensis (assembly GCF_030717955.1). Lineage (NCBI taxonomy): Bacteria > Pseudomonadati > Pseudomonadota > Gammaproteobacteria > Alkalimonas > Alkalimonas delamerensis. The sequence continues at coordinate 362,608 of NZ_JAUZVY010000001.1, read as the reverse complement.
TGTTTTTAGAGTTTGGGGGGCACAGTCCCTATCTGCAGCAAGTAGCGGAGCAACTGGAAACCCTGCACCATGGTCTCATTGATGCCAAGCAGTTCAGTCAGCAGCTGCTGGCACTGGAGTTGATTGAGTCCTTTGTGCTGGATGTCACCTTAGACAATGGCCAACAACACAGTTTGCATGGCTTTTATACCATCAACGAACCCCAGTTGGCGCAGCTTGGCAGCGAACAATTGGCACAGCTTCAGCAAAGCGGTTACCTGGAGGCGATTTACATGATGCTGGCTTCGCAAGCACAGTTCGCCCGCTTGATTGGCTTTAAAAATCAACAAGTGGCCATGAACTAAGATGTGGCCCGAAGCACAGCCGGTAGCCACGCTGTCCGGCCAGACCGCGGATAGCATCAGCATGGCTGAACTGAATAGTCCTCAGCCACACTACTTGCCTGGTTTTGCGAAACACTGGCCAGCTGTGCGCGCTGCCTGCCAGGGGCAAGTTGCCATCAGCGACTATCTGTTACGCCACTACAGTGGCGAGCCACTTACCGCTTACACCAGCGATGTGCAAAGTGGCGGCCGGGTGTTTTACAATGCCGATTTCAGCGGCTATAACTTTCAGCCTGTGAGCGCCACACTTGAACAACTGCTGTCTATTTCGGGTGACGCTGCCCACTGGTATGTTGGGTCCACTTTTGTACCGCGCTGGTTCCCCCAATGGCTGCCCGAGCAAAGCGTGCCAGCTTTAGAGCAAAATACCGATAACCCCTTGGTTAGTTTGTGGCTGGGCAATCAAAGCCGCGTCGCGGCCCACGCCGATTTACCGCAAAACCTGGCGGTGGTGGTTGCCGGGCGCAGACGTTTTACCCTGTTTCCACCAGAACAATTACCCAATTTGTACATTGGACCGCTTGATGCCTCGCCCGCTGGCAGACCGATTAGTCTGGTGGACTTTGCTAAGCCCGATCTTGCACAGTTTCCAAAGTTTGCCGAAGCCATGGCCCATGCACAAGTGGTTGAATTGGAACCAGGCGATGCCTTAATCATCCCCAGCATGTGGTGGCATCATGTTGAGGCGCTGAGCCCACTGAATGTGCTGATGAATTTTTGGTGGCGGGACAGCCCGGCTTATGTCCCCAGCCCTCAACTGGCATTGACGTTGGCGATGCTCAGTTTAAATGCGCTCCCAGCCGAGCAAAAAGCGGCCTGGCGTGCGCATTTTGATCATTATGTATTTGACCAGGATCAGGCCGGACACATTCCTGAACACCTACGAGGTTTGCAAGGCCCCCTAACGGAAACTTCAGCCCGGCAAGTCCGTGCTGAACTGTTAAATAAACTCAACCGATAACTTAATGGTGAACAACGAGGTGCAGATGCAGTCGCAAGCAATCAAGCGTGTGGTGATTGCCGGTGGTGGAACCGCTGGCTGGATGGCGGCAGCCGCCTTCGCCAAATTACTGGGCAAACACTTGGACATCTGTTTGGTCGAGAGTGATGATATTGGCACCGTCGGTGTGGGAGAGGCGACCATTCCGCCCTTATTGACCTTGCACAAGCTATTGGGCATTAACGAAGCTGAATTTATGGCCGCCACCCAGGCGACTTTTAAATTGGGCATCCAATTTGAAAACTGGCGCGATCAGGGACAGGATTACATTCACTCCTTCGGCACTACCGGCCAGGACTGCTGGGCGGCGGGTTTTCAGCATTTCTGGCTCAAAGGCCAGCAAGTCGGATTGGCCAGTGACTACGGTGACTATTGCCCTGAGTTGCTGGCAGCTAAAGCCGGTAAGTTTGCCCATTTGCCGAACCGAGCATTAAATTATGCCTTTCACTTTGATGCCGGTTTGTACGCCAGGTTCTTGCGCGCCATGGCGGAGCAGCACGGGGCCACCCGCATCGAAGGTAAAATTGCCAAGGTGGAGACCTGCGAACTAACCGGTACCATTAAAGCACTGCAACTGGCCAGCGGCGAGCGTATTGCCGGCGATCTCTTTATTGATTGCACCGGGTTTCGCGCCCTGCTCATTGAGCAAACCCTGCATACTGGCTTTGACGATTGGAGTCACTGGTTACCTTGTGATTCAGCGATAGCAGTGCAAACCAGCGCCACACGGGAGCCGGTGCCCTACACCCGCTCCATCGCGCATGGTGCCGGCTGGCAGTGGCAAATACCGCTGCAGCATCGGGTGGGGAACGGCATGGTGTATTGCAGCAAGCATTGGTCTGATGATGAGGCCAAAGCGACCTTGCTGGCCAACCTTAGTGGCGACTTACTGACAGAACCGCGACTTATCAAGTTCCGTACCGGCATGCGCCGTAAGCACTGGAATAAGAACTGCATTGCCGTTGGTTTATCCAGTGGCTTTATTGAGCCGCTGGAGTCGACCAGTATTCACCTGATCCAGCGCAGCATTGTCCGCTTGCTGCAAATGTTCCCTCTCAATGGCATCAGTCAGGCGGATATCGATGAGTTTAATCAACAAACCGAACACGAAGTGTTGAACATTCGTGATTTCATTATTCTGCACTACCACGTGACCGCACGCCGCGACACCGCATTCTGGCGTTACTGCCAAAGCATGCCTATCCCGGAGTCACTGGCCCACCGGATTCGCTTGTTCAGGGAAACAGGCCGGGTGTTTAAGGTACCAAACGAGCTGTTTGGCGAAAACTCCTGGACGCAAGTGATGTTGGGCCAGGGCATTACACCAGAGCAGTACCATCCAATCGTGGAATTGATGAGCGAGCCAGAGCTCGAGCATTTCCTAAGCCAGATTAAACTGCAGAATCAGCGGTTGGTTTCGCAATTGCCACAACATCAGGCGTTCTTGCAAAACTACTGTCCGGCGATGACAAAGTAGCCAGCCATGCCGGCGGACCTTGCCAGCATGGCTGGCATAAAGCTTAGGGGCGTGCCCTAGTATTTTTAATTTTTAGCCAGAACAGCATTGACCTTGGTCAAAAATCGCACTAGTCTAAATGTAAGCGCTTACATAAAGGCTGCTGCAACCCACGACAAAAGACAGGTAAGGCAACAACACCAGGAACTCAAGTTATGATTACAACAACACGATTAAAGCAACTCTCGGCCGCCCTTGTGGTATGTGGCTTGATGGGTTGCGACGGGGATGTCAACACCAACTCAGACTTTACTGCGGTCGATCCGACCGAGCCGGTCAGTGATTGGCAGTTGGTTTGGAGCGACGAATTCGATGGCGACAGCATCGATACCCGCAAGTGGAACTTTGAAGTCGACTGTTGGGGCGGCGGCAACTTTGAACAGCAGTGCTACACCGATAGCCCGGACAATGCCTTTGTCTCCGATGGCACCCTGAAAATTGTTGCCTTACCGGCAGAAGAAGGGGCTACCCTGCCCTATACATCAGCCCGGCTAACCACCAAGCATAAAGGTGATTGGCGTTATGGCCGGATTGAAGTCCGGGCCAGAATGCCCTATGGCCAGGGCAGCTGGCCAGCCATTTGGATGATGCCAACCGATTCTGTCTACGGTGGCTGGCCCAGATCCGGTGAGATTGATATTGTGGAAGCCGTTAACCTGAAAGTAGCGGATGAAGAGGGCAACCTGGAATCCAGAGTTTATGGCACCCTGCATTATGGCCGTGAGTGGCCAAACAATGTGTACTCCGGCAAAGAATATACTTTGCCCGATGGTGCCAACCCGGCCGATGGCTTTCATACCTATGCCATTGAGTGGGAAGAAGGCGAAATTCGCTGGTACGTCGATGGCTATCTGTACCAGACACAAATGGCCTCTCAGCTGCGCTTTAACAGCCAGGGCGAAGTGGTTGGGCTACGGCATCGCGGCTGGTTTGCCGAGTACTACAATCAAATCACCGGCGCGCTGGAAACTCAGTACAACAATGCGCCTTTTGATCAGCGCTTTCACTTGATCATGAACCTGGCAGTGGGTGGTAACTGGCCGGAAAACGTCAATAACCTGGGCATCGATGCCGATGCCTTTGCCGAAGGCCAGGTGTTTGAAATCGATTACGTCCGGGTGTACGAATGTGCGTCCAACCCGAAAACGGGCAAAGGCTGTGCCACCGTGCGCGCCGGTTACAAAGATGAAGATACCCTGGTCACTGGCCAGGCACCGATCCCATCGCCACCATCAGCCGGTGTGCCACAAAACCTGACCATTTTCGCCAATGGCACAGCCAACCCAAGCTGGCCGGCCTGGGACTGTTGCGGGGGGTCAACCCCACAACTGGTGGCCGACGACGAGCGTGGCGATGTCTACGAGTTTCTGGTCGGCAGCGAGCCAACCGTCAATGGCTTTATCAGCCGCTCTGCTTTTACCAGCAGCCCAGCAGCTTTTGATGCGTCTCCTATTCTGGAAACAGGCGCTATCCGCTTTGATATGAAAGTGGTTTCCATGCCCAACAATCCGGATGCGGCCTGGTTATTTAAAGTAGAAAGCAATGAAAATACCACGGCCGTCGAACTGCCGCTCTCTGAAAGCCAGGAAGGTGTCTCACCAGTCAGTGGTCAGTGGCAGAGCTATACCTTCCCACTGCAAATGCTGGCTGATCGAGGCCTGGATGTATCCGCAATCGATGTCATTATGGTGTTCCCTGCCTGGGGCGCTGGTGAGGGTGCTGTCTACCTACTGGATCAAGTCGAAATCAGTGGTGCCGAACAAAGCTTCCCGGAACTGGTGATCTTCGACAATGAGCAGAACCTGGATTGGCCAATGTGGGACTGTTGTGGTGGCAGCACGCCGATTGAAGTGATGGATGAAGAACAAGGCTTGGTGGCTGAGTTTCAGATTGGCGCATCACCTACCGTGATGGGCTTTATTGGCCGAGCCCCATTGGGCGGTGGTAATCCATTTGATGCTTCTGCCTTGCTGCATGAAGGTGTGGTGCAGTTTGATTTGAAAGTAGTAAGTGCTCCGGCAAATCCGGATGCCGGTTGGCGATTTAAAATTGAGTCGGACAATGCCAGCACCGAAGTCGAATTGGATTTGGCAAGCGGTAATGGCGGTCAGAGCCCGGTGACCGGAGAGTGGCAAACTTATACCTTTAGCCTGCAAGCGCTGTCTGATGCCGGGTTGGATCTGAGTGCCATCGACGTCATCATGGTATTTCCTGCCTGGGGTACCGGTGAAGGCGCGGTGTACCGCATGAACAAGGTACGAATTTACAATCCCAATGCAGGTGCAGGCAATAACCTGGTGTTGTTTGGCGACACGGTGAATGCAGACTGGTCAATTTGGGATTGTTGTGGTGGCTCTACCCCAACCGTAGAAATGGACGATGAAAAAGGCCCAACCGCCCAGTTTGTTATTGGTAGCCAACCGACTGTCATGGGCTTTCTGGCCAATGAAGATGTAACCTTTGATGCCACCGCTCTGCTGGCCAATGGCGCTGTCAGCTTTGATCTGAAGATTGTCGAGCTGCCGAACGAGCCCAGTGCCCCCTGGCTGTTTAAAATTGAATCCATTGGCGCATCGACCGAAGTGGAACTGCCACTGACCGAAGGTGGTGATGCCCCGGTTGCCGGTGAGTGGCAACGCTACAGCTTCCCACTGCAACGCTTGTTTGATGCTGGTTTAGACATCAGTGCCATCAATGTCATCATGGTCTTCCCTGCCTGGGGACAAGGCGAAGGTGCCGTTTACCGTATGGCCAACGTTGAAATTTCCAACAACTAATGCAGACCGACAAGAGTAGAATGATGATGAACGTACAATTATTTTCCAAAAACCGCATCGCAGCCGCTGTCTCTGTCGTTCTGGCAACCGCCGCTGCGCAGCCCGTACTGGCCGGCAATGACGATGTCACCGCCCAGGCAGACGCCATCGAAGTGATTGAAGTGCGTGGTATTCGTGGCAGTTTGGCCCGTTCTATGGACGTAAAACGTGAAAGTTATGGCGTGGTGGATGCCATATCCGCTGAAGAGATGGGGAAATTCCCGGATACCAACCTGGCGGAGTCCTTGCAGCGCATCACCGGCGTCTCGGTCAGCCGCGCTAATGGCGAAGGCAGTCAGATCACCGTGCGGGGCTTTGGCCCAGAGTTTAATTTGATTACCTTAAATGGTCGACAGATGCCCGGCTCTGGCTATACCCGCTCTTACAATCTGGAGAACCTGTCCTCGGAAGGGGTCAGCGCGCTGGAAGTTTACAAAACCGCCCGGGCCGAAAACCCGAGCGGCGGCCTGGGTGCCACCGTCAACATTGTCACCACCCGTCCACTGCAACGCCCTGGTGAACAGTTTGCGGTGATGGGTAAGGCGCTGTATGACAGCTCCAATGAAAAAGGCGACGACATCACTCCGGAATTTGCTGCTGTGTACAGCAACACCTTTTTTGATGATCGCTTTGGCGCCGCTTTTTCGTTCTCGCACCACCGCCGTGACTTCCAACGCCAACAAGCCAATATCCAGGGCTGGCAGGCCAATGTGCCCTTGCCAGAGCTGGACAGTCAGTTTGTTACCGACGCCAGGCCGCGGGATGCCGAGGGCAACCCCATCGGCAATCATTTCTTCCCGAAAGACATGAACTACAGCATCGAAGACCTGCAGCGCGAGCGTACCAATGGTCAACTAACGCTGCAGTATGCCCCAACAGACAACCTGACCCTCACCATGGACTACACCGCCAGCCGGGCCGTTACCGGTCTTGAGGTCATCGGCTGGGGGATTTGGAACGAGTTTGGCGGCAACGTCAATGCCTACGAGCTGGATGAACGCGGCACTGCCCTTTTTGCCGATATCGGTGGCAACGATGGCTCTTTTACCGCCAGCAAAGGCACCACCGAAGTCAAAGCCCGCTCCATCGGCTTTAATGCCGACTGGTACCTGCACGATGACTTCCGGCTGCAATTCGATTACCACGACTCCAACAACAGAACCGACAACGGTGCTGACAAAGGCAGTGGCAACTGGGGCCAGGTGATTTTGGGCTCGGATCAACTGCAAACCAAAATCTACGACTACCGCACGGGCGAAATCCCGCAAATGGAAATCTTCTGGCGCAATGGCACCAGCGTGCTAAACCCAGACGAGATCGACTCCAACTTTGGTCAATTTATCCACTCGCCGGGCGAGTCGGAAATCCAGCAATTGCAATTGGATGGTACCTGGTTCAATTCCCGCTTTAATCTGCCATTGCTGGAGATTAAAGGCGGTGTTGCCCGCACCGAACAAAGCTTCAGCGGCTGGAATGCCTGGAGTGGGCTGCGCGGAGGCCCGGGCTTCAACCCCAGCTTTTCGGAGATCTTCCCAAGCAGCATGTTCACCTTAAACAGCACCCGCAACTTCCTCAACCAGTTTGCGGGGGGCGGTGCCAGCATGCTGACCGATTACTACTACACCTTCGACTTTGATGAAGCTGTTGCCCGGCAAATGGCCTTTTTGACCGCCGATGTAATGGGCAGCGATGCTTTTGTGCCGGATGCCTACTTCAATGGCATCACCAGCCAAAGTGCGGTATCCGAGGATACCAACAGCATCTACCTGCAATCGGCCTGGGAATTTGATGTGCTGAACTACCCGGTGCAGTTCAATGCGGGTGTGCGCTATGAAGAAACCAAGGTAACCAGTACGGTACGGCAGCGGGTCGAACGCCAGGTCAACTGGGAAAGTGCCTCCGAGTGGATCATGCAGTACGAGCAAGGCGAGGACACCTTCTTAACCCTGAGCGGTAAGCACAATGTTTTGCTGCCGATGCTGGATTTGCGGGTAGAGCTGACCGATGATTTGGTCGGTCGTTTTTCCTGGGGTAAAACCATCGCCCGTGCGCCACTGGGGGCTCTGGCCGGTGGTCGTAGTTTAAGCGGCAGCCCCCGACCAGGGGCCCGCAGTGGTAGTCAAGGCAACACCAACCTGCAACCTTTTAAATCCACCAACCTGGATCTGACGCTGGAATACTATTACGCCGAAGGCAGTTACGCCGCCGTTGGTTACTTCCGCAAAAACGTCGACAACTTTATCCAGACCACCATCACCGATCTGACCATTGATGGCTTGCACGATATTCTAAACGGCCCACGCTACAATCAAGCCGTGGCGGATATCGAGGCCCGTGGTGAGCAGGCCACCAGCACAGCGATTTTTGAGCAAATGCTGGCCAATGGCCACGGCAATGCCGATGGCCGGATTGAGCCTACCGCGCAAGATCCGCTGATTGTCTGGAGCATCAGTCAGCCACAGAACACCGACAGCAAATCGGTTGATGGGATTGAAGTGGCCTGGCAGCATCTGTTGGGCGATACCGGCTTTGGCTTTGGCGCCAATGCCACCTTCGTCAATGGCGATGTGAAGTTTGATACCGAGAGTCTGGAGCAGCAGGCGCCACTGTCTGGTCTCAGCGACTCAGCCAACTTGCAGCTGTTTTATGAAAATGATGGCCTGTCGGTCAAGCTGACTTACGCCTGGCGCGACAGCTATCTGATTGGCGTTGGTCAAGCGCAAGGCTCGTCCGATGCACCGCCGCAATTTGCCCGTCAGTACACCCAGTGGGATTTGAGCGTCAATTACGACATCAACCCGCAACTGACGGTGTTTTTTGAAGGCTTTAACATCACCAATGCCACCGAGCGCGGCTATGGCCGTTACGAAGAGCAGTTCCTGTTTGCCCGGCAGTATGGCCCGCGTTATGCGATAGGGGCCCGCTACCGTTTCTAACGCCCTCCTGGCGCCAAGTAAAATGCCCGCTTAGTGCGGGCATTTTTTTATGCATCACGGACGATTAAAAGTCGTCGTCCTCGTCCGGCTGGTAACCGCCTTCCTCTTCGAAGTAGGTGCCCCAACCATCGTATTCAATGCCATGTTCAGCGGCTACCTTTTCCAGTCGAATGGCATCGGCCGTAATGGCATCGGCGTCGAGCGATTGTTCGCGGATGGCGTCAAACACCCAGGCCAGGCTGCCATCGTCCAGCTCAATTTCTTCGGCATCGGTCACTTCAAACCCCAGTTTGAATACCTCGACCGCCAGCTGCTCCAGCTTCTTGAAATCGGCGTGGTAAAAGTGGTGTTCAATGGTGTACAGCGCATCCGGATCGCTGCCATCTTCCAGTAAGGCTGAAACGGTTTCCTCGGTAAATTCTTGCCAGTTTTCCATCAGGTTAATTCCGCGCAGTGAGACTTTGGGCAGTGTAGTCGCTGGCAAGCTCGCTATCAAGCTCGGCCAGCGTATCGGCCATGATTTGATGCACCTGCTTCGCCAATGGGCGAATTTCTGTGCTGTCGTTCATGGGAATGGGCTCCAACATGGCGATAATAACCTTGCCATTGCGCCAGCGATTCAGCTTGATGTGGGCAGTCGAACTCATGCAGACCGGCACCACCGGCACCCCAGCTTGCTGGGCAATGTGGAAAGCGCCGGTTTTAAACGGCAATAAACCACGGCCATAGCTGCGGGTGCCTTCCGGGAACATCCAGACCGACAACTGCTCTTTGCGGATCCGCTCAACCGCCCCTTGCATGGTGCCCACGGCTTTGCTGCGGTTGTCCCGATCGAGCAAAATGTTGCCGCTCAGCCAGTACAACTGGCCAAAGAAAGGGATCAGGCGCAGGCTTTTTTTGCCAATGGTGACGGTCCGTTGGATCAAGGCCGTCGGCATCAGAAATAAGTCGTAATTGTTCTGGTGATTGGCGGTGTACACACAAGGATGGGCATCAGCTACCGCCGGGTGACGGCGGACCTCGACCTCAACGCCGAAGATGCGGCCACACCAGGCATACCAGTGGCCAAACAGTACCACATTATTTGCATGAAAGGGCCGAAAAATACAGACCACCAAGCCTATCAAGGTGCTTAACACAATAAAAAGCACCACCAACAACAAACGTACCACAGCAATCACAGGCAATTCCCGATGTTATCTAAAGCGCACAGTATAGCCGGATGCAACTTACAGGCTGGTTTGATCACTGCTGGCAACCGCAGTGGGTAACAGCGCCATCTGATCAATCCGCTGCAAACCACGTGGCAGCTTGTTGCCCCGACGGCCGCGCTCACCGCGGTAGTGCTCCAGGTCGGCCGCTTTTAAACTCAGCTTGCGCTTGCCGGCGGTTAGCACCACGCCCCCATCGGCCGGGATCACCGTCATCAAACGGACGTATTCTTCCCGGCTGGCCGCTTTGGCCGAAGGAATGGACAGCATCTTATTGCCTTTGCCTTTGCTCAGCTGCGGCAAATCCTGCACCGGGAATACCAGCATCCGCCCTTCGGTTGAGACACAGACCACCAAATCCGAATCCGGCTGCTGAATCGGCACCGGTGGCAACACCTTACTGCCTGTGGGCAAACTCAGCAGTGCCTTGCCCGACTTGTTGCGGGTCAGCATGTCGTCGAAGCGACCAACAAAGCCGTAGCCAGCATCGGACGCGAACAACAGCAGCTGGTCGTCTTTGGCCATAAACACATGCTCAAAGTTCTCACCAGCGACCACGTTAAAACGCCCAGACAAGGGTTCGCCCTGGCCCCGGGCCGACGGCAGCTCATGCGCCTCGACCGAGAAGCTGCGCCCAGAGCTGTCCAAAAAGGCTGCGTACTGATTGCTTTTGCCACTGGCGGCCGATTTAAAGCTGTCACCGGCTTTGTAGCTCAGGCTGCTGCCATCGACATCATGGCCTTTGGCACAGCGCACCCAGCCTTTCTCCGACAGCACCACCGTCACCGGCTCACTGGGCAGCAGCTCTTTTTCCGACAAGGCTTTGGCTTCTGTCCGGGCGACAATGGGGCTGCGCCGGTCGTCACCGTATTTTTCGGCGGCTTCTAAGATTTCTGTTCGAATCAGCTTGGTTAGCTTGGCCTTCGAGCCCAGAATGCCTTGCAGTTTGTCACGCTCTTTGGCCAGCTCGTCCTGCTCGCCACGAATTTTCATTTCTTCCAGCCGGGCTAAGTGCCGTAACTTCAGTTCCAGCACGGCTTCGGCCTGACGATCCGATAAGCCAAAGCGTTCCATCAACACCGGTTTGGGTTTGTCGTGCTCGCGGATGATGGCAATGACTTCATCAATGTTCAAAAAGGCAATCAGTAAGCCTTCAAGCACATGCAGGCGGTCCAACACCTTGTCCAACCGGAACTGCAAACGGCGACGCACCACCTCTCGGCGAAACACCAGCCAGTCGGTCAGAATGGCTTTTAAGTCCCGCACCCCTGGCCGGTTGTCCAGACCCAGCATGTTCAGGTTGACCCGGTAGCTTTTTTCCAAATCGGTGGTGGCAAACAAATGCTGCATCAGCTGTTCAATATCCACCCGATTGGAGCGGGGGACCACCACAATGCGGGTCGGGTTTTCATGATCCGACTCATCCCGCAAATCGGTCACCATCGGCAGCTTCTTGGCCTGCATCTGGGCAGCAATTTGCTCCAGTATTTTGGCGCCGGAGGTCTGATGCGGCAATGCCGTGATCACCACATCGCCATCTTCGATCAGATAACGGGCTCGCATCCGGATGCTGCCGCGGCCACTTTGGTACATCGCAACGATGTCATCCTTGCTGCTGATGATTTCGGCATCGGTCGGATAGTCCGGGCCCTGAATGTGCTGCATTAAATCTGCGATGGAGCTGTCGGGCTGATCCAGCAACAAGGCACAGGCATGCGCCACTTCCCGCGCATTGTGCGGTGGAATATCGGTGGCCATCCCGACCGCAATGCCGGTAATGCCATTAAGCAGTATATGCGGCAATCGCGCTGGCAAGACTTTGGGCTCATCCAGCGTGCCGTCAAAGTTGGGAGTCCAGTCAACGGTGCCGGCACCAAGCTCAGATAACAAAACTTCGCTAAAGCGCGATAAACGCGATTCGGTGTAACGCATGGCGGCAAAAGACTTAGGATCGTCCGGCGCGCCCCAGTTGCCCTGGCCATCAACCAGCGGGTAGCGGTAGGAAAACGGCTGCGCCATCAACACCATGGCTTCGTAACAGGCCGAGTCGCCATGGGGGTGGAATTTACCCAACACATCACCGACGGTCCGGGCCGACTTTTTGTACTTGGCAATATGGCTTAAACCGAGCTCGGACATGGCGTAAACAATGCGCCGCTGCACCGGCTTTAAGCCATCGCCAATGTGTGGCAAGGCCCGGTCCATAATGACGTACATCGAATAGTTCAGGTAAGCCTCTTCGGTAAAGCGGCGCAATGAGAGCTGTTCCACGCCCTCAGCTGTAATGATGGTGTCGGTCATAGCGACGGGGTTCCCTCATGGTCATTCGTAGCGCTGGCTGTCCCTTTACGACGCGCCAGCCGTTGCCACAGCAACAGAAAAAACAGCACCAGACTGGTCATGGCAAAGACAGCAGTCCACAGCCACTGGATCAATCGTCCGCGTTCTGCTTCTTGCAAACGCAGTGCCTGCAATTCGTGATCTTTTCGCAATAAAGCTTGTTCAGCTTCTTCACGCTGCTGCATAAAGCTCAGCCGTAAGCTGCTCAGGGCCAATTCACTTTCCTGACTAAAGCGATCCTGAAACAAAAAGAACGCCTCTTGCATGGCATGAAACGCCTGCTCAAACTGGCCCAGGCTGGCATGCAACCGCGCCTGCATAAAATGGATATTCAGCGGCATCGAGCCACCATCGGCATCATCCAGCACTTCCAGCTGTTGTTTTGCCAGCATCAGCTGCTGCAAGGCCATCGAGTGCTGCTGTAGTCCACTGAAAATGAATGATTTTTCATAGTAATGCACCACTTTGCTCAGAGGTGCTTGCAGCAAGTGTTTGTATTCTTCAGCTTTTTGCATGTAGGTCAGGGCAGCATTGTAGCTTCCTGCTTCCTGACTGGTAATGGCAAGGCCAAAATAGGCGTAGTACAGATTCAAATCATCCTGATACTGCTGACTAACGGTCAGCATGCGTTGATAGGTATCAAAAGCCTGGTCGTACTGCTGTAGAAAGCTGTAACTGCGTGCCTGATTGTACAGCACTGCAATTTTGCTCTTACGCCAGCCGTGTGCTTTGTACAATTCATAAGCCCGGTCTAAGAACTGCACGGCTTCGTCTTCAAAAGCAATGGTGGCATAAAGCAAACCGAGCTCTGCGTAGACTTCTGCTTCCAGCTCCCAATCATCGAGCGCCTGACGTTGCTGATACACTTGTTGCAGCAGCGCCAAGGCTTCCTGATAGTGCTCCTGAGCACTTAAAATCGCAGCCTGGTTGATCAGTCCCCGCAACCGCAGAGACTCGTCTTCCAGTCGCTCCGCCAACTGGGTAGCCTGTTGGTAATACTGCTGAGCCACCAGATAGTTACTCTGCATCTCGGTGGCAAAGCCAAGATTGAACAGCAGCTCCACTCGCAGCGCATCGGCCGCATCATCCAATGCCAGTCCGCGCTGGGCATAACTTAGCTGCTGCTGATGCTGCCCCATAATGCCGCTTAAGGTTGACAGTGTTTGATAAGCCCTGCGCTGTTGCTGCCTTGGCAAGCTGGTAATCAGGGTTTCATGCTGCTGCATCAGTTGCAACATGGCCTCCGGCTGCAAGCGCTTTTGCTCAACTGCCTGCTGCAACCAGCTCGGTGTTTGCGCGTTAGCCAACGGTGCCAGCGCCAGGTACAGCCAGCACCAGCCCAGCACACACAGCAGTTGCGTTGCCCGTTTTTTCATTTTTATCCTCTGGGACACCTTGGTCATCACAAGCCAGTATACCTGCACGCTATGGTCAGGCAAGAAAACAGTCGATGTAAAGGAACACCTTGTCATGATGTCGTCTCTGGCAGAAGGATAAAGTGTTCAATTAAACGAATCATCAATGTTTTTTGTGCTGGCAAGCTTTCCGCGACCAAAAGCGCCAATGCTACCAACGTGTTGTCATTAATCAACTGTTCGACAGGGCGAGCCAAGAAAACGGTGTTGCGTCGTAGGTACCATAAAAATAGAAAGGAGCCACAACGTTTATTGCCGTCCACCAAGGGATGATTCTTGATAACAAAGTACAATAAGTGAGCCGCCCGGCTGGCAACATTTGGATAAAAAGGTTCATTAGCAAAACCCTGTTCAATCGTAGCCAAAGCCGACTCCAAACCATTGCCCCGAACTTGGCCAAACAGTGCTGTTGCTTCTCCTTTCTGCATCAAGATATTTCTTAGCTTGACGATGGCATCCAACACTTCGTTGTAGCTTAAAGTCTGCATGCCCGCTTGACGGATCGTTATTTCAGCTAATTGTTGCTCATCGTAGCCCTGTAAAAGGCTCCAAGAGCGTGCATATTCGCTGATGACCCGAGCAACAGCCTCTCCCTCTGGGGACACCAACCTCTGGTTAGTCAACGTTTGACTTAGTAAAGCGACCGCCTGTTCAAATTCAATTCCCAGCTCTTCAAGACGGCGCTGGTTGAAGCTATACCCCTGAACCAAGTAATCTTTGAGTACTTGAGTTGCCCACTTGCGAAACTGTACGCCTCGTAAAGATTTCACCCTGTAACCAACAGAAATAATGACATCCAGATTGTAGTGTTCTATTTGTCGACGAACCTCTCGGTTGCCCTCTGTGCGAACTATCCGGAATTTCCGGATAGTTGTCTCACGCTCAAGCTCGCCATCGGCATACACATTGCCAATATGTTCACTCACTGTACGAACATCTTTACCAAACAGCTCCGCCATTTGCACCTGGCTCAGCCAGACCGTGTCTTGCTCGAAAGTCACCTCAAGATCAGCTTTGCCATCCTGTGAAGTAAAGATTCGTACTTGCTGTTTAGTCATTAATTAAACGTTCTCTTAAGAGCTCCGGCATCAATCACTCTTTAATCACTCTTTACGCTTTTTGTAGACTTTGAATTGCCCATCTATCAGGCAAGAATTGCCTTGTCACCCTTTTGCTCCAGCCACTGGCGACGATCGGTCGAACGCTTTTTGGCCAGCAACATGTCCATCAGCTCCATGGTTTGCAGCTGATCGTCGATGGTCAGTTGCACCAGCCGGCGGGTGTTCGGGTCCATGGTGGTTTCGCGCAGTTGCAGTGGGTTCATCTCCCCCAGGCCTTTGAAGCGCTGCACATTGATCTTGCCTTTTTTCTTTTCGGCTTCGATTCGATCCAAAATGCCATTTTTCTCGTCTTCGTCCAGCGCGTAGTAGACCTCTTTGCCGATGTCGATACGGTACAAAGGCGGCATGGCGACATAGACATGACCGGCTTCGACCAGAGCCGGGAAGTGGCGCATAAAGAGCGCACAAAGCAAGGTAGCGATGTGCAGACCGTCGGAGTCGGCATCGGCCAGAATGCAGATTTTACCGTAACGCAGCGCCGATAGGTCGGTGGAATCCGGGTCCATACCGATGGCAACGGAAATATCGTGCACTTCCTGCGAGGCTAGGATTTGGCCGGATTCGACTTCCCAGGTGTTGAGGATTTTCCCCCGCAGCGGCATCACCGCCTGAAACTCACGGTCCCGCGCCTGTTTGGCGGAGCCACCGGCCGAGTCCCCCTCCACCAGGAAGAGTTCAGCCCGTTGCAAATCCTGCGCCGAGCAATCGGCCAGTTTGCCGGGCAGCGCCGGGCCAGAAGTGACCTTTTTCCGCACCACCTTTTTCGCTGCTTTCAGCCGCTTTTGGGCATTGCTGATGCACAGCTCCGCCAGGGCTTCAGCGATATCGGTGTGCTCATTGAGCCACAGACTAAAGGCATCTTTGACGATACCGGAAACAAACGCCGAGGCCTGCCGCGACGACAGCCGCTCTTTGGTTTGACCGGCAAACTGTGGGTCCTGCATTTTTAACGACAGGATATAACTGCAGCGATCCCAGACATCTTCAGGCGAGAGTTTAATGCCGCGCGGCAGCAAATTGCGAAACTCACAAAATTCACGCAAGGCTTCCAGCACACCCTGGCGCAGGCCATTGACGTGGGTGCCGCCTTGCGCCGTTGGGATCAGATTGACGTAGCTTTCGGTCACCAGCTCGCCGCCTTCCGGCAGCCAGAGCAAAGCCCACTCGGCCGCTTCGTGACTGCTGTTAAAGTTGCCGACAAAGGGCTGTTCCGGTAAGGCAACAAAGTCCTTTACCGCTTCCGCCAGGTAATCGCGGATGCCGTCCTGATAGCACCAGCTATGGCTTTCTTTGTTAACCTTATCGTCAAAGTCAATGCGCAGCCCAGGACACAACACCGCCTTGGCTTTGAGTACATGCAGCAGACGCGGCACCGAAAATCTGGCCGAGTCGAAATAACCGGCATTGGGCCAAAAATGCACCCGGGTGCCGGTATTGCGTTTACCAACGGTGCCGGTAATGGTCAGCTCCTGGGTTTTCGCCCCTTCGGCAAAGGCCATCTGGTAGATCTGGCCATCACGACGCACGGTGACATCGACCCGGCTCGATAATGCATTGACCACCGAAATCCCCACCCCATGCAAACCGCCCGAGAACTGATAGTTTTTGTTGGAGAATTTGCCGCCGGCATGCAAGCGGCAAAAAATCAATTCGACACCGGACACCCCTTCTTCCGGATGGATATCGACCGGCATGCCACGACCATTGTCGATCACTTCCAACGACTGGTCTTCGTGCAGCACCACTTTGATCTCGCTGGCAAAGCCAGCCAGGGCTTCATCGACGCTGTTGTCAATGACCTCCTGTGCCAGGTGGTTTGGCCGGGCGGTGTCGGTATACATGCCGGGACGGCGTTGCACGGGCTCAAGCCCGGTCAGGACTTCAATCGAATCGGCGTTGTAGCTTTGAGCTGTCATGGTCGAAACATTACCTGTTCATCTAAAGTTTGATCGGCTTGCAGACAAAAGCGCACCAGGGTGGGCAATTGCTGCAGGTAATTCTGATAACTGTGGTCACCGCCTGACTGCACATCCAGCTGGCACTGCTGATAAAACTGCATGGCGTGACGGTAATCCAGCACTTCGTCGCCACGTTGCAGTAGTACCAGATAGTTTGCTGGCTTGGCAAGCCTTGCAGGCTCCAATTGCTGCAACAAAGCCACTGCATCGGCGCTGACCTCGTAATGCTGTTGCCGCACCGGGTGAAAATAACGCCCGAGATGCTGCTGGAGCAAGCGATAGGGTGCCACTGCCGGGTTAATCAGACAAGCCCGGCAACCATGCTGCTCGGCCAGCCAGGTTGCCAGAAAGCCACCCAGTGAACTGCCAATGACAGCTGCAAGGGTGCGCCCTGCCAGCAACTGAGTCAATTCGGCCACCGCTTCGGTTGGGGTGTAGGGCAAGTCCGGCACCAACAGTTCTACTTCTGGGTGATGCTGCTGAAAATAAGCCCGGGTCTGCTGGGCTTTGAGCGATTGCGACGAACTGGCAAAGCCATGCAGATAGAGCACCAGACTCATGGCATCATCCTTTTAAAGTCAACTTCATAACAGCCTCCGGCATAAAAGCGCCAATCGCACCATTGTGGCCCCTGCGCCTGGGTCTGCCAATCGGAGCTTTGCTGAAATTGCACCGAAGTGGCCGGGCAACCCACCAGGGCAACGCCTTGATAATGGCTGCGATAGCCATGGTGGCAATGACCGTGCGCCAGTCCGGTAACCTGAGGAAACCTCGCCAACAACTGCCAAAAAGTTGCAGCATCCTGCCAGCCGTGGCGATCAATCGAGCTGCCGATGGGCCTGGGGTGATGATGGGCAAAGAGCCAGCACGGCTCGGTATGGCTTTGCAACCGACTGACCAGCGCCTGCGCCCGCGATGCAGAAAAATAGCCAGCCGGGGTTGGGCCAGTGCTGTCCAGCAACAGCCATTGCCAACCGGCCCCTTGCAGGATTTTATCCGGTAAAAAAGGCGGTTGCGCCAGCAAGGACGAAAGCTCGGCCGCATCATCGTGATTGCCCGGCAGCCAGAACACAGGCACCGGCACCGCTTGAAACAACTGCACCAACAGCTGGTACGATGCCAGACTGTGGTCCTGACTCAGATCGCCGGTCAGCACGATGGCATCCGGCCAGTCCCGCGCCAGGCAATGGAGCACCTGCTGCAACTGCCAATAGGGTTGCACCCCTTGGTACCAGCCCTCGGCATCGGCCAGCAGGTGGCAATCGGTTAATTGCACCAATCGCACGCATTCAGTCTGTGGGAAGGAGTAAATGGTCATCAATTCAGCACAGGCTCAGGCCGAAAACCTTGTTGTCGGCACAGCCGCAACCAATCCCCCAGCAAGCGGTTAACCTGGCGCTTTTCATCGGGTTGCAGCATTTCGGTATTGGGGTAATCGTAGACCGCTTTTAAACCACGCCGGCCATGGCAGCTGATGACTTCGGCCAGCCGGGCATCGTGGTACAAACGAACATCAAAAGCAGGCTGTAAGGCTGGCCAGTCTTGCTCTGCATCCATCGCCGTTGCGGCAAGCGGCGCAATGCGCAGCACCGTAGTAAAGGGACAAACCTCCAGCAGCTCCAACCGGAAATAACTGGCGTCATCCACCCCAATCAACTGCCGCTCGCCGACCACCCGCTCTGCGGGCAATAATGGACTGAGCTGAGCGAAGTTTCGTTCGCACAGGCTCAAAAAGTCAGGCAGTTTTGGCCGGTATTTGGGCTTAGCGGTCATACATCTCCTGCGGCCAGGCTTCGGTTAACTCGTTGCAAACAGTTGTTCATAATGCAGCGCCAGCCACTGCAACGCAATGACGGTCGCTGCATTATCTATGCGGCCTTGTTGCAGCCATTGCAAGGCTTGCTCTCTGGGTACGCAATGCACCCGGATATCTTCATGCTCGTGCTTAAGGCCAAACACACCTTCAACGGGCAAGGTGTCCAGTGTAGCAAAATACAACTGAATGCGCTCTGTGGTTCCCCCCGGACTGGATAAGTAGCTCAGCATCGGGGTCAGCTGATTGAGAATCAGGCCCGCTTCCTCCTTACTTTCGCGCTGCGCTACCTCTTCGAGCGACTCACCCGGTGCCACCATGCCAGCAATCACCTCCAGCAACCAGGGGCTGTCGGAGCTGGCCAGCGCACCGGTGCGAAACTGCTCCACCAGCACCAGCTGATCACTTGGAGGGTGGTAAGGCAGTACGGCAACGGCATGACCGCGTTCAAAAATTTCACGCTGCATCCAGTCGCTCCAACCGCCGGCAAACAGCCGATGCCGAAGTTCGTAACGCTCTAATTTAAAGAAACCTTGAAAAACGGGGCGTCTATCGCGGATCTCTACATCTTTTGTCGAAAAAATCGGATACTCTGTGGCCTTGAATTCAGACATCAACGTACTCACATTCTGTTACAGTTGAAGGGGTAACTTTACGGTTTCGGGTTTCACTCTCAAACTTCAAACAGGTTATCATGGTCTCAATTTGATTCACTCAGGATCCTTAACTCATGCACAAAAAACTTCTTGCCACCCTGCTGTGTTCATCCGTTGGTGTATTCAGTTTGCCAGCTCTGGCCGATAACCTGCAAAGTGTTTATCAGTTAGCCACCCAAAAAGATCCGGTCCTGCAACGCGCTGCCGCCAACAGAGATGCCGCTGTTGCCCGCATCGATATCAGCAAAGCGAGCCTGTTACCAACCATTGGTTTTAGCACCAGCTTAACCCGAGCCGATCAGCGTGATTGGACTTTCGGTGATGATCGCACCACCCTCAGTGGTGGCGTTCGCCTCAGTCAAAGCATTTACGACCGCCGTAACTGGCAAGCACTCAATATCGCGGAAAAGCAGGCACTCCAGGCGCAAACATTTTACAACAGTACAGCACAGGCTTTAATTGTTCGGGTAACCGACGCTTATTTTAATGTGTTAAAAGCCAAAGACGACTTAACCTTTATTCAAGCAGAGAAGCGCTCAATTGAACGCCAGCTGGAGCAAACCAAACAGCGCTTTGCTGTGGGCCTGACTGCTATTACCGATGTGCATGAAGCTCAGGCTCAGTTTGATAACGCCATCGCACGCGAAATTGCTACCGAGAACAACCTGGAAATTGCTCGCGAACAACTGCGGGAAATCACCGGCCAGTACCACAGTAAGCTGGCTGGCCTGAATACCGATCGTTTCAGTACAGTCCCCCTTTCTCCAGCCGATCCTCAGCAATGGCTCAGTATTGCTGAAGAAAATAACTTTGAGCTTCAGGCGCAGCGCATTGGCCTGGAGATCGCCCGCATCGACATCGACCGGGCTCGCGCAGGTCACTTACCGACAGTCAGCCTGGAAGCCAATTTAAATAGCAGCAAAACCCGTGGTTACTTCGACAATACCTTTACCGACCGTGGCACCGGCCCCAGACAAGACAGCAGCTCCATTGGTGTCACACTGAGCGTGCCACTCTACAGCGGTGGCGCCATCAACGCCGGTGTCAATGTGGCCCAGGCCAACTTTGTCGAAACCAGCGAGCTGGTCGAGCAAACCTACCGCAGCACTGTGCGCCAGGTCCGCAGTTCCTTTAACAATGTGCGTGCGACCAAATCCTCCATTCGGGCCCTTGAGCAAGCCGTGGTCTCGGCAGAAAGCGCGCTTAAAGCCACCGAAGCCGGTTTTGAAGTCGGTACCCGCACCATTGTCGATGTGCTGCAAAGCACCCGCAACCTGTTCGATGCCCGCCGCAACCTGTCGCGGGCTCGTTACGATTACATTTTATCGGTGCTTGATCTGAAGCTGGCATCCGGCAATCTAACCGAGCAGGATCTGGTGGACATCAACCGCGCGCTAAGCAGTTAAAGCTGTTCGCAGGCATCGCCCAAAGCGATGCCTGCTGCATTCCCTTCCTTGCCTTTTGTCTGAAGCTTTTTTTCCGTTACAATAGCCTTTTCCCCCTGATGTATGAGGTTCCGGTGGTTAAAGCCCCGCAGTTTCAATGGTCTTTTTTGCATCCACGCTACTGGCCGATCTGGCTCGGCTGTGCTTTGCTCTGGCTGATCAGCTGGTTGCCCTACCCGGTGCTGATGAAGCTGGGAGATGGCATTGGTCTGCTGCTGTTAAAATTGCTGAAATCCAGGGCCAAAGTCGCCAGACGCAATCTGGAGCTGTGCTTCCCGGATAAAACAGCCACCGAGCGGGAAGCCTTGCTGCGAGCTAATTTTAAGGAAAGCGGCCGCGCTTTGTTTGATACCATCATTGCCTGGTGGTGGCCAGCCTGGCGACTGCAACGTTTTGGCGTCGTCAAAGGTTTTGAGCACATTCAGGCGGCGCGTGATGCGGGCCAGGGTGTGCTGTTGCTGGCATCGCACATGTTGCACCTGGAAACCGCAGGCCGGATTTTTGGCTTTAAGCTGCCAAGCGTTGGCTTTTACCGCCCCCACAACAATCCCTTGATGGATTGGCTGCAATACCGCGGGCGCATTAAGGCCAACAAATACATGATTGGCAAACGCGAAGTGAAAGCACTGCTGCAGGCGCTGGATCAAGGCGAAGTCTGTTTCTACCTGCCAGATCAGGATTATGGCCGCAAGAAAGCCGAATTTGTGCCGTTTTTTGCGGTCAAAGAAACGGCAACCACCACGGGAACCTTGTTGTTTGCCGCCGGCGCCAATTGTCAGGTGATCCCGGTTTACACCCGGCGACTCCCCGGCTTCAAAGGCTATGAAGTGGAGTGCCTGCCAGCACTGGAGAACTTTCCGTCCGGCGATGATGCGGCCGATGTCCGCCGCGTTAATGCCTGGGTGGAGCAAGCTGTACTGCGGGCTCCGGAACAGTACATGTGGCTGCACCGCCGTTTTAAAACCCGTCCGGACCCGGACTCACCTGGCCTTTACTGAGGAGCATGCCAGATGGCAAAGAAAAAAAGCAACTCTAGCTGGTTTTGGTTCCGCAACCTGTTGCTCTTGGTGGTGCTGTCAGGCGTAGTATTTCTGCTGCTGTTTCGCCCATCCACCTTTCAGTTTGATAGTACCCAGCGTAACCCGGCGGCCGAAGGCTTTACCAGCTTTTACGAGCGGATCCGTGGCACCTTGGCCGATCTGGAGCTCAGTGACTTTGTGATTAGTCTGCCCGATACCAGCGGGCGCCTGACCCAGCAGCTGGAGCAACGCTCACGCCAGGTTTCCCCGTTGGCAGAAAACTGGCAGGGACAACACCGGGACCGGCGCTTTCGGGCCGGCGACACCGTTAAAACCAAGCTGGAAGAATACAGCCAGGCGGAAGGTTTGGAACTTTACTGGACGCTGCCACGTGATTACGTCGTCAAACACTATTTTCAAACCGATGGCAGCCTGACTGCCGCAGTCAAAGAGATTTCCGCGGCTATCGCTCCCAACTTCCCCAGCCCGATCCTGAGTTACCTCTGTCCAAATGAGCGGGCTTTGGTGATCACCGATCAGCCCAACAGCTACCTGCACCAGAACTGCCAGCGGCTTTAGAGCACAGCCTGCCAGGTTCGCTGCACAGCGGCTCTGGCTTCGGCCAGGCCCGCCAACTCCGGCGGCAGCACCGGTTGCAAGGTCAGCCGATGCTGTACCGCCCGCATCAGCTGATACGCCTGCTGCAACCGTGCCACCTCGTCCATCGGCAGCAGCCCGGCTTGACCAAGCTGCTCCAGAATACGAATGTTGTCGCTGTACTGATACAGCGACGGGTGCGCCGCAGCATGCGCCAAAACCAAATACTGGCTGATAAACTCCAAATCAATCAGTCCACCACTGGCGTGCTTGAGCTGTTCATCGTCCGAGCCATGATGCTGCCGCAGCTTATCCCGCATGGCCAGCACATCCTGCTGCAATGCCTGCAGATCCCGCGGCCGGCTTAAAATGGCAGCCCGGATCTGACGAAAACGCTCCGCAATAGCAGTGTCGCCGTACACCAAACGGGCACGAACCAATGCCTGATGCTCCCAGGTCCAGGCCTCATTGGCCAGATAATCCTGATAGGTATCGGCATGGATCGCCAGCAAGCCGGCGTTGCCAGAAGGCCGCAGCCGCGTATCGACATCGTACAACACACCACTGGCGGTGCGGGTGGTACACAAATGCAAAATCCGCTGCACCAGTTTCAGATAAAACTGGCGGGAGTCGATGGCTTTCTCGCCCGAGGTCGCAGCCAGGCTGTCGCAGTGATGGATAAACACCAGATCCAGATCCGAGCCATAGCCCAGCTCCAATCCCCCCATTTTGCCATAGGCGATGACGGCAAAGCCTTTGTCACTGCCGACGGCGAGCCCCGCCGGGTAACCATACCGTGCCACCATTTGCTGCCAGGCCAGCTCGACGACTTGTTCCATAATGGCTTCAGCCAGCCAGGTCAGGTGATCGCTCACCTGCATCACTGGCAAGGCACCACTGATGTCGGCTGCAGCAATGCGCAGTTGCTGGGCCTGTTTGTGTTGCCGCAGGCTTTCCATCAACAGCTCCAGATCGTCCTCTGGCACCCGCAGCAAACGCTGCCGCACCCGGTCCTGATAATCTGCTTTGGTCTGCACCTGGTACAGTTGTGCCGGATCAATCAGTTCATCCAGCAAAATCGGATAACGCGCCAGCTGCTCGGTCAGCCACTGGCTTTGGCTGCACAGCAGCACCAGCTGCTGCAAAGCGGGTGGATTTTCAAACAACAGCTCCAGATAAGCAGTCCGGGTCATAATGCTGCGAAATACCAACAAGATACGCTGCAACACCGGCACCCCGGCTTGATTGGACGCCAGCAAATGCAGCACTTGCGGAATAAGCCGGGCCAGATAATCCCGCCCTCGCGGGCCCACCGCCCGCTTTTGCGACTCCTGGCGAAAAGCAAGCACCAGCTCAACCAGTTGGCCGGCTTGCTCGGCGGCCAACCAGTCCACCTGCTCAGTCAGCTCGGCCGGACTTTGGTCACTGTCCCACAGCAGCTTGCCCACCAAAAGCTCATCGGGCTCGGCACTGTCTTCCGGCTCGATGACCTGCAAAAACTCCTGATGGATCCGCGCCATGCAATCACTGATTTGCTGCCGCAGCGCCGCCCAGTCGTGCTGATTGAGCATTTGCAACAAGCGTTGTTGCTGCTCAGGGGCATCCGGCAGTGTTTGGGTTTGCTGATCGTCCATGCCCTGCAGCAATTGCTCAATCCGGCGTAAAAACAGATAGTCTTCGCCAAGCTGCTTTTGCTGCGCTTCGGTTAAGAGCCCATGCTCTGTCAGCAAAGGCAAAGCCTGCAAAATTGAAGGAGTTTGCAGCTGAGGAATGCGCCCGCCCCGGATCAGCTGCAGCGTCTGAACGATAAACTCCACCTCGCGGATCCCACCGGCACCCAGCTTAATGTTGTCGCTGCGGTTGCGGCGACGGTTTTCCTGCTCAATCAGCTGTTTCATCCGGCGCAGCGATTCGATGGCCGAAAAATCAATGTAACGTCGATAAACAAAAGGTCGCAACAGCTGAGTCAATTCCTTGCTGTAATGGCCATCAGGGTTCATCACCCGGGCTTTGAGCATGGCGTAACGCTCCCAGTCCCGTCCCTGCTCCTGGTAATAGTCCTCCATGGCGGCAAAACTCAGCACCAGAGGCCCACTGTCACCAAAAGGACGCAGCCGCATATCCACCCGGTAGGCAAAGCCATCGGCAGTAGCCTGATGCAGAGCCGCAATCAGCTTTTGCGCCAGCTTGATAAAGAATTGATGGTGCTCGGTACTGCGCCGCCCTCCTTGAGTTTCGCCATTGAAGGGGTAGGTAAAAATCAGATCGATGTCCGACGAAAAATTCAGCTCTTTGCCACCCAGCTTACCCATGCCCAACACCAGCAGTGGCATTGGTTGCCCCTGAGCGTCCAGCGGCGTGCCCCATTGAGGCGTCAACTGCTGATAAGCCCAGTTGCAAGCACTTTGGATGCAGCACTCTGCAAGGGCGGAGACTTCACGTAAGGATTGGGGTAAAGGTTTTACTGCCAGCAAGTCTGCCGCCAACAGCAGCGCCAGACTGCGATGCCGAAACAAGCGAAGGGCTTGAAAGACCTGGGCTTCCTCCTGCTCGGTCAAGGCAGACAGCGGATCGGTCAGATCCAGAGGAGCAGCCAGTGTCGCATCCTCCAACAGATGCATCAGCTCAGGCTGCTGCTGCACACAGCGGCTGAAAAACGGGCTGCACTGGCAGAGCCAGCACAGGCGTTGCTGCTGCGCCTGCGTCAAGGCGCTATAGCCCGGCAACTGCTGGCACAGCTCCAGCACCCGGCTCTCGCTACTCATACCGACGCTGTCGTATCCAGCAACTGCTCGGACAGTGCCAACAGCAACAAATTGTAATCAGAGCCAAAGAACAGCTGCTGATCGGCCTTGCTTTGTGCAGCTTTTGCCGACAACTGAGTGCAGATAGGCTGCCAACGCTGCAAGGTTGGAACCGTTTTTAGCCATTGCGCCAGCCGGTTTAGTGCCAACGACACGGTCAGCATGGCATCCGGGCTTCCATCTTGCAGGTAGCAAGCTTCATTATGCTGCACTAAACGCAGCAACAGCGCCGGACTGGCTTCGGGTGGTAAAGCTTTGACTTGCAGAGGAGTATTGCCGCTCAGCCGGTAGCCCCGCTCGGCTTTGGATTGAATGCCAAGTCGCAGCGGTAAAGCCGTTACCAGTTGACGGGCCAGCGCAAACACGGCGGCAACTTGTCCTGACTTAAGCTCCAGCTCCAATTCACAGATGGTTGCTTGCTGCTGGGCGGTCTGAATATGGCCTTCATCCTGCACCAGCTCAACCAAAGTGCCATCCTGCAGTGTCAGCAGCCAGGGTTGGCGGCAAAAGTCAGTGCGAAACAGCTCAGTCAATTGCTGCTGCAACACCGGTAAATCGGTCGACTCAGGCCAGATGTCGGCTGGAAAGTCAGCCAGTTGCGGCACCAGTTGACTGGCAACCACATTGTATTCCTGTCGCGCATGCAAGGCGCCATGCTGTTTGCCTGCCAATTTAATGGTGTGTTCAATCTGACCATCCTGCTGCCGGCTGCGTAGCCCCATGCCATGTTTTTGAAACCAATGATCCGGGGTGTCGTAATAGCCATTTAACAGGTGCAGGGCGGCTGAGGGCTGCAGCGCTGCAACCATAGGTTGCAGCAGCGCCTCCAGCCCTTTGACGGGGCCCGACCGCAGTAAAAACTTTAATTCAATTTCCATCGCCATCGTTGTCTTCCCGCCAACTTTGATGCTGTTACCTTAAAATAACCACGGCAGTGCAACAAGTCTTTTCCCACCAGACTTGTCAATTCCGCCACAACTCCCTATCATCCTGATACAACCGCTGAAAATCAGACTCCATCACGGGATACCCATGTTCAGAACCATCACCAGCTGCTTTGCATTCCTCTTGAGTGTAGCTTTCTTTTTTCCATCGCACAGCGCGGCCGAAACGGCCGAGCCCGCTTTTATCAGTGACGCTTTGTTTGTCTATGTGCATTCGGGCCCGAGCAATCAGTTCCGCATCATTGGTACTGTCAATGCTGGCGATGCGGTGCAGCGGCTGGACAGAGACAGCGACACTGGTTATGTGCAAATCCAGTTTGATGGCAACCGCCGTGGCTGGCTGCCTGGTCAGTATGTATCCGATCAACCGGGCTTGGCCGTGCAAATGCAGCAATTGAATGAGCAATTGGCCAATCAGCAAACCGAGCTGAACCAACTGCAACAACAAAATGAGCAGCTCAGCAACGAGCTGGCCAGCCGAACGGACGATTACAGTCGGGTTCGGGAGCAACTGCAAGTCGCTAACAATGCCTATGAGCAACTGAAACGCCAGGTCGACGCCAGCCAAAACAGCGTTTGGCAAAATCCGAAAGTACTGGGCGCTGCCATTCTTGGCTTTGGGCTGCTGCTGGGGCTGCTGCTGCCGCTGCTGATCCCCAAGCGCAAGCAAAGTGATCGCTGGATGTAACCAGCTGAAGTAACATAAACAAAGGGCCATCCGGCCCTTTGTTCGTACTACAACTGCTCGTTGGCTTTCAGTGGCAAGCCATCGTCTTTTTTGACCTGCTCAATCACCACATAGGTATGATTTTTAATCACACCTGGCAAGTCGACGATTTCTGCCAAAATGATGCGGTAAGCATCCATATTGGGCAGCCGCAGCTTGAGCAGGTAATCAAACCCTCCGGCGACCATATGGCACTCCACCACATGGGGGATTTTCAGCACATCGTCCTTGAAACGGTCAAATACATCGCTGGTGGTGTTATCCAGAGTGATCTGAATAAAAACGGTGGTGCCAAAGCCTAACCGGCTGGCGTTGAGCTGAGCCCCATAACGCTCAATGTAGCCTTCTTGCTCCAGCCGTTTGACCCGATCGATGCAAGGACTGGCACTTAAATTCACCCGCCTGGCCAGCTCTACGTTGGAAATCCGCCCTTCCCGCTGCAGGGTTTCCAATATATTCATATCGATACGATCAAGGGGTCGGGCTTTGACCATGGACTGGGCTCGCAGTTGATTTTGGGTGGTTATGCAATTTTTGCCGAATTATATACCCAAGTAACCTTCAGATGCGAGCTTCAGAGCCTCAGGTTTTTTGACTGCAAAGCACCCGACTCGCTACTTACTGTATTTTTGATACCACTTGCGGCAAACTACTGTTAATTTAGCGTTACTAAGCTACACTAAAGCGGAAGCGTATCAGTTTGAGGTACCCAGAGGTTATGGCGTTACAGGAAGTATCTTTGCAGCAATTGCAACCAGGTGATTTTGTAGTGCGCGTGAGCCAACAGACCGGCTCTGTCCTAATCAAAGAAGCTGGGCTGGTACGCAGTCAAAAAACCATTGAGCTGCTGCGTAAAAAAGGCGTGTTGCAGGTCTGGATTGATCCTGAGCTGGCGGACCCTAGCCTGCGATCATCCCTGTCCGACGATGATCAGCCTGCAGAGCATTCATCATCCGATGAAAGCAAACAACCACGAACTGACTTTGCTGCCGAGCTTCCAAAAGCCGAGCGTACCTTGCAGCAGCTGCAACGCAAACAGCATCGCTTGCTGGAAAGCTGTCGGCGGCAAGATCCCATTGATCTGGCACTGGTACAAGAGGTGAGCTGTGGTCTGGCTGACTCAGTGAGCCGCAATCAGGATGTGCTGCTGTGCCTTAGCCGAATTGCGCAAAGCAGTGACAATCTGCTGCAACACGCCATTCATTGCGCTGTCTACATTGCTGCCTTCGGCCATCATTTGCAGCTACCCAAAGGGCAAATCCAGGATCTGATCATGGCAGCACTGCTGCACGATCTGGGAAAAGTGACGCTGGGCGATGACTGCAGCGATGCCAGGGCCATTCCAACCAGCCTTAAGCTGCTGGCAGAGATGCAGCGCCTGCCAGCAGAGCTCACATTATGGGTCGCTCAGCACTGTGCCCATATGGACGGCAGTGGTCATCCGGCAGGCTTGCATGGTCAACAGCTGCATCTGGGCAGCCGGATCCTGGCCATCGTCAATCAGTACGACAAGCTGTCGCACCCCGCAGAGCATAAGCCGGTTAACCCTCAACTGGCCAGTAAACGACTGCTGGAGAAAACACCCCACCAGTTGGATAACGAGCTGACCCAGCGTTTTATTCGCTGCATCGGCATCTACCCACCCGGCAGCGTGGTCAAATTGCACAGCGGTAAATTAGGCCTGGTATTGGAAAACAATCCGAAAAAGCCCACTCAGCCCAAAGTGAAAATTTTCTATCACAGCCAGCATCAACACCATTTGCCAATGAAAGTGCTCGATTTAGCTAAGCATCAAGAGGAAAGTATCGACTACTGCATCGATCTGGAGCAGTACGGCCTGCAAGCAGCAAATTACCTCTAATGGCCAGGCCCTAGCCCGGCCACTCGCTAAGCGCTGCCATGCTGAACTCCAGTTGGCGGTAACGCAAGACCACATGGTTCTGGTGGATCTCGACCAATTGAATATCGGTGGTAAGCCACTGACCTTGTTGCAAGGTACGCCCATTCACCTTGACCCAACGCCTCGATGGCATAGTGGCAAACACATGGGCTTCAAAACGCATCGGCGGCAATTGCCGCTGTACCTGAGGTGCCAACTCGGTAATATCACGGGCCGGTGCGTCGTGCACCCGGACCTGACTGCGGCCAGAGCCTTCTTGCTCCAGCTCATCCATTGCCTGGGCAAATCGCTGCTGCAACTCCGCCGAGACCTCGGTATCTTCCAGCTCATCCAACGATGGCATCGCTGGTTGCGCTGGCCTGGTCACTGGCTCAGCAGCGACTTGGACTGTTTCAGTCTCTGGCATGGCTCTGACGGGATCCACCGACTCAACTGTCGTTGCTTGCTCTTGCGCTTGCAGTTGCGCTGACTCTGCCGGCTTCAGCTCGGTGGTTAGCGCAGCCAGAATTTGCTGCTGACTGGCCAGCTCAGGCTGGGTACTTGCCGTCTGCTCTGCTTTGGCTTCAATCACTGGCTGTTGTTGACTGCCCAACCAGTAACCTGCAGCCAGTGCCACAGCAAGCAAACTTGCACCGGCCAATACGCCCAACCAAAACACAGCCGACCGACTGGCTGCAGGCGCACTGCTGATTGCTTGTTGCTGTTTTAACGCATCCATCAAAATGGACATCCAATACTCCTGAAAAAAGCGAAACCAAGGGGCTGCTGCTTAAACCTTAATGGAGCCAGCGCGCCAATAGATACCCCAAAGCGGCCATTAAAGGGACCAAAGCCAATAACCAAAGCCAGACACCGGGCTGTACCAACTGAGCAGAGGCGACACTGGCAGGCAAAACTTCTTTCGCCGCCTGCTGCACCTCCGCTTTACCGACCAGCGGTTTTTGCCTGGCATAAGCGGCCAACATGGCTCTATCGGCCAACAGGTTCAGCAAACGCGGGATCCCCTGACTGCGCTGGTACAATTGACGCCTGGCAGCTGCATCAAACACCGGCCTTTCCGAGCCGGCAATCTTAAGGCGATACGCCAGGTACTGCTGCACTTCCGCTTCGGTGAGTGGCATCAGATGATACCGCGCTGTGATGCGTTGCGCCAGCTGACGTAAATCCGAGCGCTGCAAGAGTTGTTGCAACTCGGGCTGCCCAATCAAAATCACTTGCAACAACTTTTGGCTGTTGGTTTCCAGGTTGGTCAGTAGCCGCAGCTGCTCCAGCACCACCGGCTGCAAATGCTGGGCTTCATCAATAATCAGCAAGGTTTGCTTGCCCTGCTGGTGGTTTTTCAGCAAACGATTTTTAATTTTATCGCCCAGCATTTTCAGACTGGCGTCCGATTTTTTGTAGCGGATGCGCAGCTCGTCGCAAATGGTCGCCAACAGCTCCAGCTCCGACAAAGTTGGGTTGAGAATAAAAGCCAACTCAGTCGTTTCATCCAATTCCTGCAACAAAGCACGGGAAACGGTGGTTTTGCCAGTCCCCACCTCACCGGTCAACAACACAAAACCGCCTGCATCGCCAAGGCCATAGCGAAGATGTGCCAGAGCCTCGGCGTGACGCCCACTCAGGTAGAGGAAGTCCGGGTTTGGAGCAATCGAAAAAGGCTGGCTGTGCAGGCCAAAAAAGCCGGTGTACATGCGCGCTTCCTGTGCTAATCGCTGAAAAGTTTCAGTGGATGGGTATAATGGCAAAAAAACACTCAAGGTAAAAGCCTGTGCAGATATATCTTGTTGGCGGTGCTGTTCGCGATGAATTGCTTGCTTACCCCTTTCATGAGCGGGATTGGGTGGTGGTGGGCGCGCACCCGCAACAACTGCTGGATTTAGGCTACCAGCAAGTAGGCAAAGACTTCCCGGTTTTTTTGCACCCCAAAACCAAAGAAGAATATGCGCTGGCCCGTACCGAACGCAAACAAGGCTCGGGGTACACCGGCTTTGTGACTTACGCGGCGCCCGATGTCACGCTGGAGCAGGATTTAGCCCGGCGTGATCTGACCATCAATGCCATCGCCAAAGCCGAGGATGGCAGCCTGGTCGACCCTTATGGCGGCGTGGCGGATCTGAAAGCACGGCTGCTGCGCCATGTCTCACCGGCTTTTGCTGAAGATCCGCTCCGGGTACTGCGAGTGGCCCGTTTTTATGCCCGCTATTACCACCTGGGTTTTCAAGTGGCCGACGACACCCTTGCCCTGATGCAGCAACTGAGTGACAGCGGTGAGCTGCAGGCATTAAGCGCAGAGCGCGTCTGGCAGGAACTCAGTAAAGCGCTCAGCACCCAGCACCCGGAAGCCTTTATTGAATTGCTAAGACGCTGCGGTGCTTTAAAGCAGCTGATGCCAGAGATCGATGCCCTTTGGGGTGTGCCCCAGCCAGCCAAATGGCACCCGGAAATTGATACCGGTGTGCATACCTTGCTGGTACTGCAGCATGCAGCACAACTGTCCGAGCGTATCGACATTCGTTTTGCTGCCCTGGTGCATGATTTGGGTAAAGGCGTTAGCCCGCCAGAGCACTGGCCCTCGCATCATGGCCATGAGCACACTGGCTTACCGCTGATCCGTCAGCTGTGTCAGCGTTTAAAAGTCCCGAACGATTGCCGGGATCTGGCGCTCTTGGTCTGCCAGTACCATCAACTGATCCATCGAGCGACAGAGCTCAAAGCCAGCACCGTGTTAAAACTGTTTGATGGCATTGACCTCTGGCGCAAACCCGAGCGACTGGATGCCATTATCCGCTGCTGTATCGCCGATTTACGCGGCCGTACCGGCTTTGAAAAGGCCGACTACCCGGGCGAGCAGTTATTACCGAAGCTCGCCGCCGCCGCTCAGGCCGTTGATATCAAAGCTCTGATTCAGCCAGGTATGAAAGGCGATGCCATCAAGCAAGCACTGCAGCAGGCACGGTTGGAGGCGATTCAGCAGGCAAAGCGCCTACAGAGTATGGATTGATACCGATCGGCTGCAATGTCGAAAAGGGCTCTGCACAGCACAACCCCAGCATAAAAACAATAAATTTGCATTTTTGCATCATAAAGTCTAACTTTTGGCTAGGATACCACTCGAACAGCAAGGACGACAACGCATGGCACAGACCCCAGTCTCAACCATCAACGAGCCGCTGCAGCTGGCCAGAGAGCTGCTAGAGCATACCGGCCGCAACCTGTTTCTAACCGGCAAAGCCGGGACCGGCAAGACCAGCTTTCTGCGTGAGCTGAAGCAGCACTCGCCCAAACGCATGGTGGTGACGGCGCCTACCGGCGTGGCTGCGGTGAATGCCGGTGGTGTTACCCTGCACTCATTCTTTCAGTTGCCCTTTGGTCCCTGGCTGCCGGGCAGCAGCTTGGTGCAACCACAGCGCTTTAGTCAGGAAAAAATCAATCTGCTCCGTAGTCTGAACCTGTTGGTCATTGATGAAATCAGTATGGTCCGGGCCGATACGCTGGATGCGGTCGATGCCGTGCTTAGACGTTACCGGCGCAACAACCAGCCTTTTGGCGGGGTGCAATTGCTGATGATTGGCGATCTGCATCAGCTGGCGCCGGTGGTCAAAGCGCAGGATTGGGAGCTGCTAAAAAGCAGCTACGACAACGGCTACTTTTTCTCAAGCAAGGCGCTGCAACAAACGCCCTGGCTGACCATTGAATTGCAGCGGGTCTACCGCCAGTCCGATCCGCGCTTTATTGAGCTGCTGAACAAAGTGCGCGACAACCAGTTGGATGAAGCCACCCTCGCCCTGCTAAACAGCCGCTATCAACCCGACTTTCAACCCGCATCGGGGGAAGATTACATTACCCTGACCACCCACAATCACAGTGCCGATGCCATCAATGAGCAGCAATTGGCCAGGCTGCCAGGGCCCGGACTGGAGTTTACCGCCGTGATTGAAGGCGATTATCCGTCGCAAAACTATCCGGTCGCCGAAACACTGCTGCTAAAAGTAGGGGCTCAGGTGATGTTTATGCGAAATGATAATGCCGAGCAGCGCTATTACAACGGCAAAACCGGTGTCATTACCCAAC
The DNA here is from genome assembly GCF_030717955.1 of Alkalimonas delamerensis. Lineage (NCBI taxonomy): Bacteria > Pseudomonadati > Pseudomonadota > Gammaproteobacteria > Alkalimonas > Alkalimonas delamerensis. The sequence continues at coordinate 329,936 of NZ_JAUZVY010000001.1, read as the reverse complement.
TGGATAAAGAGTCGGTATCGGTGCGCTGCCCCGGCGAAGCGCAAGATATTCAGCTGTCGCCCGTCAGCTGGGAAAATATCAAGTATGGCTTGGACAAGGCATCAGGCGCTATCCAAGAGCAGGTGATTGGCAGCTTTAAGCAGATCCCACTGCGACTTGCCTGGGCGGTCACCATTCACAAGAGTCAGGGCCTGACGTTCGAGCGGGCTATCATCGACGGCGAAGCGGCCTTCTCCCATGGCCAGATCTATGTCGCCCTCAGTCGCTGCAAACGCTTTGACGGCCTGGTATTAAAGACGCCGCTCTCGGCACGCTCTGTGCTGACCGACCAGGCCGTCAGCCAGTTTAGCCGAGAGCAAGCGCTGCCAGACCAAGCTCAGGTGCAGCAGGCCAAAATTGACTACCAGCAAGCGCTGCTACTGGATGCATTCGACTTTAGCCAATTGGGCCACCAACTTAGGAGCCTCAGTACTCTGCTGCACCAGCAGCAGTCACTGATCCGCAGCAGCAGCGCCGACCAGCTGGCGGCTATCCGCCAGCGTCTGGATACGGAGGTGCTGGCGGTAGCCAGCAGCTTTGAGCGTCAACTCAAGTCGCTCTTCCATCCGCAGCAGGAGCCACAGCAGCAAGCCCCCCTGCTGGAGCGACTGAACAAGGCCGGCGATTATTTCAAGGATAAGCTCTCTGCCTTGCAAGCCTGGCTGGATGCATTTGCTTTTGACACGGACAACCAGGCCATCCGCAAACAACTGACCAAAACCATCGAGCAGCTGCGCCAGCAGCTTGCCATCAAACAGGCAGCACTTCACTGCATGCAGCAGGGCTTTACCAGCAGCCACTACCTGGATGCCGTGGCGCGGGCACAAATCGATACCAGCAATCAAAATGCAGCCAAAAAAGCCGTCGCAAAGATTGAGCTTGATGATCTACAACACCCAGAGCTGTTTGAGGCGCTCAAGCGTTGGCGCGCTGACAAGGCCAGCAGCGAGCAGGTGGCGCACTTTCGAGTTCTGCATCAACAGGTGCTGCTGCATATTGCCAATGCCCTGCCAGGCAACAAGCCCGCCTTGCTGGCCCTGCCCAAAGTAGGCCCTGCTACGGTGGAGAAATACGGCGATGCACTGCTGCAGCTGGTGGCCGATTATTGCCAACAGCAGGATCTGCAGCCCAACCTGGCGACAGCCAACCCCACCAAAGCCACGGCGCGCAGCAACAAAGTTGATAGCCGACTGGAGAGCTTTACTTTGTTTAAGCAGGGGCTCAGCCTGGAGCAGATTGCCGAGCGTCGCGGCCTGGTCCGGGGCACCATCGAAAACCATCTGGCGCATTACGTGGCACAGGGAGAGCTGGAGCTGACCGAGCTGGTCTCAGCGGATAAGCTAGCCGCCGTTCGCCAGGCAGCTGAACGGCTGGGAGCAGATAGCCTGAAGGTCCTGAAAGAAGAACTTGGCGAGCAGTACTCCTACGGCGAGATTAAACTGGCTTTGCTGGCCTGATAGCGAGCTTAACTGCCATGCAGCGTCAGCACCAAGCTTCTGCCGCTGGCGTGATCGCGGTGTTCGCCCAGATAAATACCCTGCCAGGTGCCTAAATTCAACCGCCCTGCCGTCACTGGCACCGTCACACTGCTGCCGAGCAAACTGGCTTTCAGGTGGGCCGGCATATCGTCCGGGCCTTCGTCTGTATGTTGGTAGTAAGGCTCGTTTTCCGGCACCGCCCGATTGAAAAAGCGCTCAAAATCGCCGCGCACGGTCGGATCGGCATTTTCATTGATGGTCAGCGACGCCGAGCTGTGTTTAATAAACACATGCAGCAGCCCCTGCTGCACCATCGTCAATTCCGGTAGCGCACGGATAACATCCTGCGTGATCAAATGAAAGCCACGCCGATACGGGGATAACCGAAGCTCTCGTTGAATGTAGTGCATTATTGTGTTGCCTATGGTAACTAGCTGGTTCGATTTTAAGTCAAAAAAAGACCTGCCGCGGCAGGTCTTTTTAGGATTGCAGGTGCTGATTACACCGCTTGCTGAATAATCACATTATCCGCTTTTTTGGTGTACTGCGGCATTTTGTGGAAGTTCAGGTAGCGGTAAGTATCGGCCGCTGTCGCATCAATCTGCTTGGCGTACTCCAGGTACTCGGCAACGGTTGGCAGACGACCAATGATGGAGCTGACCGCAGCCAGTTCGGCCGAGGCGAGGTAGACGTTTGCGCCCTGACCCAAGCGGTTCGGGAAGTTCCGGGTAGAAGTAGAGACCACGGTGGAGTTCTCAGCCACCCGTGCCTGGTTGCCCATACACAGCGAGCAACCTGGCATTTCGGTGCGGGCACCGACTTTGCCGTAGATGCTGTAATAGCCTTCATCGGTCAGCTGCGCCTGGTCCATCTTGGTTGGCGGAGCAATCCACAAACGGGTTGGCAGCTGGCCTTTGTGTTTGTCCAGCAGCTTACCGGCGGCGCGGAAGTGACCGATGTTGGTCATGCAGGAGCCGATAAAGACTTCATCAATCTTATCGCCAGCCACTTCCGACAACAGACGGGCATCGTCCGGATCGTTCGGTGCACAGAGGATCGGCTCTTTGATTTCGCTCAGGTCGATTTCAATCACTTCGCTGTACTCGGCATCGGCATCGGCTTCCATCAGCTCTGGCTTGGCCAGCCATTCCTGCATCGCCTGAATACGACGCTCGATGGTGCGGCGATCGCCATAGCCTTCGGCAATCATCCACTTCAGCATTACAATATTGGACTCAAGGTACTCAGCAATGGAAGCTTCCGACAGCTTGATGGTACAACCGGCAGCAGAGCGCTCGGCCGAGGCATCGGACAGCTCAAACGCCTGCTCAACAGTCAGGTTCGGCAAGCCTTCGATTTCCAGAATACGGCCAGAGAAGATGTTCTTCTTGCCTTTTTTCTCCACCGTCAGCAAACCTTGCTGAATGGCGTAGTACGGGATCGCATGCACCAGGTCACGCAGGGTAATACCCGGCTGCATCTCACCTTTAAAGCGCACCAGCACCGACTCTGGCATATCCAGCGGCATCACGCCGGTTGCCGCAGCAAAAGCGACCAAACCAGAACCTGCCGGGAAAGAAATACCGATCGGGAAGCGGGTGTGTGAATCACCACCGGTACCGACGGTATCAGGCATCAGCATGCGGTTTAACCAGGAGTGGATAATGCCATCGGCCGGACGCAGGGACACACCGCCACGGTTCATAATAAAATCAGGCAGGGTGTGGTGGGTATCGACATCGACCGGCTTTGGATAGGCGGCGGTATGGCAGAACGACTGCATTACCAGATCGGCCGAGAAACCGAGACAGGCCAGATCTTTTAGCTCGTCACGGGTCATCGGGCCAGTGGTATCCTGGGAGCCGACCGTAGTCATCTTAGGCTCGCAGTAAGTACCAGGACGCACACCCGCCACGCCACAGGCTTTACCCACCATTTTCTGCGCCAGAGTGAAGCCTTTACCACTGTCGTCTTTGGCACTTGGGCGACGGAACACCGTGGATGGTTCCAGCTTCAGAAACTCACGGGCACGGTCGGTTAAACCACGGCCAATGATCAGTGGAATACGGCCGCCAGCCTGCACTTCATCCAGCAACACTTCGGTCGCCAGGCTGAATTCAGCCACCACCTCGTCACTGTCATGACGGCACACTTTGCCCTGATACGGATAGATATCAATCACATCACCCATGTTCAGGTTGGAGACATCCACTTCAATCGGCAGCGCGCCAGAGTCTTCCATGGTGTTGAAGAAAATCGGTGCAATCTTGCCACCCAGTACGAAACCACCACCGCGCTTGTTGGGCACGTAGGGGATGTCGTCGCCCATAAACCACAGCACCGAGTTGGTGGCAGATTTACGCGACGAGCCGGTACCGACCACATCGCCGACATAGGCTAATGGGAAACCTTTTTCTTTCAGGGCTTCCAATTGCTTGATCGGGCCACGCACGCCCTGCTCATCCGGCTCAATGCCTTCACGGCTGTTTTTCAGCATCGCCAGCGCGTGCAGTGGGATATCCGGCCGTGACCAGGCATCCGGTGCCGGTGACAGGTCGTCGGTGTTGGTTTCACCGGTGACTTTAAACACCGTCAGGGTAATCTTTTCTGCCAGCGCTGGTTTGGCTTTGAACCATTCGGCTTCGGCCCAGGATTCCACCACTTGCTTGGCAAAGGCATTGCCCGCATCGGCCTTTTCGGTCACATCGTGGAAAGCATCAAAAATCAGCAGCGTGTGTGACAGGGCTTTGGCAGCCAAAGGCGCCAAGGTCGCATGATCCAGCAGACTGACCAAAGGCTCAATGTTGTAACCGCCCATCATGGTGCCCAGCAGTTCGGTAGCACGCTCCGGGGTCACTAAAGGACATTGGGTCTCACCTTTGGCAACCGCGGCTAAAAAGCCGGCTTTGACATAAGCCGCCTCGTCCACGCCTGGTGGAATACGGTTTTCCAGCAAATCGACCAGAAAGGCTTCTTCGCCCTGAGGTGGGTTTTTCAGCAGCTCGACTAAGGCCGCCACTTGTTCGGCATTCAGCGGCTTGGCCGGGATGCCTTCTGCCGCGCGCTCGGCGACGTGATCACGATATTCTTGTAGCACTGTAGTGTCCTCTTGGTCGTTGGTGACGCTTAGCGGCTCTGTGCTGGGATGCACTGCCGGCAAGCGCCGACTCTGGAATTGTACCTGCGTGATTATAAGAAATTACGTGCCGGAAAAACATTGGCCTGTGGTCGCATCCGGTTATAACCGGTATAAACCGGCTGAATAAAATGGTAAGACCAGTTGAATGTCAAACAGGCAATATCGGCACGCAAACAGGCAGCCGCACTGCGACTGCCTGTTAACCGGTGGAAGTATAACAGAAAATGATTACCAGATCTTGACGCGCTCTTCCTCCGGTAAATACATAGCATCGCCTGGCTGCACATCAAAGGCCTGGTAAAACTCCGGAATATTCGGCAGCACACCAATCACCCGGTAGTAGGGGGGTGAGTGCGGCCCGGTGCTTAACTGACGGCGCAGGGCTTCTTCGCGGAAATTGGCACGCCAAATCTGCGCCCAACCAATAAAGAAACGCTGCAAGCCGGTAAAGCCATCCAACACCGGAGCTTCTTCGCCGCCAAGCGACAACTTATAAGCGCGCAGTGCCACCGTCATGCCGCCCAGATCGCCAATGTTCTCACCTAGCGCCACATCGCCATCGACAAAAACACCAGGGAAAGGCTCAAACTGGCTGTACTGGGCACTTAAACGGGCACCCAGTTGCTGGAAGCGCTCCAGGTCTTCGGCAGTCCACCAGTCGCGCAGATTGCCATCGCCATCGTACTTAGCGCCCTGATCGTCAAAACCATGACCAATTTCATGGCCAATCACAGCGCCTATGGCACCGTAATTGACCGCATCATCGGCATTCATATCGAAGAAAGGCGGTTGCAAAATCGCAGCCGGAAAGACAATTTCGTTCATCACCGGGTTGTAGTAAGCATTGACGGTTTGCGGGGTCATAAACCATTCGTGACGCTGGATAGGGCCACCCAGTTTACCGACCATCTGATCATAAGCCCGCTGACTGGCCCGAATGCTGTTGCCGACCAGATCACCGGCTTTAATGGTCAAATCCGAGTAATCCTGCCACTTATCCGGATAGCCAATTTTGGTGGTAAAGGTGCTGAGCTTTGCCAGTGCTGCCTCTTTGGTGGCATCCGACATCCATTCCAGCTCTTTGATCGACTCGCCAAACGCCAGCAGCACGTTCTCAACCAGCTCCTCCATCCGCGCTTTGGCCGCTTCGTTAAAGTGCCGCTCGACATAGAGCTGCCCGACCAGCTCGCCCAACACAGAGTTGGTGGTATCTACTGCACGGCGCCAGCGCGGTTGTTGCTCTTCGACCCCTTGCAAGGTCTGGCTGTAAAAGGCAAAACGGCGATCGGCCACGGTTTCGCTCAGTTGCGGGGCAAAGCTGTGGATGGTGCGGTAGGTCAGATAGGCCTGCCAGGTTGCCAGGTCGGTGCTGGCAATGATGTCCGACAAGCCCGAGAAGTAGGATGGCTGTGCCACAATCACATCTTGCTCGGCGGGTACACCAAACACAGTGGCGTAAGCCGCCCAATCAAAATTGCCAAACAAGGCACTGAGCTCTGCCGGTGTTTTCTTGTTGTAGGTTTTGTCAGCGTTGCGGCTGTCCAGCCGGGTCCAGTGGTGCTCGGCCAGTGCATGCTCCAGAGCCAGGATCTGTTCAGCTGCGTCAGTCGAGTCAGCTACGCCGGCCAGTGCCAACATATCTGCGACATAGTCCTGATATGCGGCTTTTAACCGCAATGAATCGTCATCCTCGTTGAAGTAATAATCGCGATCCGGCAAGCCCAGCCCGCCCTGAAACAAATAGACCGCGTACTGCGTCGACTCACGGGCATCGTTGTTGACGTACCAGCCAAACAAGCCCGCCACGCCATCGCGCTGCAATTCCGCTTGGACCTGACCGAGCTGTTCGGTCGATTCCATGGCAGCGATACGCTGAAGCAAAGGCTGAATGGGCTCAATGCCCAGCAGATTCAGCTTATCCTGATCCATAAAGCTGTTGTAGAAGCTGGCCAGCTTGTGCTCATTGGAGCCTTCAACCAAATCGGTACGGGCCGCTACCTCTTCAATAATATCCAGCACTGCCTGCTGGGCTTGCTGATGCAAGATATCGAAAGAGCCGATGCGGGAGCGATCGGCCGGGATGGGGTTGTTCTCAATCCAGTTGCCATTGACGGCGTAATAAAAGTCATCCTGAAAGCGTACGCTGCTGTCAAAGTTTTCCAACTCCACACCCGAGGTCAATGCCACCTCCGCCGGGGCTGTTTGCGCAGACGTTGGGGATGACGAGGGTTGTTCCGTTTGGCTTTGACGGTTATCGCAGGCCGTGAGGCCGAGGGCCATCGCGACACTCACAGCCAAGACACTGAGTTTTTTCATGGTGAAATCCTTGATGGCTAAAAATGCATCCCAGCATAGTACGAAGCTGCTGCAAGCAGTGCAAATCTGTTTTGTAACAAAAGCTGACAACAGCCTGACAACCTTGTCAGCATTGCCTGACAGGTAATGCTCCGTTACAGTACAAGCTGGATAAAAAGCATCGACCGATGCACTTAGAATGAGAACACAACCACCATGAATCCAACACACCCGGCCCTGCCCCGGCCTACCCCTTTGCACCGCTGGCTGGTGCTGCTGTTTGTTAGCCTGGCGATGTTTGGCAATTACTATGTCTACGACTCGCTTGGCCCGGTAATTGACTTGCTGCAAAGCGATCTGGGCTTTAGCAATCAGCAAACCGGCTTTTTAATCTCCATCTACAACCTGGGAGCCATCGTCGCTCTGCTGATTGGCGGTATTATTATCGACCGCTACGGCACCAAACGTGCTTTGCTGCTGTTTGCCAGCATTTGTTTGGTTGGCGCCATTGTCACCGCCATCAGCCCCCGCTACGAAATCATTGCCAGTGGCCGCTTGCTGCTGGGTCTTGGCTCCGAGCCTTTGATTGTGGCTGCCACCACGGTGCTGGCCAAGTGGTTTAAAGGCAAAGAGCTGAGTTTTGCTTTTGGCATCAATTTATCGCTATCCCGTTTAGGCTCGGCTTCGGCCGATTGGTCGACCAGCTTTGCCAGCCCGCTGTACAGCAACTGGCAAGATCCCTTGTGGCTGGCGACCGCCTTCGCCGGTATTTCGGTGACGGCTGCCATGCTGTATTGGCTGCAGGAAAAACGCTGTGAAGGACGCTTTGATCTGGGCGCCACTGGCCAGACCGATAAACTGAAGTTCAAAGAGTTGTTCTTATTCGGTCAGCGCTACTGGTTTATTGTGGCACTCTGCGTGGTGTTTTACTCCACCATTTTCCCGTTCCGTACCTTTGCCATTATGTACTTTCAGGAAGCCCATGGCCTGGCGCGAGAGGCGGCCGGTATGCTCAACAGCATGATGATGGTATCGGCTATTATCGCCACCCCGCTGTTCGGTTTGCTAATCGATAAAGTTGGCCGGCGCGGTCTTTTTATGACGGTTGGCTGTTTGTTGATGCTGCCGCTGTTTCTGGCGGTCACCTACCTGCCGGCCGGCGTGCCGGTGATGGTGTTTGGCAGCAGCATTCCACTGACCTTGTTGCTGGTGATGCTGCTGCTAGGCTGCGTCTTTTCGCTGGTACCAGCAGCAATGTGGCCTTCGGTGGCATACACCGTTGATCAGCGCCGCTTAGGCACCGCCTACGCCACCATGACCTTGTGCCAGCAAATCGGCTGGTCCATCGTGCCCCCGGTGATTGGTTATCTGAATGATCTGAATCAAGCCAGTGCCGACAATGTCGCCGGTTATGCGCCTGGCATGTGGTTTTACACCGGCCTTGCCGTCACCGGCCTGGTGTTTGCGCTGTTGTTGTGGCGCCATGAAAACAAACCGATGGCTGCACCGGGGCATCATCAGGAAACCGCCGCCGAGCACCAGCATCCGGGCTAAAAGGGATGAAAATAACCAGCAGGCTTTGCCTGCTGGTTAACCATTCAGTACCAAAGCAGCCAGCAAGCCCAACAGGCCGCCAAAGAAACCACCCCACACCACCAGCCAGCCCAGGTGCTCTTTGATCATCTGTTGCAGCATCTGCTTCACCAGCTCAGGCGTGAGTTCATCCAGCCGGGCCTCGACAATGGTTTCAATGTGCTGCTGAATTTGCTGCATCTGCTCTGGGCGCTCCAACTGCAATAAGACCTGCTGCTGGAAGGCATCGGAGTCAGCAATCTCGGTCAGAGCAGCTTTGAGTTCTTGTATAAAGGGCTCACGCAGTGGCAGCAGCACCTTTTTGCCACCCACCATCATCAGCATGGAGCCAAAGGAGGACTCTTCCACCACCTTTAACAGCGCATCAAAAGCAGGATCCAGCTCCACCTGCTCGATGACCGGGCCAAGCTCCAGCTTCATCGGCTCGCCGTATTCATCTTGCTGATGCAAAAAGCGGTCGATGTTGTCGCTGCTAAAAAACTGTGTCATCAACAGCTGCTGCAGGCTTTGTTTGAGCTGCTCAAAGCGGACCGGGATCACGCCGGAGCCATAAAGGCCGGGTACTTTTTCAAACAACATATGCACCGCCAGCCAGTTGGTCAAACCGCCGGACAAGGCAAATAAGCCGGTGGTGAGCAACCAGGGCTGCGCCAGGCCAAAACCAGCGATAGTCAATGCCAGTGCCACGCCATTGGTGAGCATACTTTTGTTCATGCAAAACTCCTTCACTTCGAGCAACTAAGCAACTAGTGGCGCTGATCCTGCCAGCGTCCCCATTGATAATAAAGCCACTGGCCAAGCCGGCGCCAGCGGGCCATCGGAAAGCGCCTCAATGGCTGGCGGTAGCACGGCAAATCCGGAATGGATTGCCCCATCGCAAGCTCCGCCAGCCGTTGCCCGGCCAGCGCAGAAAACGACAAGCCACTGCCGCAATAGCCAGCGGCGTAACTGACACCGGCATAGCGACTGTCCTTTGGCGCCTGATGCAGGTGCGGTAGATCGTCCAGCGACACCGCCACCCAACCGCTCCACTGATAATCAACGGCAATGCCAGCCAGAGCCGGAAAACTGCGCTGCAAAGCGCTTAGTAAAGCCTTGGTGTAACGGGGTTTATCGGCATGTCGGCCCTGAATAGCCCCGCGGCCACCAAACAACAAACGGCCATCCGGCAATAAGCGGTAGTAGTATTTCAGCGATCGGGTATCCATCACAATGGGCTGACCACGAAAACCACAAGCCTTTCGCTCAGCCTCCGTCAGCGGCCGGGTGACAAGGATGCTGCTGAGTACCGGCAGGATGCGCCCATTGAGCAGCGGATGAAAATCTTTCGGCGTATAGCCATTGGTGGCGATCAGCACTTTTTTGGCCGTTACCGAGCCTTGAGGGGTTTGCAACCGGTGCTGGCCTAGAAGCTGCTGCCAACCCAGCACGGGTGAGCCGCCATAGAGGGTCGCACCGGCCTGCTCAGCCAACTGGCTGTAACCCAGCGCCAGTTGCAGCGGGTTGACCCCAAAGCAGTCCGGGTCGAGCAAAGCACCACAGGCCTGCTGATCAGCCAGATGCTCTTGCTGCAACTCGGCCTGGCTCAGGCATTGCAATCGTTCCCCAAAATGCTGATTGAGTAGCTGTTGCTGCTGTTCAAATACAGCTAAAAAGCGCGGCTGATGCGCCAGTTTGTAGTACCCAGGCGGCTGAGCCTGACAAGCGATCGCACCCTGTTGGCAAAGTGCCGCCACTTGCTCAAAAGCCAGCCGGTATTCGCGGTAACAGGCCTGAGCCGTTTTCAGGCCAAAGCGCTCGGTCAGCTGCACCGCCCCGAGCCGGCCGGAGCCTTTTAGTACAAAGCCGGCGTTACGTCCGCTGCAGCCCCAACCGGGCTGGTGCGCCTCCAACACCACCACCTGCTGTGAAAAGCGCTCGGCCAGCACCCGGGCAGCATTCAGGCCAGTATAACCAGCCCCTATTACCACCACATCGGCAGTGCAGTCGTGCTGCAAAGCCGGATAACCAGGCCCGGCTTGCTGCTGCCCTGCCCAGTAAGATGTCGGGTAAGGGACATTGCAACCGGGTGTCTTATCCAGCAAGGGGTCGTACATCGGGCCTTAGCCGGCGAACCAGGTTAAAAAGATCACCAGGCCAATGCCCAGTGCCAACCGGTAAATGACAAAGGGCAGCATGCCCATCCGGCTGATGATTTTTAAAAACAAATGAATGCACACCAGTGCACTGAAAAAGGACAGCAGCATGCCCAAACCAAGCGCTGGAATATCGTAAATCTCCGGGTTTTTTATCAACTTGCTGGTTTGATAGAGCCCTATCAGCACAATGATCGGAATCGACATTAAGAACGAAAAACGGGCGGCACTGGCGCGATCCAGCCCCATCATCAGGCCGGCCGTCATGGTCACACCAGAGCGTGAGGTGCCCGGAATCAGCGACACGGCCTGGGCCACCCCAATCACCAGCACCTGGCGCCAGCTTAAATGCATCACATCGGTTTGCTGTTTGGCGGTTCGGTCGGCGTACCAGAGCAAGCTACCAAAAATCAGCGTGGTGCAGGCGATCACCCAGGGCGAACGCAGTACCGTTTCAATCAGGCCGGCGAACAGCAAGCCGGCCAAACCCGCCGGTATGGTGGCCACAATCAGCATCCAGCCCAGAGTGCCATGGGTGCTTTGTTGCCCCCGTAGGGAGTGCATCCAGCCCACCAAAATCCGCCCCACATCGCGACGAAAATACAGCACTACTGCAGCCAGGGTGCCGACATGCACCGCCACATCAAAGGCAACGCCTTGATCCTCCCAGCCCAAAATGGCCGAGGGCAAGATCAAATGTGCCGAGGAAGATATAGGAAGAAATTCAGTAATGCCCTGAATAATCGATAAAATAAGAATTTCGATGGTACTCACTTAGCTTTCACTCCATGAAAAAGGCACCGTCCACAACTTTTGCTGTTTCGGGTAGTCTTGCCATAATTGACGATACGTCAGGCCACTGGGTGGGTGGATCTGCTCTGGAACCAGCTCTGCCAGCGGCAACAATACAAAGGCATTTTTGGTGATTTCATCACGTGGAAGTTCAATCGGCTGCTGGCACATCATCTGATCGTAGGTCAGCAAGTCCAAATCCAGCGTCCGGCCGGAAAAACGTGCCACATCGCGTTTGCGGCCATGACGATCTTCAATGGCTTTAAACAACTCAACGCAGGCTTCAACCGATAACTCGGTGTTGGCGCCCACCACCAGGTTGTAAAAGGGATCGCCGTCAAAACCAACCGCTTCACTTTCGTAGACAGAGGATACCTGCAAGGCGCCAAAGGCGGCTTTGAGCTCTGCAATGGCGGCCCGGATGTGTTTTTCCCGTTCGATATTGCTGCCAATGCTGATCAGTATCAAGGCCATCAGCTGGCCTCCCGCACAATGCGCACACCGACGGTTTCGGCGGTGGGTACCGCACCGGGTTTGCTTACGCTGACCTGCACACGGTCGGTAACAAAGTTTTGCAACAACAAGGCCGCCACCCGCTCAGCCACAGTTTCGATCAGCTCAATGGGTTCGCGCTGCACCAGCTCGGTCACCTGGGTCGCTATCACACTGTAATCCAGCGCCTGACGGATATCGTCACTGGCAGCAGCCTGACGGGTATCGCACTGCAGCTCCAAATCCAACTCCAGCCGCTGCTGAATGGATTTTTCCCATTCGTACACACCAATCACCGTATCGATGCACAACTTTTTAATAAAAACAGTATCCATCAGTTCATTCCACTGCAGGTTCAGGGTAAGATGCGAAGACAGGCCGATTGGATAGGTTGTCACCACCTTGACCAGGCGACGCCGATCTTAACGTAAAAATCCAGGCTGAGGAACCGCATTGATGACACCCTTGATCCTGACTCTGATGCTGCTGGCGTATTTGCTGGGATCCATCTCGTCGGCGGTGCTGATTAGCAAGCTGTTTCGCTTGCCCGATCCCAGAACCACTGGATCCAACAACCCCGGTGCCACCAATGTGCTGCGCAGCGGCGGTAAGCTGCCAGCAGCACTGGTGCTGTTGTTTGATATTTTAAAAGGCACCATTCCGGTCTGGGGATCCTACTTTTTGGGCGTGGAGCCCCTTTACCTGGGGCTGATTGGTATTTGCGCCTGCCTGGGCCACATCTACCCGCTGTTTTTTGGTTTTAAAGGGGGGAAGGCGGTAGCCACCGCCCTTGGCACCATGATGCCGATAGGGCTGGATTTAACCGGCCTGTTGCTGGCCAGCTGGGTGCTGGTGCTGGCCATTACCGGCTACTCGTCGTTGGCCGCCATTATTACCGTCGGCCTGGCGCCGGTCTTTACCTGGTTTATCAAGCCGATGTACACCCTGCCGGTGCTGATGCTCAGCGTATTGATTATTGCCCGCCATCATCAGAATATTGCCCGGCTTTTACGTGGTACTGAAAGCCGGGTTTGGGATAAAGATAAAAATCTGAAAGAATAGCCCGGCTTACAGAGCTGACAGCTGCTCCATCGGCCAACGCGGTTGCACCGCAATCGCCAGATCCTGCTGCTGCCCAGCCAGCAAACGTTGATGACCGGCAAAGGCAATCATGGCACCATTGTCGGTGCAAAACTCTTTCCGCGGATAAAAAACGGCACCGCCGCGTTTTTTCAACAAAGCAGCCAGCTGTTCACGCAGCGAACTATTGGCACTGACACCACCGGCCACCACCAAACGACTCAGACCCGTTTGCTCCAGCGCCCGCTCGCACTTGGCGACCAGAGTATCCACCACCGCTTGTTGAAATGAAGCCGCGATATCGGCCCGGCTTTGCGCATCGCTGCCAGCTTTGGCAATGACTTGTGAGGCCGCGGTTTTCAGGCCACTGAAACTAAAGTCCAGTCCGGGCCTGTCCAGCATGGGCCGCGGAAAACGGTGCGCCGCCGGGTTGCCTGCAACCGCCATTTTGGCCAGCAAAGGTCCACCGGGGTAATCCAGCCCCATTAATTTGGCTGTTTTATCAAAGGCTTCACCGGCGGCATCGTCGATGGACTCGCCCAACAGTTGGTACTGGCCAATGCCGGCCACCGCCACCAGTTGGGTGTGGCCACCGGATACCAGCAAGGCTAAAAAAGGAAAGGCCGGCGGCTCAGCTTCCAGCATCGGTGCCAGCAAGTGGCCTTCCATATGATGCACGCCGATAGCCGGTTTTTGCCAGGCAAAGGCTAGACTACGGCCAATGGAGGCACCTACCAGCAAGGCACCGGCCAGGCCGGGTCCTGCGGTATAGGCCACGCCTTCAATATCAGCGGCATTGCTGTTGGCTTCTTTTAGCGCAGCTCGGATCAACGGCAGGGTTTTACGCACATGGTCACGCGATGCCAGCTCCGGTACCACCCCGCCGTAATCGGCATGCAACTTGACCTGGCTGTACAGCTGATGGCTTAATAAGCCCAGTTTGGTGTCGTAAATGGCAATGCCTGTTTCATCACAGGACGTCTCAATTCCCAGTACCCGCATCGTTACCTCCGGCCGAAAACCCGCGAATTGTACTGGGATCCGAGCTAAATCACCAGCGATCCACAGAATCCCTTTACAAGCCCCCTGGCTTTTGAGTAAAATGCCGCACCATTTTTAATCGTATTGGTCGCTGACTGACCGGATAAACCGAGGTGAGAATTTAATGCCTGTTGTTAAAGTAAAAGAAAACGAACCCTTTGACGTAGCTCTGCGTCGTTTCAAGCGCTCTTGTGAAAAAGCCGGTATCCTGGCTGACGTGCGCGCAAAAGAATTCTACGAGAAGCCTACCTGGATTCGTAAGCTCAAGAAAGCGGCAGCGGTTAAACGCCATGCCAAGAAGCTTTCTCGCGAAAATGCACGCCGCATCCGTCTGTACTAATCTGTACTAGACCGAAGCGCTGCAACTGCGTTTTATTGCCCGGCATGCAGCGGCTGTGCAAGCAGCTCACAAAGCAATAAAGCGTCATACTGTCGACCGGCTGTGAATACGGCCGGCACAGACAACAGCCTGGCTGACCACACCGTGCTTTTGGCACGGTTTGTCTTTTTCTGAGCAAAGTGAAACTATCCAGTGGCAGGACAGATCCCGCGACAGTTTATTGATGATTTGCTGGCTCGAACCGACATCGTCGAGCTGATTGATCAGCGTGTGCCTTTGAAAAAAAAAGGCCGCAATCATTCGGCTTGCTGCCCTTTTCATAACGAAAAAACGCCCTCCTTCACTGTCAGTCAGGACAAACAGTTTTACCATTGTTTTGGCTGTGGCGCCCATGGCAATGCCATTACCTTCTTAATGGAATACGAGCAACTGGAGTTTCCGGAGGCCATTGAAGAACTGGCGGCCATGCACCATCTGGAAGTGCCGCGTGAAGGTGGTGGCCCGGCCCGGCCCACAGGTCAGGCCGATGACTATCAGTTGATGCAAAAAGCCAGCACCCTCTGGCAACAACAATTGCAGCAAGGCCCAGCCAGTGCAGAAGCACAGGCCTACCTGAAGCGGCGCGGTTTAAGTCCGGCCACAGTGCAAAAATTTGGCATCGGGGTCGCGCCAGATAGCTGGGATTTCTTGCTGCGTCAGCTTGGCTCGGACAAAAAGACACGCGATCAGTTGTTTGAACTCAAGCTCACCAACCGCAATGACCAGGGCCGCGAGTACGATTTTTTCCGTCATCGTTTGATGTTTCCCATTCGCGATCGCCGTGGTCGGGTCATCGCCTTTGGCGGTCGGGTGTTTGATGACGGCACGCCCAAATACCTGAACTCGCCGGAAACCCGGCTGTTTCATAAAGGGCGTGAGCTCTATGGGTTGTTCGAAGCCCGTCAGCAGCAAGAACGGCTGGATCAGGTACTGGTGGTTGAAGGCTACATGGATGTGGTGGCTTTGTCGGAGCAAGGCATCGATTTTGCCGTGGCAAGCCTCGGCACCGCCACCACCAGCGATCACATGCAAACCCTGTTTCGTTACTGCCGCTCGGTAGTCTGCTGTTACGATGGCGATCGGGCCGGTCGCGATGCAGCCTGGCGTGCCTTGCAAAATGCCTTGCCACAACTAAAAGATGGGGTGGAGCTCAAGTTCGTATTTTTACCCGATGGCGAAGATCCGGACAGCATGGTGCAGCAAGAAGGCAAAACCGCTTTTTTACAGCGCATCGCCAACGCCAGCAGTTTGCAACAGTACTTTTTTGAACACTTGCTGTCGCTGCACGATGTCCGCAGCGATGCCGGCAAGTCGGCCTTGCTGGCAGAGGGCAAAGCCTTGCTGGGCCAGATCCCCAGCGAATTTTATCGCGAACAGCTCAGCGATAAGCTGCACAACCTGATAGGCAAAGCCAAGGCGCCAACAGCGGCCCCAGCCAAAGGCAGCAGCGCACGCTTTTTGCCAAAAGCTCAGGCGATGACACCGATGCGCCGCGCCATTGCTTTGCTGTTGCAATACCCGATGCTGGCCAACGCCATTGTGCAAGCCAGGGATTTGGCTGGCGCCAGTTTGCCCGGTATTGAGTTGCTGCTGGCCCTGCAACAAAAAATCATCGACAGCCCAGGCATCCGCACCGCGCAATTGTTGGAGCACTGGCGCGATAGCCCAGAGTACACAATACTCAATAAGCTGGCAGTCTGGGATCCGCAACTGGAGCCAGAGCAAATTGAACCAGAGTTTATCGACACCTTTGCAGCGATTGAAGATCAATACCTGCAACAGCGACTGGAAGCGCTGGAACGTACCGCCAAGCTGCAAAAGCTGACCCCGGCTGAGCAGCAAGAATACCTGTTGTTGTTAACCGCGCTGAAAAGCAGAAAACCGCGAACGGCCCCCAGCTAATTGCTGGCTAGAAATGCCGCAGTTTGCTATAATTGAAAGTTCGCAATTCGTTTAATCATTAACTTGAGTGGAAGAACAGCCTCTATGGAGCAAAGTCCTCAGTCGCAACTCAAACTCCTAATCTTGAAAGGTAAAGAGCAAGGGTACCTCACCTTTGCCGAAGTCAATGACCACCTTCCACAAGACATTATCGACTCGGAGCAAATTGAAGATATCATCCGCATGATCAACGACATGGGGATTCAGGTGTTTGAATCTGCCCCCGATGCCGATGATTTGATTATGGCGGATGCTGCCGCCGATGACGATGCAGCAGAAGAAGCCGCCCAAGCCTTGGTCAGCGTCGACAAAGAACTGGGCCGTACCACCGATCCGGTGCGGATGTACATGCGGGAAATGGGCACCGTCGAGCTGTTGACCCGCGACGGCGAAATTGAAATCGCCAAACGCATTGAAGACGGCATCAATCAGGTGCAAACCTCGGTCGCCGAGTACCCCGAAGCCATCACTTACCTGCTGGAATTATGGGACAAATACGAAGCCGACCAAATGCGACTGAGCGATATCGTTACCGCTTTTGTCGATCCGAATGAGCTGGAAGAAGCGCCGGTCATCGGCACCAACATTGGTTCGGATGTGCCAGAGTCCAACAACGATGACGACGATGACAGCGACGATGACGACGACAGCGATGACTCCGATGATGGCGACAGCGGTCCGGATCCGGAGGTTGCACGGGTCAAATTTGCTGAGCTACGCGATCAGTACGACATCACCCGCAACTCCATTGTTAACAATGGCCGTGAGCACGCCACCACCAAAGAAGAAATTCTGAAGCTGAGCGAAGTGTTCCGCTGCTTCCGTCTGGTACCGAAGCAATTTGACCGCCTGGTCAAAAACATGCGGGAAATGATGGATCGGGTGCGGGTGCAAGAACGCTTGATCATGAAACACAGCGTCGAGCACGCCAAAATGCCCAAGAAGGCCTTCGTTAAAGCCTTTACTGGCAATGAAACCTCTTCGGCCTGGATCGACGCTGAAATTGCAGCCAAGAAACCACACTCTGAGAAACTTGCTGATTTCAAAGATGATTTATTCCGCTGCATTGAAAAGCTGAAAAAAGTCGAAGAAGAAACCGGCCTTAGCATCGCCAAAATCAAAGACATCAACCGTCGGATGTCGATTGGTGAAGCCAAAGCACGCCGGGCCAAGAAAGAAATGGTCGAGGCCAACCTGCGTCTGGTTATCTCGATTGCCAAGAAATACACCAACCGTGGTTTGCAATTCCTTGATTTGATCCAGGAAGGCAACATCGGTCTGATGAAAGCGGTGGATAAGTTTGAATACCGTCGTGGCTACAAGTTTTCCACCTACGCCACCTGGTGGATCCGTCAGGCCATTACCCGTTCGATTGCCGATCAGGCCCGCACCATCCGTATTCCAGTGCACATGATCGAAACCATCAACAAGCTGAACCGGATCTCCCGGCAGATGCTGCAGGAAATGGGCCGCGAACCGACACCGGAAGAATTGTCCGAGCGCATGCAAATGCCGGAAGACAAAATCCGCAAGGTGCTGAAAATCGCCAAAGAGCCGATTTCAATGGAAACTCCGATCGGTGATGATGAAGATTCGCATCTGGGCGACTTTATCGAGGATACCAGCGGCGAATCGCCACTGGACTCAGCCACCATGGAAAGCCTGAAAAACGCCACCAACGAAGTACTGGCCGGCCTCACCGCCCGTGAAGCCAAGGTTCTTCGGATGCGGTTTGGCATCGATATGAACACCGATCACACCCTGGAAGAAGTCGGCAAGCAGTTCGACGTCACCCGGGAGCGGATCCGGCAGATCGAAGCCAAGGCGTTGCGCAAACTGCGCCACCCATCGCGCTCGGAAGTGCTAAAAAGCTTCCTCGACGAGTAAATACCAAAAGGCGCCTCCCCGGCGCCTTTTACTTAGCAAGATCTCCGATTAGAAAGTAGCGGCAACCCGAACCGAATCATCGACTTTATCCAGAGCAACATAGCCAATAATATTGGGGTTATTCGCAACCAAGGCCATCACTTCAGACTCGGAGCTCACCTCTTTGGGTGGGGTGCCTTTGCCGGTGAACACCAAACGAGACCAATAGGCTTTAATCTGACTGGAAGAACGCCCCAGCACCACCTCATCAAACTGTCCCTTTAGTGGATGTGCATCTGTCAGGTTAAGCGGTACGAGAGGAACACCGGCAATCTCCCCTGCACGCCCCATAAACAAACGGGACACTTCATCCTGCCCCAGTTCAAGGCTCTGAGAAGGGTGGACAATCACCGCCAGGTTGGCATAAACCGAAAGGTGTGTAAGCAGCAGTAGCACCAGGCTAAGATACTTCAACATAGATACCTCCAAGAACCATCAGAAAACCAAATTGTAATTGGCGCTCAACAAGGTTGAAGAGCCAACGAATTCAAACTCAGAGCGATCTGAGAATCGGTTAACCTGCAATTTAAACGCGCTGGATGAGGTGATGTCATAACGTAGGGTTGCAGACAAATCAATAAAGCGTTCATTCTCGTACCCACTGCTGGTCGATTTCTCCCAAAAGCGTGCATAGTTGACAAAGGGTGTCCAGGCACCAAAGCGCCGCCCGACGCCAAAACTCATGGCCGGAGCCGGTACCCGCAGATCCTCATCACGGCTTTTACGGATGTTGGTATTGAACTCCGATAAAATCAGCCAGTCGTTAAAGTCAGCATTCAGCGCCAGGCCGAAAACTTGCTGTTTATCAGCGGGACTTAAGAAGTCAGCGGAGTCCGGTCTGTCGGTAATACTGTTGTCCGATTGCAAGTACACCACTCGGGCAGTAAACCAGTTTCTGGTCACTTCCAGATCCGCTCCAAGAATATTTCGCCAACGGATGTCCTGTGCTACCTCATCGTAAATTCGGGCAAAGCCGGATTTCTTCACCTTGGCATTGCCGACAAAGGCACTGGCCTGAATCTCCCAGTCCCGGTGAAAGCTGGAGTAGCGCAGGCTGGCACCGTCGTAATTGCTGGCTTCCCAACCATACAATGCCTGCGTTGGACGAGCCCAGATATAGGCCAATCCTACATCCTGAAAATCTGAATAGTAATAGAGGGGGATCCGCTTTCTACCCAATTGCAGCGTCCAATCGTTGCTGAGGTCATAACTGAGATAGAGCCACTCCAGATTCACGCTGGAGTCAGCTCCTCTGGCAACAGCCTGAGCTGTTAAAGAAAGACCAGGCTGAAATCGGGCAGTCCCCTGCAGCCCCAAGCGGCTGTCTTGCTTCCAACCAATTTCACCTCGCTCATACAAGCCAGCCGTATTAAAGTCGGTAATAAAACAAGGGCAATCAAAGCCCTCATAACCATACCGCTGCTCTTTGCTGTCGATAATGGCCCCAACACCCACCGTTACAAAACCACCGTACTGAAAATCCACAGCCTGCACTGGTGATACCAGCATCAACATTGGCGTCAAACAGAGTAGTCGCTTCACCATAATGCCCACCTTTATTAGACAGTTATCAAATAAAGTGTAGCCGCAGCTGGTAAAGCCGCCAGCTTAACAAAGACATTTATTAACAATTAGACGGGTATGATGCCGAAAAAATCGGCAATCACATGCAACTGGACACAATCGCCGGATGACAAGGCTCGCAAAACTTTCTATACTGCAAGCCGTTTTTGCGTGGCAAAAGCGCTTTGTGTGGCCCTATAGCTCAGTTGGTTAGAGCACTCGACTCATAATCGATCGGTCGCTGGTTCGAGTCCAGCTGGGGCCACCATTTCTCCGGTTCATTGCCGCACTCTCCCCTTACAAACCATCACTGTCACTCAAGCCCTTCTGTCTGTTAGCACTGGCTTTGACTTCTATAGTGCTGGTATGCTGCTCAGTAGTTTCGTTCTCAACCATAAAAACTTTATGAAAATCATCGCTAAAAGCCTGGCCAAGGGTCTGGCCATTATTCTGCCCATTGTCATTACCATCGAGCTGATCCGCTGGCTGCTGGTGACCATTGAGTCCAGGCTGGCCCCGCTGCTGGAGCTGGTGTTACCGACTAGCTGGTATCTGCCAGGCATGGCGATTGCCGCCTTTGTGCTGCTGTGTGTGGTGATTGGCTTCAGCGCACGCTGGCGTGGTTTTGACTGGTTGTGGCAGTTGCCCGGCAAGCTGCTGCTCAAACTGCCAGGTACCAAACAAATCTACGGCATGCTGCAGGATTTGATGGATGTGATGTCGGGTAAAAACTTTGCCGATGAGTCGGTGGTGATGGTCAAGCTGCCGGGCACGGATATAGAGCTGATTGGAATTGTGACCAAAAAAGGTGGCATTGATGGCGATCGCATGTCCTCTTTAATGAATGACGAACAACTGGCGGTGTTTATCCCAATGGCCTACAACGTCGGCGGCTACACCATCATCGTGCCACGCAGCTGTACCCGGAATCTGGAGATGAAACCAGCCGAAGCGCTGCAGCTGGTGTTAAGCGGTGGCCTGGGTTCGAATGGCAGCAGTAAGAAGTCCTAAGCATCCTTTAAAAAGCGCTGCCGGATAGCCCCGCTGACGGCGGTCAGTGGCACGATGATGCTAAGCTCATAGGCCTGGCCAAAATCCTCATCCAGTGCAGTATCATCAAACCAGATGCCGTTGCCCACACTTAAATACGACTGCAAAATGGGCGGCAGACGGCAGCCATAGGGTTTGAGCAGTTGCTGCAGGTGCCGGATACGCCCGTCTGGGCCCAACTCTACCCAGCCGCGGCACTCCAGCGTGTGTGCTGCCGCGTAATTCAGGCCAGTTTTTGCCATCATCATCGGCTCTGGCGGGGGATACAACTGCTGGCAAAACTGCACCATGCAGGCAATGGCTTGCTGGCCCAGGCTTTGATAGAGCGAAACATTACCAAAAAAGAACTGCAGCTGCGGGTGGATGCGGGCCAAGGCACCCAGCCCGGCCCATAACGCAAAGAAACCCAGGGTACGGGCCTTAGCACTGGTATTGACCACCGAGCGGCCCAGTTCGATGCCATAGGGCAACACCTGGCTGCAAAAAGCCTTGCTGTAATCAAACAGCTGGCTGGTACGCAGCAAGGCATGGCCATGCTGAGCTGCTTGCCAGCCTAACTGGTAGCGGTAAATGGCCACTAACTCCAACCTGGCCGGATCCCATACCAGCAACTGGTGATAGGCATGCTCGCCATAATCCAGTGCATCCAGATCACGCGCCATATTACGGCCGGCACCGGCACTGCGAAACATCAATTCGCGTAAACGGCCAATCTCCAGCATGGTCACTGGGATCCTGTCTGCCTGAGCGCTGAATACCAGCAAACCGCGAATGCTGGCAATGGGCTTTAACTGTGCCAGCTCCTGTGCAATCAACTCAGCCGGCTCGGCGGCTGCAACTGGGCTTAGCATCGGCATCGGGTTCCTCCTGATAAATAGTGGGTAGTTGATAGCAACGGCGTTTCAACCAAGCGATACGCTGCCGATCGGTATCGGCCAGAGCGTCCAGCTCAACGGCATGCATCGGAATATCGACATACAGCCGTGGTGTGCGATTGGCGGGCTTTAGCATTTCCCGCACCAGCAACAGCATTTCCAGATTGGCCTGGATGCCCAGTCTGGTTCGCAGCCAGGCCAACCTATAGAACCAAGTCGAATTCTGACTTTGCAGATGCAGCACGGTCAGGCTGCGCTGCTGCCGCCTGGCCAATGTCACCGTCAATTTGGCCCAGTTGCCATCGTCCAACTGACCTTTGCCGCTCTTTCTGGCGGTACGACCAGCCGGAAAAATCAACAGGGGTGCGTCGCTGGCAAAAGCAGCCTGCACCCATGGCAGCGCATCTTTAGGCTTAGCAAATACCGGGATCGACACCATGCGCCCGGCCAGCTGCTGCACTTCGGTCAGCGCTTCGTTGGCCAGCACCTGCAAATTTGGATAGCGCTTTTGCAACACACTGAGCAGCAGCAAACCATCAATGCCGCCGGTGGGGTGGTTGCAGACAAATACCGGCCGACTGCTGCTCACAGGCCAGCGGCAGGCAATGATGTCCGGGCGAAGCCGCAGGCACTGCAGCGCCACATCGCAAAAGCGCTCGGCAGGCTGCTGATTCAAAGGCTGCAGCCCCTGATTGAATGGTTTTTCCGCCAACAGCCAGCGCAGTAACGCCCACTGCCAACCGGTGAGCTGGTCAGCCAGCGCCGGGCTGTAACGGCGAACCAAAGCCTCTGCATCCAACCGGCTGCTAAAGGAGAGTTCTGCCAGCAACAGCTTACGCAGTGGCAGCTCCAGACAATGGCTGTCACCAGCCTGATGCATGGACGGATGCCCATCCCAATACTGCATGCGGATGCTGCCCGCTTCGATGGTCACTTGCGTCATGCTGACCGTTTGCACCTGGCTGCGCTGCATGGCGATGCCGCTAAAAGCGCCGAAAGGTGCGGCTTTACGATGCAATCGCTGCAGGGTTTGCAGGGACGGCGAGCGGGCCATCACCCGTTGCCAGTGCCAGGCTCTGAGCCTTGGGATCAGCCCGGATAAAGCACTGGAGCTGGATAAAGGCGAGCTTGGTGCCAGTTGCTGGCGAAGCTGGCTGCCATCCCAATGCCACAGCAGCGGCTCCTGTTGCCCAACAAAGAGCAGCAAGCGAAAAGGTGCATAGCAGCCTAGTTGCTCTGGCTGCAACATAGCATCCAGCGCCTGCCAATCAAGGCTGTGCGCCAGTGCCTTTAGCAGCAACCCCCGACTGCGGCGAATGCCAGCTGCCGGCTGATAAGCGGCGGCATAATCGTTGAGCAGGCAAAAGACCTGGCCCCGGTCGTTGGCGGCCACCCAGCTGCCACCACCGTCTGGATCGATGGGCATGATGGCGTCCACACCCTGCTGGCTAATACGCTGGGGTGCATGCGCCCGGGCGCGGTTTTTTCGCTCATCCCGGTTGAACAGGATATGCAGCTGTCCTTGCTGGTACCACCAGCTTAGGGTGCACATCGTTTGTAATACTCCCGGGTCGAGCTATGTACGCCGGCTTCTGTGGGCCAGCTGTAGCCCCAGGGCTCCAGCAACGCATGGATCAAGGCCAGATGATGCACCGCATGACTGGCAACAAAATCCAGCTCACGTTGCAAGCTGGTGTAGGTGGTGCCTTCGGCAAATTGATAGCTCAGCTGGGTATCCAGCTCATCGGCTTCCAGGCACTGCAGCCAGGTTTGCAAGCGTTCTATCCAGTGCAGCGCTTTTCGCGGATCGCTTTGTGCGCCTTCATCGCGCAGCCGCAGCCGGTAATCCAGCTGATGACTGTCGGATGCCAGCCACAGCTGCTGATAATGGTCCAGCACATGACGGATATGCTTACCGACTGAAGGCTCACCGGGCCAGTCTTTGACCTGCCGGTAATGTTCAGGCTGCACCTGCCGTAGAATAAGACGGATTAAGTCCAACTGATGCAGGTTTTGTTCAATCACCGTCATGCGATTCTGTCCTTTGAATGGTTAAATCGTTTAGCCGCTGTTTGGCGGCGCTGTAGCTGGCGACCGAGAAGGGCACCAGATAATTAAGCAGGGCCAGTCCAAAGCGCCAGGGCGCTTCTCCGGTAATAGCATCCCATTGATTGATCAGGTTCAGCAAAGTCCCTACTACCAGCGCCACCTTGATGGCATTTTTGCACACATCGGGGTGGCGCAGTTGTTTCAGCAAGGCTGTCATCAGCGTTCAAACCTTACCAACTGCTCCAGCGGGATATGCGATACCGACTCTTCAATCAACCGTTTAATTAATAGCTTATCCGCTTTAGGTTGCAGTTGTTCGGCCGAAGCTTTGCGACCGGTCGGTTTGACCGTCCAGTGGTCGTGCTCAGCACACAACGCCATCTCGCTGTGACAGACACCACAAGCCAACAGATCACCCGGCTTGTCCTCGCTCTGTTGCAGTACCGTCGGGCCACAATGCGGGCAGATATGCAAGGGAATGCCATCATCACTGTGCCCCATAATGGCATCCAGTTCACCTCGTTCAGCCAACACCAGCAACTGGTTGCACCAGAACTGGTTAAACTGTCGGCCGGACTCGTCACGCAAGATACCAAGCACTTTCTCCAGCGGCATCGGCTTGCGGTAGGAGCGTAAACTGGTCATCGCATCAAAGGCATCACAGACCCCAATGATGGCCGCATCGGTTGGGATCATGCTGGCAGTCAGTCCATGCGGATAACCACGGCCATCCGGCCGCTCATGGTGCAACTCGACTGCAGCGGCCACCAGATGCCCCAGCGGATGCCCCGCCAGCATGCGGCCACCAGCCTCCGGGTGCGTTTGGATCACAGCAAACTCACTGTCATTCAACTTGCCGGTCTTATTTAAAATTGCATCCGGGATGGCGACTTTGCCCAAATCATGCAAAAAGCCGCCCAGGGTCACCCGGGCGATATCGGCCTCGGGCAAACCACCGGCTCTGGACAAGAGATTGGCATAACGTGACACCCGCCATAAGTGTCCGCCGGTGTAGGGATCCTTGGCTTCGACAAACCAGGCCATCACCATCAGACTGGCCAACAGATCTTTGCTTAACTGACCGGCATCCGCCGGTAACGCTTTTTCTGCTTGAAACTGTTGAAACCATCTGAGCATGATAGCCCCCTGTTAAGTGAACCCTGCTTATCTTTTGGCGTGAATCTTCAAAAGCTTAGCAAAAGACTCCCGCTTGACTGCATCGGCCAGATCATCTTTGCAAAAATACAGCACTGTACCAGCCTGTCCGGGCTGGGCTGAACCAATCACCTGGCCAGCGGCAGCAATGGCTGCCGCTGCGTGATGCTGCTGCATCAGATGCAAAATAGTCTTTTGCACCCGCTCCAGTGGCAACAAACTGGCAAACACAATCGGCAGGCTTGGCTTAAGCTGACGTATTGCCAACAGAATGTCTTCGGCCGACTGCGGCAGTGGCGACGACAAAGCCAAAGAAATAACGGCAACATCGGCTTTGGCCAGTTCGTCATTCAGCGCATCCAGCTGTGGCAGACGATTAAAACTAAAGCCCTGCTGTTGTAGGAAAGGTGCCATTTCACTGACGATAAATGGATGCGGTCTGGCAAGTAAAATATGTGGCATGCTGTTTCCTAAGGTTAATTTGTAGTTGCAATGTCCGGCCAAGGCCTTAGACTGTTTTCACAATAAGCTTAGGAAGTTCTACGGCTGCCAACAATGACCAAAACACCGGCCTTATCTACCGAAACACCAGAGCCACTGGAGCAGCTGCTGGCTCAGCTCGCTTTTGGCTCTGAGCTGCATTTTGAATCCGGCTTTTGTGATCACTGGAACCTCTTAACCACTAAATCCAGCAAAGCAGCCCTGCATGTGGTGACGCAGGGCCAACTTTGGATGGCGATTCCTGGTCGGCTTCAGGAACAAGTGCTACTGGAAGCCGGCGATGCTATTTTTTTCAGCCACAGTTTCCGGCATTGGCTAAGCGACGAGCCAGTGGATGAACACACCAACGAAGTCGACTTTGCCAACTTCTGTGTGCCCGATCATGTTGAACGTGGTCTGGTCTGCTACGACATCGCGGTCGAATCACCACTCACCGCCAATCTGTTTCAGGTGATGCCAGACTACATTCATCTGCCTGCCAACCAGCAATCCGGCCGGCTCAGTCCATTAATTCAGCTGATCCGGCAGGAAGCCCAAGCCCGTCAGCCTGGTTATCAGGCCGCCATCAGCCGATTAAGTGATGTGGTGGTGTTGCACTTGTTGCGCCAGGTGCTCAGTGACGACAGCATGCAACAAGGCCTGCTGGCAGCACTAAAAGATCCGGCGCTGCGCCGGGTGGTGCTGGCCATCATGGATGAACCGGGCGCTGACTGGACGGTAGAGACCATGGCCGCACTGGCATTTCTGTCCAAAAGCGCCTTTGCCGAGCGCTGCCATAAAGTGATGGCTATGACGGCCAAGTCCTTGCTGGATGAACTGCGACTGCAGCGCTGTCGTTATCTGTTGATCCATAGCGAATTGAGCCTGGAACTCATAGCAGAACAGATCGGTTATCAATCTGCCACCGCCTTCATTCGATTTTTTAAGCAACATGAAACACTCTCCCCAGGAGAGTTCAGAGCCCTGCATCATTAACCCGCAGTAAAATTCCGATACGGTGTTTTGGTTGATTGCGCCGTTGTATTCGCTGATGTGCTTCCTTTCTGGCCTCTTTACACTGAAATGGTATTCACCCACTCATCTAACGAGGTTCACTATGAAAATCATCACTACGGTTGTTATCTCAGTCCTTGTCCTGGCTGTAGCGGCATTTATGCTGCTAGCCCCCGCCAATGCGTCCAACGAGTACCTGACCAAACATAAACAAGCCTTTACCGAAACCGAGTTCCGGCAAGCCCAAGCCGATAACCGACTGATTTTGATTGATGTGTATGCGCCCTGGTGCCCGACCTGTCGCCGTCAGCACAGCGTATTGAATGACTATTTTGCGCAAAACCCCAACAGCGACATTCTGGTGCTGCAAGTGGATTTTGATAACCAGAAAGACTGGGTCAGTTACTTCAAGGCGCCACGTCAGTCGACCTTGGCGCTGTATCGTGGTGAAGAGCAGCTTTGGTTTAGTGTGGCCCAAACCCGTGAAAACACCATCTTTGCCGAGCTGAAAAAACACGACCAGGGCGCTGACTGATTATGGAGTTTACCGCCATCCCACTGGCCCTGATAGCAGGCGTGCTGAGCCTGTTATCACCTTGTGTGCTGCCGATGATACCGGCGGTTACGGCATCGGCCATGCGGGCATCCAAAACCGGTGTCTGGTTTTTAGCGGCAGGTTTAGCCTTTACCTTTGCGCTGGGGGGCTCCTTGCTGACCTACCTGCTGCTTAGCGCCGGCTTATCGCCCGATATTATGCGCACCTTTGCCGCAGTCTTTATGTTGTTGATGGGGCTGGTGCTGGTGGTTGGCTGGCTGAATCAGCAATTTAGTCTGCTGTTGTCACGCCTGACCAGCCGGTTGCCTGCTGGCGGCCAGTTGGCAGACTCCTCAGACCGCCCAGCCTTTCAGTTTGTGATCGGTGGCTCTTTGGGTCTGGTCTGGTTGCCATGCGTAGGCCCTACCCTGGGTGCCGCTATCGCTCTGGCCTCAACCGGGGAAAGCCTGATGATGTCGTTTAGCGTGATGTTGGCATTTGGCCTTGGTACCGCTTTGCCATTGGTGGGTCTGGGGTACGCCGCCGGTACCCGACTGAACACCCTGCGCGCCTCCGGCAAAATCGGTCGTCTGCTGCTGGGCTATGCCCTGCTACTGATAGCCCTGATGATCTTTACCGGTTTTGACAAGGTGATGGAGCTGTGGGCCATTGAGTACCTGCCAGATTGGGTGACAACCCTTTAGTCATTGAGCACACCAAGCAGTTGTCGGGCTATGCCAGGCAGCTGCTTTACTACTTCCTAAACGTTCGCCAAGCGTATCTGGCCGTGAAAAAAGCAAAGCCAAGGTGCAGCACAATGGAAAACCAGAAAATAGAGGGATCATCCTGCAGCGTATGGACAGGCCCGGTAAGCGCAGCATGGTGCAGTCCCGGTGCCACGCCTGTAATCAAACCTTTCGCGGCCCGGTAAACAAGCATCAGCGACAGCACGGCACAAAGCGCAGCAATAATGTAAGGGTCCAGCGCGGATTCACGGTATCTTTTGGGCATAGCAACTCACGGTTTTAAAGTGGCTTGGGTACTGCGCTATTTTACAGCCAGTCTATACCCAAGTAACCTCAAAATACCGATTTCAGTTCGGGGCAGCAGCCTGCTACACTGAGCACAGAATAACAATATGCTGTCAACAGCTCGAGGTTGTGTGTGCGCTGGTTGATCTTGTCTCCTGTGTTGCTGTTAGCCGTGATGCTGATAGGCTGGCCTGAGCATGCCTTGTTCGCGGCCCTCCCCTTCCCGCTCGCTGCCTGGCTGGCTTTGGCCTTTGTTGCCTCGCTGGCGCTTTTAATGCGTCAAACCGACTGGCTGTATTGGCTGGCTTTTCTGGCCGGGCATTATTTTACCGTGCAGCAGGGTCTGCAGCGCCCCATCAGCGAGCCTGACGTTGATCTGCTGTACAGTTATCTTCCTCTGGTGAGCGCCCTTTGGCTTGGCTTGCTGGTTCTGTTGCCCCGCCCGCCACTGCTGACCAAAGGTGGCATTGGCTTGTTGCTGGCCTCGGCGATGGTTCCAATTGCTTTGCTGTATTTGCCGCTGCCAAACTGGCAAGCTTCCTTGCCCGATTACCACTGGCTGCTGCAGCCAGTTCGGGCAGAAAACCCTCTGAACTGGTTGCAGGCCAGTGTGCTGCTGTTGGTCATCGCAGGCTGGCTGGCCCAGCTGAGCTACCGCAACTGGCCCAAGCCCATGCTGGGGCAACTGGCGGTGCTGCTTAGTCTTGCACTGTTTTATCTGTGGCTGGCTCAACCTGAACTCTCCGGTTGGGCGACCCTGATTGCCAGCAGTTGTTTGCTGCTGACGCTGGCGTTGCAAATGCTGCAACTGGCATACATCGATGAGCTGACTCAGTTACCGCAGCGCCGGGCACTGATGGGGCACTTAAACCGCTTGGGTAAGAAAAGCGCCGTGACCATGCTGGATGTCGATCACTTTAAAAAATTCAACGACACCTATGGCCATGACGTGGGCGATCAGGTGTTGCGACTGCTGGGTGCCATCTTGGCCAAACAACGCGGTATGACCGCCTATCGCTACGGCGGTGAGGAGTTTACCCTGGTGTTTCACCATGCCAACCCGAAAAAACTGAAAGAACAACTGGAGCAGGTCCGCCAGCAAGTGGCCGACTACCCCTTAGTCGTTCGCCAGGGCGGCCGGCCCAAAGACCACGAAACCGGTAAAAAGCAGCGCTCGGCCAAGCACAACAGCGGCAGTAAAACCGTGCAAATTACCATTAGCCTGGGCTGCGCTATCCGGCAGGGCAGCGAAAAGCCCGAGTCTTTGCTGAAGCGTGCCGATGAGGCCTTGTACAAAGCCAAGAAAAAAGGCCGCAACTGTGTGGTACTGGCCTCCAGCTAACAACAAGCCAGGCATAAGCCTGGCTGAAAACGTTTGTATGCCTTGCCGATCAGCTGGTTCTAAAGCGGGCTACCTGCTGCCCTAAGCCTGTGGCAACCCGCTGCAGCGCCGCAACAGCACCACGGTTTTGCTGCATCACTACGGCATTATCCCGCGACATACTGGCAATTTGTTCAATGTGTTTGGCAAGCTCGGTGACAGCCGTCGATTGTTCATTGGTTGAGCGGGCGACATCACGCACATTGTTCAGCGAGTCCATCGCCTGACTGCGAATTTGCTGCAGCATACTGGCAGCTTCATTGGCTCGGGATAACCCTTCTGCCACTCTGGGCGCTGCCGTTTCCATCGAGGCAACCGCCAACTGAGTCTCATCCTGCACCAGCTGAATCATACCGGCGATCTCCGTAGTGGCTTTGCTGGTGCGCTCTGCCAGCTGCCGTACTTCATCGGCAACCACCGCAAAACCGCGGCCAGACTCACCGGCTCTGGCTGCTTCGATAGCCGCGTTCAGGGCCAGTAAATTGGTTTGTTCCGCAATGCTTTTAATCACATTGGCGATACCAGCAATTTCCTTAGAGCGCTGTTGCAACTCACCTATTTTGCTTGCTGACTGCTCAACCGTCTCAGCAACGACTGCAATCTCAGTGGCGGCATCTTGTACCAGGCGCGCACCCTGATCAGACAAATCTGCAGTTATTTGTGAGTTTTGTTCGGTCAAATCGACCACGCTGGCTACCTGTTTCAGGCTCACCGTCATTTGTTCAATGCTGGCAGCTGATGCTGTGGATGAATGCGCCTGCCGCTCGGTCGCTTCCAAAGCTTCCAGGGCGGCCTGATCCAGCTCGTCGGCCTGAGCTTTGACCGTTTTTGCCGCATCAACCACTTCGCTCAGGGTCTGACCTAATTGCAGCTGCATATTCGCCACCGCCGCCAACATGCTGTTTGGCAGGCTGTCACGGATTTGGGTTGTGAGATCACCTGCTGCAATCTGGCTCACCAGATCGGCAGCCTCATCCGGCTCGCCTCCCAGTGCCTGACGTAAGTAACGCAGAATCCAAACCGCCATGGCAATGCCAATGATAATGGCCACTGCTGTCAGCAATACCATGGTCAGGGCAAAAGCTCCCGCGACCCCTTGAGCGTTGTCGGTGGCTTGTTGATTTTTCGCTTCCTGATAATCAATAAAGGCATTGATGCTGGCCAACCAATCGACAAAGACAGGGCCGACTTGTGCCAGCAACAACCGCTGTGCCTCGCTTTGCTGGCCTTGCTGGCGTAATTGAATCACCTGATTTGCCAGCGGCAAGGCTCTCGCCTCCACAGCATCGATTGACTGCAACAATTGCCGCTCGGTTGTGCTAACGCCATTGCGCTGCTGGAAGATATCATCCATCAGGCGACGGGAGTTCAGATAAAATGATTCCAGTTGTTCAATATCACGCAATAACGCAGGGATATCACGCGGATTGTCGACCAAGGTGACATCGCGCAGCGAAATAGCCCTATCGTGCACACTGCCACGAAAGTTAATGGCGTAGCGTTGTTTGACTGAGTTCAGCTCAGTCATCTCAGTTAATGTTTGATTAATTCGCTGAACCCGCTCCACCCCAATCAGGGTAAGGCCCACCATCAGGAGCAACACGATGCCAAAACCCAAACCTAGCCGCTTGGCCACCGTCATCGATTGTTTTTTTTGCATCACACACCTCATTACAACTTCAAGGCGACATGCCTGTAATAGCGTGCACAATACATGCTTAGTTAAAACTTCTCTAATGAAATAAACACGTCCTTACTATCGAATAAATTTGTTGATCCAGACTAATGGCTTTGTCGTAGAGCTGCATTTTTTAAGCTAACATGGGGACTAAGGCCTCGGCCAGAACCGGCGCCATACTGATGGCATTGCTGTCGTGCGCAATGCAGTCGGTGCTCCAGATATGCCGCACGCCTGCCTGCTTGATGGTCGCTAGTGCATCGCCGGCAAAGAGCGCATGGGTCACCGCCACATCCACCGAAGCGGCACCTGCCGCCAGCAACTGCTCGGCGGCTCTGGCCATGGTGCGCCCAGAGCTGGCGACATCGTCCATCAGCACCACCTGGCGCCCGCTAACCGGCACATCTGGTAAGGCTATTACCACCTCTGTATCGCCATGCCGTACCTTGCTGCAGACACCATAATCGCAACCAATGCGAGCTGCGGCCAGTTCGACCCATTGCCGCGACTCTGCATCCGGCCCAATCAGCAAAGGCTGCTGACATTTTTCCGCGATTAAATCTGCCAGTCTGGGAGCACCACTCAGCGCAATGGCGTCGCCTTTGGGGATGGCTTCACGCAAATGTTCGATGCGATGCAAATGGGGATCGACCGTGATCACCGCATCAAATAAATCCGCCAGTAAACCGCCAATAATTGTCTGGCTGACAATTTCTCCAGGGTAAAACGCAATGTCCTGCCGCATATAAGCCAGATAAGGTGCGACCAACAGCAGCCGCTTTACACCGCAGCCTCGCAAGTGCTTTGCCAGCAGAATCAGTTCGACCAGCTTGTCGTTTGGCCGGTCCAGGCTGCGATACAGCACCAGTTGTGTGGGTGCATCGCCATCAGCAAACGGCAGGGTCAGCTTCAGCTCTTCGTCCGGGAACTGATGGCGTTGATAGCAACTTAGTGACAGGCCGGCAGCTTGCGCAAGCCGCCCGGCAGCTTCGGTTTCCTCAGGA
The DNA here is from genome assembly GCF_030717955.1 of Alkalimonas delamerensis. NCBI lineage: Bacteria > Pseudomonadati > Pseudomonadota > Gammaproteobacteria > Alkalimonas > Alkalimonas delamerensis. The sequence continues at coordinate 297,791 of NZ_JAUZVY010000001.1, read as the reverse complement.
GAACACAGTAGATAGTTCGACATCAGCGGTTAATACTCCACATGCAATGACACCAGCTGGTCAGCCTGACCCAGCTGGTAACCAATACAACGCTCACAGGCCTGGCGGGCAAAAGCCAGCTCGGTTGGGTAAGCGGCATACACCTTGTACAGCGGTTGACCCGCTTCGACCGGATCGCCCAGCTTTACCAGTAAATCCACGCCAGAACCTTTGGCCCGGGGGGCACCGGCAGAGCGCGCAATTCGCGCCAGCTGCACATTATCAATGGCAATCACGGTGCCACTAACGGGTGCTGTCACCTCAAAGGATAAAGGCGATAATGGCGGGTGCTCTGGATCAAAATCACGCTGGCCCTGAGCCGAAATAATCGCCTGCATCTTTTCCAGCGCCCGGCCCGAGTCCAGGATATCACGGGCAATGCCAAACCCATCGCCACCACGCACATCGGGGTCAAACTCCAGCATGCGGCCAGCCAAGCGTAAGGATTTTTGCCGCAAATCATTGGGAGCTTTGGGGTGATTTTGCAGCACCCGCATCACATCACGCGCTTCCAGTGCCGGGCCAATGCCATTGCCAATCGGCTGACGGCCATCGGTAATCACCACATCGATGGTGAGCCCCATGCGCTTGGCCACGAACTCAAAGAGTTTACGCAGCCGCTGGGCTTCCGGCATGCTACGCACCTTAGCGGTTGGACCAATCGGAATATCCAGCAGCAAGTGGCTGGAACCTGCGGCTACTTTTTTCGATAAAATAGAAGCCACCATCTGGCCTGGCGAGTCAATCGACAAGGGCCGCTCCACTGAAATCAGCACATCATCGGCCGGTGATAAATCGCTGGTACCGCCCCAGGCCAGGCAGCCGCGGTGCCGGTGCACAATCTCAGTCAGCTGTTCAAACGGCATCTCAACGGCGGCCAGCAGCTCCATGGTATCGGCTGTGCCAGCCGGCGAGGTAATGGCGCGGGATGATGTCTTGGGGCATAGCATGCCATGGGCGGCCACAATGGGTACCAACAGCATCGAGGTGCGGTTGCCGGGAATGCCGCCAATGCAGTGCTTGTCCACCACCGGGTGCTCCTGCCAATCCAGCCTGCGGCCTACCTTGCTCATGGCATCGCTTAAAAAGAACACTTCTTCGCGGTCCAGCTCGCCCTGATTGCAAGCCACCACAAAGGCCGTCAGCTCAATTTTGGAATACCGGTGCGCCGCAATGTCCTGCACAATGCTGGTAAAATCGTCCCGGATTAACCGTTCACCGGCAATTTTACGGTGCAGGGCCGGAATAGAACGCGGCGGCTCGGCCGGCCCCACCGTCACCGCATCGCCATCCGGCGCGCCCAGCATGGCAAAAGCCTCTTCCGATAAACCCAGTTGCTGCTCATCAACAATACCGGCATCGTCCACCACATTCAAACTGGCCAGAATGCGCTTGCCTTTGGTACTGACTTCCACCTTGGCCAGGGCCTGAAAACCTTCGGCCCGGTAAATTTCGCAGTCGCGGTGCAGATACGCCACGTTCTCATGGTAGGTATCAATGCCTACGCGTTTTATAATCAGCGCTTTGGAAGTAGCCGTTGTGGCATTGGCGTCGGATGATTTCATAACAAAGCTCATTAACAGAATACTGTTACTCTAGCTGGCATGGACGCCACTGCCAAGATTTTAGCCGCTTCGCACTTTGATGCAGATCTGGTTTGCAGCAATAAAAACAGCATGCACTCTGCTCCAAACCGGCTGATGCCACGTATCAGCTCTTACCCGGTTTATTTGTCTGAGGATTTTCCATGCTGCGTATGCTTCCCATCTTGCTCCTGCTAACGGCTTGCACTGGTACACCAAGTACCGTCCAGCCCGTTACTCCCTTCGAGCTCGAACCCTATTTGGGCCAGTGGCACGAGATAGCCCGGCTCGATCACCGCTTCGAGCGGGGCCTTAGCGAAGTTACCGCTCATTACAGCATGCGTGACGATGGTGGTGTGCGGGTGCTGAACCGTGGCTACCATGCTGGAAAAGACCGCTGGCGCGAATCCGAAGGACGAGCCTATTTCCAGGGAGACAACAACACCGGTCAGTTAAAGGTATCTTTCTTCGGGCCTTTTTTTGCCAGTTACAACATTGCCAAGCTGGAACCCGACTACAGCATGGCGCTGGTGGTCGGCCATAATCTTAATTACGCCTGGATTTTAGCCAGAACCCCCACCCCTTCTGCCGATAACTGCCTGCGTTACCAGCAAAAAGCCGCTGCCATCGGGGTGGAGACTGAAGATTTGATCTGGCTTAGCGACTGCTTGCCCACAGCAAGCCATTAGTTTCCATCCTGAAACAGTATCCCTACCGTTTCACGGATCCATCAGGGAAAGCTGCACGTTTTGAGGTTGTTAGAAACGCTTACAATTTTACCCTTTCGCTAAACGCTACCCTGAGCCAAAATGATTAAAAAACAGCCAGCCTGGCTGGCGTATGGAGATAGAGGGGGACCTATGGCGATAGATACCACAGGGGTGAAACTGGAAGACAGGCCCATCGCCCAAGTGCGCGAAGCTGTTATCGATCAACTGATCATGAACTACAGCCACAGTGTGATTTCCGAGCAGGCCTTTGAACGCCGGCTTGATATTGCCACCAACTCCGATGATCCCAATGTGCTGATCGAGCAAGTGGCGGATCTGACCTTAGAGCCGGATGCCAAATACCGGGCCATGTGGTCACAAAACTTTGATGCCAGCAAGACAGCAACCAGCTCAGCCAATGCCATGAATGCTGTCGAACCGACTGATAAAGACCGCCTGGTCTCTATTCTCAGCAGTGATGAGCGCTCCGGGCCCTGGCGGGTGCCACAGCAACTGACCATTATCAATGCATTGTCTTCGGTAGAGCTGGACTTTTCCGAAGCTGTTTTTGAGCACCGGCAAGTGACCCTGCAACTGACAAACTGGCTGGGCAGTGTCAGCATTCAGGTGCCGGAGCATGTGGCGGTAATCAGTGAACTGAATAACATTGCCGCATCCAGCGATAACACCGTCGGTCAGGGTGGGCCAGGTAGCCGAAAAACCCATTGCATCCGGATTGAAGGCTATTCAGTGCTGGGCTCGCTGGATGTGTCCATCAAACGCAGCTTAAAACAACGCTTTACCGACTTTGCCAACAGCATCCGGGCAGCACTGGGGCTGGATAAAGCCTGAACAGCGCAACGCTCATTACTGCCACAATGCAGGGTTAAGCCGGTAAAACAGCTGCATCTGCTGGTACAGCGCAGGCTCTTGCTGCTGCAACGCCAAAGGTTGTTCGAAAAACACCTCGCTGGCCACAGCAAAAAATTCCGCTGGGTTGGTGGCGGCATAAGGGTCGAACACACTGGCCTGCCCATGACTTAACTGCTGTTGCAGCCGCTGAAAAGCCTGCAGGAACACCTGACTCCAGCGCTTGGCACTGCCGTCGGGACCAAGCACAGGGGCGCCATTGGCATAGCCTTTTTGCTGGTCAAGCTGATGGGCAAACTCGTGGATCACCACATTGTGGCCATCGAAAGGATCGGCTGCCCCATGCAGCGAATCCTGCCAGGATAAAATTACCTGGCCCTGCCCCCAGGACTCACCCAGCAAAACACCAGCCCCCTCATGCATCACACCAGCGGCATCGGTCTGCCGGTTTGGTACCACAAAAGCCGCCGGGTACACCAGCACTTGCCGCAAGCCCGGATAAATCCCCTGATCGCGGCCCAGTAACAACAAGCAAGCCTGCGCGGCTATGGTCACCCGAATGTCATCATTCATCTCCAGGCCAGCACAACCCACAAAGTCTTTCTCTGCCACAAACAGCTGAATCAGCTTTTTCAGCCTGAGCTGCAAGTCGGTTGGCAAGGTCCGAAAGTACGGTAGCCGGCGTTTTAAGATCTGCCGCCAGGCTTTGGGAAAAGGCTGCTTTAGAATGCGTTGCCGTTGCCACTGTCGCCAGTAGGGCTGGCCCAACAAGGCAACCAGAATCAGCAGAGTAAGAGCAGCCAGCAGAACCATCGCCATAAAAAGGACTCAAACAAGCATCGATTGATCTGTACAATTGGGTAAGGCAGTAAAAAAATCAAGCCATTCAGGTCGTGTTGACCTGTAAAGAATAGGAGTTGCCATGTTTCAACTGTTTAAACAATTGCTGGCACAAAGCGGCAGTGAGCCTGTTGCCGACTGCCCGGCGCTTAAGCTGGTGAACGAGGCGCAATTGATGTCGGTGGTGTTAATGCTGGAAGTAGCAGCCGCCGATTTTAAGGATGCCAGCGCCGAGCACGATGAAGTACTAAGTTACCTGACCAGTGAGTATCGCTTAACCCCGGTTGATGCCGAAGTTGTCTTTCGCCGGGCGAAGGAGCTGAGCAGCGACTCCGTCTGCCTGCATCGCTTCACCTCGAAAATGAAAGATGTAAGCTATCCTGAGCGGCTGGATTTAATGGAGCAACTGTGGCGCATCGCCTACCACGATGGTCAGCTGGATCCACACGAAGAAGCCATGCTTCGCAAGATTGCGGATCTGCTGTTTATCCGTCACAGCGATTACATTCAGTCCAAACTTGCGGTGCAGCCTTAGACTTACTCTTCTTTTTTGCCCACCACTTCGCCTTCAATGACCCGATGGCCAGCTGGACTCTGCTGCCCGGTCTGCTGCTGATACTCTTGGTGTGCCTGACGCTGTGCCTGTTGAGCAGCCTGCTGAAAAGCCCGCATTTTCTTGCGATAGCGCCAGTAAAACAGCGGGATAAGCAACCAGCTCAGCAGCAACATCACCAGCAGCAGTACAAAACCAGCCACCAGCAACACGCCCATCACCAGCCAGGCCAAGATGCGCTGCAGCGGCCCTGCCGCCTGTTGCTGACGCCACAGTTTTTGCCACTGGCCATTTTGCCGCGAAAAAGAAAACATCATTCACCTTTATCCTTCTAACCCGCCAACCGAGCGGCCTGTTGCATCATGATAGCAGCTTTGGCTGAGCAGAAACTGAACCATGGCCTGAAAGCAGTTGATATGGGCGCCTCACCCAAAAAACAACACATCACCGATTAACAACGGGTACGCAGCAACTGACCCAACTGCTGTACCGCCAGCTCCACCTCCGGTTGCCAGCGTACGCCAAAGCTCAGCCGCAAGCAGTTGCGAAACTTCTGCGACGGCGAAAACAAGGTGCCAGGCGCTATGCTGATGCCATGCTGCAGTGCCTGTTGAAACAACAGGCTGCAGTCTGCCGATTTGGCCAGTTCAATCCAAAGCACAGCACCGCCTTGTGGATTGCTTACCCTGGTGCCAGCAGGAAAGTGCTGCTGTACCAGCGCCATCATCCGCTCTTTATTCAACTTGAGAGCCAGTCGCAGCTTTTTTAAGTTGCGATCATACTCGCCGCTGGCGATAAACTCCGATAGGGTCCATTGATTCAGCAACGAAGAAGCAAAAGATAAAGCACGCTTCAACCGCCAGACTTGCCGCCCGTAGCGTCCCGGCAACAACCAGCCCACCCGGTAACTTGGCGCCACGGTTTTAGAAAATGAGCTGCAGGTCAGCACCAGCCCCTTGCGGCTGAAACACTGCGCTGGCCGGCCGCGGGCAGCGCCAAAGTAGAGCTCACCATAGACATCGTCTTCAATCAGTGGAATACCGCGCTGCTCCAGCATTTGCACCAGCTCTGCACGCTGCGCATCCGGCATAAAGGAGCCCATTGGATTGCTGATGGCGGTGGAAAAGATACACGCCTTGATGGGCTGACTGCCAAGAGCCTGCTCCAGATCGGCCAGCCAGATGCCATCATCCGGGCACACCGGAATTTCCACCGCCAACATGCCGAGCGTTTCAATCAGCTCCAACACACCAAAGTAGGTTGGGGATTCCACCGCAATCACATCACCGGCTTTGGCCACCGCCTGCAAGGCAATGGCCAGTGCTTCCTGGCCGCCATTGGTAATCAACAACTCATCCGGCTGCAAGGATAGCCCCACATCCAGATAGCGCAGGGCCAACTGACGCTTGAGCGGAGCAAAGCCATCAATGGGTCCATAATGCATCACCTGCTGGCCGGCTAGGGTCGTAACCCGACGCATGGTGCGTAGCAATGCTTTTTCCGACGGTTGCGCCATGCTGGGCTGGGCAATACCAAGCGGTAAAATACCAGGCTGATGCACCGCTTGGTAAAATTGCTCCAGCAAGCTTTGCTGGCGCACCGGCACCGGCGTATTGCTTAGCGGTAATCGACCTGGCCGGCACTCCGGCTGGCGCTGCACTTTCAGGTAATAACCTGAGCGATCCCGCGCTTCAATCAAGCCCAGACGTTCCAGCTCTTCATAACCCTGGCGCACCGTTGGAATGCTGATACCCAGTTGGCTGCTAAGCTGACGCAAGGACGGCAAACGCTCACCGGTCCGCAGCAGCTGTTGCTGTTGCATTTGCCGAATAAGCCGCACCACCTGCTGGTACAAAAACTCATCCAGCTCACGCTGAATCACTGCCGACATCTCGCCCCCAACTGTACAGGTCACATTTCTTATTTTCTGTGTATGGTGAGTATACAGAAAAACGCTAGCATAGCAGCACAAACTTCTGCCGGCCGGAGCCTGCCATGCAAAACGCCTTGCTGTACCTTGTTACTGTCTTGATTTGGGGCTCTACCTGGCTGGCAATAGAGTTTCAGCTGGGCGAGGTACCCATTGCCGTTTCGCTGGTGTACCGTTTTGGGCTGGCGGCTCTGCTGCTCTGGGCCTGGTGCCTGCTGCGGCGCCTCCCAATGCGACTGCCAGGCTCGATGCACCTGAGTGTCGCCCTGATGGCGGTGCTGAACTTCGCGCTGAACTACTTCCTGCTTTACCAGGCCCAGCTTTACTTAACCTCGGCCATGGCAGCCATTGCCTTTTCCACCTTGTTGCTGATGAACATCGTCAATACCCGCTTGTTCTTTGGTCAACCGGTTGCCAAACGCATTTATGTTGGAGCCGCTCTAGGCATAGGAGGCATCGCGGTGTTGTTTGCACCGGATCTGACGGGTCTGAGCCTGGCCAATACCAGCCTGCTTGGCTTGTTGCTGGTGCTGTCCGGCACCTTAAGTGCTTCTTTTGGCAATATGCTAAGTGTGCGCAACTCTCGGCGGGGGATTGGTATTCTAGCCATGAATGCCTGGGGCATGTTGTACGGGACTTTGGCGCTGCTGGCGCTCGCATTGCTCAGCGGGCACTCCTTTGTCTTTAGCAGCCAGCCGGCTTACCTGTGGTCCCTGCTTTACTTATCGCTGTTTGGCACCGTGATCGCCTTTGGCACTTACTTCGCGCTACTCAAACGGATGGGGCCGGAAAAAGCCAGCTATACCATCGTGCTGTTTCCTTTGGTGGCGGTGCTTCTCAGCAGCTGGTACGAAGGCTTTCAGTGGCAATTAAGCACCCTGTTCGGCTTTGCACTGGTGTTGGCCGGTAATGCTCTGGTGCTGACCCCTTTTCACAAAATTCGACAACTTTTACCGCATCAAAAACCCGCGACCGTTACAGCCCCTTACAAAGGTTCATAAATTGAACGCTTGATCGATTTTTGAATCTGGTTCAAAATATGCCACCTTATCAAAAGAGGTGGTTATGGGAACATCGGAACGCAAACAGCGGGAACGGGAAGAACGTGAGCAGCTGTTTCTGGATACAGCAGAGCAGTTGATTGCTGAAGAAGGCTTTTTGCAGCTGCAAATGGCCAAGCTGGCCAAAGCCTGCGATTACGCCACCGGCACCCTGTACCAACACTTTAGTTCAAAAGAAGACTTGCTGATGGCGCTGATGGCCCGTCAGTCCGCGCTGCATTTGGCCCTGTTTGAACGCATTGAGCAATGGCAGGCGCCGTCGCGGATGCGCATCTTCGCCATCTGCGTAGCCGAGCAGGACTTCAACCGTCGTCAAGCCAATTACGTCAAGCTATCGCAGTACGTGATGACCGAAGCGGTGTGGGAAAATGCCTCCGAAGCCAGACGGCAGCAGTTGCTGCAGTGTGGTCAGCCGATTTGTCGTATCGTCAGTGGCATTGTGCAGCAAGCCATCGACGACGGTGATCTGGATCCGCAAGGCGCCAGTACCATGGAGTTGGCTTATGGCACCTGGGCACTCTGTCAGGGCAGCCATACGCTGGAGCACACCCAGGGGTTGCTGGAAGCATTTTCGATTCCTCGCAGCCCCATGACCATGTACCGCAACATGAACCGGTTGCTGAATGGCATGCAGTGGCAGCCGCTGCAGGACCTCAGTCAGCCGGAGCAATTAACCCGCTTGGTGCTGCAAATTGAGCAGCAGCTGGACATTGCATAACACCGAACTTTTTTATCTAGAATCAGTGGCTGCCAGCCAGCCCAGCAAGGAGTCATCATGTTTAAGCGCATGAGTCTGATGTTAGTCGCCGTCTTTATTATCTTTGGCGGCATTTTTGGCTACAAAGCCATTGGCAATTACTTCATGAATCAGTTTTTTGACAACATGCCGATGCCCACAGCCAGCATCACGGCCGCCACAGCCAAGCCGGATCGCTGGGAAGGCGCCATGGCTGCAGTAGGGAATTTTGTGGCCACACAGGGCACCGAGTTAACCAGCGAAGCCAGCGGCATCGTGCGGGAGATTTTGTTCGAAAGTGGTGCTACCGTCGAACAGGGTCAGCTGCTGGTGAAGCTGGACGACAGCATCGACCAACCTGAGCTGGCCCGGTTAAAAGCAGCTGAACGATTGGCTTACATTGAGCTGGAGCGGACCAAGCGGCTGTATCAGGACAATAGCGTTGCCGAGCTGGATCTGCGTCGTCGCGAAAGTGAAGCCGAGCAAGCCAAAGCCGCGGTTCGGATGCAGCAGGCCCGTATTGCGCAAAAAGAAATTCGTGCGCCCTTTAGTGGCATCGTCGGCATTCGTCAGGTCAATTTAGGCCAGCTGGTATCGCCGGGGAGTAAGGTGGTCAGCATTGAAGCGCTGGATCCGATTTACTTGAATTTCACCCTGCCAGAGCAGCAGCTGGCCCGCTTGCACACCGAGCAGCAGGTGCGGGTGCGGATAGACGCCTTCCCCGAGCAGTCGTTCAAAGGTCAGATCACCGCCATCGCCCCGGCGGTGCGCGCTTCCAGTCGTAGCATCGAAATTCAGGCGACCTTAGCCAACCCGGAGCAACAACTGCGCCCGGGTATGTTTGGCCGGGTTGAAGTGCTGACCGGTGACGTGCAAGAAGTGTTGCTGGTGCCGCAAACCGCCATTCAGTTCAATACCTTTGGCAACTCGGTGTTCGTGCTGCGGGAAGAAGATGGCCAGCTCAAAGCCTTCCAGCGCTTTGTGCAAACCGGTGAGCGCCGCGGCGATCTGATCAACATCACTGGCGGACTGGAAACCGGCGATCAGGTGGCAACCTCTGGGCTATTGAAGCTACGGAATGGTGCCGCGGTAAAAGTTAGCGAGAATGGCAATGCCCAGCCCAGTGCCGAGCTGACGCCGCAACCAGCCAATCAATAAGGAAGCCAAAGATGCGCTTTACCGACGTCTTTATTCGTAAGCCCGTGCTGGCAACGGTGGTCAGCCTCTTTATTGTGTTGCTGGGGCTGCGCTCTTTATTCGATATGAATGTGCGCCAGTTCCCGGAAATAAAAAATGCCGTGGTGACGGTTTCCACCGTCTATGTCGGTGCCGATGCCGATTTGATTCAGGGCTTTATCACCAGCCCCTTGGAGCGGGAAATTGCCGCCGCCGAAGGCATTGATTACATTGTATCCACCTCCGTCGCTGGCATGAGCTCCATCGAAGCCTACCTGCGACTGGATTACGATCCGAACGAAGCCCTGACCCAGATTGCCGCTCAGGTGAACAAAGTCCGCTCCGAGTTGCCGGAAAATGCCCGCGATCCTGTGGTCAACCTGAAAGTAGGTCAGGATGTCGCCGCCATGTACCTGTCGTTTTTCAGCGAGGTACTGGGCAACAACCAGATCACCGACTATCTGGTGCGGGTGGTGGAACCACAACTGGCCACCATACCGGGCGTGCAACGGGCGGAAATTCTCGGTGCTCGCACCTACGCGATGCGGATCTGGCTGGATCCAAACCGCATGGCGGCTCTGGGGGTCACCGGCAGCGATGTCACCCAGGCGCTGCGCAGCAACAATGTGCTGGCTGCCCTTGGCCGTACCAAAGGCCAGATGGTGGCAGTGGATCTCAATGCCGCCACCGATCTGCAAAGTGTGGCCGAATTTGAGCAGCTGGTAATTCGTTCCGACAGCGATGCCCTGGTGCGCTTAATGGACATCGCGGAAGTCGAACTGGGCGCTGAAAGCTACGAAAGCTCGGTCAGTTTCAACGGTCTGGCGGCCACCTTTATGGGCATTGAAATCGCACCGGATGCCAATGCGCTGGATGTGATTGCTGAAGTGCGGCGGGTTTGGGACCGCGACATCATTCCACAGTTGCCGGAAGGCTTAGGTGCCGATATTCCGTACGACTCGACCGAATACATCGAAAGTGCCATCAACGAAGTGGTGGTGTCCATTGTGCTGGCGCTGCTGATTGTGGTGTTGGTGATCTACGCCTTTCTGGGCTCGATGCGCAGTGTCATTATTCCAGCCGTGGCCATTCCGGTGTCCCTGGTTGGTACCTTCTTTTTAATGTGGCTGCTGGGCTTTTCCATTAACCTGCTCACCTTGCTGGCCATGGTGCTTGCCATCGGCATTGTGGTGGATGACGCCATCATTATGCTGGAAAACATTCACCGCTTTATGGAAGAAGGCAAATCCCGCACCGAGGCCGCGATCTTAGGCGCCCGCCAACTGGCCTGGCCCATTATTTCCATGTCCACCACCTTAGTAGCGGTTTTTATTCCAATTGGTTTTGTCGGCGGACTAACCGGGGTCCTCTTTGTAGAATTTGCCTTTACCCTGGCAGCCACGGTGATTTTATCCGGTGTGGTGGCATTGACGCTGTCGCCGGTGATGTGCGCCTACATCTTAAAAGCACATAAATCCGAGGCCGATAAACCGCGTTTGGAAGCCTGGCTGGATCGGCGCTTTGCCAGTCTGCGCCGCGGTTACCAGAAACAGCTGCATGGTGCCCTGAACTACTTGCCAGTGCTGCTGACCTTTGGTGGTATCGTGCTGGTGTCCTGCTACTTCTTGTTTGTAACCAGCCCATCGGAGCTGGAGCCGGCTGAAGATCAGGGCTTTGTGTTCTCCATTCTAAATGCCGACAGCTTTGCCACCCTGGATTATCTGGAGCGCAACACCAAAGAGCTGAACCGCTTGCTGGATGAGATTCCAGAGCTGGAAAATGTATTTATTATCAATGGCATGGGCGGCACCAATACCGCCATTGCTGGCCTGGTGTTATCCCCTTGGGATCAGCGCAGCCGCAGCACTCAGCAGGTACTGGAAACGCAAATTCAACCATTTCTGGATGGCTTACCAGGCCTGAACAGCTTTGCGCTGGTGCCGCCTTCTTTGCCCTCACCTGGTGGCGGCTTGCCGGTAGAGTTTGTTATTGGCTCTACGCAGCCGTTCGAAGCCTTGCAGGAGGTTGCACAGCAAATCATGGGCCGCGCCATGGCCAGTGGTCGCTTTATTTTTGTCGATAACGACCTGAAGATTGACCGGCCACGGCAAACCGTGCATGTCGACCGGGACAAAGCAGCTCTGATGGGTGTTAGCATGCAACAAGTCGCCGCCGATCTGGGCAGCTTGCTGGCGGGTGCCGATGCCGGTCGTTTCGCCATGGACAACCGCTCGTACCGAGTGATCCCACAGGTCGAGCGACTGGAACGCTTAAACCCCGAGCAGCTGAAAAATTACTACACCCGCAATCGCGATGGTGAGCTAGTGCCGTTATCCACCTTAGTCACGCTGGAAGAGAGTGTGCAACCGCAGGCGCTGAAAGGATTTCAGCAGCTCAATGCGGTCACCATCTCCGGGCTGCCTCGCCCTGGCGTCCCTCTGGGTGAAGCCCTGGCGGTGCTGGATGAGATTGCCGCAGAAGTGCTGCCCGCCGGCTTCACCGTCGATTACGCCGGTCAATCGCGGCAGTTCAAAGCCGAAGGCCAGCAATTGGTGATCACCTTCTTCTTTGCTTTGATTGTGATTTTCCTGGTGCTGGCGGCGCAGTTTGAGTCGTTCAAAAATGCCGTCATTATTCTGGTCACCGTACCGATGAGTGTTTGCGGTGCGCTGATCTTTATCAGTCTGGGCTTTACCAGTTTGAATATCTACACCCAGGTTGGCTTGCTGACTCTGGTAGGGCTGATTGCCAAGCACGGTATTTTGATTGTCGAGTTTGCCAACCAGTTGCAGCAGGAAGGTCGTAGTAAACGCGAAGCCATTGAAGAAGCCACTGCCGTGCGGCTGCGGCCGATCTTAATGACCACCGCCGCCACCGTGCTGGCGATGATCCCACTGCTGGTCGCCAGTGGCGCCGGAGCCGCCTCCCGCTATGCAATGGGCTTGGTGATCGCCAGCGGCATGACCATTGGCACCGCCTTTACCTTGTTTGTGGTGCCAGCGATGTACCTGTTGCTGGCGCGTGATCTGAGCAGCGATCCGGATAAGCTGGAGCCGGTGAGCGAGCAGTAAAGGCTTTACCCGTTAGCGCTTTTGGCCGGGGTTTTGCCCGGCCCTGCCCACACCAGCGTAGTGCTGTTACAGGTACGCTGGTTTTTTTTATCCGTCACCTTGCTGCTGAAGCGCACGGCTTAAACTGCCCGACTGCTTTGCCAGCAAGGCCCTGGCGTCTTCCTTGCCAAGGCCGCTCAGCAAACGCAGAATGGCCAGCTTGGCCTGGTAGTCGCTGTCCTCCAGCATCTGTCGTGCTTGCTGATGACTGCACCCGGTCGCTTCCACCACGATACGGGCCGCCCGCACCACTAACTTTTGGTTGCTGGCATGCAAGTCCACCATCAGGTTCTGATAGACCTTGCCACTGCGTACCATGCTGGCAGTTGACAACATATTCAGCAGCAGCTTTTGCGCCGTGCCGGATTTCATCCGGGTCGAGCCGGTCAGCACCTCGGGCCCAACCGGGGCGCAAAGTGGAATATCGGCGCTTTGCAGCACGGCCGTGCCCGGGTTGCAGCTGATACCAACCGTGGTGCAGCCCAGTGTCTGAGCATACTGCATCGCGGCCACCACATAGGGGGTGCGGCCACTGGCAGCGATACCAACCAGCACATCGGCCGCGCTGAGCCCCAGGGCTTTCACATCCAGTACCCCTTGAGCGGCGTTGTCTTCGGCTCCTTCCACCGCTTGTAAAATGGCCGCTGGCCCCCCGGCAATCAAGGCCTGAACCTGCTCGGGTGGCGTGCTGAAGGTTGGCGGGCATTCGGCTGCATCCAGAATCCCCAAGCGGCCGCTGGTACCGGCACCGATGTAAATCAGCCGGCCGCCGCCAGCGAAAGCTGCGACAATGGCATCCACCGCTCTGGCGACATCCGGCAAGATGCCGGCTATCACCGCAGGCACCTGCTGATCGGCCTGATTGATGCGTTGCAGCAGCTCCAGCGTATCCAGCTGATCCAAATCCATCGTCTCTGGATTGCGGCTTTCGGATAAAAAGCCCGTTAACTGCTGCAGCAGTTGCTGTTCGCTGGTCGCGTCCAGTGGCGGCGCTTTGCTCATACCCGTGGCTCCGTTTTTTCCAATTCGCCCTGGCGCCAACGCTCGGCCAGCAGCAAGGCACCGTCCACCGAGGTTCCCGCCGCCGGAATCACCTGACGGCGGATCCGTTCAGGCAAATGCGGCAAGGTGCCTTCGGCCAGACCGCCCAGGATCACCACAGGCAGGGTGACATCCAGACAGGTCAGATCAATCAGTGCCACCACATCGGCAACATAGCGCTCAAAGACTTTGGCCGCTTGCGGGCACTGCTCCGCCAAAGGCAGTACCAGCGGGGCCAGCCGCGAAAAGTCATTGACCACCGCATGCTTGAGCCACCCCAAAATATTTGCCGGATCCGTGCCAATGACGGCGGTGACGGCTTTGGCCAGCCGGGAGTCAAAACTGCGGCGCCGGTCAAACTCATCCAGCACCTGGCGCACCGCCATCTTGCCAAGAATAGCGCCACTGCCTTCATCGCCTATGTTAAAGCCCCAGCCACCAAACTGGCGCTCCTCGCCATTGGCTTCCAGCCGCATGCCGACCGAGCCGGTCCCAAGCGCCACCACCGCCACAGGCTGGCCGGCGTTGGCACCCCAAACCGAGGTTTTGGCGTCGGTGGTGACCCACAACTGTGGGCAAAGCTCAGCCAGATGCAGCTCCAGTGAGGTACGCAACTGGACATTACCGGCACCCGGCACGCCGGCTACTACTGTGACCTGCTCGCCCCGGCACTGCGCCAGCTCGAACAAGTTGCTGATCAGTTGGTACAAGGTGGCAGCGGCATTGTTGTAATCGTTGGTCAGGGATGCCGAGCCCATTTTCAATTGCCAGCTGCGACCCGTCGCCGGATGCAGCAAACGTCCCAGTGTTTTGGTTCCTCCGGCATCAATGCCGAGAATGTAGTCGGTCACACACTTTCTCCTGTGACTTCAGATGATAAGGAAGGCTGCTGCGCAGGAGCGCGTCCCAAACAACACACACAAGTAGCTACTAAAGTACCCAGACAAAGCTGCCAGGTAAAGCCCAAATCCCACTGACTGAGCCTGGGGCCAACAAATTGCAGCACATACGGCTGAAACAGCAAGGGCACCAGGAAACCGCAGAGCAGCGCGGCGGCGACACTGCTGGCATTGCCACGGCGGGTAAATAGCACGGTAAAGTACACGCCCAACAGACCGCTGTACGAAAACACCATCACGCTCAGTGCAAAGGGCAGCAGCGGCATGTCACTGAACTGCTGCCAGTAAAAGCACAGCACAGCCATCGCCGACAAAGCCGTTGCAGTTAGCAGCATGCCAACACGACCGGCCCGAACAAAATGCAGCTCAGAGGTCGCCGGTTGCCGTCGCTGCCGCCAGGGCCGATAGAGATCGGTCACCAGCACCGAAGCCATGGAGTTCAAACCGGATGTCATGGTCGACAAAGCGGCGGCAACCACCCCCACAGTCACCAGCCCCCGCAAACCTGCCGGCATTTCATTCAACACAAAATACATAAAGACCGTCACGGTTTCACCGCCAAAGGTCGTGCCCAGCTCGCTGCTGCCCTGCAGCATCAAGTCCGGGCGCTGGTAAAACACATAGAGCAACATGCCGATGGCAATAAACAGCAGCATCACCGGAATGATCATCAGCACCGACAACAGCATAGCGCCAGCGCCCTGCCGCGCTGTTTTGCAGGTCAATACCCGTTGAGTCATGTCTTGATCCAACCCAAAGGCAGCGATATTCAGCAGCACAAAGCCGGTAATCGCCGACCAAAAGGTAAAAACGCCGGCAGAGCTGAAGTCCAGTGAAAAGTCGAGCAACTGCAATTTGGAACCGCTGCCGTCGACAGGCTGACGCAAGGCCTGAAGCACGGCTCCGCTATCAGCCGGGATCAACCACCACAGATAAAACAGCACGGCCAGTGCCGCGACCACATAGACTGCACACTGGAATGCATCGGTATAAATGACCGAGCGAATGCCGCCAACCACCGAGTACGCCAAAGCGCCAAAGGCCAAGAGCCCAATCGACATCACCACACTGCTGGCTTCAATGTTATGAAACACCACCATGGCAACCGCAATGGCCGCCATGTACAGCCGGGCCCCGCTGGCAAACACCCGGCCAAACAGATACATACTGCCGGCCTGACGCTTGGCCCCGGCGCCAAAACGCTGCTCCAGCAAGCCATAGACGGTGGTGACTCTGGCCTGGTAATAACGCGGGATCAGATACGCCATCACCAGCAAGGCTGCGATCAAGGCCCCAATATTGGTGGCAAGATAACTTAAATCACCACGAAAACCCTGATCCGGCCCGCCGAGGAAAGTCGCTGCCGACTGCGAAGTGGCCATCACCGAAATCGCAACCGCCCACAATGGCATTTGATTGCCGGCCAAGAAAAAGTCGCTGGCATTGCCCTGTCGGCGTTGGCTGAGCACCCAGCCCAAGGCTGCCAACAGCAGGAAATAACCGCCAAACACTACCCAGTCCAGCGCTGTCAATTTAATGTCCATGGTACTCCTTTTTCTTCGCCGCCCGGGCTGGTTGTTTACAAGCCCAGCATGGCTTCGTACACCAGGCTCATGATGCTGCCATAACGCCCGGTTTCGAATCGATCGCCACTGAATTCATAGCCCGCCCCCTGAGGCAGAATGGGCGAATGTTTTTTATTGGTCAACAACACCACCAGCAAATCGTAATAGGGGTCGACCAAGGTCGCAGTCCCGGTCCAGCCGGTGTGACCAAAGGCATATCGGCTGGCATAAGGACCAAAGTGCCAGGCCAGCTCACCACCCACGGCGGTGCGCCAACCCAAGCCAAAGCGGTGATCCTGCACCGAGGGCCGGACAAACTGCTGGATCACGGCTTGACTGAACAGTGGCACATCGCCATAACCGCCATGCTGAGCCAGCAGCATCAGTTTGGCCAACTCGCGTGCGGTGCTGAACAACCCCGCATGACCGGCCACCCCGGCCATCGAATGAAATGCTTTTTCATCATGCACTTCGCCCCGAATCACCCCGCGGCGCATGCCCGGAAAAGGCCGGGCCATGCCTGCCCGGTAATTGCCGTCCAGCTCGGTGGCCGCGATCTCAGCCGCTGGAACCCCCTTCTGTAAAGGGTTGAACAGAGTGCGCTTCAACCCCAGTGGTTGATACAACTCTTGTTCCAGATAGCGGTCTAATGACAACCCAGTCAGTTGCTCAACCAAAACGCCCAACAGCATAAAGCCGGTATCGCTGTAGCGGCTTTGCTGGCCGCGCGGCCGCTCAAAGGGCACCTGTTCAACCAGCAACCGGCGGGTGCGCTCGGGCTCCACCGAGTAAAAGTCCGCTCCCAGCGGATTGTCAGGCCGGAAAAAGTGCAGCTCGGGGCTGTAGCCGGCACTGTGATCCAACAGGTCCCGCACCAAACGCTGCTCCCGGCCATCGCCCCGATAATCAGGCAGATAACGCTGAACCGGGGCATTGATATCCAGTTTGCCCTCGCTGACCAGCTTCATCACCGCATAGAGGGTTCCGTACATCTTGCTGTTCGATGCCAGGTCAAACAGGGTGTCGGTCCGCATCGGCACCGGCTGCTCCAGCAGCTGGCCATGGCGGTCGTAGCGCTTGGCATAACCGTAGGCGCTTTCTTTGACCACCCGGCCATTTTTCGCAATCAACAACACAGCACCGGGAAAACCGGCGGCAACCTCCTGCTCAATCAGCGCATCCAGTTCGGCCAGGCGCTTAGCTGAAAAGCCAGCCTCGGTTGCCGAGCCATCTTTCAGTCTGGGGTAATCCAGTCGAAGCTGGATACTGGCCCCGGCCGGCTTTACCTCGGCCACCCGCAACTGATTCAGACCATCGCGGGTAACCCCCGCCAGCGACAACACCATCGGATGCTTGCTCAGCTCGGCTGGCAGCGTCAGCACCTGGCCATTGACCAAAATACGGGCCGAACTGGCCTGCTGCATATCCAGCCAGAGTGCGCCCTGGCCCTGATAGCTGTAAAAAATTCGCCGGTCGTTCACCCAAGCCCGCTGGCTTCGCTGCTCAGGAAGCGTCAGGCTAAGCTGAGCCGGCTCGCGCACCGGCACCGGCCAGTCGGCCGCTCCCGCCTGGCGGGGTTCAGCGCTAAGCCCGGGACTGAGCCACAAAGCAGCCGTCACGGCCAAAAAAAGCAGCGTCTTGCCGGTCATCCCAAATCTCCTGTTGTTGTTAAGTCTGACAGGCTTGCACCTGCCGGATCGATAAACGGGTCTGTCGATGTTACGCACATCGTTTCAGCCTGAAAGCTGGGTTCTGGTCAGGCTGATATTTTGCCTGGCGACGGCCAAACACTGCGATTTCACATGCAAATAGCGGCCAATTGCCGTACACTACGCGCCGATTTCTGGTCTGGCTTTACAGGAAAAGGTTATGGAACTGCTGTTATCATCCTCGTTGTTCGCTGTCACCATCATCAGCCTGGTGCTGGGTTTAAGCTGCCTGCTCTATGCCTGCACCTTACCGTCCACGCAAACTCCCGAGCAAAAAGCCGAGGCCCGCATTGAGTTCGGCGTCTTTAGCGCTGGCGCTTTTGCAATATTGGCGGTGATGCTGTTCGCACTCTGCTACGGTTAGGTTGCCGCTAGCCAGCCGGTTCAGAGCGCTGTTCGCCTGAGCCCGGATGCAACTCCAGCCGGGCTTTTTCTACCAGTTCGGCATCCAGCTCACTGGTGACCGCCACGCCGAGCTCTTTAAACTCGGCGGCTTGTTTAATCAGGTTGCCACGACCGCTGTACAGCTGACTAAAGGCTTTGTCGTAACTGTCGCGCGCCTTATCCAACTGCTTGCCCACCCCTTGCATGCTTTCCAGAAAGAGTTTCAACTTGCTGTAAAACTTTTCGGCCCGGCTGGCCAGCTCCGCACTGTGCTTGCTTTGGTCCTCAAAACGCCACAGCTGCCGGACAATATTCAAACTGGTCAGTAAGGTGGTCGGCGTGGCCACCAACACATTGCGCTGCAAGGCTCTTTGGTACAAATCCGGGTCGAACTTCAGGGCTTCGACATAGGCCGACTCAATCGGAATAAACAAGAACACCACTTCGGGCGAATTGAGGCCATTGAGCTGATAATAACTTTTATCGGCCAACTCGGCGATGCGATCTTTCACCGCCTGACAGTGCTCCCGCAGGGCCAGACTGCGGCTGTTTTCATCCTCGGCATTGACATATCGGGTATACGCCGCCAGAGAGGTCTTGGCATCGATCACCAAATGGCGCTGCTGCGGTAAGTAGACAATGGCATCCGGTCGACGCTTGCCGTCCTCGCTGTCAAAGCTGACTTCGCGCTGATAATCCACCCCGGCGCGTAAACCCGAGTTATCCAGCACATTTTCCAGCATCAATTCCCCCCAATTGCCCTGCACTTTTTTCTGCCCTTGCAGTGCCTTGGTCAATTGCTCCGCCTGCTCGGTAATGCGATTATTCAGCTGCTGCAGATTGATCAGCTCGGTTTTCAGCGCACTGCGTTGTTGCAGTTCATCGCTGTGGATGCGTTCCATTTTATCGCGAAAGCCTTTCATATCCTGTTGCAGCGGTGACAACAGCTGCTGCAACTGCTGCTGGCTTAACGCACTGAAGGCTTTGCCTTTGCGCTCCAACACCTCCTGCGCCAACAACTCAAACTCTTTTTTCAGCTGCTCACGGCTATCCGTCATCAACTTAAGCTGTTCCGTAAAATGCTGCTCTTTGGCTGCCAGGGTACTGTGCAGCCGGTCGTGCTGCTCCTTGATTGCCAGGTAATCTGCTTGCTGCTGTTGCTGCTGCTGCCGGCTCTCGGCCAATTGCAAATCCCGTTCACGCAATTCGGTTTGCCGCACCTGCAACTGCTCACGGTAACGCAGCGCCAACTCCGTCTGCGCCTGCAATTCTTGCTGCAGTTGCTGCACTTGCAGCCGGGTCTGCTGCAGTTCTTGTTGCAGCAAGGCCTGGGCCAGACGCTGCCTCTGCCATAGCAGCAGCATGGCAAGCAGCGACACCAGCGCGACCGCAGCCGTCGCTGCCAGTGCGTAAAACTGAGTTTCGTTCATCGCATTCAATCTCAGAGCTATTCATACGCCTATGCTGACGGATCCAGCGCTGTGGCTCAAGTGGAAATCCCTGAAGATGGCTTCATTCAAGGATCGATTCGTACTAGACTACAGCTTTAAAAATCGTTGCCGGAGACTGGGATGCCACCCATTATTATGATTCTTGGGCTGCTTTTTGTGGCCCTCTTTGTGTTGGTCACTGTACTGGAAAAGTACGGCAAAAAACGCAGTGATGAAGAGCTGAGTCAAATTAGCCGTTTTATTTTTCCTTTGGTGGGCATTGTGCTGCTGGCCCAACTGCTGTACATGTTGTTTCGCTAATAAATACCCATCTCAAAAGGTGGGCACTGCGAAACGGCTGGAATGCCGTTTCAGGATAACAACGAATTATCTCAGCCAGGGTGCAGGCAAACGGTTTTGCCTTGTCACCAGCCAGCATTTAAGCTGAAATCTGCCGCGACCCATTCAGGAGTATACCGATGATCCGCTTGTTGCTTGCTTGTACTTTGCTGTTTTCTTTGGCGCTTCAGGCCGCTCCCCGCGGCATGGAACCGGACGATTATTACCGTTTCGTTTTCGTAGCCGATCCACAGTTGGCGCCGGATGGCAGCCAGGTTGCCTTTGTGCACAGCACCATTGCCAACGACAAGCGCAAACGCCGCAGCAACCTGTGGCTGGTGGCGACCGACGGCAGTTCGGAGCCGCGCCAGCTGACTTTTAGCGACGGGGATCGCAGCCCACGCTGGTCACCCGATGGCCGGAAGCTGGCCTTTATCTCGGGTCGAGGTGAAGGGCAGCAACTGCACCTGCTGCCCCTTGATGGCGGTGAAGCGCGTGCCATCACCCGATTGCAACAAGCCGGGATCCGCGACTTTAGCTGGTCTCCCGATGGCAAGCAGTTGCTGCTGACCTTGTCGGTTGATCCCGAGCTCCCTGATCCAAATCAGCAACCAGCCAAAGCAGAACAGCCCGAAGCCGACATCGTGGTCATTCGCCATGCCTTGTACAAAAGCGATGGGGCTGGCTACCTGAATGAGCGACGTTCAGGACTCTGGCTACTGGACCTGGCCAGCGAAGAACTGACCCGCTTAACCGGTGATGCGCGCTGGCACGATCACTCGGCGCAATTCTCCCCCGATGGCCGCCAGATTGTGTTCGCCTCAGACCGCAGCGCCGATGCGCTGGAAGGCAGCATGCAGCAAGATCTCTTTGTACTGGAGCTAAGCAACCAGCAGCTGACCCGGCTGCAAACCCTACCTGGCCAGGCCAGCACCCCCCACTGGTCACCGGATGGTCGTGAGCTGTTGTACCGCCATCAGGCCGACTACTTTGAGCCAGAACACCTGGTCATTCACCGGCTGCGCGATGGTCACAACAGACGCATTGCCAACGATTGGGATCGTTCAGCCTCCAGCCTGCACTGGCCTGAACGCGGCCGGGTCTTGATGGGTGCCGATCACCTGGGATCACGCCCGTTGTTTGAGCTGAATTTGCGCCGCGACCGTACCAGCATTCGCTTGAGCGAACACGGCAGTGCCGGCAGCTTTAGTTTTGCTGCCAATGGCAAAGCCCTGAGCTACCTGTGGCAAGACGAGCAACAGCTGCCGGAGGTCTGGTTTCAGCAGGGCAACCGGGCGCCACGGCAACTGACATTTTTCAATCAAGATCTGCTAAGTGAGCTGGCCCTGCAACCACTGCAGCCGTTTTGGTTTGAGCACGACCAGGGCCAAAGTCAGGGCTTTTTACTCAAACCTGTTGGTTGGCAAGCGGGCCAGTCTTACCCGCTAATTTTAAACATCAAGGGTGGCCCGGGCGGCATGTGGGGCCATCAGTGGTTCCATGAATTCCAGATGATGGCCGCTGCTGGTTATGCGGTAGTCTTTACCAACTACCGTGGCAGCACTGGCTATGGCTATGAGCACCAAAATGCCGTCCATGCCGATTACGGCGGTGTCGATTACCGCGACAATATGGCGGTGCTTGATGCCGTGCTGCAGGCCAATGACTGGCTGGACCCGGCGCGGCTTTACATTACCGGCGGCAGCCATGGTGGCTTTCTGACCAACTGGATCACCACACAAACCGACCGCTTTACCGCCGCCGTCACCCAACGCAGTGTTAGCAACTGGTTGTCGGAAGCCGGCACTCAGCAGTACCCGCCGAACTCCATGCGCCGCGAATTTGCTGGCACCCTCTGGCAAAATTTCGAGCTGTACTGGGGGCGCTCGCCGCTGAAATACGCCGATCGGGTGCAAACACCGACGCTGATTATTCACAGCACCGACGATCACATCACCCCAATAGGCCAGGGCGAAGAGTGGTTTTTTGCCTTAAAAGCCAATGAGGTACCGGTTGAGATGGTGGTGTTTAAAGGCGAAGGCCACAGCCTGTCGCGCAATGGCACCCCGGTCAATCTGGTCGAGCGGCTCAAGCGCATTCTGGACTGGTTCGAACGCCACCCAGGAACCTGAACAGGCCGGCGCGAACAAGGGCGCTAGAAAGAGTGGCCTAAGGACAAATACCAGGAATCAATTTGGCTACGGTCGTCGCTTTCAGCGCGGCCATAGCCAAAAAACAATGGCCCCAGCGGGCTGTCCCAGCCCAAAAACACCGAGCCCGCCCACAACCAGGTATCGGTTTGCTGGGCCTGATTTACCCCCAGCAAGTCGTCCTGCACCCGACCTCGTTCAATGGAGCCACCGAGGTACCAGGGCATGTTCAAAAATGACATCTGCGGCTGAGTCAGTTGGTACTGATACACCAAACTGCCAAAGCTGACGGTACTGCCATACAAGTACTGATGCGGGTAACCGGACAAATTTAAAAAACCGCCCAGACTGAACTGCTCCAGAATAAGATCCGGATCGGTATTGCGGTAACGCTGCCAGCGCCAGCGGCTGTGCAGGCGATGCCTTTGCCAGCTTTTGGCTGCCAACAGATCCAACTGCCAGCTGCGACTGCTGCCCCGCTCAGCGCCAGAGCGGTCATCCAGCCATTGCCATTCGCTATTCAGCAGAATACCTCGCCCCGGAAAACTGATGTTGTCCAGCGTATCCCAGCGGCCTTGCAGCACAGGGCCGTGCCGCTGATAGGACAGCCGCATGCCGGCATCGGCCTCGCGCAACGAGCCGGGAGCCCGATAGCGGCCTACCCGACGGGTCCAGCCGCTGGCCAGCGTCAGGTGATCACTGAGATTCCAGCCCGCCAGCGCCGTGCTGTTGAACTCACTGTGATTGAGATCGCCCAGTGAACGACGGCTTTCATCCTCCAGCACCTGGCGCTCACTAAAAGCAGCCAGGCGGCCACTGACAAAGGTTGCCGGGCTTAGCAGTGGCCAGTACAGCTCGGTACTGAGCAGCTTGTCACTGCCAATGGCCAGCTCGGAGTACCACTCAGCCCCCAACGGGCTGAGGTTGGTGTACACATAACTGGCCGCCAACTGGTAATGATGCTTATTCTGAAAATCGTCTTCAAACCGCAGACGGAAATTCAAATAACCCGGTCCCCAGCTTTTTTCCTGCACCTGCACCCTCAACTCGGTCTGGTCGTCTGGCAGCAAACTCAGCTGCTGCGAGACCCGCTCAAACACATCCAGGCCATAAAGACGACGCATGCCCTGAGAAACCAAACCGCTGTCGTAGGGATCGCCAGGCTGAATGCCCAACCGCGCCAACAGCAGTGAGTCGGCCAGTGCGGACTGATTCTGCAACACGACATGGTCAATCTGCTGCTCGGCTGCTTCGGGTAACCGGTGGCTTTGCAGCCAGTGCTGATAGCGCCTGGAGTCAACCGACCAGCTGGGCAAGGCTTCGGCCGCAGCTGCCGTCTGATAGCCAATGGCACTGGTTTCCATCAAGCGCTCGAACTCCAGGGTCCCGATCCCGCTCAGCTCTGGTTGCAGTAGAATGTCCTGCTCACGCAATAAGGCCAACTGAGCAGCCAGGCCCCGTCGCACCAAAAAACTGGTCAGCTGCTCGGACACACTAAAGGCATCGGTCAGGTCTTCTTTATTTAACAAGGGCGCATCAATGCTAACGGCAATGATCCGCTCAGCACCAAGCGACAAGGCCACATCCACCGGCAAGTTGTTGGCAACGCCCCCATCCACCAAAATACGCTGGTCAATTTCCATCGGACTAACCACTCCGGGAATGGACATCGACGCCTGCACCGCTTGCAACAAACTGCCCTGCCCCAAAATCACCGCATCACCGGTCACCAGGTCTGCCGCCACCGCCCGAAACGGAATGGCCAGCGCATCAAAGTCCAGCTGATTGGCCTGGACCCCATAGGCGCGCTGCAACAGCTCGGCCATGGCCTGACCATGCAAGACGCCTTTGGGCAGATGCACGCCATCCAGGCGTACCCCAAGCTCCAGTTGGATGGGGTAGGCATCGCGCTGTTGTTTGCGCCGGGCCGGCATCTCATGCCGTTGTACCCGATCCTGAAAGCCTTCGCCCCAGGGCAGGTTGCTCAGAATGGCTTCTATGTGCTCGGGGCTCTTGCCACTGGCATAAAGCCCCCCGACAAAAGCACCGATGCTGGTACCTATCACCATGTCGACCGGGATCTGCTGCTCTTCCAGATAACGAATCACGCCAAGGTGGGCGCCACCCCGCGCGCCCCCACCGCCCAAAACCAAGGCCGTGCAAGGCCGGTCGGTCACGGTGTCACAAGGGCCCTGCGACTCTCCAAAGGACAGCGGCTCGGCGGCAGCAACGGCACAACCAAGCAAGCTACCCAGCGTAATCAGTCGTTTGATGTCGATGCCTTTGCCGTATCCCATGCTCTTTCTCCCGATGGCGATAAAATAGAGTTTGTTATCCAAGGCAAAACCTTGCTAAGGTTAGACTAACTTAGCTGTTCACCAGTTGCCCTGACTGCGAGGCTGCGCGATGACATTAAGCGGTACGCTTTTTATCGGTACTTTGTTGGTGAGCACTCTGATTGCTAGCATAGTGCAGAGTGCCGCCCATGCCAACCAATGGCAGCTACAACTCTTTGATCAAGATGGCAAACCTTTGGATGATGCGGTGGTTGAACTCACCGCACTGAACCCCGCCCAGGCTGTCGAACAAAGTGGCCCTTTGGAAGCTACCATCACACAACAGCAGCTCAATTTTGTTCCCTTTGTGTCGGCCATTCAAACCGGCACCCTGGTCGATTTCCCCAACCTGGATCGCACCCGCCATCATGTCTACTCTTTTTCCGCTGCCAAGGTTTTTGAGATCCAGCTTTACCATGACCGGCCGGAAGCGCCCATCCTGTTTGACCAGGCGGGTATTGTGGCCCTGGGCTGCAACATTCACGATTACATGGAAGCCTATTTGTTTATCAGCGATAGTCCCTGGCTGACGGTTACTGATAGCACCGGACAGGCCCGTTTTGATGCGTTGCCGGCAGGCCGCTACCAACTCAAACTCTGGCACCCCTTTCAGCAAGCAGAAAAGGCGCCAATTGAGATCAGCATTCCCGATGACGCTATCCCCCATCGCTTCCAGCTTCAGATTGAGCACAGACCCAAACAACCAACACCGCAACGCGGTTTTGGTGGTTAAGTCATGCTGATGCCAGGTTCACTGCGTCATCGCCTGCTGCTGGTGATCGTGGCTTTGCTGGCAGGCCTGGCATTGGCCACAGCACTGGCCAGCCTGACCGCAATGAAACAAGACAGCCGGCAACAGGCGCATGAAGTGTTGGCGGTTGCCGCCAATGTGTTTGAGCAATTGCTGGACGACCGGGCTCAGCAATTGGGTCAGTCGGTGCAAATCCTGGCAGCGGATTTTGGCTTTCGTCAGGCGGTGGCTACCTCGGAGTCCGCCACCATTCAATCGGTGCTGGAAAATCACGGCGCTCGCATTGATGCGCAGCTGGTGCTGCTAATGAGCCCTCAGGGTGAACTTTTATCAAGCAGCCGACTGGAACTCGACCAGGCACAATTAGCTCCCTTACTGCAAGACATCGACTGGCGCAGCAGCCAGTACAGCAGTCTGTTGATGCTATCGGAGCAGGCTTATCAGCTGGTGCTGGTACCTGTGCGGGCTCCAAATATCATTGCCTGGGTCGGCATGGGCTTTCAGCTCGATGCCGCATTAGCAACGCAACTGAAGGGCATTACCGGCCTGGAGATCAGCTTTGTGCTGGCCAACGATCGGTTGCAAGTCATCACCAGCACATTGCAAAACGAGCAGGCTCTGAGCATTTTCCCAACCTCGGATTTTCTGGCATCCGCCAGTCAGCAGCCGGTCCGCAGTGAGGATCAACGTTATCTGACACTTAGTCAGCCATTGGATGGGCAGGCATTGTGGGCCCTGCTGCATTTACCCAACAGTCGCTGGCTGCAAAACTATCAGCAAATGCGCAGTCAGCTGTTGGCTATCTTTGGCATCGCACTAACCGCATCTTTGCTGGTGGCATTTTGGCTAGGGCGCAGCATTACCGAACCACTGGCACAGCTAACCCGCTTTGCCAGACAGCTGGGGGAAGGCAAGGCCACCAGCGAGTTGCCTCGTGCCAAAGGCGAGGTCGGCGTGTTAAGCAAAACGCTCAGTACCATGCAGCAGCAACTGGCCGAGCGGCAACGCTTGCTGCTGGAGCAAGCCGAGCGCGACGCCCTGACCGGACTCTACAACAGGGCTAAGGCCGAACAATGGCTGGGGCAGTACGCCGGACAAAAATCCGGCGTACTGCTGCTGCTCAATATCCGTAATTTCCGGCATCTAAACGATGCCTTTGGTCTGGAAACCGGTGATCAGCTGCTGCACCGTCTGGCGGGACGTTTGCAACAACTCACCCCCACTCCCTTGTTTTGTGCCAGAGTGGGCGGCGATGAGTTTTTACTGTTGTACCCCGAGCTGCCGAAACCCTTAGCACCTTTGCTGCAATGGCTGCAAAAGCCCTTTGCCCTGCAACAAAGCAGCATCAGTTTGCAGCTGACGCTAGGTTACTATCCTTTTACCCACACCGATCCCGAATCGGCCAATGTCAGCACCCTGCTGCGCAGGGCGGACATAGCCAATGCCAATGCCAAACAGCAGCTCGATGGCATCGCGGCCTATCAGCAGGGGCAAGATGAACGCCACCTGCGCGATCTGACCATCATTCAGGATTTGCCCGGGGCCTTGGCTGCCAATGCACTGAGCGTGCATTACCAACCCAAGGTGCTGTTGGCCAATCAACGCTGTGAAGCGGCTGAAGCCCTGATCCGCTGGCAGCACCCCAGCCTGGGCTTTATTCCACCGGATGAGTTTATTCGGCTGGCAGAGCATGCTGGCCTGATTCAGGAAGTTACCGACTGGATGCTGCGACAGGTGATCCGTCAGGCGGCTGAATGGCATACCCAGCACCCCAGACTCCGGCTGGCAGTCAATTTATCGCCGGTAGATCTGATCGATGAGCAGCTGCCGGCCCGTATTGCAGAAGAATTAGAGCTGGCAAGCGTCAGCGCTGAAATGCTGGCGCTGGAGGTGACCGAAGGCGCTGTGATGCAAAATCCACAGCGCGTGATTCAGGTGTTGCAGCAGCTGGCCGCTTTAGGCATTGAGTTGGCGATTGATGATTTTGGCACTGGCCACTCATCCCTGGCCTACTTAAAACAACTGCCGGTGCATGAAGTCAAAATCGATCGAGCTTTTATCAAAGAGATTGAGCACAATACTCAGGATGAGCTGATCGTGCAGGCTACGGCGCAGCTGGCAAAAGGTCTTGGCTTTAAAGTCACGGCCGAAGGGCTGGAGAACGAAGCCGGCTTGCTTAAATTAACCCAGCTTGGCTGCGATACCGTGCAAGGCTACTATTATTCCAGGCCTTTACCAGCCAGTGACTTTGCCAGCTGGCTGCAACAGTTTCATAGCCAACATCAAGTTGAGTCCAGGGAGCGTCCATGATAAGAACATCCTTAGTGCTTCTGTGCTGTTTACTCACCCTGCCAGCACTCGCCAGCAGCCGGGTGCTGGCTACCGGCGGCGCGACCAGCATTGAAGGCAGTGCCGGCGGAGGCATTGTGCCCTGGGCGGTCATCAATGGCTACGGCAGCGATGATGAGTGGTCGATTCAGGCCTTTGGTACCCGGGTAGCGGTCGATGATTTTACCTTGCATGCAGCCGGCCTTGGTTACAGTTGGGACAATCGCTGGGAGCTGTCCTACGCCCGCCAGCAGTTTAAGCTCGACACCATAGGTGGTCAGCTGCGCCAGGATATCCTCGGCATCAAATACCGTGTTACTGGCCAGCTGCTTTACACCGCCCTGCCGCAAATCAGCTTAGGCCTGCAGTACAAACGTCATCTGGATTTCGACTTACCCGCTCTGGTCGGGGCCCGCTCCCGCAGCGGTGTCGACCTGTACCTGGCAGCCAGTAAAGTCTGGCTGGATGCCATTGCAGGGCGCAATCTGCTGCTCAACGGAACCGTGCGTGCCACCCAGGCCAATCAAACCGGGCTGCTGGGTTTTGGCAATGAGCACAGCAACCGGCATCGGTTGATGTTTGAAGGCTCGGCGGCTTTGTTGCTGACCCACCAACTGGCAGTCGGAGTGGAGTTTCGGCAAAAGCCCAATCGACTGGCGTTTGCCGATGAGCAGCACTGGCGCGATATTTTTGTTGCCTGGTTTGTCAACCGAAAGCTGTCAGTCACCGCGGCCTATGCCGACTTGGGCGATATCGCAGGCCTGCCATCGCAACAAGGTTGGTATCTCTCTGTAGAAGGAAGCTGGTAATGAAAACACGACTCCTTGTTGCATGCGCCCTGCTGCTCGCTCTGGGCTGCAGCCAGACCCCAAGCCAAAGCCTGTACCAACAACTGGGTGAAGAAGCCGGCATCGCTGCCATCACCGATGGTCTCTTGCATCAGATTGAGCATGATCCCTTGATTGTCGGCCATTTTCGCGACACCGACATTCCTCGCTTTCGCCGGCTCTTGATCGAGCAGCTCTGCGAGTTATCGGGCGGCCCCTGCCAGTACAGCGGTGCCACCATGGAAGAAAGCCACACCGGCCTGCATCTGACCACCCGCGACTTTGATCGCCTGGTCAATCATTTGATCACCGCCATGCAGCAACAAAAGGTGCCCTACGGCGCGCAAAATCGGTTGCTGGCGATGCTGGCGCCGATGTACCCGGAGGTCATCGACCGCTGATCAGCCAGTTTTAATCAGGCGGGCTGTTATTTTTCGGCTTAGGGGTGCGAAAATAAGCACCAATGGGAAAGCGCAGGCATGGGCAACCAGATAGGCTTTTAGCCAGGTAAGGACAAAACCACTGAACCAGCCCAGATTCAGCAGCGTGAGAATGCCGGACATTAAAAAAGCCATAAAACCCGACATAATAAATGCAAAAATAAGGGCCTGAAACTTTGCTGGAAACATCGAATCTTCCGGATAAAAAAAAAGATACTATACCGCAGGTCCGCTCGAACACAAGCCATGCCAGGCTTGTCAGCCAACTCAGGAGCCTGAAGTGATCCCTAACGCCGCTTTTCTTGATGCCGGTTCCACCGGTGATGCCGATTTAACCCCATTGCATCGTTTACCCATGGCGTTATCGCTGTATCCAAGCACAGCGCCCGATCAGGTGGTAAGTCGTCTGCAGCAGCACCAGATTGCCATCGTCAATAAAGTGGTGCTGGATGCCGCCATCATCCGGCAGCTGCCACAGTTGCGCTACATCGCCGTCACTGCCACCGGCACCAACAATGTCGATCTGATAGCCGCGAGCCATGCCGGCATCACAGTGCAAAATGTCAGCGACTACGCGACCGCCGCCGTTGCCCAGCATGTGTTTGCCCTGCTGCTGCACCTGACCAATCAATGTGCCGCCTATCAGCAGGCAGTGCAGCAGGGCAAGTGGAGCCAGAGTCCGCACTTTTGTCTGCTGGAGCATCCGATTCAGGAGCTTGCCGGCCAAACCATGACCATCGTCGGCTACGGGGTCCTGGGGCAGGCCACCGCAAAACTGGCTCAGGCGTTTGGCATGACGGTCTGTGTTGCCGAGCGGCCCGGAGCAACCCTCTGCCGTCCCGGACGCACACCCTTTCGTGATGCATTGACCCAGGCCGATGTGCTGTCATTGCACTGCCCACTGACCTCCGACAACCAGCAGCTGATAGGTGCAGAACAGCTTAGCTGGCTTAAGCCCAGCGCAATTTTAATCAATACCGCCCGCGGTGGCCTGGTGGATAGCACCGCCTTGCTGAAGGCATTGCAACAGCAACAGCTGCAGGCGGCCGCTTTGGACGTGTTGGAACTAGAACCGCCCCCGGCAGAGCATCCTTTACTGCAAAGACCTCATCCACGTCTGCTGCTGACCCCGCATGTGGCCTGGGCCAGTCGAGCAGCCCGTAATCGGCTGATAGCCACGGTCGCCAGGCAGTTAACGCACTGGCTACAACAGCGAAGCGAAAGCAACGGGCCAACAACAAGCTGTACAGCCCGGCCAAAGTGACGCACAATACCGCTATCCAATGATTCAGTTTCACGAACTATGCGCTTTGTTTCATTCCTGCTGTTCACTCTGTTCGCTCAGGCCTCCTCTGCTTTGGCTGATGAGCCGGAGTTTCGCTCCGATCTGATTCGGCAAAACCCGGAACATTTTTTGGAGCAAGCCCTGGCTAGTCCGGCAGAAGGCTCCAGCAGTTACTGGCTTGAGCTTGCTTTTGCGCATCTTCGTCTGAGCCAAAGAGAGCCGGCACTAAACAGCATTGAGCGCGCCATTGGACTGGCTAGTTTACTGGGCGATCACCCCTTGCATCAGGCCAGGCTTTATCATACCAAAGCTGAAATCTATGGCCGGCTTTACCGCAATACCGATTTGGGGATCGAGGCATTGCTTCAAGCCGTGCAATGGCTGGAACCTTTACAGCATGACCAAGCCCGCTTGCTGAAAACCGAAGTGTACGAAAGTCTGGCCCAGGCTTACCTGCAACAAAGTAACTACCAGGCGGCCATTCATTATGCGGAAAAAAGCCTGCAACAAGCGAACAACCCAGGCCAGCAGTTGAATTCACACTTCTTATTGGGTCGCTTGTTGCTGCAATTAAACCGCGTTGCCGAGGCTTTTGCCCATTTCAACCAAAGCCTGCAACTGGCAACCGAACTGGAAGCTGAGCATGCTTTTCCGCTGATTCAATTGCGCTATGGCATGGGTTACCAGCGTTTGGGATTACCAGACCAGGCGCTGGCGGCCTTTCATCAGGCCCGGCAAGGCTTTCTGCAGCACAGTATGGAGCGGCCTTACATCAACAGCCTGCTGCGCATTGCTGCCGTCGAACTGGAGCAAAGTCAACCCGATCCGGAACTCGAGTCCTCCTTACTGGAAGCCCTGCAGCGCAGCCGGCAACTCAACGACAACTACCTGATATCGAAAAGTAAACTGCATCTGGCTACCTGGGCACAGCAACAGCAGCAATTAGAGCGCTCCGAACAGCTGTTGCGTCAGGCCCTGGTGCTCACCACCCAAATGGGCAATCGAGAGCTGACACATCGCACCCAACTGTCCTTGGCTGACCTGATGCGGACTCAAGACAACATTGAGCAAGCACAACAGCAACTGCAACTGATGCAGATGGATGCAACGGACACCAATCAGGCGATGCACATTCGCTACCGGTACAGCGAACTGGCCGCTGAGTTAGCAGCCCAAAGCCAGAATTGGCAGCAGGCATACCACTACAGCCAGCTTGCCCGCGCCTTGCGCTTTGAAGAGCTGCAGGAGCAGTATCGACTGCGGTTGGATTACTTTCAGCCTTCATCACCCGAGGGACCTACTCAGCCACAACAGACAGCTAACTACTGGCTAGTCTGGCTCTTAGCCAGCATCAGCCTGCTGTTAGCAATCACAGTCTTGTGGAGTCGACGACAGGTCAAAGCATTGCAACGCCAACGTTCGCCGGCGCAGCTGGTGTACTCCCAGCAATGGGGCCAGTTCTCGGACAAGCTTACCGCACATCAACGTCAGAAATTACCGCTGCACCTGATGGCCATCACCGTACGTGGCTGCCAAGATTACAAACAACGCCACGGTGAACTTCAGCTGCGTCAGGCCTTGGTCAGTCTATTGCAGTACATGAAGATGCCCGAAGTCATACAACTTACCATTCACAGCGATGTACTCTGGCTGGGTTTGCAATGCTCCGAAGCCCAAGCTGCTGAAGTGGAACAAGCCATTTTGCTGCATCTGCTGCAGCAACGAAAACAATTGCAACCGGCACCATTGTTGCAGAGCCTGCTACTGCCGCTGCATCCCTTGCTGGGTGATAACTTTGCCGCTTCGCACCTGCAGGCATTGCGGGAAGCGGTGTGGCTGAGCTGGTACTTGGCAGAGCAGCTTTGTCACCGTGACAAGCATTTGCACCTGCAACTCAAAGTTCAGGAGAGCAGCCCTTGCGAGTGGTTAACAGAAAACCCCCGCCAGGATTTACTCAACGCTCTGCAGCTGGGCAGTATTGAGCTTTGGCAGCAGGATCGGTTACTCAACCCCGCCATTACCGAGCTGCTGGATTAATTGCAAGTGGTTTGGCAGCGCAAAAGAGCGGCGCTGTCTGCTCTGTGGGCATTGCCACTCCAGCGCTACCGCCTGCAATGCCAGAGTCTCTGCCATAGAAGCTTTGTTGCCATAGCGTGGGTCGCCCATCACCGGGTGTCCCAACCCGGCAAAATGTCGTCGTATTTGGTGCTTGCGCCCCGTCAGTAATTGCACTTGCAACCAGCTTTGCTCTGGTTGCTGCAGCGATGACAGCAAAGAAAACCGGGTGATGCAGCTCTTGCCATCCAAAGACGATGTTATCTCGCCCCTTTGCAGCACCTCATCAGCCAGAGTTCCCTGCACCGCCACATGGTAGGTTTTCCCCAGAGTACTTTGTTGAAATTGCTGACTTAAAGCCGCTGCCGCTTTCGACTGATGGGCCAGCAGTACCAAGCCACTGGCCTCTCTGTCGAGCCGGTGCACCAGAAAAACCGGCCGCTTGGTTGCGAGCTCAGCCTGGCGCAGCAAAGACAAATGATCGCCCCACAAGCTACCCTGCGACAGCACGCCGGCCGGCTTCCACCACAGCGAGTAAGCACCGAAGTCTTGCAGCAATGCACTGGCAGCCACTTGCCGTTGCAAAATAGCTGCATCGTAGTGCAGCGACAGCTGTTGCCCCGGCAGCAGTAAGGTTTGCGCGCGGCGTAGTCGCTTCTGCTTTTTCCCTTGTTGCAACCAGACACAGCCCTTCACCATGGCGTCTTTCAGACGGCTTTTTGATAATTCCGGTACCTGCTCTGACAAAAAACGAATGGCTTCGATTTCTTCGGTCACAGGCCAACTGCGGCTTAGCTTCGTCACTTCAAGGCTTCCAATTCAGCAGGGATTCATGCCCTTCCACTATACCTTGTATTGTATACCCAAGTGACTTCAAGATGCAGGCTTCAGCGGGATCATCTTGAGGTCACTTGGGTATATAGCAAGCAGAAAAGGAAGGACTAGCGATGAAGTATCTATTCAGTATTTTGCTGCTGATGGCCGCAATGGAGCTGGATGCTCAAGCAGCCAGCAGCACCACCCTGGAGCATCGTGGCTCGGATGCGCCTGACAGTCAGATGCAAGACGGTACCTTGGTGACAGCTCAGAGCCACAGCACCGATGTTTGGTTTCACCGCATTGAGTTGGAGTTAAGTGGGGATCACAACAACAATGGCTTTTACCATCAGTTGTACCTGAAGTTTGATGCCGACACCAACCGCTCACGTCAGGCCGTCTGGGCTGAGTTCAGCCTGCAGCGCCCCGGACAAGCAGAACAGATCTTTCATGTCAGTTCTATTTTTACCCTGCACCGGCAAAGCCGGCAGGACTGGTTTGCCATTGAAACGGTGCTGGAAGACAACTACCCGACCGATTACTACGATCTGACCATCCGCTTATTCGACGCGAACGACGGCTGGTTGCTGGCAGAGATTTCCGCCTGGGATGAACCCATCCTGGCCGATTTACCGCTGGAAGACTATCGACGGGATCAGCAAGTCATTGCTGTGGTTGAAAGCTATGGTGGCAGTTTTGGTATTCTGTCGCTGAGCGGGCTATGCTTAGTCCTTTACCGCTTACGACAACGCCGATGCCAGCTCAGCACCACCTGACCGTCATTCTGTTACTTGTCGGCTGCCTGACTGCCTGGTCAGTGGCAGCTAACAACCTTCAGCTTCAGCGCAGCTCAGTTGATAATGAACTGCGCTTTCACTACCACTGGCAACAACAAGGGCAGCCGGTGGAGTTTTCATTTCAACTGCCCAAGCAGAGCATGCAACAGCACCTTCGCACCTATCGACGATACTCCCCTGCGCTGGCCAACACCTACATGCGTCAAGCATTGCAACGAGCGCTAGCGCAACAGACAACATCCGGCTTTGAAATCCGACTTCCCAGCAGTGGATTTCCGCTGCCTGTAACCGTCGAAGGCACCGATACCAGTGAAGCCCGTGCGTTGCAGCATGCTTTAACCCAACAGATGCTGGAAGCCCGGCAAAGGTACCTGAGCAGTATCTATCATACCGAGCAGCGCCTGCAGCCGGGACGTCAGGTGATCATGGTCGATCATCCACGAATCGTGCAGGAAAGCTTGCAGGACTTGCTGCCGGTAGCCAGCGCCTTGCAGCAAAAGTTTCCCTACACCACCAGTCGCGAGCTGAGTCAGTTCTTACTTGATTGGCTGCAGCGCATTCCTTATCAGCGACAGGATGATCGCAGTCAGAGCAGCGGCAGTGGTTATTTACCGCCGCTGCAGGTCATTCAACAGCACCGGGGCGACTGCGACAGCAAGGTGGTTTTAATGGCAGCCTTGTTGCGTTTGCTGCTGCCGGATCTAGAGCTGGCCATTGTCTATTTGCCCGAGCATGCGGTGTTGGCAATTGCAATGTCGGCAACCCCTGAAGACCAACAGGTACAGTTGCAGGGCAGACGTTTTGTGTTGGCCGACCCGACCGGGCCGGCTTTTTTGTCTGTCGGTCAGGTTGCAGCACGTTATCAGCTGTATCTGCAACCTGGCACCGTCAATTACCGTTTGCTATAGGTTTTCCTCGGCAAACGAAGCCAAGCGGCTGCGCACCACACCATTAAGGTTGATGGTGGCACTGCCCGGAAAGTTTTTAAAGCGCTCCACAATGTAGGTGAGCCCCGACGTCACCGCGGTCAGGTAGTTGCTGTCTATCTGGCTCAGGTTGCCCGAACAAATCAGTTTGGTGCCCTCACCGCAGCGGGTAATGATGGTTTTGAGCTGGGCAGCACTTAAGTTCTGACACTCATCCAAAATCACAATGGCATTTTGAATGCTGCGGCCCCGCATAAAATTGACCGACTTAAACTGGATATTGGCTTTATCCATAATGTAGCCAACACTGGCATGCGGGTGTTCATCCGTCTTGTGCAAGACTTCCAACGAGTCGGTAATAGCAGCCAGCCAGGGGGCCATTTTCTCTTCTTCCGTGCCCGGCAAAAACCCGATGGACTCGGCTATCTCCGGGGTGTTGCGCGTGACGATCACTTTGTCGTAAATCCCCTTTTCAATCACCAGCTCCAAGGCTGCCGCCAAGGCAATCAAGGTCTTGCCACAGCCGGCCGGCCCGGTCAGAATCACCAGATCCATCTCCGGGTCCAACAAGGCTTCAAGCGCCATCGCCTGATAAATATTTTTCGGCGTAATGCCCCAGGCATGTCGGTGCATCATCCGCTCATACCCCAGATCCCGCACCCGGATCTGCTGCTCATCCAGTGCCACTACCTGACCGGCAAAAGAAGCCGCATCATCAATTAAAAATTCATTGATGTAGGCATCGGGCAGCAACTTGCGCTCCAGCAAATGCAGAATATGGCGATCCTTTTGCTCGGTCTGGCATTCTTTGACCTGAGACCAGAATTCGCCGGGGAAACGGTAATAGCCTTTGTACAAAAAGCGCACATCGTCAATCAGCTGGTCGGTACGATAGTCTTCCACCAGCTTCAAGCCTGCACCTTTGGCTTTAAGACGCATGTTGATGTCTTTGGTGACTAAAATCACTTTTTGTGGGCTGCGTTCGCGCTGCAAGTAGAGCGCGGTATTGATGATCAGATGGTCATTTTCACCGCCGGGCAAGCCTGGCAGCTCATCTTTTAAATGATGATCGTTGATGATGGTCAGGTGACCCGCGACTTTTTGCTCACCATGGGCAGGCAAAGCAACCCCATGCAGCATTTGCTCCGGGCTGGCATCGCGCAGCACATCTTCCAAGGCGCGAATGGCGACCCGCGCATCGCGACTGACATCTTTGTTGCGGTCTTTGATGTGGTCTAACTCTTCGAGCACCGTCATCGGTATCACGACGTCATGCTCCTGAAAGTTTAAAAATGCGAAGGGTTCATGCAGCAGGATATTGGTGTCGAGCACGTAGATTTTCTTACTTCGCTTTCTCGCCATGGAGCTCTCCTTAACAAGGCACAGTGCAGCACAGTGGTCACTCAGTGTTGATACCAAAAGCTGATTTTAGTTTCAGCATTCTGTTGTAAGCATAGTGGATGATAACGGCCAGCAGGATCATTTAGCGTTCAACCGAACAAAAAAACAGCAACACACCCATGACAAGCTTATACCTAAGTAACTCGCATCTTGAAGTTACTTAGGTATAAGTCAGTTGGATGACCAATGGATGACAGCCGATGAAATCAGGATGCAGAAAAAGCCGTTTCGCTGTACCATAACGCCCCTTTGGTTCGATGGGATATGGCATGTCGTTTGGGTTAGGTCAGCGCTGGATAAGCGAGAGTGAATCGGATTTAGGCTTGGGCACCATCATCGCGCTGGATGCGCGCTCGGTGACGGTGTTGTTCCCAGCCAGTGGCGAACAGCGTTGCTACGCCAGACAGCAGGCGCCCTTGTCCCGCATTCGCTTTGTAGCCGGAGACAAGATCCGCAGCGCCGAAGGCTTTGAGCTGGATGTGACCGAGGTCGAGGAAGTCGGCGAGACTTTGCTGTATCACGGCAAGCGCCTGGATACTGGCCAACACACCTCGGTCCGGGAGATTCTGCTCGATCATTTCCTCAGTTTCAGTCAACCTCAGGACAGGTTGTACGCTGGTCAGATAGATCGACTGGAAGCCTTCAGCTTGCGCTACCAAAGCCAGTTGCAACTGCATCAGCTGCAGCAAAATCCTTTGCGGGGCCTGAGCGGTGCCCGCGTTAGCTTGATTCCTCACCAGCTCTACATCGCTGAGGAAGTTGCCAAACGCCATGCTCCCCGTGTGATGCTGGCGGATGAAGTCGGGCTGGGCAAAACCATCGAAGCCGGGTTGATTTTGCACCAGCAATTGATCAGTGGCCGAGCTAAGCGCGCCTTGATCCTGGTACCGGAATCACTGCAGCACCAGTGGCTGGTTGAAATGCTACGACGCTTTAACCTTTCGGTGGCCATCTTTGATCAGGAGCGCTGCGAGCAAAGCGCGCAGGATCAAAGCAACCCCTTTGAAACTGAGCAACTGGTGTTGTGCAGTCTGGAGTTTCTGGCGCAATCACCCCAGTGGCAGCAGCAGGCCGCAACCGCCAGTTGGGACCTGCTGGTGGTGGATGAAGCACACCACCTGACCTGGGATGAAACTGCACCAAGCCTGGCCTACCAATGCGTGGCGGACCTTGCTCAGCAGATCCCGGGGGTTCTGCTGCTGACCGCCACACCAGACCAGCTTGGCCATCGCAGCCATTTCGCACGTCTGCAATTGCTGGATAGCGATCGCTTTTACGACTACGACAGCTTTGTCCAGCAAGAACAACAATTTCAGCACATTGCCAGCCTCACCGAGCACCTGCTGCAAGCAAAACCATTGAGCAAGGCCATTGCAACTGAACTAAAAACCCTGCTGCATGAGCCGAATCTGCACAAGATACTGGCACAGTTGCAACAAACAGAATTGGATGCCACCGAGCGACAAAAGTTACAACAACAAATCATCCAGCCGTTGCTCGACCGCCATGGCACCGGCCGGTTGTTATTTCGTAACAGCCGCCGCACCATTGCTGGTTTTCCCAAACGAATTCCACACTTTATCGAGTTGGAGCTGCCTGAGCCCTATCGTCAGAGTGCGGCCCTGTGGCAAGCAGAGGCAAGTGCCGACGCTTCTTTGCAGGCCCTGCTCACCCCAGAGCGCCTCTACAGCCAGCAAAGTGCTGAGCCGGGCTGGCAGCAGTTCGACCCCAGGGTCGATGCCTTAATCCAACTGCTCAAACAGCATAAAACCGAGAAGTTTTTGTTGATTTGCAGCCACGCCAGCACGGCTGCTGAACTGGAAAAAGTGCTGATGCAACGTGAAGGCATTCGTGCCGCCGTGTTCCATGAAGGCATGAGCATTCTGGAGCGGGACAAAGCCGCCGCCTATTTTGCCCAGCAGGATTACAGTGCTCAGGTGTTGTTGTGCTCAGAGATTGGCAGTGAAGGACGGAACTTTCAATTCGCCCACCATTTGGTGTTGTTCGATCTGCCATTAAACCCGGATTTGCTGGAGCAGCGCATCGGACGGCTCGACCGGATTGGGCAGCAGCAGGATATTCAGCTGCACATACTGTACTTCCGCCATGCAGCGCAGCATTACCA
Source organism: Alkalimonas delamerensis (assembly GCF_030717955.1). Lineage (NCBI taxonomy): Bacteria > Pseudomonadati > Pseudomonadota > Gammaproteobacteria > Alkalimonas > Alkalimonas delamerensis. Next base: position 259,579 of record NZ_JAUZVY010000001.1, on the reverse strand, counting down.
GGTGCAGTGGTACCATCAGGTACTTAATGCCTTTGCCCACACCTGCCAAACCGGAGCGACGGTTTTCCAACAAACGGCGTCGATGTTCTGGTCTTTGTTGCATCAAAACCAATGGTCTGATGACGGCCTTGTGCAGTGGCTAGCGGCCAGCCATCAGTTGCAGCAGCAACTGGAGCAACAACTGGAGCAAGGACGCGACCAACTGCTGGAGCTCAACTCAGCCGGAGGACAGCGTGCCATCGCCTTGCAGCAACAATTAGCAGAGCTCGATGCACAGCCCGAGCTGGCGCACTTTATGGAGCAAAGTTGGGACCAGCTGGGCGTGCAACAAGAAAACCGCTCCGACACTTGTCTGGTACTTAAACCGACGGAACAGCTGGAAGGCAGTTACTTGCCAGGTTTAACCGAGGACGGTGTCAGCGTCACCTTTGACCGCGCCACCGCCCTGGCGCAGGAAGATATCCAGTTTTTAAGCTGGGATCACCCCTTGGTGTTAAGCACACTGGATTACCTGACCGAACAACAGCGCGGCAACAACGCGGTAGCGCTGCTGCACAACCGGGCCTTGCCTGCCGGCAGCTGGTTTTTAGAGCTGATTTATCTGGTCGAGGCCAGTGCGCCAGCCCAGCTGCAATTGGGACGCTACTTGCCGGTAACACCGATTCGGTTGCTGATGGATCCGCAAGGGCGAGATCTGGCCAGTGCAGTGTCTTTTCAGCAACTGGAAAAACAACTCTCGCCACTGCCAAAAGCTGCAGCCACCAAGGTCGTCAAGGCATTGCGTACGCAGCTTGATCACAGCATCGCGCAAGCGGAGCAGTTGGCACAACAACAGCTGCCAGCCCTGCAACAGCAGGCCACACAGCAGATGCAGCAAGCCTTAGGGGAAGAAGCACGTCGATTGCAGCAATTGCGCGAGGTAAATCCCTCCGTGCGGCAGGAGGAAATTAACCACCTGTTGCAACAACAACAAGAGCTGGCCAGCTACATTGCAAAAGCCCGCCTGAAGCCTGATGCCATTCGTCTGGTGGTGGTGTCGCATGACAAACAGTAAAGTGCCATGCTGATCGACTACCGCCCACCACAATCGCCCTGGCTGGAAATCCTGCATCAGGACGAGGACATTCTGGTGCTGAACAAGCCCAGCGGCTTGCTGTCAGTACCAGGCAAAGCACCAGAGCATCAGGACAGCCTGAGCCTGCGGGTCCAGCGTGTATTCCCGACTGCACGAGTCGTGCATCGTCTGGATATGGCGACCTCGGGCTTGCTGGTGATGGCATTGCATCTGGAAAGTCAGCGCCATTTGAATCGGCAATTTGCTGAACGGCAAGTCACCAAGCGCTATCTTGCCTGGGTAGAAGGTAAGCTGGCCGTGCAGCAAGGCAGCATTGAAGTTCCTCTCATTTGTGACTGGCCCAAGCGCCCCCAACAAAAAGTCTGCTTTACCAGCGGCAAACAGGCCTGCACGCACTTTAAACTTTTGCAGCAAACTGAAAGCAGCAGCAAAGTAGGGCTCTACCCCGTGACCGGACGCTCGCATCAACTTCGAGTCCACATGCAGTGGTTGGGGCATCCGATTCTTGGCGACAAATTTTACGGGAGAGGACAAAAAAGTGCAGATCGTCTCATGCTGCATGCTGAGCACATCGCATTCAGTCACCCGGGCTCTGGACTCAAAGTCAGCTTTGAGCAAGCTGCCGGATTCTAGGCCCCCTGTTTAGCGACTTTACTTTTAGCCCCGAATGGACAAAAATAGCCTCATTTTGTTAACCTAGCGTTCAGCTTGCAGCTTTATGATATGGGTAAAGCTGTGCTCATGTTGTTTTTTAGGGTTTTATGGCCATTTATCGTGGTTTTGGTTTGTTAAATAAGCAATTTCCCTATAAAATTGGCCTGTTGGACTTCACCTCAAGGAGAAATGGATGAAACGTAAAATTTGTTCTTTGGCTGTGGCTTTAGCCTTGCCAATGATGGCAGGTACCGCGCATGCCTCTGCCCCTTCAGCAGCTGAGTTAAAAGAGCGTGCTTTTGGCTCTGTGTTTGCTGAATACTATTTACCAGCTCGCAAAAAAACCACCAGTGCTGAGTGGAATTACCTGGATGATGGTGCTGGCTTAGGCATTGAGCTTGGCTATCGCATTGATGAGAATTGGGCCATTCGTGGTGAACTGGCTCGTCAACGCCTGAAAAACAAACTGACCGGTGACCGTATCTCTGGCAACCGCTTTGGTGTTGATGCCATGTACCACCTGGATAACAGCAATCTGTACCTGGTTGGTGGTGTTAAACACTTTGATACTTTCAACAGCATTGCTGCCAACGTTGGTGTGGGCTACCGCTTCTTCGTCAATGAAAGTGTTGCCCTGTTTGCAGAAGCCAATCGTTACCAAGGTCTGAACAAGCGGAATTGGGCCGATGCTGGCATCAAAGCAGGTGTTAGCTATGTATTTGGTGCATCTTCAGCACCAGCTCCTACACCAGCGCCGGCTCCAGCACCTACCCAACCTGCAGTGGTTGACTCCGATGGCGATGGTGTACCAGATCACCTGGACCAGTGCCCGAACACCCCACGTGGCCACAAAGTAGACGAGCGCGGTTGCACCGTCTATCAAGAAGTTGAGCAACGTGTAGGCAGCGCCGAAATTCGCGTATTGTTTGGCTTTGACTCTGCCGAGGTTTCTCGTGAGCAGCGCGCTGACGTCGCTCGTCTGGCTGACTACCTGAAGCGCTACCCAACTGCGACTGTTGAAATCGAAGGCCATGCTTCACGCATTGGTGCTGCCGATTACAACCAGCGCCTGTCTGAGCGTCGTGCTCGTGCCGTTGCTGACCTGCTGGTCAACACTCACGGCATTGATCGTTCACGCATCAGCACCGTCGGTTATGGCTTTACCCGTCCACGGATGGAAGGCACCAGCCGCGAAGCGCATCGTGCCAACCAGCGCATTGAAGCTCTGGTCACTGCACGCATCAAAGAGCCAGTGATGCGTTAATTGCCTGACGGCTTAGAAAAACCGCTGCTTGCCAGCGGTTTTTTTTTACTTTTTTGGCGACCGGCCGATACTAAAGAATAATGCGGTAACCGGAGCGTCTGATGCCTTTGAATCTCTACAAAGTTTTGCTGCTGGTATTCAGCCTGTCAGCCATGCCCTGTTCTGCCAACGACTGGCTATCACAAGACTTACAGCGATTCTTACCTGAGTGGGAGCAACAAGTCCTCACCCAGGGACAACAGTCCTTGCTGGTGGCGCACCGTCAGGCCATGACACCTTATCAACAAGGCACTTTGTTGCTGATTCCAGACCCAACTCAACACCCGGCCTCCCCCAGACACATTAATTTTCTACGCCAGCACATGAACCAACATGGCTGGAAAACCTTAGCCATCCTCTCAAATCATTGGCAGCAGCAAAGCAGCGAGATGGCAAAGCAGCAACTCGAGCAGGATCTGATGCTGGTATTAACGGAGCCCGAGTGGCAAAGTGGTCACCTGGTGGTCCTTGCGCAAGGTCGAAGTGGCAGCTTGGTCAGTCAGTTGGACTGGTCCAGGCAACCTCGCCAACCAGATGCGATGGTCTTGCTAAGCAGTTATGAATCGGAGCCGACACAGAATCGTGCACTGGCCAAGCGCATTGCACAACTGTCGATGCCGGTGCTTGATCTGGCGCATCATCAGGACCACCAACACATCGCCGCAACCTTTGAGCTTCGCCAGCAGTGGAGCCGGCAGCAAGCGAACTTATTGTACCGACAACGCATGTTAACGGGCAAACCAGAGCTGGAAACCACCCAGCAACTGTTGTATAAAGAGCTTTATGGCTGGCTGACCTATCTCGGACTATAATAAATAGCTGGCTTCGTCCTAAGCGCTTATCTGGTATTTTGCTATGAACACTACAACTCGAATTTTATTCTCTGTGGCAGGTTTTGGCTTGCTGCAAGCCTGCTCATCCCCCCCACCTGTCGTTTTTGAAGAGCCCGTCGCTGTCATTGAGGAGCCGGTCAGTTATGTCGGCACCGTAATGACACTGATGGAGCAAGCGCATATCTGTCATGATGAAGCAGAAACACGACGCCTGGCTGCCAGCAGCCAACTGCGTGCCATGGCACGCTATCTGGCAGAGTTACTGCCAACTGACCAATGCAGCATCCACAACGTCAGCAGCAACGTCACCGTACTTGAAGAAGGACCTGGCTACCATAAAGTGACACTGGACAATAGCGAAGTGTACACCTTTGACAACTACTTACTTCCTGGGACAGCAACGGCTGCTCAACCCTCACCAGCCTTACCGGCAGTGTCCTGCTGCTGAGTCAGCCTCTGGTTTAGCTGCGTTACTTGCTGCTGCAACATCGCCAGTTGCTGCAGCAGCTCCGTATGATGATCTTCTTGTTGCTGGTGATCTTCTTTGCGGGTTTCATTGGTCATAATTTCCAGAATCACCCCGACCATCATGTTCAGGAAAATAAAGGTCGTCAAAAATATAAACACCAGGTAGTAGATCCAGCTCAGTGGATACACAGCCATGGTGTCGTACATCACATCGGTCCAATCTTCGAAGGTGGCAACCCGAAACAGCGTCAGCATCGAAATAGCAATATCACCCCACAAAAACTCATCAATGTCTGCGAAGAAAATAGAACCGATAGCTGCAAAAATATAGAAAATAATAAACATTAACAGCGCGATGTAGCCCATTTTAGGAATGGCTTTAAGTAAGGCATTGATAAGAAAACGTAACTCCGGCACGATGGACACCAAACGCAGTACCCGCAGTACCCGCAGTAAGCGCCCAATCACCACCATCTCGCTGTCTGGCAGTGGCACAAGACTTGCCAGAACAATCAAGGTATCAAACAGGTTCCAGCCATTATGGAAAAAACGTGCCTTTTGCTCGGCAGATAAAAATCGAATGCTAATTTCTATCAGAAAAAACAGCGTAATTGCGACATCCAACAGACCGATACTTTGTTCAAGCCATGCCGGTAGACGATAGGTTTTAGCCCCCACAGCCAGGGCTGCAATCACGATGACCGCGATTACAAACCCCTGAAAAGCCCGGCTTTGTTCAATTTCTTTCAGCCGCTGCGACCAGGTTGCATCCATCTGCATGATTTGACCTCTTGTACTGGATATCTAGTGGGGATTAGCGTGCTCGTTGCTCTTTAATCAACGTGTAAGCAGCCTGAATGTCTTGAGTTTTCTGCTTGGCCAGTTCCAGCATTTCTGCTGGCAAGCCCTGTGCAGCCAGTTTATCCGGGTGATGCTGAGCCATCAGCCGCTTGTAAGCTTTTTTCAATGAGGCTTCTGTGCAACCGGCAGTCACGCCCAGCAGTGCATAAGCATCCGCCAATCGATGGGGCTGCGGCTGCATCCGCCCTTGCTGCCGGCGGTGGCTAAAGCGTGCTTCTGCTTCATAGCGCCCCAAAATCTGTTCAAACTCCAACGCCGAAAAATCCAGCATTTCAGCCATTTGACCTAAGATTGTGCGCTGCACAGGGGTGACCTGACCATCCACCAGGGCAATGCCCAATTGGATCTCCAGAAACAACAACAGCACATCAGGTCGGTTCCGATAGGCACCCTTTAATTCCTGCAACTGCTCACGCCAGGGAAACTGGCTGGCTTTCCCTTCACGAAAAGCACCCTGAGCTTCTTTTTGCTGCGCCGCACTTAGCCCAAGCTGCTCCATAAAATGCTGCGCCTGTCGGATATGAGCTGGCGTGACTACACCGGTGGACTTCGCCAAGTGCCCCATCACCGCAAAGGTACTGAACATAAAAACACCTTGCGCTTCTCCCTGCGCGCGGAAAAAGCGCTGAAAGCCGCCCCTATGCTCAAATTGCCGACTTAACGCACGATCAAACCAATGCCCCAACAGTAAACCAATGACAAGACCAGGCAAGCGCAAAATAGCCATGCCGAACAGCGCACCTAAGATTTTTCCCCACATCCACGGACTCCTTCAGCTTCCCGAGCTTCAGCCCTTCCCACTTTAGTGGAGCAAGTTCAGGTTTAAATGCTGCATTATACCAAGACTTGTCTCAGGTAACAGCCTCAAGCTCAACGCTTGCAAGGCGTTGCTATAAATCAGCATGGCAGCTTGCCGGGAATTGCTTTATCATAGGCAAGTGCGCTTTCTTTGTTTAACAACCCAAGGTGTAACTCACAGATGACGTTTTGGTTGACCCCTGTGGCACTCATCAGCCTGATGGTCTTTTTTTGTATTCAGCACCCAGGTTTTGCCACCGAGTCAGCTGGCATCGAAAGCCCGGCAGAAAGCATTGACCACTGTTACCCTCCGTTGGTCCAACCTGAAGTCTGGACTCATTTAACCCGGGTCAACAATCAGGTTCAAATAGAATCCGATGATGTCAAACTTTCTAACAACCAACTGGCCAGCTTCGATGGTGCTGTGCAAGTAAGTTATCGGGATACCCTACTGCAAGCCCCAAGAGCCAGTTTTAACCAGGGGACGCAGCAAATTCTGGCTGAAGGGGGCATCGACTACTTCAGCGCTATGCTGGCAGTGCGTAGTCAACAGTTTCAGGCAGATCTTGCCAACAACCAGGTTCAGCTCACCGAGGCCGATTACCAGCTGGTTAGTCAGGCTGGTCGTGGTGCCGCCAGCGTATTAACCGCCAGTGAGCAACACATTCAATTGTCACGGGCCAGCTTTACCGCTTGTCCGGACGGGGATAACAGTTGGGCCTTGCATGCCAATCGCATTGACTTGCATGCCAATGATGGCTGGGGCAGCGCCTGGCATACTGTATTTCGAGTCAAAGATGTCCCGGTTCTCTATTTGCCTTATATCTCCTTTCCAGTCACCGAGGAGCGCCGCTCCGGCTTACTGCTCCCGAAGGTGGGTAGCTCCCAACGGCTGGGGGTGGATCTCGAGCTGCCCTACTATCTGAACCTGGCACCCAACTATGATATGACGTTGACACCTCGCTTAATGACCAATCGGGGAGCCCAGCTTAAAACCGAGTTTCGCTACCTGACCGAAGCGCATCAGGGGTTGCTGCACCTGGAGTACATGCCTAAAGATCAGGATAGGCCCGAGCTAAACCATCGCTACTTCGGCCACTATCAGCAACTCAGTGACTTTAATCCGCGCTGGCGGGCAACGATCGATGTCACCGAGCTCAGCGACGATGCCTATCTGACCGATCTCGGATCGGACTTTGTCAATCCAACCGACACCCAACTCCTGCAACAAGCCAACCTGACGTACTTTGGCGATCAGCTGCAAGCCAGACTGCAGTTGCAAGGCTTCTCAGTACTGGGTGATTACGACAAAGCCTACATGGCTGTGCCGCAACTCGACCTTCGGGCTGCACAACCTGGCCAGTGGTCGCTGCTCGAGTTCGACTGGCAGGCGAGCTATGCGCACTTCCAGAATAATGCTGCTTTGATAGACTCCGCCCACCGGTTGCATCTGGAACCTGAATTGCGCCTGCCTTTAATCACACCAGGCGCTGAATTGGTGGCAGAAACCAGTTTGATGCATACCCGCTATCAACAGAACAGTCAGCAGCCATTGCCTGATCATCAGCGACGAGTGCAACGGACCCTGCCCAAATTTCGTCTCCGTGCCCAGCTCAATTTTGAGCGGCCTCTCCGTTCAGGCTTATCTGAGGGCATCCAAACGTTTGAGCCTCAGGTGCAGTACTTGTTTGTTCCCTATCGTGATCAAAGTGCCATCGGTTTGTTCGACACCACCCGTTTGCAAGACGACTACTTCGGCCTGTTCCGACAAAACCGTTTCTCAGGTCTGGACCGGATCAATGAAGCCAATCAAGTGACCTTAGGTGCCACCAGCCGAATCTTCGATGCAACCGATCGCGAGCAATTTCGCTTCAGCTTGGGACAAATCATTTTTCTGCGCCCGCCCACTGAGCAAACGGATCCACACCAGCAGAACCTGGCAGGTGTAGAGTCGATGCTAGCTGCTGAAGCGATGTGGCAATGGCATCATCGTTGGTTCGTTAGTGGAGGCGTGCAGTACGACAGCGATAACCGCGACTTGATCAAAAGCAATGCTACCCTCGATTACCGTGGCAGCGACAAAAAACTCTTCCAGTTGAACCATCGATACAGTCAGGCAGTCTCAGACTACGAAATCAGTCAGCTTGGTTTGCTGGGTACCATGCCGGTTGCCGATGACTGGCAGTTGGTTGCAAGTTATTATTACGACTTAAAACGCAGCCAGACTCTGGACGTGAATCTTGGGCTACAATTCGAATCCTGCTGCTGGGCAGTCCGGCTCGTGGCCAGACGACAAATTGTGGCTGAGCTAGGAAGAACGGAGACGGATTTGGTCGCACCGAGCCGTTTTGATCACGGTCTGTCGTTGCAATTTGTCTTAAAAGGCTTTGGCGATAATGCTGGTTTTGCCGTGTCAGACATGTTATCTAATGGCATCTTCAGCTATCGCCGTCCATATTTATTGAATAATTAGTGTAGGGGTTTATGAGATTATTGTCCTGTATTTTACTTGCCGGTTGCCTGCTGTGCTGGCAACAGGCAGCTGCAAATGAACGTGAAATTGATCGCATTGCGGCCGTTGTTGACACTGGCGTAGTGCTGGAATCTGAAGTCCGGGAAATAGTGGACCGCGTCAAGCGCAATGCAGCAGCACAAGGACAGGGCTTGCCCTCTGACCAGGTATTACGGGTGCAGGCGTTAGAGCGGCTGATTCAAACAAGTCTGCAAATGCAAATGGCCAACCGGATGGGACTGCAGATCAGCGATGCCCAGTTGGATCAGACCATTCAGCGCATCGCCAGCAGTGAAAACATGACGCTGGATCAGTTTCGGCTGCAAGTCGAACAGGAGGAAGGCAGCTACCAACAGTTCCGTGAACGTTTGCGCGAAGAAATTACCACCAATGAAGTCATGCGAAATGCCGTCCAGCGTCGTATCTACATCAGCCCGCAAGAAGTCGAAAGTCTGCTACGGGTGATGCAGGAGCAAGGTGCCAGCTCAGAGCAATACAACGTCGGCCATATTTTGATTGGCCTGCCTAGCCAGGCCAGCACGGAAGATATTGAGCGTGCCCGCAACCAGGCCGATCGTGTGTTGCAGCTGTTGCGAGATGGCGCCGACTTCCGTCAACAAGCCATTACCTCGTCATCTGGCAGCCAGGCTCTGGAAGGGGGCGATATGGGCTGGATGAACATCAATGAAATGCCAACACTTTTCGCAGAAGCCATTCGTGGTAAACGGCGTGGAGATTTGATTGGTCCATTACGTTCTGGTGCAGGCTTTCATATCCTGACCATCTTCGATATCCGTGGCGAAAATGTCGCAGAGTTGTTGGAAGTCAAGTCGCGTCATGTGCTGATCCGTCCTTCCATTATTTTGAGTGAAGAACGGGCACGGGACCGCCTGGCCCGCTTTGTCAATGACTTCCGAAATGGTGAAGCCGACTTTGCTGAGTTTGCCCGGGAGCACTCCGAAGATCCAGGATCGCGCAATGCTGGCGGAGAGCTGGGGTGGGCGGAGCCAGAGATGTATGTGCCTGAGTTCCGTGACACCCTGCTTAGCCTTGAACTCAACGAAATCAGTGAGCCTTTTCGGACCGAGCATGGCTGGCACGTGGTGCAACTGCTGGAGCGCCGCACTGTCGATGCCACTGCAGACCGGCAACGCGAGCAAATCTACCGGATGATTTTTAACCGTCGTTTTAATGAAGAATCCGCCAACTTCCTGCGGGAGCTGCGTGATGAAGCCTACATCGAGGTGATGGACTAAGTCATGACACACCGTTTGGGGGTTACCCCCGGAGAGCCTGCCGGCATTGGGCCTGATTTAGTGCTGCAACTTGCACAGCGCGATTGGCCGGTCGAGCTGGTGGTCTGTGCTGATGGCGACATGCTGCAGCAGCGTGCCAAGCTGCTCGGCCTTCCTTTGTCGCTGCGACCCTATCAACCAGAGGCACCGGCTCAACCTCAAGCAGCAGGGACTTTAACTCTGGCTCCCTTTGCAACAGCAGCACCTGTCATACCGGGAGAGTTAAACGAAGCCAATGGACCTTATGTGGTGGATACCCTGCGCTTTGCTGGCGACCAAACCATTCAAGGGACTTTCGCTGCCATTGTTACTGGTCCTGTGCACAAAGGCATTATCAACCAGGCGGGCATCCCCTTTAGCGGCCATACCGAGTTTTTTGCCCACCAATGCAACAGCAGTCATGTGGTGATGATGCTGGCGACGGAAGGTTTGCGGGTAGCGCTGGCCACCACCCACATTCCATTAGCTTATGTCGCCAAAGCCATCACACCCGAGCGACTGCAAGTGGTACTGCAAGTCTTGCATCAGGATCTGCAGCAGAAATTTGGTATTGCCAAGCCCCGTATTTATGTCTGTGGCCTGAACCCGCACGCCGGCGAAAATGGCCACCTAGGACGCGAAGAAATTGATATTATTATTCCCACGCTGGACCAGCTCAGACAACACGGCATGGATTTGGTTGGGCCTCTACCGGCCGATACGTTGTTTCAACCCAAATACTTAAACGATGCCGATGCCGTCCTGGCCATGTACCATGATCAGGGCTTGCCCGTGCTGAAACACATGGGTTTTGGCAAATCTGTCAATATCAGCCTGGGACTGCCGTTAATCCGTACCTCCGTCGATCATGGCACGGCTCTGGATCTGGCGGGCAGTGGCAAAGCCGATCCCGGTAGCCTGTTGCACGCCGTCGAGCAGGCCATTCAACTTATCCAGCGTGCTACCAACCCTACTGCCGGAGTAAACACAAGCAGATGAATCAAGTGGAACACAAAGCCAGAAAACGCTTTGGCCAGAATTTTTTGCACGACCCAGTCGTGATTGAACGCATCGTCAAAGCCATCCGGCCAAAAGTAGGTGAGACTCTGATAGAGATTGGCCCTGGCTTGGGTGCCATTACCGAGCCAGTAGCAGAGCTGACGGATCGCTTAACCGTGATCGAGCTTGACCGGGATCTGGCTGCCCGGCTGGAACAACACCCGACACTGGCAGATAAACTCCATATTATCCAAACCGATGCAATGAAGTTTGACTTTGCCACTTTGGCCAAACCTGGTCAAAAACTGAAAATCTTTGGCAATTTGCCCTACAATATTTCAACGCCTTTGCTGTTTCATCTGTTTCGTTATTGTCCGCTGATCGAAAACATGCACTTTATGTTGCAAAAAGAAGTGGTACAGCGCATGACCGCAGCCCCAGGCAGCAAAGCCTTTGGCCGCTTGAGCGTGATGACACAATACTACTGCGACGCTCTGCCGGTGGTCGAGGTCGGTCCCGGTGCTTTTAAGCCTGCCCCAAAGGTCGATTCAGCAGTGGTACGCTTGCTGCCCAAAGTAAGGGCAGAAGCTGATCAGGTGCCGGTACAGCTGTTGAACCAGGTATGCCTTGAAGCCTTCAATCAGCGTCGCAAAACACTGCGTAACTGCCTGAGTAATCTGGCCAGTGCCGAGCAAATTGCCGCTCTTGGCCTGGATCCCAGCCAGCGCCCGGAGCAACTGTCGGTAGATGACTTTATCGGTATTGCACGCTGGCTAGCAAGCCAACAGGATAATCAACCCCATGAGCCTAGCTGAAATCACCGTCCATGCGGATACCTTTTACATTGCTGCCCAGTCTGTACCGGAGCAGCACAAATATGTGTTCGCTTACAGCATTCAGATTGATAATCGGAGCGGCCAGAGTGTCCAGCTGCTCCGTCGCCACTGGCTGATCACCGATGCCAATGGCAAGCAAGTTGAAGTCGATGGTGAAGGGGTGGTGGGCGAGCAACCCAAGCTGGCACCGGGTGAAAGTTACAGCTATACCAGTGGCGCCGTGCTGGAGACCCCTGTCGGTACCATGCAAGGCCACTATGTGATGCTGGACGAGCAGCAACAGGAGTTTCTGGTCGAAATCCCACTGTTCCGTCTGGCCCAACCCAATATTCTGCATTAGTCCTAAACGACATGGCAACCTATGTAATTGGCGATGTTCAGGGCTGCTACGATCAGTTGCAACACTTGCTGGATGCCATCGCATTTAATCAGAAACAGGATCAACTCTGGTTTTGCGGGGATCTGGTTGCACGAGGTCCGAAATCACTTGAAACCTTACGCTTTATCAAAGCACTAGGCTCCTCAGCCATCACTGTGCTTGGCAATCATGACCTGAATTTAATTGCCAGCTTTTATGGTCATGGCGTCATCAAAAACAGCGATCAACTCAATGCGCTGCAACAAGCCCCCGATTTCGCAGAGCTGGTCCACTGGTTGCAACAACAACCCCTGCTCTACAGCCCCTGCGAGCAATCTCTGTTGGTCCATGCAGGCATTCCACCTGGCTGGGATCGCGCTACCGCCATCCAGCAAGCGCAACGAGTCTCTCAGGCACTGCAACACGATGCAGCACAGCTTACCGCAGCCATGTATGGCAATGAGCCTGACAGCTGGCAGCATGCACAGAGCGCGACAGAACAACTGCGCTTTACCATCAATGCACTGACCCGAATGCGCTTTTGCCAGTTGGATGGCCGACTTGAGTTAAAAGAAAAAGGCGAGCCCGGCAGCGCACACCTGAAACCCTGGTTTGATTTCTGGCCAAGCGACAATTCGACCACCATATATTTTGGCCATTGGGCAGCACTCAATGGTGCCTGTGCTCATCCCAAGGCCATTGCGCTTGATACCGGCTGTGTCTGGGGGAATCTGTTAACCGCCTATTGTATTCAAACAAAACAGCGGTATAGTGTTACTGGGTATCAGAAAAAAACCATGTGATCATCCGGCACTTGCAGCTGACAGGCTGCCTGCCTTTTTGGTGTTCGTAATAAATTTGGCTAAACTTAGGTCTGATTCAGCAGAGTTTCAGCTCATTTGATCTGACTGACCAGTCCATCGGGAGTTTTTATGAAGTTAACTGTAGCGCTCAGAGTCATTGGTGGCTTCGGCATCATCTCCTTGTTGCTGCTGATCATCGGTATCTCCGCGTACCTTAGCCTGAACAGCATTAATCGCTCGACCAACCAGGTCAATGAAGTCTCTATCCCGGCGCTGGAAAACAGCTCAGCCTTGCAAAGTCAGTTTGTGATTATGAGCAAGATCAGCTTGCAGGCTTTTTATGCGGAAGAACTAGAGCTTATTCAACGCTTACAACGTGACTTTGAGCAACAAAGAGCCATCTATGAGCGAGCCTCTAATGATTTGGAGCTCGCATTGCAGCGTGAGCCCGAACTTCGAAATGCCTACAATCAAGTCAGTGCCGTTTATGGCGACTTTTTACCAGCGAACAACCGCTTATTTGAGCAGCTGACCAACCGGCTGACATTGCGCAACACCATGAACCAGCAAATGGAAGCCCTGGAGATGGCATCGGATGATGCTGCCATGTACATTCTGGATTTTACCGATGTTCGTGATGTCCAAAACCGCTTCCCGGCGGCCTATGAAGCGGCTACTCAGATAGAGATGGGATTGAATACGCTGATTAGCACTGCTGTAGACCTGATTCGGACCGAAAACCCGGTCATCGCCAATACCGTAGCGAATGAATTGAACTTCCGTTTGAGTGAGCTGACACAAAACTTTGCCACTGTGCAGCAGCAGGCCGGAAGCCTCGATTTAGTCGCCGATTTGGCCGATAAGGTGGCTGAAATTGAGCAACTGCTATCCGGCAATCGTGGTCTGACACGCATTAAAGAGCAGCATTTGCAATCGACCGCAGCCGCGGAAGTTCTGCTGGAAGAAACCGACCAACACGCCAACGCCGGCCTAACGCAATTGAATGCTTTGTTAGCACTGGCTCGCTCTGCAGCCGATGATATTCAGCAACGCTCGGCCGCCAATGTCAGCAACGCCGTCATCTTTAACTTCATCGTAATGTTTATTTCAGTCGTGCTGGCAGCCGGTATTACCATCTGGACGGTACGCAGCATTACTCAGCCTTTGCACAAGGTGAATGAGATCCTCGGCGTCGTGGCCTCCGGTGACTTGACCCGCAAACTCGAGGTCAAGGGCCATGACGAATTTGCCGAGCTGTCGCGCAACTGCAACAAGGTGATTGACAGTTTGCAGCAACTGATTAAAGGCATTATTTCCCGCTCAACCCAACTGGCCGCGGCTTCAGAGCAAACATCAGCCATTACGGTACAAACCAGTGGAGCCATCAAAGAGCAGAAGTCCCAGGTCACTCAGGCTGCGACAGCCACCACAGAGATGAGCAGCACGTCGCAGGGCGTCATGCAAAGCGCCGGTGATGCGCTGGCTGAAATCAAAAATGCCGATAGCGAAGCCGAGCGGGTCAAAGGTATTTCGCATACCAACAAACAAATCATTACCGAGCTGTCGCACGAAGTAGAGCAGGCGTCCCAGGTTATCAACAAGCTGCACCAGGACAGCGCCTCCATTGGCAGTATTTTGGATGTGATCCGGGGCATTGCTGAACAAACCAACCTGTTGGCGCTGAATGCAGCCATCGAAGCAGCCCGTGCTGGCGAACAGGGCCGTGGCTTTGCGGTGGTGGCCGATGAAGTCCGCTCACTGGCCAGCAAAACACAGGCCTCGACCCAGGAAATCCAAGCCATGATCGAGGTGCTGCAAAAAGGTGCACAGAATGCAGTAGAAGCGATGAAAAAAGGCAAGAAGCAAGCCGAAAACTGTGTTGAGCAAACCGATATTCAGGACAAAGCTCTGGATTCGATTACCCATGCAGTGCACCAGGCCCGGGATATGAGTGAGCAAATCGCCCATGCTGCCGAAGAACAGAACCAGGTAGCCAGCGAAATCAGCCAGCTGCTCGAGTCCATCGTCTCCATTGCTGAAGAAACAGCATCGGGTGCTGAACAAACCTCCGACTCAAGTCATGAGGTAGCTCGACTGGCTGAAGAGTTGCGCCAATCGGTCGATCAATTCAAAGTCTGAGTGGATTGCGCAGCCATAAAAAAATCCGCCTGTTAGGCGGATTTTTTTATTCACGAAAAAGAGGGAGTTAACTACCAGCCCTATCTTGCAGTGAAGCAAATAAAGCGGTATCGCCAAAACCATTGGCTTGAGCCCACTCTACATCGCCTGAATCCGCGATCTGAGAGCCAGGCAGCTGACGGATAATAAACTCGCCGACGTCATTGGCATCATTACGAAACGCATGACGAATCAAACTTTCCCCATTACAAACCACTCCATCGTAGATATTGCGCAAGCGCAAACGGTAGTCGCTCAACACTTTGCGAAAGCGGTTCCGATCATCCGCAGCCACAAAGTCACACATGGACGCGGCCAATTGCTGATCGGCTGATGCAACCGGTGAAAATAACATGGCCCCTGCGACCATGGCACTACAGACAATGGAAGGCAACAACTTCATCGACGTCTCCTCAAATACATCGTGCAATGATTTCATAGTAGCAACATGTAGCACTATGCGCAAATGTTCGGCAGCTATCCCAGCCGCTCTAAGATAATAAACTGATACGAAAACGGATTTTTGGCATCTGCCGGGTGCGACTCCGAGGCCAACACCCGCCAGTCAGCAACCGCTTGGTAATCCGGAAACCAGGTATCACCTGTCAGTTCAGCATCAATTTGAGTCAGGTAAAGGCGCTTTGCTTTCGCCAGGCATTGGCGGTAAATTTCAGCACCGCCCATGACCATCACTTCCTCATCCGGACGGGTAGCCGCTAAGGCCTGCTCCAGGCTGCTGAACCACTCTGCTTCCGTGTTGGCAGGCGCTGGCTGCCTACTGACCACCAGATTGCGGCGATTTGGCAGCGCCCGACCAATGGAATCGTAGGTTTTGCGCCCCATCAATACGGTTTTACCGGTCGTCAATCGCTTAAAGTGCTGCAAATCGGCCGGCATATGCCAGGGCATGCTGTTGTTCAGGCCAATCACTCTGTCCTTGGCCATCGCCGCAATCATTGAAATCATCCGGACTCCTTAACGCTGGTAAATCACTTCGACATCATAATCATCGTCATCAAAGTCATCGTCATCTTCATCGACAGGATGGGGTTGTTCGAGTGCAGCAGGCTCGTCATCGTGCCACTTAAAGGCTTCCGGATCTGCAGCTGGCTGAGAGTCCTGTTCACGCGGTAATTCATCCAAATAGTCAAACACCGCTTTCGCCAGCTCTTTGGTCCCGGTACTGCTGGCTGCAGCAATGCTGTACACCGGCTGTTGCCAGCCCAGCTCGGCAATCACCCGTTGCTGGATCTCTGCCAACTCGTCTTCGAGCACCAGGTCGGTTTTATTAAATACCAGCCAGCGTGGCTTAGCAGCCAGCTTCTCGCTGTACTTGGCCAGCTCCTGCACAATCACGCGGGCGTTATCGGCCGGATCCGAACCATCTGCTGGCAACACATCCACTAAGTGAATCAACAGCCGGCAGCGCTCCAGGTGGCGCAAAAACTGAATACCCAGACCAGCACCTTCTGCGGCCCCTTCAATCAGCCCCGGTATGTCGGCAATCACAAAGGAGCGATGCGCATCGACCCGTACCACACCCAGATTGGGCACCAGGGTGGTAAAAGGATAATCCGCTACTTTCGGTTTCGCGGCCGACACAGAGCGGATCAGGGTGGATTTGCCAGCATTGGGCAGTCCCAACAAACCGACATCAGCCAGCAACATCAATTCCAATTGCAGGTTACGGATTTCACCAGGGGTACCATTGGTCTTTTTGCGCGGCGCACGGTTGGTGCTGCTGGCAAAACGTGCATTGCCAAGGCCATGCCAGCCACCTTTGGCAACCCGCAACCGCTGTCCTGCTTTGGTCAGGTCACCAATCACCTCGTTGGTATCGACATCGATGGCACGGGTGCCTACCGGTACCCGCAACTCCAAATCATCACCGCGTTTACCGGTGCAGTTTTTACTCATACCATTCTGGCCACGCTCAGCCCGGTGAAAGCGTTCAAACTGATAATCCACCAAAGTGTTCAGATTGGTATCGGCCACCAAATAGACATCACCGCCATCGCCGCCATCGCCGCCATTGGGACCGCCTTTGGCAATAAATTTTTCGCGCAGAAAACTGATTATTCCGTTCCCGCCATCGCCGGCTTCGACCCGGATTACGGCTTCATCAACAAATTTCATTTGTGGTTACCTGATTCCATCACTCGCTGATCCATTACTGGATGACCAGCCACTAGTATATACCAAAGTGCCCTTGGACAAAGGCGGCTTAAAAACAAAAAACCCCGCAACAAGGCGGGGTTTTCGTGCAGTAAGAAGCTTACTCAGCAACAATGCTGATGTATTTGCGATTGTGCTCGCCTTTCACTTCAAACTGGACTTTGCCGTCGGTCAGGGCAAACAAGGTATGGTCACGGCCCATGCCTACGTTATTACCGGCGTGGAACTTGGTTCCACGCTGACGGACAATGATGTTACCCGCTAAAACAGACTCACCACCGAAGCGCTTAACACCTAAGCGTTTAGCTTCTGAATCGCGACCGTTACGGGTACTACCTACACCTTTTTTACTTGCCATGGTTCAGTACTCCTCGATTACGCGCTGATGCTGGTAATTTTCACTTCAGTGAACCACTGACGGTGGCCCATCTGCTTACGTGAATGCTTACGACGACGGAACTTCACGATTTTGATTTTATCGTGACGGCCATGACTGACCACTTCCGCAACCACTTTGCTGCCTTCAACAACAGGGGTACCGATGCTGATGTTCTCACCATTCGCTACCATCAAAGGGGTAAATTCAACTGTGGCGCCGGCATCTAAATCCAGCTTTTCCAGACGCAGGGTCTGACCTTCAGTCACACGGTGCTGTTTACCACCACTTTGGAAAACCGCGTACATAGTTAACTCCGTACAAAGCACGCCTGTGCATAAAAGAAGAGGCGTGTTAATTCAATTCACAGGGCGCGAATTGTACGCAATTTCCCCTGAGCTCGCAAGTGCAATTTCGAAAAAGATCCCTGTACCGGCAAAAGGATCCCGTTTCACTTGGTGTCCCTTCGCACCATGGTGTAGAATTGCCGCAATTTCATCACTTTCATGAAGCGGTTTTTTGATGTTACCAGAGCAGATCCGGCAGTTGTCTCAGGACGATATGACAGCAGTCAACCATCATATTTTTTCCCAGCTGACATCGGATGTAGCGTTAATTAACCAGCTAGGCATTTACATTGTCAACAGTGGCGGCAAACGCTTACGCCCCTTACTGGCTACACTGGCTGCGCGCGCTGTTGGCTATCAGGGCAAGGATCACATTACCCTGGCCACCATCATCGAGTTTATTCACACCGCAACACTGCTGCATGACGACGTGGTGGACGAATCCACCTTACGCAGGGGCAAGGAAACAGCCAATGCCGTCTTTGGCAACCAGGCCAGTGTGCTGGTCGGGGACTTCCTTTACACCCGCGCTTTCCAGCTGATGGTGTCGCTCAAGCGGATGGAGGTGATGGCCATTTTAGCTGATGCCACCAATAAAATTGCTGAAGGCGAAGTCTTGCAGTTGATGAATGTGCACGATGCCGACACCAGCGAAGCCAACTACCTGCAAGTCATTTATTGCAAAACCGCCAAACTGTTTGAAGCCGCCACCGAACTGGCTGCTATTTTGGCCGATCAGCCTGAACCGGTGGTGAACGCCATGCGTGCCTATGGCGTGCATTTGGGCACCGCTTTCCAACTGATTGATGACGTGCTGGATTACCAGGCAGACCAAGCCGAGTTGGGTAAGAACATCGGTGATGATTTGGCCGAGGGCAAACCGACACTGCCATTAATTCACGCCTTACAGCATGGCAACAGCGAGCAGCAAGCCTTGATCCGAAGTGTCATTACTGAGGGGAATGGCTTGCAGCATTTGGATGCCATTATGGCCGCAATGCAGCAGACCGGTGCCTTTGACTACACCCGGCAAAAAGCCGAGCAGGAAGCAGAAAAAGCCAAAGCCGCCCTGACGGTTCTGCCTGACAGCCCCTACAAAGCAGCCTTACTGCAGCTGGCTGATTTATCAGTCGGACGCTCCAGCTGAACGCTTCCATCTGATGCAAAAAAGCCCGGCTGGGAGTCCAGCCGGGCTTTGCTGAAAGACTAAGCTATTACTTCGTTTCTGGCCGCATGTGCGGGAACAGAATCACATCCCGAATCGAAGCCGCATCGGCCAACAGCATCACCAGGCGGTCTATCCCAATGCCCTGACCAGCCGTTGGCGGCAAGCCGTGCTCAAGTGCAGTCACAAAGTCTTCGTCGTAGAACATGGCCTCATCGTCACCGGCATCTTTTTGTTTCACTTGCTCCAAAAAGCGCTCGGCCTGATCTTCGGCATCGTTGAGCTCGCTAAAACCATTCCCCAGCTCGCGGCCACCAATAAAGAATTCAAAGCGGTCGGTAATCTCCGGGTTATGGTCATTACGACGCGCCAGCGGTGATACCTCGGCCGGGTACTCAGTGATAAAGGTAGGATGACGCAACTTGGTTTCCACCAACTCGTCAAACACCTCCATCAGAATACGGCCATGGCCGTAGTTGGCTTTGACTTCAATCCCCAGACTTTTCGCCAGTTCAGCCACGGCTTCACGCGTTGCCAGCTGCTCTTTGGTTACCGTCGGGTTGTAATGCAAAATCGACTCGGTGACCGACATCCGGGCAAAGGGCTTGCCAAAATCAAACACCTCGCCCTGATAGGGCACTTCGGTGCTGCCCAGCACTTCCAGCGCCAGACCACGAAACAACTTCTCCGTTAAGTCCATTAAGTCGTTGTAATCGGCATAGGCCCAGTAAAACTCCAACATGGTAAATTCCGGGTTATGACGAGTCGAGACCCCTTCATTGCGGAAGTTACGATTGAGCTCAAATACTTTTTCAAAGCCACCGACCACCAGCCGCTTTAAATACAGCTCGGGCGCAATACGCAAAAACATCTGCATATCCAGCGCATTGTGGCGGGTTTCAAACGGGCGTGCCGAGGCACCGCCTGGAATGCCTTGCAGCATGGGCGTTTCGACTTCTAAAAAGCCTTCATCATTGAAAAAGCGACGGATATAGGCCACGGTTTTGCTGCGCACCAAAAAAGTTTTGCGCGATTGCTCGTTGGAAATTAAATCCAGATAACGCTGGCGATACCGTGCTTCGTTATCGGTTAAGCCATGGAACTTATCCGGCAGGGGGCGCAGCGCTTTGGTCAGCAAGCGAATGTCCGTCAGCCAGACCGTTAATTCACCGGTCTGGGTTTTAAATAAGTGGCCGCGGGCACCAATGATATCGCCCAGGTCCCACTTTTTGAATTGCTCGTTGTACACGCCTTCTGGTAGGCTGTCCCGGGCAACATAGAGCTGAATTTTACCGCCCATATCCGCAATGGTGGTAAAGCTGGCTTTGCCCATGATGCGCCGGGTCATAATACGGCCACCCAGACTGACAGTGATTTTCTGCTCTTCCAGCTCTTCCTTGCTAAGGTGCCCATATTTGGCAATCAAATCGCTGGAAATGCTGTCACGCCGAAAATCGTTCGGGAACAGAAAACCGTCTTCGCGCAGTGCCGCCAATTTATGCTTTCGCTCAGCAATCAGCTTATTAACGTCCTGAATTTCGTTATCTTGGTTCTGCTGTTCGGCCATGTTTGATTCCTGAGTGTTGTAAGTAAAAGCGTGTTGTCAGTTATAAGCCGGCTTTCAAGCTGGCTTCGATAAATTTATCCAGATCGCCATCCAGCACCGATTGGGTGTTGCGGGTCTCAACGCCGGTGCGCAAATCCTTGATGCGGGAGTCGTCCAGCACGTAGGAACGGATCTGACTGCCCCAGCCGATGTCGGACTTGCTGTCTTCCAGCGCCTGCTTTTCCGCATTTTGCTTTTGCAGCTCCAGCTCGTACAACTTGGCACGCAGCTGTTTGAAGGCGTTATCGCGGTTTTTGTGCTGAGAGCGATCATTCTGGCACTGCACCACCGTATTGGTTGGCAAGTGGGTGATCCGGATGGCTGAGTCGGTCCGGTTGACGTGCTGACCACCGGCGCCAGACGCGCGGTAAGTGTCAATGCGCAAATCCGCCGGATTGATGTCGATTTCAATGTCGTCGTCCACTTCCGGTGCCACAAACACCGAGGCAAAAGAGGTATGACGGCGATTGCCGGAGTCGAACGGGCTTTTGCGCACCAGCCGGTGCACACCGGTCTCAGTGCGCAACCAGCCGTAGGCGTACTCACCACTGAACTTGATGGTGCAACCTTTGATGCCGGCAACATCGCCATCGGTGACTTCGTACAACTCGGGGTTAAAGCCTTTTTCCTCGCCCCAGCGCAAATACATCCGCATCAGCATGCTGGCCCAATCCTGTGCCTCGGTTCCACCGGAGCCAGATTGAATATCCAGATAGCAATCGGACGCATCGTGCTTGCCGGAGAACATCCGGCGAAACTCCAGCAGCTCCAGCTGCTGCACCAGCTCAGCCAATTCGGCTTTGGCTTCTTCGAAGGTATCTTCGTCGTCCGCTTCAACGGCCAATTCCAGCAAGCCGGCAACGTCTTCTACGCCCTGCTCCAGCTTTTGAATGGTACTAACCACCTGCTCCAACGCCGAGCGCTCTTTGCCAAGCGCCTGGGCTTTTTCCGGTTCATTCCAAATGGCCGGGTCTTCCAGCTCGCGGCTGACTTCCTCTAAGCGCTCTTGCTTGGTATCGAAGTCAAAGATACCCCCGAAGCACAGCAGTGCGCTCGGTAACATCTTTGATACTCTGGTGAATGGGGTTGACTTCAAACATGACGGAAAACCTTGCTGCGCTCATAAAAAATTGGCGTGGATTGTAGCAAATTTCCACGCCAAGGGCAGCAGTTTTCGCCGTTTATACGGCCATCATGTGCCGCACCAGCAATTGCAGGTTTTGCTGCTGGCGGTACTCATTGATGTCCAGCTGATAGGCCAGCCGGACTTGCTGCACATTGACATCCGGCCAGTTGCGACGGTCGGCATTAAACCAGATGGCATCCAGCAATTGGCCAGAGCTGTGCTGCAGCATCAGTTTTAAATGCTTATCAGCCAGCACCTTTTGCTGCACCAGCCTGAACTCACCTTCAAACACCGGCTCTGGGAAGGCCTGGCCCCAGGGGCCGCTTTGTTGCAGCAAGTTGGCAAACTCCAGTGCCATGCAATCCTGCGGCAGTTCGCCATCGGTCAATAGCTCGGCTTGCAGCATGTCCTCACTTACCCAGCGGCTGGCGATAAAATCGAGTGCCAACTGGAAGGTATCGAACCGATCCGCATCAATGGTCAAACCGGCCGCCATCGCATGGCCACCAAATTTTTTCAGCAAGCCCGGATACTGGCTGGCAATGGCTTCCAGCATGTCGCGGATGTGCAGGCCTGGAATGGAACGGGCCGAGCCTTTGAGCTCACCAGCATCGCCCTCGGCAAAGACAATCACCGGCCGGTGGTATTGCTCTTTGATGCGTCCGGCCAGTATGCCAATCACACCCTGATGCCAATCGGCCCGATAGAGGCACAAACAAGCCGGCAGCTCGCTTTGCTGCAACGACAGCTGCCGCAAAAACTGCTGGGCCTCTGCTTGCATGCTCTGCTCAATAGCCCGCCGCTCCACATTGAGCTCATCGAGCCTGGACGCCAGCTCGCGGGCCTGGCCAAGCTCCGGTGCCAACAAACAGCTGATGCCCAGTGACATGTCATCCAACC
Source organism: Alkalimonas delamerensis (assembly GCF_030717955.1). Lineage (NCBI taxonomy): Bacteria > Pseudomonadati > Pseudomonadota > Gammaproteobacteria > Alkalimonas > Alkalimonas delamerensis. Next base: position 236,932 of record NZ_JAUZVY010000001.1, on the reverse strand, counting down.
GGCCAGCCGCATTCAGCCTGGGTGCCAACGCAAAGCCAAAATCGCTGGCGGTTAAGCGGCTGGCACTGCGGTTGGCCACATCGATCAATGCCTGAATGCCAGGCCGGCAACGCCCAGAACGAATACGCTGCAAGCCCTGATGCACCAAAATACGGTTGTTGCTGTCCAATGGCACCACATCGGCCACTGTGCCCAGAGCCACCAGATCCAGCAGCTCGGCCAGATTGGGTTCTGTCAGCTGCTTGCTCTGAAACCAGCCCTGCTCACGCAAACGGGCCCGCAGCGCTAACAGCAGGTAAAAGGCTACCCCGACCCCTGCCAGCGCTTTGCTGGGGAATTCGCAGCCCGGCTGATTGGGATTGACAATGGCGTCGGCCGCAGGCAACTCGCTGCCGGCCAGGTGATGATCGGTGACCAGCACTTTCACCCCGGCGGCCTTGGCAACCGCCACGCCCTCGATGGCCGAAATACCGTTATCCACGGTGATGATAAGCTCAGCCCCTTGCGCCACCGCCAGCTCGGCGATTTCCGGGCTTAACCCGTAGCCGTACTCGAAACGATTCGGCACCAGGTATTCCAGGTACTTAAAACCAAAAGCTTTCAGCCCCGCCATCAAAACGGCCGTGCTGGTCGCGCCATCGGCATCAAAGTCCCCGACAATGACAATGTGTTGCTGCTGCTCAAGCGCTGCTTGCAGCAGCTCGGTGGCCGCATCAATGCCCTTTAATTGCTGCCAGTCGGCCAGATCGGCCGCCGCACGACTCAAGGCTTTGACATCCTGGATGCCACGGCTTAAATAGAGCCGCTGCAATACCGGGTGTAAATCGGCGCTCAACGACTGCGCCGGCACCGGACGTTGTTTTAACTGCTTGGTCAGCATCGGTTAATTGGCCAGTTGCTGCGCCAGCGCCTCGGCCGGCTGATAGCCGGGGATCATCTGTCCACTCGGCAGCACGATGGCAGGCGTGCCGGTCACACCAAAAGCCTGACCCAGCTGGTAATGCTGCGCCACCGGGTTGCGGCATTCGACAGCACTGACCGAACGACCGGCTTTGGCTCTGTCCATGGCACTGTTTTTATCCCGTGAGCACCAGATCGCCTCCAGGTCTTTACCGGTATCGGAGTTCATACCGCCACGGGGAAAGGCCAGGTAGCGCACTGTGATGCCTGCCTTGTAGTACTCGGTCATTTCCTGATGCAGCCGACGGCAAAAACCACAGCTTGGATCGGTAAAAATGGTGACTACATAGCGCTCATTTGGGGCTTTGAACTCAATGTAGTCCGTCAGCTCTGCCAGCTTTTGCTGGCGCATCGGCCGAATCAGCTGCTCATTGACCAGTTCGCGGTTTTGAATATCAAACAGGTTGCCTTCAAAGAAAAAGTTACCGTCGTTGCTGACAAAGAACAAGCCGCGGTTGGTAAACACCTGAGCCAGACCTTCGACCGGCGAGGGTCCTACCGAGTCAACCTTGAGGCCAAGCTGCGTCAGTTGACGCTGAATGGCCGCTTCATCGTAGGCGGTTGCTGTCTCGGCAGCGAGCTGGGTGGCGGCTAAGCCGAATGCAAATACAAGCATGGAAAGTCGAAGCATTGTCATGACATGGTTCCTGATTAACCCCGAGGGTGGTGTTGTTGATGCAAGTCCTGCAAGCGGGCCTGCGCAATGTGTGTGTAAATCTGTGTTGTGGATAAATCGCTGTGGCCAAGCAGCAGCTGGACCACCCGCAAGTCGGCGCCATGATTCAATAAATGCGTGGCAAAAGCATGGCGCAAGGTATGCGGTGACAGCGGACTCTGAATGCCCGCTACCTTAGCGTAAAACTTAATCCGATGCCAGAAGGTCTGACGGGTCATCTGCTGCCCACGGCTGCTGGGAAACAAGACCTCGCCCGGCTGACGCAGCAGCTCTGGCCTTGCTTCGCGTAAATAGCGCTGCAGCCAGTCCATCGCTTCTTCACCAATGGGCACCAACCGCTCTTTGCGCCCTTTGCCCTGCACCAGCAGCACCCCCTGACGCAAATTGAGTTGACGCAATGTCAGGCCCACCAGCTCACTGACCCGCAGCCCTGCTGCATACAAGACTTCCAGCATGGCTTTATCCCTGAGCCCAATGGCTTCGCTCAGATCCGGCGCCTGCAACAAGGCTTCCACTTCCGCTTCCGACAAGGTTTTTGGCAAGCTTCGTCCCAACTTGGGGTTTAACGTCTGCGCCAGCGGGTGATCCTGACGCTGACCACTTTGTTGCAGCCAGTTGTAAAAGCGCCGCAAGGCGCTAAGCAGCCGCGAGGTGCTGCGTGCACTGTAATGGTGGTCGACCCGCTCGGCAAGATAAGCTTCAACATGCTGAGGCTGGGCTTGCAGCAAGCCAAGGCCTGTTCCTTCTTTGGTTAAAAATAAAGCAAAATGCCGCAAATCGCTGCCATAGGCGCTGAGCGTATGGCGACTGGTCGCCGACTCTTGCCAGAGCTGCTGCAGAAAATCTTCAATGAGCGGGCTTTCAGTGGTAGGCACAAGGAGCATCGTCTTAGGTTCAATGACCTTAGTTTAACGCGATGCCGCTTGCGGACAAAGTGTTCGTGCAGCTTTTGCCACTGCGGCAGTTTTGCTACACTGCGCCTTTGCACAACGCCTGGAGAAACAGCCCATGCAGATAGGGCTCTTTTATGGTTCCACCACTTGTTACACCGAAATGGTGGCCGAGAAAATTCAGCAGCTGTTGGGGCCTGAGCTGGTGGCCCTGCACAACTTGAAAGATACCCCGCTTGGCAAAATGCAGGATTACGACATTCTAATCCTGGGCATTTCCACCTGGGACTTTGGCGAACTGCAGGAAGACTGGGAAGCATGCTGGGCCGATATTGCCGACTTGGATCTCAATGACAAAGTGATCGCACTGTATGGCATGGGCGATCAAATTGGCTACACCGAATGGTTTCAGGATGCATTGGGCATGTTGCATCATGCCATCAGCCACAACCGTTGCGATCGCATTGGATTCTGGCCCAATCAGGGCTACGAGTTTGAAGCGTCCAAAGCTTTAACGGACGATGGTCAGTGGTTTTTCGGTCTGGCACTGGATGACGAAAACCAGTACGAACAAACCGATGCACGCTTAAAGCAATGGGTGGACCAGTTGCTGGCGGAGCTGGAAGCGCTTTAATTAAAAATTCAGATAAAAGTGCTGCAAGAGCTCCCGGTAGTTTTGGCTGTAATGGCCCGGCGCTGTCGCAATGCACAGCTCAGTGAGCTCGGCCACCACCGGCTGACGCACCAGCTGCACCAAGGCCCGGCCCGGAGCTTTATCCGGCAAGGCTTTCACCCGGCACAGCCGCTGCAGCTGCCAACCGGAATCGGCCGCCAGCGCCAACAACAGGGTCAGGTTGTCTGTCGGCACCACCAGGGCCAGGCTACCGTCCGCCTCGCTCAGTTGCGCTGTTTTTTGCAGCAAAGCCGGCCAGGGCAAACTGCTGCTGTGGCGTGCGCGCTGCCTTGCCTGGTCTTGACTTGGCAGTGCCTGATGAAAATAAGGTGGATTGCAGATCTGCAAAGAGTAACGCTCTGGCGGCTGATGGGTTAGAATATCCTGTTGCAGCACTTGTATGGCTGATGGCCAGGGGCTGGCCGCCACATTAACACGGCTTTGCTGCACGGCACCGGCATCGAGATCCAGCGCAGTAACAGGCCGCAGGCCCTGGCTGCGCTGTGCCAGCATCAGACTAAGAATGCCACTGCCGCAGCCAATATCGAGCACAGCACCACGCTCGGGCAGAACCGCCCAGGCGCCCAGCAAGAAGGCATCTGTGCCGACTTTCATTGCGCAATGCTGGTGACCGATAAAAAATTGTTTACACTGAAAACCTGCTGCCATGACGCCTCCGGGGCACAGTATACCCTGACCGCCAGGGAAAACGCACAGGCCGACCACCACCAAGAGAGTTTTGCATGCAATTTGATGAATTTGATCTGCACCCGGCCCTAAACCGGGCCTTGCACAAATGTGGTTTTAAACAAGCCACCCAGATCCAGCAACAGGTGCTGCCTTTTGCACTGGAAGCACGCGATATTCTGGCCTCGGCCCCGACCGGCACCGGCAAAACCCTGGCATTTTTGATTCCGGCCATTCAGTACCTGCTGGATTTCCCGCGCCGCTCGCCCGGTTTTGCCAGGGTGCTGATTATGACGCCAACCCGTGAGCTCGCCTACCAAATCCATCAGGAAATTCAGAAGCTGATTCAGTTTACCGAACTCAACGCCGGTGTGATTACCGGCGGCATTAATTACGGCAGCCACACCGAGGTGCTGACCAAGAACAACGATCTGCTGGTTGCTACCCCAGGGCGCTTAACCGAGTACCTCGACAACGAAAAGTTTCAGGCCGATCAGGTTGAAGTGCTGATCCTCGATGAAGCCGACCGCATGCTGGATATGGGCTTTATTGGTGAAATGAACCGCATTGTGCTCGAAGCGCGGCAACGCAAGCAAAGCATGCTGTTTTCCGCCACCCTGGAAGGCGCTAATCTGGAGCGTTTTGCCGGTCACTCCCTGCATGAACCCGAGCGAATTGAAGCCGAGCCCCCACGGCGTGAACGCGGCAAGATCACCCAGTGGATCCATCTGGCGGACGACAACACCCACAAACTGGCGCTGCTGACCCACATTTTGCAGCAAGATGAGGTGCAAAAGGCCATCGTATTCGTAAAAACCCGGGAGCGACTGGCGCAACTGACCGGTCAGCTGCAAACCGCTGGCATTCGCAATGCCTGGCTGCAGGGCGAAATGGCGCTCGATAAGCGTCAGCAAGCTATCTTCCGTTTTCAGCAAGGTCAGGTGCCGGTGTTGCTGGCCACCGACGTCGCCGCCCGCGGCCTGGACATCGACGACATCAGCCATGTCATCAACTACGATATGCCGCGCACCGCCGACATCTATGTCCACCGCATTGGCCGCACCGGCCGGGCCGGCAAAAAAGGCACTGCCATCTCGCTGGTCGAAGCGCACGATATGGCGATTTTAAGCAAAATTGAGCGCTACACCGAGCAAAAGCTGAAACGGCGTTTTATTGAAGGCCTACGACCAAAACACAAAGAAGCCCGGGTGCCGGTGAAAAAGAAAAAGCCAACGGGCAAGAAAAAAGCATCAACAGCTGGCAAATCGAAAAAGTAAGTTGTGATAACAAACACTGAGCAGTCCCGGCAAATGTGCCGGGCTTACTGTAAGCTCGCAACTACAGGCACAAAAAAAGCACCCGCAGGTGCTTTTTTTGTCGGTGCAAAGCGCGATTAACGCTTGCTGCCCATGCTGAAACGCTTCTTGAAGCGATCAACACGACCACCAACGTCCAGTACTTTTTGCTTGCCGGTGTAGAATGGGTGGCAGGCAGAGCAGACGTCCAAATGGATGTCTTTGCACAGGGCTGAACGGGTTTTAAACGTATTACCGCAAGTACAGGTTGCCGTAATTTCTTGGTATTCTGGGTGAATTCCTGGTTTCATGGGTTACCTCAGTTTAAGGCCGTATCGCCACCTGGTCGCTAAACGCCGGGCACCATACGCGGTTACAGTTCAATTAGGGCGCGTAGTTTATTCGATCTGCCATGGCCATGCAAGCGCCGACTGCAGGATTCTCCGTGCTTTTTCGGTTGCGAAGCCAGGGCCCCTGTCGATACACTAATAGCTTCATTCATCGGTGGCCCAGGCCACAGTCAGAGGTAACCTTAGCCGTGCCAGTGATCCGGGTTGCTTTGCCAGTCCCTTTGCGTCAATCCTTCGATTACCTGCTTGCTGCCGGCATGCAGGTGCAGGTGGGCTGTCGGGTGCGGGTGCCTTTTGGCAAGCGCGAACTGATTGGCATTGCCTGGCAGCTGGAACCCAGCGATGGCTTTAGCTCCGATGCCTTAAAAGAGGTGCTGGAGGTGCTGGACCCCAGCCCGGTGCTGTCCGCAGCCTTGTGCCAACTGCTTTCTTTTGCCGCCGATTATTACCACCATCCACTGGGCGAAGTGCTGGTGGCCGCCATCCCGGCCTTGTTGCGCGAAGGCAAAGCCCTGCCGGCCCATCAAAGCATCCACTACCAGCTGAGCGACGCAGGCCAGGCACTAAGCGCAGGCGATTTAGCCCGGGCCCCCAAACAGCAGGCACTGTGGCAACAACTGCAGCAGCAGGCGCTGGATGAGACGGCCATCCAAAGCGAACAACGGCCGGCACTCAAGGCCCTGCGGCAAAAAGGCCTGGTCAGCCAGAAAGAAAAGCCCTTTGCCCCCTACCAGCCGCTGTTAACGCCGCAATCCGGGCTGACGCTCACCACCGATCAGGCATTGGCGGTCTCTGCCATCGTGCAGGCTCAGGGACGCTTTCAGCCTTTTTTGCTGGAAGGGATCACCGGCTCTGGCAAAACCGAAGTCTATCTGCAAAGCATCGCCCCGCTGCTGACACAAGGCAAGCAGGTACTGGTGCTGGTACCAGAAATCGGCCTGACGCCGCAAACCCTGGCGCGCTTCTCCCGCCGCTTTGCCGTGCCGGTACTTAGCTGGCATTCCGGGCTTACCGATACCGAGCGATTGGCCTGCTGGCAGCATGCCGCCACCGGCAGTGCGGCCATTGTCATTGGCACCCGCTCGGCTTTGTTTTTGCGTTTTGCCAAACTGGGCATGATCGTGGTGGATGAAGAGCACGATCCTTCGCTGAAGCAACAGGATGGCTTTCGCTACCACGCCCGCGATCTGGCAGTAAAACGAGCAGCACTGGAGCAATGCCCGGTGGTGTTAGGCTCGGCCACGCCCAGCCTGGAAAGCCTGCACAATGCACTGCAAGGCCGCTTCCAACTGCTGCAACTGCACAACCGGGCCAGTGGCCAACAGTTGCCTGGCCTGGAGCTGATTGATCTGCAGCAACAACCGGTCCACTTTGGCCTGGCCGAAAGCACCATTCAGCAAATCAAACAGACCCTGCAACAAGGCTTTCAGGTGATGCTGTTTTTAAACCGGCGTGGCTTCGCCCCGGCTTTGTCGTGCGATGAATGCGGCTGGGTGGCCGATTGCCAGCGCTGCGATGCCAGCATGACCTGGCACAAGCAGGATCGCCAGCTCAACTGCCACCACTGCGGCAGCAGCCGACCGGTCCCCCGCCAATGTGGCCACTGCGGCAGTACCCGGCTGGTGCCACTGGGTCAGGGCACCGAGCAACTGGAAGCTCAGCTGCAACCGATGTTTCCGGATGTTCCGGTGGTGCGGCTGGATCGCGACAGCACCCGGCGCAAAGGCAGTCTGGCCGAAGCCCTGCAACACATTACCGAAGGCGGCCCCCAGCTGATTGTTGGCACCCAGATGCTGGCCAAAGGCCATCACTTTCCCAAAGTCACCCTGGTGGTGATTGTGGATGTCGATGGTGCTCTGTTTAGCAGCGATTTTCGGGCACCGGAGCAGCTGGCGCAATTAATCACCCAGGTGGCTGGCCGCGCCGGCCGGGCGCAACATGCCGGCAAGGTGCTGCTGCAAAGCCGTTACCCGGACCATGGCATCTTGCAGGACATCATTCACAACGGCTACCCGTCCTTTGCCCGACTGGCACTGAGCGAGCGCGAACAAACCCAACTGCCCCCTTACCAGTTTTTGGCGCTGCTGCGGGCCGAGGCTCATCAGGATGAGCTGCCACAGCAGTGGCTGCACCAGTTGGTTGCACTGGCAAAGGTCCAGGCGCCGCAGGTGCAGTTGCTGGGCCCAATCCGAGCGCCATTGGAGCGCAAAGCCGGCAAGTACCGCTGGCAACTTCATTGTTACAGCGCCAGCCGCGCAGGCCTGCACCAACTGCTTGATCAACTGATTGACGCCAGTCAAAGCTGGTCACTGACACGCAAGCTGCGCTGGCAACTGGATGTGGATCCGATTGATCTGTCTTAGATCCAGCTCCATATCGCTTTTGGACCAAACACAAAAAACCGGCTCGCACAGACCCGTTAAAACACAAGCAAGTAGGGTGAAGTTATGTGCTATGCTTATGTTTAGCTGTTAGCTTAAATTCTGCCAACTACTAAATATTAGACGCTTTTAACGCGCTGGTCGTAAGCTAACTTTAATGAGCATCACCAACAGATAAGGTATTGTCTATGACATTAGAAACTATTCGTTTCGGCGGCGATGACATCGAAAACTCACTGGCAAAGATGGATGACCAAAGCCTCGATAAGCTCGCCTTTGGTGCCATCCAACTCGATGCTAGTGGTAAAATCCTGCAATACAATGCTGCCGAAGGCGATATTACCGGTCGTGACCCGAAAAGCGTCATTGGTAAGAACTTTTTTACCAGCGTGGCGCCATGTACCCAAAGCAAAGAGTTTCAGGGGCGTTTTAAAGAAGGGGTTCAAAACGGCAATCTGAACACCATGTTTGAATACGTCTTTGATTACCAGATGAAACCCACCAAAGTAAAAGTCCACATGAAAAAAGCGATGGCTGGTGATAGCTACTGGATTTTTGTCAAACGACTGTAAATCAACTCAAAGCTGCTGACCTGGCTACCGGTTAGCAGCCAGACTTCGCCTTACCCCTCTTGCATGCATCAAGGATCTGCGATGCCAAGCTGGCTCACCATCACAGACTGTAAAGCTGTTTTAAACGATTTTGTACGGGCAGAGTTGAGCGCGTACCGTGGAGCGCCCATCCCCGATGGGCAACAGCCATCGGAGCTCGATTCATTGGAGCGGCTGCATCTTGCCAGCTGCGTCAACGAGTTTTTCCGTTTGCATGAAACCGGGGCAGAAGATCGGTTGTTGATGACCAAAAGCCTGGATGAATGGGCAGCATTGATAGCAGCAGCCATTAGCGAAACTTCGGGGCTTACTTTCAGAACCTCTGGCAGCACTGGCTCTCCAACCCCTCACGTTCACACCTGGCGGCAGATTGAAACGGAAGCCGCTGCATTGGCTGAGCGACTGACAGCAAAGCAGCCTATCCAGCGTGTTGTGAGCTGGCTGCCACTGCATCACCTGTACGGCTTTATGCTGGCGGTAGCATTGCCCGCCTACGCCAAAGTGCCACGGATTTATGGCAACCAAACTTTACCTGAAGTGCTAAGTGGTGATCTGCTAGTGACTGTGCCACCTCGCTGGGACTATCTGGCACGAACGGGCAAAGCCTGGCCGGCACAGATACTTGGCGTTAGCTCTACTGCACCACTCAGCGACGCCACTGTAGCCAGCTTGCTGCAACAGGGATTGATTGGTTTGCTAGATATTTACGGCAGTACAGAAACGGGCGGTGTCGCTACGCGCTGGCGGCCTGAATCAAACTATCAGCTACTGTCGCACTGGCAGCGTTTTGACAACCAGCATATTCAACGTCGGGGGGATAGTACCATGACCCCATTGATGGATCAGCTGCACTGGCTCAACGAATGCGCTTTTGAGCTGCAAGGGAGGCTGGATGACACCATCAGCATTGCTGGCGTCAATGTCAGCCCAAGCTATATTGCCAGTCGTTTACGAGCGTTAAGTAGCGTACAGGACTGCGAAATACGTCCCACAGGGCTCAATGCGAAAAGACGCTTGAAAGCCTTTGTCGTCCCGGCAGGCGATCATGCAACTGCTAAGCATGATATCGCCAACACGATCGCACTCTGGCCAGCGCCAGAACGCCCCATTAGCATCACTTATGGTGACGTCATCCCAACCAATGTTATCGGTAAGCGGATAGACTGGTAGCGGTTGCCAAGGAAAAAATGCTATGCACGATGAGCAGTTCACGCTTGAAGCCATTGAGGCCATTGCTCTTGGCCGCCAAACCTTGGTTTTGTCTGAGGCACAACAACAAACAGTGTCTGAAGCACATCAGTTTCTGCTGGATGGCATCACCAAACGCCAGCGTATTTATGGTGTCACCACAGGCTATGGCCCCTTAGCAACCACGGAGGTGGACCCAAGGCAGTCGGCACAGTTGCAACAAAACCTGGTGTACCATCTTTGCAGTGGTGTAGGTAAACCGCTGGCGCGCCAGCATGTCCGCGCCATGATGGTCGCCCGTATCGCCAGCCTGGCGCTTGGTCACTCGGGGGCTAACCCCGCATTGCTGCAACGCATGCAAGCCTGGCTAACGGCAGATGTCGTGCCTGAGATACCGTCGCAAGGAACAGTCGGCGCCAGCGGCGATTTAACCCCACTGGCGCATTTGGCACGTGCACTCAGTGGCGGCGGCCGTGTCAGTATCAATGGCGGCTCCTGGATAGAGAGTGCCACAGCACATCAGCAGCTCGGTTGGCAACCACTGGTATTGCATGGCAAAGATGCCATTGCCTTAGTTAATGGCACCTCAGCAACCGCTGGTATTGCAGCTTTAAACGCTACCGCTGCAGAGCGAGCCGTGAAGCTGAGCACCTTGCTGGTGTTGCTCTACTCAGAGCTGTTGACAGGTCATCGTGAAGCCTTTCATCCAGCCATTGGTAAACTAAGGCCTCACCCTGGTCAGCAACAACTGCACCGCTGGCTCTGGTCGCTATCGGCCAGTAGTCAGGCGTTAACGCCCTGGCAAGCAACCCCCGAACGACTGGCGGAAATGTCAGAGGATATCGCGCAAAACCGTCCACTGCTACAGGATTCTTATACCTTGCGCTGTGCACCACAGGCGTTAGGAGCCGTGCTGGACGTAGTCAGTCAGCATGCCAGTACAGTGCGTATTGAAATCGGCTCAGTGACTGATAACCCGCTGCTGCTGGTGGATGAACAACTGGTACTGCATGGCGGCAACTTCTTTGGCCAACACTTGGCTTTTGCCAGTGACCACCTGAACAATGCCCTGATCCAAATGGCACTTTACAGCGAACGTCGGATTGCACGTATTACCGACCCGTTGAAAAATAAAGGCTTACCTGCCTTTATGCAACCACAGGATACCGGTTTGCATAGTGGCTTTATGGGAGCCCAAGTCTGCGCTACATCATTGGTCGCGGAGCTTCGTAGCCAGGCCATGCCTGCTTCCATCCAGTCGATCCCAACCAATGCCGACAACCAGGATATAGTCCCCTTAGGCACCATCGCAGCTAGGCGTGCCAGCATTAGTTTAACCCAGCTCTATCAGATCTTAGCAATTGAAGCTCTTATCCTGGCGCAGGGCGCCGAGTTAAAAAACCGCGAAGTGCTTAGCCATGCCTCGCAAACGCTCTGCGGCTGGGTTCGCGACTTTGCAGCGCCTTTGCAAAAGGATCGCCCGCTGGCTGAAGACATTGCCAACCTTGCAGCCGCATTGGCGGATCCGGATCAAGTAAGACCCTTGATGACATTATTTGATGAAGCAACCACAGACAGCCTCAATACGTTTTGAACCTTTAGCGGTTCTTTCATAGGCTTAGCTTATTGGCTGAGCTGTTGTAAGGTTGTCGATTGCACTGTTGCCTCTTAAACCGCTAGAATGGCGGCTGAATTGCTGTAGGAGGTCCCGGCGCTCATGCCACGACGTGATTATGTAAAAACCGCCCGCCCAAAAGCCAAGCCTCGCAAAAAAGCGCCGGCCAAAGCGCCGTTTCCCTGGTTGTTGCTGTCGGTGACGGCAGGCTTGATGCTGCTGTTTGGCTGGTTTTTGTGGACCATCAACCAGCAAGAGCCGGTTAGTACACCAGCTGCCCCGGTGGTTGAAGTGGAAAAAGATCCCTTGCCAGAGCGACCGACCGAAGAGCCGTTTCAATACATTCGTGAGTTGGAAAACCGTGAAGTGGCGGTGGAAGTACGGGAGCTTGAGTCGCGCGGCCCCTTTCAGATGCAGTGCGCTTCGTTTCGCAGCGAAGAGCAAGCCGATGCGATGCGGGCACAAATTGCGTTTGCCGGTTTTTCATCCAGCATTCGCCGCACCGAAGGCAGCAACGGCGTCTGGTACCGGGTGGTGTTAGGCCCTTACGACAGTCGTCGTCAGGCCGAAGCCGATCGCAACCGCTTGCGCCGCAACGGCATCAACAGTTGCCAAATCTGGAACTGGAACTAGCAAGCACCCTTGAAAAGCAAGCATGGAGCCCTCAGATAGCCGTTATCTGAACTGCCACTAAGGGCTCCTCATGACTACCATCGTTTCTGTTCGCCGCAATGGCCAGGTCGCACTGGGCGGCGATGGCCAGGTTTCGCTTGGCAATACCGTAATGAAAGGCAATGCCCGCAAAGTACGCCGCCTTTACCAAAACAAAGTGCTGGCTGGCTTTGCCGGCGGCACCGCCGACGCCTTTACCCTGTTTGAACGCTTTGAAGCCAAACTGGAGATGCACCAGGGCCACCTGATGCGCGCCGCCGTCGAGCTGGCGAAAGACTGGCGCACCGATCGCATGCTGCGCCGTCTCGAAGCCTTGCTGGCGGTTGCCGATGCCAACAGCTCGTTGATCATCACCGGCAACGGCGATGTGATTCAGCCCGAGCATGACTTGATTGCCATTGGCAGCGGCGGCCCTTTTGCCCAGGCGGCCGCAACCGCCTTGCTGGAAAATACCGAACTGTCCGCGAATGATATTGTGGAAAAAAGTCTGACCATCGCTGGCAACATTTGCGTCTTTACCAACCAGCACCACACCATTGAACAGCTATAAGCAGGTTACCTTATGTCCGATATGACCCCCAGAGAAATAGTGCACGAGCTGGATCGGCACATCATAGGCCAGCATCAGGCCAAACGCGCTGTTGCCATTGCGCTGCGAAACCGCTGGCGCCGGATGCAGCTGCCTGAAGCGCTGCGCCAGGAAGTGACGCCAAAAAATATTCTGATGATAGGCCCGACCGGTGTCGGCAAAACCGAAATTGCCCGCCGCCTGGCCAAGCTGGCCAATGCCCCTTTTATCAAAGTAGAAGCCACCAAATTCACCGAGGTGGGCTATGTCGGCAAGGATGTCGAGAGCATTATCCGCGATCTGGCCGACAGTGCGGTCAAGATGCTGCGCGAGCAGGAAATCGCCAAAAACCAGTACCGGGCTGAAGAAGCCGCCGAAGAGCGTATTCTGGATGCACTGCTGCCACGCGCCCGTGACAACTGGCAAGACGATAAGCCGGCAGAAGACAGCAACACCCGCCAGGTGTTTCGCAAAAAACTGCGCGAAGGCCAGCTCGACGACAAAGAAATCGAGATTGACATAGCGCAGCCTCAACTGGGCATCGAGATCATGACCCCACCGGGCATGGAGGAAATGACCTCACAGCTGCAAAGCATGTTTCAAAACCTCGGCACCGAGCGCAAGAAAAAACGCAAACTTAAGATCAAAGATGCCTTTAAACTGTTAACGGAAGAAGAAGCCAGCCGGCTGGTCAACCCGGAAGAGTTAAAGTTGCAAGCGGTTGAACTGGTCGAGCAAAACGGCATTGTTTTTCTCGATGAAGTCGACAAAATCTGCAAGCGGGAAAATGCCGGTGGGCCGGATGTCTCCCGCGAAGGGGTGCAGCGCGATCTGCTGCCGCTCATCGAAGGCTGCACCGTCAACACCAAGCATGGCATGATCAAAACCGATCACATTCTGTTTATCGCTTCCGGCGCTTTTCAGATGAGCAAACCATCGGATCTGGTGCCTGAGCTGCAAGGCCGCTTGCCGATTCGGGTCGAGCTATCGGCGCTCACTGCCGATGACTTTGAGCGGGTATTGACCGAGCCTAAGGCTTCACTGACCGAACAAAGCATTGCCATGCTGGCGACCGAAGGGGTCAAGCTGGAGTTTACCAAAGACGGCATTCGTAAACTGGCCGATGCAGCTTTTCATGTCAATGAAAAGACCGAAAACATCGGTGCCCGTCGCTTGTACACCGTGATGGAGCGTTTGCTGGATGAAATCTCGTATGAAGCGGCCGATCATGCCGGTCAGACGGTAGTGGTTGATGGTGCTTATGTCGATCAGCACCTGGATGCCCTGGTGCAGGATGAAGACTTAAGCCGCTTTATCCTGTAGCCATGAGCAGCAGCCCCCAACTGACCAAGCTGCATTACCGAAAGCGCAGCAAGCAGCTGGAACTGTACTTTGCCGACGGCAGCACTGCCAGCCTGTCGGCCGAGTTTTTGCGGGTACACTCGCCCTCAGCCGAGGTACGGGGGCATGGCAAGCCGGTGCTGGTGCAGGGTAAAGCCCAGGTTGGCATCCACCAGCTGGAGCCAAGCGGTCACTATGGGGTCTGCATTCATTTTGATGATGGTCACCGCAGCGGCATCTACCACTTTGACTACCTGCACCAGCTGGCAAGCCAACAGCAAGCCTTGTGGCAGCAGTATCAACAACGTCTAAAGGAAGCCCAGGCGAAGCAACAGCAGGTCCCTATTCGTTTTTTCGATGCCGACGCGCCGAAGTGAGCTGAATTTGGCGGCGCCCTCAATCGGGGGCTTTTCCATGCAGTCGCTGAAATGCTCGTTGCAAGCGTTGAATCAATGCCTCATCGGTGGCTTTGCTGGCAGCCAGGTAGGCGGTGGATCTGGATGCGGGGATCGACAGCAGCACTTGCACCGCATCGGCCGATTGCGGGTGGCTGGCCACCAAAGCGGAAGTCAACTGTGGATTTTCCAGCACCGCATCCACCCGCCCATTCAGCAATAACCGCATCGCTTCATCGGTACTGGCGGTGTAAAAAATATCGAGCTGTTCCGCTTCTGGCAAATACTGCACAAAACGCAGCGCCACATGATCGCGCGGCACAGCCAACACCAGGGTATCGCCTTGCTGCAAGCGCTGTTGCAACGACGACCGCTGACTGGCTCGCACCAGCAGCGCGTGCTCAAAACTCGCTATCGGCGCCACCCAATGAAACATCGCTTCCCGATCTGGAGTGCGAGCCAACGCATAAATCAACACATTGGGTTCAGACGATGCCAATTGATAGGCCCTGGGCCAGGGGTAGAGCGCAAAATCCGCGGTTAGTTCAGCCTCTTCCAGCAACTGGCGCACCCAAAGGGTGTTGCTGCCACTGACCTCACCGTTTTGCTGCATCTGGTAGGGTGCCATCGGTGAGGTCACAACTTTAAGTGGCTCAGCAAAGGCCCAAGCTGCCAATAAACTACAGAGTACCAGCCCTGGTCGCATTCCATTGTCCCTAAATATTCAACTACTTGACTATAGAGCTGTCCCTGAATTTGTCAACTCAGGCTTTAAAGCGATCCACCGTCTGATGCAAACGGGCCGCCTGCATGGCAACTTCTTCGCTGATTTCTGCATTGTGCTGAGCATGCTGATAGGACTGCACCGAAATATCGCGAATTTTCACCACATTTTGGTTCACTTCTGCTGCCACCTGACTTTGCTCTTCGATGGCCGCAGCTATCTGAGTGGTCATGTCCATAATGCCGCTGACATCTTCGGTAATTTGTTCCAGCAGCTGCCGGGCCAATTGCGCCTGCTCGGCACTGGATAAGCCCTGTTCACGGCAATGCAGCATCACCTGAACGATGTCTTTGGTACGGCCCTGCAAACCACCGATGATTTGCTCAATTTGCCGGGTGGACTCCTGAGTGCGCATCGCAAGGTTTCGAACCTCGTCCGCCACCACCGCAAAGCCACGGCCCTGCTCACCGGCACGGGCTGCTTCAATGGCTGCATTCAGCGCCAGCAAGTTGGTCTGCTCGGCAATGCCCCGGATCACATCCAGCACGGAGCCAATGGTCTGACTGTCCTGCTCCAGCGCTTCCACCACCTGGGTTGCATCCTGCAATTCGGTCGACAATTGCTGGATGCCGGCGACTGTTTTTTCCACCTCCTGTTGACCGTGCTTGGCGTTGTCATTGGTGGTGCTGGCTTTATCGGCAGTACTTTCGGTATTACCAGCAATTTCATTGATGGTCGCCCCCATTTCCGTAACCGCGGTCGCTACCATATCGCTCTCTTGCTGCTGCAACTGCATGCCATCGCTGGTTTCATTGGTCGATTTTGCCAGTTGCTGGGTAGCTGTATCCAACATATCCAGCGCCTGGTTGACGTTGTTGACCAAATCCTGGAAGTCCGCAATCATGCCATTCACATCCTGTGCCAGGGCCGTCATTTCATCCTTACCATCGACCTGAATGCGCTGACGAAAATCATTGTCCTGCCGCACCAGCCCAACCGTCTGGCACACTGCCAATATTGGCTGCAGAATACTGCGGCTGGTCATAAAGACCAGAGTCAACACCACCCCCAATACCAACACAAAGAAGCTAAGCGCCAACCATTGCGTTTGAGAGACCGAGCTGGCAATGGCCTGACCGGTCGCTTGCGACAATTGCTGCAAGCTTTGCTCGGTGGCATGAATGGCGCGGCGCATCTCGCCCTGCAAGCCTGAATTTTGATCAAGACCAGCCTGCTGATACGCCGAAACCAGATTGGCAAAGGCTTGCTGGTAGTCTGCGGCCAACCGCTGAACTTGCTGGCGCTCAACAGCATCCAACGACTGCATCAAAGCTTGCATTTGCTGAAAGGTCTGGCCAAAGCGCTGGTAGTAATCGGCATCGCGGCGCAATAAAAAATCTTTTTCATGCCGGCGCAGTTGCAACAGCTGCGCCATTAAACGATCATCACCACGCTGTTGCAGTAGATTTTCTATCTGCTGAGCCGCATGGCGAAGCTCGCCTTGCAGCCCCTGCTCCGGTGTTAAACCCATCTGTTGGTATTGTCGCACCAGCGCCGTAAAACTTTGCTGATAACGTTCAGTATCGCGTTGGAATTCAAGCAAAGGGCCACGGTCAATCCGATGCTGTTGCAACAAGGCATCCAATGAGTCGGCTTGTTGTTGCATCGCCCCATAGTGCTGCTGCATCCGTTCCAGATAACGCAATTCGAATCGCAACAAGAAATCTTTTTCATGCCGGCGGAACATCAACACATCGGTGTTCAACCGTTGAACCGTTTCCTGCGCCTGCGCCAGACTGGTCAATTGGCTGCTTTGATAAAACAGCAAACCAAGCATCACCAACATGGCCATAACAAGCGCCAGGCCATTGGCCAACAAACGCTGCTTGATACTGAATTGTCGAAACATACCGACTCCATTTGCTTAGAGAATAACAAGGTTCATGCACAAGCATAGTCAGACCTATTGCAAAGTGCGCACAACCACCAAAAAAAAGTTGCATAAAAACCACCCAACAGCTTGATCCACCACAAACAAAAGCCAAAGCAGTCAGCAAGTTCGGCTTGAGCTGTGGTGGAAGGTCGTTATACTAAGGGCAACCCCCTCGCTGTTTATCCGGAGCACCTGATGGAATACAACACCTCTGAACTTTGTGACCTGTACGCCGATTCCATTGATGTGGTCGAACCCATTTTTAGCAACTATGGCGGCCGTCGCTCTTTTGGCGGTCAGGTGCGAACCATCAAATGCTTTGAAGACAATGGGGTTATCCGCCAGGTTCTATCCGAGCCTGGTGTCGGCAAGGTCTTGCTGATTGACGGCGGCGGCTCAACACGTCGGGCTTTGCTGGATGCTGACTTGATTGCGCTGGCCACCAGTCAGGGCTGGGAAGGCATCGTCTGTTACGGCTGTGTGCGCGATGTCGATACCCTGGAAGATTTTGATGTCGGCGTGCAAGCCATTAATGCCATTCCGGTGGGAGCCGACGACAAAGGCTTTGGCGACATTGATGTGCCGGTGAATTTTGCCGGTGTCACCTTCTTACCAGACGACCATTTGTACGCCGATAACACCGGCATTATCTTATCGCCCGATCCCTTGGATATCGAGTAAAGCATGGCGTTACGCATCTACACCGCGGCCGAGCTGGCCGCCTGGAGCAGCACTCGACCGAATGAGCAACGTCTTGCTCAGCAGCTGCTGTTGCCCGATCCCAGTCTGCCACTGCATCAGACCTTGCAGCAAGCTCGAGCCCAGGGAGCCCGCTTTGCCATCCTTGGCATCCCGGAAGATATCGGCCCCAGAGGCAACCTGGGTAAAGGTGGTGCTGAACTCGGTTGGCAAGCCTTTTTGAAGGTCTGGCTGAACCTGCAAGCCAACCAATTTAGTGAGGCCTTTGGCCCTGTGCTGCTGGCAGGCGAAGTCGACTGCCAGGATCTGCTGCAACAAAGCCAGGCATTGGATCCGCAGCAGCCAGAGCAGCTGAGCCAACTGCGCCAGCTATGCGCTGCGCTGGATCAGCGGGTGGAGGATGCCGTAGCACCTTTGTTTGCTGCCGGTTTTGATCTGCTGGTGATTGGCGGTGGTCATAACAATGCCTATCCCCTGATTAAAGCTCTGGCCCAGCAAAGTGGTCAGCCGGTCAGTTGCGCCAATCTGGATCCCCATGCCGATTTTCGCCCGCAAGAAGGCCGTCACAGCGGCAATGGCTTCAGCTATGCCAAAGCCGAACAACTGCTGGACAAATACTTTGTGCTGGGTTTGCATGAATTAAAGAATAACCAGGCCAGTTTGGATGCGATGAGGCAAGCAGAGGTCGAGTGGATCAGCCTGCAGGCGCTAAGCCCGCGAGAAGAGCTGAGTTGGCCCGAAGCGCTGGATCGTTGTGTCGATTTTGTCGCCAACTCGGAAGGAGCCATCGGCATTGAACTCGATACCGACAGCATCGAGCTGATGCCGGTCAGCGCCTTTACCAGCAGCGGCGTAACCGTTCAGGCTGCCGAGCGTTACATCTACCAGCTGGCGCAACTGCCCCGTTGCCGCTATCTGCACCTGGCTGAAGCAGCACCCAGCCGTCACCCGGCAGGGGTTGAAGCCGGACTGGCACACAGTGGTCAGGTACTCAGTAGTCTCTGCTACGCCTTTTTGCAAGCCAGGGCTAAGCTCGAGGCGCAGACGATTGCTGCCACTGTTTAAGCCAGGGTACCAGACCTTTTAGTTCAAAGGGCCGGGAATAGTAGAAACCCTGCCCCCGGGTGCAGCCCATCCGTAGCAGCTTTTGCTCCACCTCCTGCTCTTCGATGCCTTCAGCCACCACTTCCAACTTTAAGTTGCGGGCGATATCAATAATGGCGCCAGCGATGGCGATGTGTGCATCGCTCTTGTGCAGGTCATTGATAAAGCTGCAATCGATTTTGACATGACTGATAGGAAGCTGTCGTAAGTAAAACAGCGATGAAAAGCCGGTGCCAAAGTCATCCAGTGCCAGCTCCACACCAAGCTGCTCCAAACGTTGCAGCATGGTCAGGGCCTGTACCGGATCATCGGCCAGGGTTTGCTCGCTTAGCTCCAACACCAAAGACGCTGGTTTGACCTGATGCTGCTCCAACAAGCTTTGTAGGTAGTCGATCAACTCAGCTTGCAGCAGATCTTTACTGGACAAATTCACTGCCAGCTTCAGACTCGGGTAGACCGCTTTCAGCTCGGCCAGAGCAGCCACACTGTGCTGCAGTACCCATTCGGTCATGGAGTACACCACTCCGAGTTGCTCCGCCATCTCGAGAAAGTATTCCGGCGCCAGCAATCCCAACCTGGGGTGCTGCCAGCGCACCAGGACCTCTGCGGCCAGCAATTGGCGTTGCTGCAAGTCTATCTGAGGCTGAACATAAAGCAGCAGCTGATTCTGTTCTATGCCCTGACGCAGCTCCGCCATCAGCCGTAACTTGTTGTCGGTGTAGGACAACAGCTCAGGATCAAACATCGGATTATTCGGCGCCTGCCAACGATGGTGCTGCAAGGCTAAAAAAGCATGCTCCAGCAATTCATTCAACTGGCTGCCGTGCTCCGGGTAACAGGCAATGCCAGTGACCAACTGCACATTCATCGCGCTGCTTTGCAACATCAATGGTTCCGAGATGGATTGCTCCACCTGCTTGGCCAGCTGCTCTGCCAGATGCGGCTTATTGCTGACATCAACCCAGGCAACAAAATCAACACCACCCAAATGACAAAGTCGAATGGCTTTTTCTTCACGCCACTCCAGACAAAGCAGGTTCTCATGCGGCTGCAGCAAGGCATTGATGCGGTGGGCCAGCTGCATCAGCAACAGATTGCTGTTCTGATAACCGAGCGCTTCGTTAATTTGCTCAAAATGGGTAATTTTGACCAACAGCAGCCCATAGTGCTTTTGCTCTGCTTGTTGCAGTAGAGGCTGCAGTTGCTGGCGCAGCAACTGTTTGTTGGGAAAGCCTGTGACCTCGTCGTGCCATAGGGTGTAATCGCCATTCTGCGCCTGATTTTTATCAGCCAGGCGCTGCTGCAATTGCCTTACTTTCCAGCCCAACCAAACGACCAGTGCCAGCAACACGACCAGCAACAGCGGCCAGGCAGTTTCCACGCTGAAACTCCCCAACGACTCGGCCTGCACAGCAGCAGTCCACAACAGCAACAACAGCCCTACCAGAACACCCATGCCAAACAACTCGTTCGTCTTGATAAAACGAGCATAGCTGGCTGGCATTAATTGTAAAGCCCTTTAAAGTGGCACCGCCTGCCCTGCGATCACCAATTGCCGCAAGGAATTCACCCCCTGCTGATACACCAGCTCCGCCGGCTGGCTGATGGCATAACAGCCAAAGTTGGCTTTGCTGCCAATGGCCAGGGTGCCTGCATCACGGATACCCAGCGCTGTCGCGGCATGACGGGTCACGCCAAGCAAAGCTTCTTCCGGGGTTAGCGCAAAGAAGGTGCAGGCCATATTCAGCATCAGCGGCAGATTGCACAGCGGCGAGGTACCTGGGTTGAGATCGGTCGCAACCGCCATTGGCACCTGATACCGGCGCAACAGCTCAATCGGTGGTTTTTTGGTTTCTTTTAAAAAGTAAAAAGCACCCGGCAGCAGTACCGCCACGGTACCGGCTTTCGCCATCGCCTGCACACCGGCCTCATCCAGATACTCAATGTGATCGGCCGACAGACCGCCAAACTCGGCCACCAGTGCACTGCCGCCGAGGTTGGACAACTGCTCGGCATGGGCTTTGACCGGTAATCCCAGCGTTTTGGCGGTTTCGAACAGCCTGCGGCTTTGTTCGACGCTAAAGCCGATACCTTCGCAAAACACATCGACCGCATCAATCAACTGCTGGCGGTGCAGCTCGGGCAACATGGTCTGGCACAGGTAATCGATGTAGGCATCGCTGTCGCTAAATTCCGGCGGCAGGGCATGAGCCCCTAAAAAGGTGGTATGGATACGAATGGGGTGATGCACCGCCAGCTCACGCGCCACCTGCAGCATTTTTTGCTCGCTGGCCAAGTCCAGCCCGTAGCCGGATTTAATTTCTACTTCGGTCACCCCTTGCGACAGCAAGGCATTGAGCCGGTCTTTGCCAAGCACAAACAGCTGCTCGGCACTGGCCTCACGGGTGGCGTTAACGGTTGCGCGAATACCGCCCCCGGCTTTGGCAATGGCCTCATAGCTGGCGCCTTGCAGCCGCATTTCAAACTCATTGGCCCGGTTGCCACCATAGACCAAGTGGGTATGGCAATCGATCAGCCCCGGCAGAAGCCACTGCCCCTGCACATCGTACAAAGGGGTACTAAGCGCATCAAAGGCGGGCAGTTCACTTTTCGGGCCCAGCCAGGCAATACGGCCATCTCTCACAGCAATAGCACCATCGGTGATGGCGCCATAGGGTTCGCTGCCGGCTTGCATGGTGGCCAGATTGGCATTGAGCCAAACCGCATCAAATTCAGTCATTAAGCTACTCCGGAATCAATTCAGTGCTGTTTTGATAAAAATAGTGTACCGCAAAAACTTGTATATACAACCAAGATCGGCTATTTTTATCAGCAACCGTTGCCACCAAGGGATCGCCACCGCATGGCCGTCGCCAAATTTGCCGAAATCAAAGATTTTATGCTGACGCAGATCGAAATCGGTGCCTGGCCCGAGCACAGCCGGGTCCCATCCGAAAACGAGCTGGCCGAGCAGTTTGCCGTAAGCCGGATGACCGCGCGCCGTGCGCTGCAAGAGCTGACCGAGCAAGGCATTTTGTACCGCACCCAGGGTGTGGGCAGCTTTGTTGCGGCACTGAAATCGCAATCCTCCTTGCTGGAAATTCGCAACATTGCCGATGAAATCCACAGCCGCGGTCACAGCTACCGGGCCGAGCTGCTCCAGCTGACCGAGCTGCCCTGCCCGGCCACCGTGGCGGCGGCGCTGGGTTTAAAGCACAACGAGCGGGTGTTTTTCTCACTGATTGTGCATTTTGAAGACCGCCAACCGCTGCAGCTGGAAGCCCGTTACGTCAATCCACGGCAAGTTCCGGATTACATGGCGCAGGATTTTTCTGCCATCACGCCGCACCTGTATTTAAGCCAGGTGGCACCGCTGACCGAGGCGGAGCATACGGTGGAAGCCATCTTGCCGGATAGCTTCACCTGCCAGCATTTGCAATTGAAAAAACCCGAACCCTGCCTGCGCCTGACCCGTCGCACTTTTAGCCGCGATGGTGCTGTCAGCCTGGCGTATCTGACCTCCCCGGGCAGCCGTTACCGGCTCGGGGGCCATTTAAATTTCGCGCCAGCAGGCGCAACCAGGAGCTCATGATGTCTGATCCACGTATCGATAACAGCCGGGTGATCCGCGCAACCAGAGGCGCGGAGAAAACCGCCAAAAGCTGGCTGACCGAAGCCGCCAAACGCATGCTGATGAACAACCTGGACCCGGATGTGGCCGAACACCCGCAATCGCTGGTGGTGTACGGCGGTATCGGCCGGGCGGCCCGCGACTGGGCCTGCTTCGATAAAATTGTTGAAGTGCTGGACCGGCTGGAAGACGACCAGACCTTGCTGGTGCAAAGTGGCAAGCCGGTCGGTGTCTTTCCCACTCACCCGGATGCGCCCCGGGTGCTGATTGCCAACTCCAATCTGGTACCGGCCTGGGCCAACTGGGAGCACTTTAACGAGCTTGATAAAAAAGGCCTGATGATGTACGGCCAGATGACTGCCGGCTCCTGGATTTACATTGGATCCCAAGGCATCGTACAAGGCACTTACGAGACCTTTGTCGCCATGGCCAAACAGCATTTCAATGGCGATGCCAGCGGCAAATGGATCCTGACCGGAGGCCTGGGCGGCATGGGCGGGGCTCAGCCACTGGCCGGCACCATGGCCGGTTTTCATATGATTGCCTGTGAAGTGGATGAAAGCCGCATTGATTTCCGCCTTCGCACCGGTTACGTCGATGTCAAAGCCACCAGCCTGGATCAGGCGCTGCAGCTGCTGGAGCAAGCCAAAGCCTCCGGCAAGCCGACCTCCATTGGTTTGTTGGCCAATGCCGCCGATGTCTTTGCCGAGCTGGTAGAGCGCAACATCATCCCGGATGTGGTGACCGATCAAACCTCCGCCCACGACCCACTGAATGGGTACCTGCCACAAGGCTGGAGCATGAGCGAAGCCGCCGGGCGTCGCCTGCAAAACCCGGAGCAGGTGGTCAAAGCCGCCAAGCAGTCAATGGCGGTGCAAGTTCAGGCCACGCTCGATATGCAGAGCAAAGGCGCGGTCGCGGTCGATTACGGCAACAACATCCGCCAGATGGCCAAGGACGAAGGCGTGCAGAATGCCTTTGACTACCCGGGCTTTGTGCCAGCCTACATCCGGCCGCTGTTTTGTGAGGGCGTTGGGCCATTTCGCTGGGTGGCGCTGTCGGGCGATCCGGAAGACATTTACAAGACCGACCAAAAAGTCAAAGAGCTGATCCCGGACAACCCGCACCTGCACCACTGGCTGGATATGGCGCGTGAGAAAATCCACTTCCAGGGTCTACCAGCCCGCATCTGCTGGATCGGCTTAAAAGATCGCGCCCGCATTGCGCTGGCCTTTAACGAGATGGTGAAAAGTGGCGAGCTGAAAGCCCCTATCGTGATCGGCCGTGACCATCTGGACTCCGGCTCCGTTGCCAGCCCGAACCGTGAAACCGAAGCCATGCTGGATGGCTCGGATGCCGTCTCCGACTGGCCACTACTGAACGCCTTGCTAAACACCGCCGGTGGCGCCAGCTGGGTCTCGCTGCACCACGGTGGTGGTGTCGGCATGGGCTACAGCCAGCACTCAGGTGTGGTAATCGTGGCCGATGGCACCGAAGCGGCCGCCAAACGACTGGGCCGGGTGCTGTGGAACGATCCGGGTACCGGCGTGATGCGCCATGCCGATGCCGGCTACGACATTGCCCAAAACTGCGCCCGCGAACAAGGGCTGGATTTACCGATGCTGAGCACCAAGGAGTAAGCCATGACCACCCCATTTACCTTGACACCCGGCCAGCTCAGCCTGAGCCAATTGCGCCAGCTGTGGCAAAATGACCAGGCCATTGCCCTGGATAAAGCAGCTTACCCGGCGATTGCAGCCTCGGCCAAAACCGTGGCCGATGTGCTGGCCAAAGGCAAAACCGTCTATGGCATCAATACCGGTTTTGGCCTGTTGGCCAATACCAAGATAGCCCCGGATCAGCTGGAATTGCTGCAGCGCTCCATTGTGTTGTCGCACGCGGCTGGCTATGGTGAGCTGATGGCCGATCAGACGGTGCGGCTGATGATGATTTTAAAGGTCAACTCCCTGTCGCGTGGCTATTCGGGGATCCGACCAGAAATCATCGATGCGATGATTGCCATGATCAATCAAGGCGTGTATCCCTGCATTCCAGCCCAGGGCTCGGTCGGTGCCTCCGGCGATTTGGCGCCGCTGGCGCACATGGTGCTGCCGCTGATTGGCGAAGGCGAGGTGCGTTATCAGGGCAAGCAACTGCCAGCCAAAGAAGGCTTGCAACTGACAGGCCTTGCGCCTGTAGTACTGGCGGCCAAAGAAGGTCTGGCGCTGCTAAACGGCACCCAAGCCTCCACCGCCCTGGCGCTGGAAGGTCTGTTTAAAGCCGAAGACTTGTTTGCTGCGGCCAGCGTGATTGGTGCACTCAGTGTGGAAGCCGCTCTTGGCAGCCGCTCGCCGTTTGATGCCCGCATTCATGCCATCCGTGGTCAGCAGGGGCAGATCGATGCCGCTGCCATTTACCGCCATCTGCTGACTGAGCGCTCTGAGCTTGGGGACTCGCATCAGGATTGTGAAAAGGTGCAGGATCCCTACAGCCTGCGTTGTCAGCCACAAGTGATGGGCGCTTGCTTAACGCAAATCCGTCAGGCGGCTGTGGTGCTGGAAACCGAAGCCAATGGCGTCACCGACAACCCGCTGGTGTTTGCCGATGAAGGCGACATTCTCTCCGGTGGCAACTTCCACGCCGAGCCGGTGGCAATGGCGGCCGATAATCTGGCGCTGGCGATTGCCGAAGTCGGCTCTTTGTCCGAGCGGCGGATGGCACTGCTGATTGATGCCAGCTTAAGCAAACTGCCGGCCTTTTTGGTCAACAATGGCGGTGTTAACAGCGGCTTTATGATTGCCCAGGTTACTTCGGCGGCTTTGGCATCGGAAAACAAGTCGCTGGCGCACCCGGCCAGTGTCGACAGCCTGCCCACCTCAGCCAATCAGGAAGATCATGTCTCGATGGCGACCTTCGCCGCCCGGCGGCTGGCCCAGATGGCCGACAATACCCGTGGTGTATTGGCCGTCGAATACCTGGCTTCGGTGCAGGGGCTGGATTTTCGCGCACCGCTCAAATCCACCGAGCGGCTGGAGCAGGCCCGGGCGCTGTTGCGCGAGCAGGTCAGCTTTTATGCCGAAGATCGCTACTTCGCGCCGGATATCAAGGCCGCCGCCGAGCTGCTGGCCAGTGGCTGTTTAAGCAAGCTGCTGCCTGCGGCCATGCTGCCCAGCCTGTAAGCGCTCACGCCCAGGTCCACTGCAGTGGGCCTGGGTCTTCTTGATAGCTCCAGAGCACACTTACTACCTCTTTATCTGGCTAGACCAGTTGTACAAAATTTGCTAAGGTCAGGACCAGCTATAATAAAAAAATCAAACCAGGCTGAGACCTTACCATGACACTGACCATTGCCCATCGCATTATTCTTGGCTTCGGCCTTATAGGCTTGTTACTGGTGGTAGCCAGCGGCTCGGCTCTGTTTAGTTTTGCTTCCATTGAAGCATCCAACCGTAATGTCAACGAACGCGCCATTCCCGTGCAGCAGCTCAGCAATCAATCGCAAATTCAGTTGCTTCGAATGGCCAATGCCAGTACCCAAGGCTTTACCGGCGATGAGCCTGCCCTGATCGCGCAGCAACAAACTCTGTTCCAACAAGCCGACGCAGAATTGCAAAAACTAGTGCAGCTGGCGCAGGCACTGAGCAATCAACAACAACGGCTGCAGCAAAGTTTGCAGCAAGCCGATGAGCAAAGCCGGGACTACCGAAGCGCGGCAACCGCTATGTTCGAACACAGACTGGCGGTGGAGCAAAGCCGGGATCAGGTGCAGCAGCTATTTATGCAGCTGGAGCAGCAGCTGGATGCGCTCGGGGCCTTGCTGTTGGACTTGTCTTATCTCGATGGCGTTGAGCAGGACACTTTGGAGTTGATTGAAGGCAGCGCCAGTCGCATTGATGGCCAATTGCTGGGCCTCATCAATACCCTGCGGGAAGTCGCCAATGCCACCGAGCTTGAGCAGCTGCAACGCAGTGAGGACAACATCAGTTTTGCCTTTAGCGATATGCAGGTCAATATCGACTTTCTGGCACAGCTGCTGGCGAACGTTGACAGTGGTGGTTTATGGCAGGATTTTCTTGCTGAGCTGCAGCAACTGGAGAACGCTTTGCTAACAGAGCAACAGTTGCTTCGCTTGCAAGTAACACGGCTGGAGCAGCAGCAACAAGCTCGTCAGCAATTGCAATTGGCAGAGCAAGCCTTTCAGGGCGCTATGAGCGCTTTGCAGCAGGTCGCACAGGAAGCAGACCAGCAACTGAGCCAGCTGCAACAAGCGGTCAGTCGCACCATTTCACAAGGCAACTGGCGCAATGGCCTTATTCTGCTCATCCTGATTGCGCTGGCCACCGCCATTGCCTGGGTCACCATTCGGGCTATGCTGCAGCCACTGGCCAGAATCAACCGGGTACTGGGTGTGATGGCGCAAGGCGATTTGACTGAGCGGCTGAACATTCAGCGGGACGATGAATTTGGTAAGCTGGCTGCGAACGTCAACCAATTGGTGGAAGCCTTAAGTGGCCTGGTGCATCGGATCCAGCGCGATGCCAGCGAACTGAACCAGAGTGCCCAGCGCTCCGGTTTGGATGTGCAGGATATCCGTCAGGCGCTGCAGCAACAAACCAACCAGATCGCCAGCGTCAATAACAGCACCCATCAACTAAGCGAGCAAAGCCAACACATTGCAGAGCAGGCCACACAGGCCGTGCAGGAAATGCAGCAAGGCATGGAACACAACCATCAGGTCAATCAATTGTCGACTCGCAACAACGAGCGCATTGGCCACCTGGCCCAGCAGCTTAATCGTATTGACGAGCTAATGGCTCAGGTCAATCAACAAACCTCGCAGATAGGCAGTATTCTGGACACCATTGGCAGCATTGCCGAACAAACCAACTTACTGGCACTGAATGCGGCGATTGAAGCAGCCAGAGCCGGTGAGGCGGGCCGGGGCTTTGCGGTTGTAGCCGATGAAGTCCGTACTTTGGCCGGACGCACACAGCAAGCAACTCAGGATATTCAGCAGATGATTGAAGCTTTGCAGCAGGGTACCAAGGCAGCGGTTCAGGCGGTGCAACAAGGCAACCAGGATGCCAATCAGTGCGTGGAAGAAAATCAGACGCTGCTGGCTGCTTTGCAGCACATCCACCATGCCATCGAGCAAATGCATCAAATCAATGCCAGCATTGCGGATGCCACAGCGCTTCAGCTGCAACAGGGTGAGCAGATCAATCAAACAATGGACGTGGTGGTGAAGCTGGCTCAAAACAGTACCGAAAAAGCCAGCAGCACCCAGGCGCACAGCGAGGATGTGACGCGGCTGGCTTCAGAGTTGGAGCAAGCCAGTGCGGCCTTCCGGTTGCGCCAGCGTTGACAGCCGACGAACCTGTTGCTGTGTATCTGGCTGGTACTCGATCAGTTCAATGTTGGCTTCACGGGCAAAGATCCGAGCCTGACTGGTAAAGCCTTGAAAACTAATAAGCATGCCTTGAGCACAGTCATAACTCAACATCTGCTGAAATTGATCACGTAGACACTCGATGGTGACCATGTTGTCTGCATCGGGATAGAAGTACACCAGGGTTTTACCGACGGAATGCTGCCAAAAAAACACTTCACTGCCATCATCCAGTACCGGCAAAAGCTTTCCCTGTTGCTGCATTTGCTGCTTTAAACGCGTGAAAAAAAACTCCTGCTGTTCGAGCCGACCCTGCTCGCCTTGCAATCGGTTCGATAACACACGCCAGCGGGTGCCGGAGTCCATTTCGATGAAGGCAAGCAAATTAAACATCAAAGCCGACACAAACAGCAGAACAAAGGCCCACAACAGGAATGTAGACCAAAACTCTGAGAGCACCAGAGCCGATTGGGAAAACACGATGGAATGTTCAGAAAACAACAAATAACAAGCCCCTGCAACAATCCCTAGCAAGGTACTAATGGTGGACAACAACAACCATTGACTGCGTAACATAACTCATTCCTGAGAAGCAAAAACTGCACTCATTATGTGCAGTTGCGGCCATCAAATCCTGACAAAAGCCTGATAAATCTCCGATAAAGTCAGCAGCAATCTGATAAAGTTACGAAACAGTGCATTTTTAAGCCAAATTCGTCAGTGCATTCAGCGCAGAGGAGTAACGGTACTGAAAACCAAGCTGTGCCGTTATCGCGGATGCAAGCACCCGCCGCGCTGCAGTGCTGGTCTCGCCTTCAACCAAAACCGGCTGCCCACTGAGCGCCCTCGCTCGCTGATAAAACTGCCGCCGGCTGACAGCATCAGGGCAGCACAGATTGAATACAGCCGGCCAATGCTGTTGTTGCAACAGCAGAAGTACGGCTCGAACCACATCCTCGCTGTGCACCATATTCACCGGTCCATCGGGATCAGCCAACAAGCCACTTCGCACAAAATTACCGGGGTGTCGTCCAGGCCCCATCAATCCACCCAAACGCAAAGTACAGGTAGGCAGCATCGAGCTAAGGATTTGCTCCCCCTGATAAAGCAAACTGGCTTTGTCGTCGTCCTGCATGATGGCTGATTGTTCATCCACCTCACCAGCAAGGCCCTGGTAGACCCCGGTCGAGCTAAAGTGGATGCAAGCCAGGCTGCCGCTTTGTTTCATCAACTGCGCCAGCGAAGCCAGACTCGCCAGATAACCCTCGCCGCCTTGCTTGCGCCAACCGGGTGTAATGGCGCAAATCACCACCGCTTGTGAAAAGTCTTGCCGCTGCGCAGCGTCATCTTCGGGTTGCAGGGGCAAGCGCAGTACCTTGCTGGTTACCTCTGGCGCAAATCCTTGCAGCGCTTCTGCTGAGCGACGGGTCGCCAGCACTTGATGCCCTTCGGCCAGCAGCACAGGGAGCAGCTGCTGGCCTAACCAGCCACAGCCCACCACGATGATCTTCATACTATTTCCTTGGAACCAATGCTTTGTAATGGCCATCAAATCGCGCTACTACTTTGTCGTCACTGAGTAGCTCCACCGCAATACGCTGACTGGCATGCTTGCCCTGGCGCAAAACCGTTAGGTCGCCTTTGGCCTCCAGCAGCGAAGTGCGGGCGGTTGGGCAGTGCTGCATCGGCTTTAGATAACGGATCTGTGCATCAGCCAGTACCAGATCGGCCTCCAGCGCCAGCGCCTTCAGTTGCAAGTGCAGCAATCCCCAACCGGTGAGCGTTGCCAGGCTGTACAGGCTGCCAGCAAACATGGTGCCGTGCAGATTGATATTGGGCCCCAGCGGCGCCTGGCAACGCAACTCGGTGCCATCAAAAGCGCCGATATCCAGCTGCATAAAATGACTGAGCGGAATTTGCCGATGCCAGCTTTGCTGCAAATCGTCGCAACGCTGTTGCCAGAGCGCAGCCGAACCTGGCAGACATAACCAGCGCTGCATCCGGTAATGCGGTATACCAAACTGGCTTGCTGCCTCTGAAATCACGCCGTAACCAAGCCGCTGGTAAAAGCCAACCGCGCTGTGCCGGGCATTGAGCACCACCTCGGAGCAACCAAGCTGATGCGCCTGTTGCTCCAGCGCTGCCACCAAGCGAGCGCCCAGCTGCTGGCCCTGGTAGTCCGCTGCCACCGCCATGTAACGAATTTGCGCCTGGCGCTCATCCAATTGATGCAGGCGTCCCACCCCCACCACCTGCTCACCATGGCGCAGCATGCAGTGATGACTGTTTGCTTCAAGCGCATCGCGTTCAGAGCCCGGCGGTTGTCCCCAAGGCTGGCGCAGCTGTTGCCAGCGAAATTGATAGTAAGCGTGCCAGTCAGCCTCACTGACAGGTGTTTGCAGACGAATGGTCATGACTTAGTGCTGATCCGTATCCAGTAAAAAGGTGACAGGGCCATCGTTGACCAGCGCAACCTGCATGTCTGCGGCAAATTGCCCGGTCGCTACCGGCAGGTTGTGCTCCTTACAGCGCTCGACAAAGTGCAGGTACAGGTGCTCGGCTTGTTCAGGAGCCGCTGCCTGCGAAAAGCTGGGCCGTAAGCCTGAGCGGGTATCGGCAGCCAGAGTAAACTGCGATACCACCAACATCTCACCTTTAATTTGCTGCACATTCAGGTTCATTTTGCCTTGCGCATCACTAAAGAGGCGGTACTTGCAGACTTTGTCAGCGAGCAAAGCGGCGCTTAGCTCTGTATCCTGCTGCTCAACCCCTAACAGGACCAGCAATCCCTGTTCGATGGCCGCTCTTTGTTGGCCAGCGACGGTGACACTGGCCGAGTTGACACGCTGAATTAACGCTTTCATGACGCCTCCTCCGGCTGAGGTTCATCGCAACAATCTGTTTCTGCCAAACCTTCCCAATCTTTTAAATAGGCGGTGAGTTCTGCTCCAATCAGCACCACCAGCCAACACAAATAGACCCAGACAAACAAAATGGGCACCAGCGCCAGAGCGCCGTAAATTACCTGATAAGATGGGAAGTGCGTAATGTACAGCGCAAAGCCGTACTTCAGCAGCTCAAACAACAGCATCGCCAACAAACCGCCGAAGAAGGCATGGCGGATCCGTACCTTGGTATTCGGCACCACCAGATACAAAATGCAAAATGCCAGCAGCGACATCAGATAAGGCACCAGGCCCAACAAAAAACTGGACAGTCCCGGCGTAAAGTCCTCGGCAAACTGGGTTAAAGTCACCAGATAGGAGCTCACTGCGATGGAGGTACCAAACAAAATCGGCCCTAGCGTTAATATCATCCAGTAAATCGAAAAGGAAATGACGGGTCTTGGACGCTTATTAATACGCCAAATTTTATTCAGCGTTTTATCGATGTTGTGGATCAGCAACAGCGCCACCACGATCAAGGCACTGATCCCTACCGTGGTCATGCCACGGGTATTGCCAATAAACTCATTGACGTAATCTTTGATTTCATCGCCACGCGACGGCACCACATTGGCGTACAGCAGGTTTTCCATGCTCTGGCGAAACTCGGCAAACATGGGAAAAGCACTCAGCATCGAAAACATCACGGCAATGAAAGGTACCAGCGATAACAACGAGATGTAGGCCAGATAGCCGCCGACCAGATTAATCTGGTCTTGCTGACACCGCTGAATGTAACCTTTGATAAACTGAGGACTGGCATTGAGAAACTCACGCCATTTAATGAGCGGCACAGCGCACTCCTTGGCCTTCGATTTGATGTCAGTGTATAAAAAAAGCCGAGAACTGACCAGTCAGTTCCCGGCTTTTCAAGCTGGTTTCATTCGTGAATCAGACGCTTATCAAGCCCCTGACTGACGACTGGCGCGTTTACGCTCATTTTCCGTCAGGTGGCGCTTACGAATACGGATAGAGGCTGGGGTCACTTCCACCAACTCGTCGTCATCAATAAACTCCAGCGCTTGCTCCAGCGTGTAGCGGATCGGTGGTACCAGGTTGATGGCCTCATCGGTACCGGATGCCCGTACGTTGGTCAGCTGCTTGCCTTTTAAACAGTTCACCGTTAAATCGTTGCTGCGGCTATGAATACCAATCACCTGGCCTTCGTAGACTTCTTCAGCATGGCCAATAAACATCCGGCCGCGCTCTTGCAGCGAGTAAATGGCATAACCGGCTGCTTTGCCCATGGCATTGGAGATCATGACGCCATTGTTGCGCAGACCAATGGTGCCGCCTTTGAACTCACCATAATGATCAAAGCTGTGGTACATCAGGCCAGTACCAGAGGTGAGCGTAATAAACTCGGTACGGAAACCAATCAAGCCACGGCTTGGTACCACGAAGTCCATCCGTACCCGACCTTTGCCGTCCGGCTGCATGTTGGTCATCTCGGCTTTACGCTCGCCCATTTTTTCCATCACAGCGCCTTGATGCTCTTCTTCGCAGTCTACGGTTAACTGCTCATAAGGCTCCATTTTAACGCCATCGACGGTCTTCATGATCACTTCCGGCCGCGATACCGCCAGCTCAAAGCCTTCACGACGCATGCTCTCAATCAACACGCCCAGGTGCAATTCGCCGCGACCTGAAACCCGGAACTTATCGCCATCTTCGGTCTCTTGCACCCGCAATGCCACGTTGTGCTTGAGCTCGTTTTGCAACCGCTCCAGAATTTGGCGCGAAGTGACAAACTTGCCTTCTTTGCCTGCGAAGGGTGAGGTGTTGACCTGAAAAGTCATGGTCACGGTCGGCTCATCGACCGTTAACGCTGGCAAGGCTTCTACCGCAGAAGGCGCACAAATGGTGTCGGAGATTTTCAGCTCACCCAGGCCGGTAAAGGCAACAATATCGCCCGCCGTTGCTTCGGTGGTGTCGATGCGCTCCAGGCCAAGGTAACCAAAGACCTGACCGACTTTGCCATTGCGTTTTTTGCCATCAGCCCCAATGATGGTGACTTGCTGGTTAGGACGCAAGGTACCGCGTTTGATCCGACCAATACCGATAATTCCCAGGTAGCTGGAGTAGTCGAGCTGCGAAACTTGCAGCTGGGTGTCACCTGACGGGTCCACATCTGGCGGCGTCACGTTATCAACGATGGCCTGGAACAACTCGGTCATGTCGGTTTTTGGCTCGCTGTGATCCAGCGTGGCCCAACCATTGAGAGCAGAGGCGTAAACAATTGGGAAGTCCAGCTGCTCATCGGTCGCGCCCAGGTTATCAAACAGATCAAACACCTGGTCGATGACCCAGTCCGACCGGGCACCAGGACGGTCAATCTTGTTGACCACCACAATCGGCTTCAAACCATGAGCAAAGGCCTTTTGGGTGACAAAACGAGTTTGTGGCATTGGGCCATCCACCGCGTCGACCAGCAGCAGGACCGAATCGGCCATCGATAAAACCCGCTCCACTTCGCCACCAAAGTCGGCGTGTCCCGGTGTATCCAGAATATTGATGTGGTAATCGTTCCAGCGCACCGAAGTGTTTTTCGCCAGAATGGTAATACCCCGCTCTTTTTCCTGATCGTTGGAGTCCATCACCCGCTCTTGCAACTTGGCACGCTCATCAAAGGTGCCAGACTGCTGCAGCAGTTTATCTACCAGGGTGGTTTTGCCGTGGTCAACGTGCGCAATGATAGCAACGTTGCGTAATTTCTGAATATCGGTCGCGGTAACGCTCATGCTTTTTCTTTCCTCTGTAGCACCCTGTGACCGTCAGATGACCACCAGGCAAACAACAAACTTTGTAAACAAGGGCGCATATTCTACTCTGTTTCAAGAAAAAGAAGAACTAAAGTCGGATTTTTTTCCAACATCAAAGCGTCCTGACTGGCATCCGGCGGAAATTATGCCAGACTAAAACGCACCAAGATGGCGAATAGCAGCACCAAAACAGTGCATTGCCACGGTGCAGAGTAGAGCACAAAAACTCAACCAGCTGATTAAATTAAACTTTCCTTACTGGCACAGTTTTGGCATCAACACGAGCGAACGAACCTATTCCTATGGAACCAACTGGAGGAACCCATGGCCGCATCTGTAATGAAGATGATTGAAGAGAACGAAGTGAAGTTTGTCGATCTGCGTTTTACCGACACCAAAGGCAAAGAGCAGCACGTAACGGTACCTGTTAGCCAGATTTCCGAAGACTTTTTCGAAGACGGCAAAATGTTCGATGGTTCTTCTATTATGGGCTGGAAAGGCATTAACGATTCCGACATGATTTTGATGCCGGACCCAGAGACTGCGGTGATGGATCCCTTCTTCGAAGAAAGCACCCTGAACATTCGCTGCAACGTGATTGAGCCTGGCACCATGCAAGGTTACGACCGGGATCCGCGCTCCATCGCCTTGCGGGCGGAAGAGTATCTGAAGTCCACCGGCATCGCCGATACCGTGCTGTTTGGCCCTGAGCCAGAGTTCTTTCTGTTCGACGATATCCGTTTCCATACCGATATGTCGGGCTCTTTCTTCAAAATCAACGATGGTGAAGCGGCCTGGAACTCGGGTGCCGAAATGAGCGACGGCAACAAAGGCCACCGCCCGCGTGTCAAAGGTGGTTACTTCCCACTGCCGCCGGTCGACTCGTCGCACGATATCCGCAGCGCCATGTGTACAGTGCTGGAAGAAATGGGCCAGGTGGTCGAAGCACACCACCACGAAGTCGCCACCGCCGGTCAAAACGAAATTGCTACTCGCTTCAATACTCTGACCAAAAAAGCGGACGAAGTACAAATTCTGAAGTACGTCATCCACAACGTGGCAGATATTTACGGCAAAACCGCCACCTTTATGCCAAAACCACTGTTTGGTGACAACGGCTCAGGCATGCACTGCCACCAGTCACTGGCCAAAGATGGCACTAACCTCTTTGCCGGCGACAAGTACGGCGGCCTGTCAGAGATCGCCTTGTACTACATTGGCGGTATCATCAAACATGCCCGTGCCATCAATGCCTTTACCAACCCGTCGACCAACTCTTACAAGCGTTTGGTACCGCACTACGAAGCACCGGTGATGTTGGCGTACTCAGCCCGTAACCGCTCTGCCTCCATCCGTATTCCGATGGTGCCAAGTGCCAAAGCGCGTCGTATTGAGTGTCGCTTCCCGGATCCGGCTGCCAACCCTTACCTGGCTTTCGTGGCTCAGTTAATGGCAGGCCTCGATGGTATCCAGAACAAGATCCATCCTGGCGATGCGATGGATAAAGACTTGTACGACCTGCCAGCAGAAGAAGCGGCTAACATTCCACAAGTGGCCACCTCGCTGGATCAGGCTTTGGATGCACTGGATGCCTCACGTGAAATCTTTACCAAAGGCGGCGTGATGTCGGACGATATGATCGATGCCTACATTGCCATCAAACGTGAAGAAGCACGTCGGGTCAACATTGCGATTCACCCGCTGGAGTTTGAACTTTACTACAGCGTCTAAACCGCTTTGCTGAAGTCCCCAGTCCAACAAGCCCGCCACTGGCGGGCTTGTTTCATTCATGAGAGCTTTGCCTTTGATTTCAAAGACCTCTGGTCAAATCCAACAAAGCCACGTAAAGTGGACTATAATTAGTCAGTTGAGCAACAAGGTTCAAACCGGTGATGACACGACTTCTTTGCATGGTAATTTTCTGCTTACTGTGTCTTCCAACCCCGTTGGATGCCAGTGGTAAAGTCTATGTGTGGCGCGATGCGAATGGGGTGCTGGTGTTTTCAGACAGCCCTAAGCCTGGCTCTGAAGAAGTGAACCTGACCACCAAAATTAACCTGATGGAAGCCCCAGACCCCTTCCAACCCAGACAGCAAGAAGAACACATACCCTTTAGTATTGAAATCACCTCGCCAGAGCAAGAAGCCACCATTCGAGACAATACCGGTACTGTCCATGTCCGTGGACGGGTGCAACCACGCTTTGTCCGTGGTTTTCAAATAGCTCTGAAAGTGAATGGAGACATATACGGCGAGCCTCAAACCAGCACCACTTTTATCCTGCGCGATCATGATCGCGGTGAGCACCAACTGCAACTGCTGTTGCTTGATCAAAGCGGCAAGCAACTTGCAGAGAGTGATATCATCACCTTCTATTTGCACAGAAGAACGGTGATACCCCCAAGATAGGGCATTTGTGGTGCATCCTGTGGTTTTTTAACCTACACTGGCATCGCAAGTGCACCATGATGGTGCGAGAGGGCGAGGCCGTGACCGAATCAGGACAGCAAACAGCGCAAACCATAGCGTTTGAACCACAGCAATTGAGTGACTTGCTAAACACAGCCGTGTTGGTGCTGAATCAAGAGCTGCAACTTTGCTTTTTTAACGCTGCCTGCAGCCAAGTGTTGGCCATCAGTGAAAAACGTTTAAGCGGCCAACGCTTTCCCGAGTTATTCCAATATTGTGAACTTGGCAAAGAGCCGCTATTACGTGCACTGCAGCAACAAACCAGTTTTGCCATCAGCGATGTTCAGACCATTTTGCACGACGGTCACCCGACCCTGCTGGATCTCTACCTGACCCCTTTTGAGCACCAGGACCACTGGTATTTGCTGCTGGAGATCCGGCAAATAGAGCGCCAGCGTAAAATAAGCCAGGAAAATGTGCAGCAACACCAACACCATGCCGCCCGCGAGTTGGTGCGCAATTTAGCGCATGAGATTAAGAATCCACTTGGCGGCTTGCGCGGCGCCGCCCAGTTGCTGGAGTCTTCTTTATCGGATGAGCAAAAAGAATACACCCAGCTGATCATTGCTCAGGCCGACCGCTTGCGTAAATTGGTCGACCGCTTGCTGGGCCCTTACCGCCCTCCCCAACAACAGTACGCCAATCTGCATCAGGTGATTGAGCGAGTCTATCAGTTGGCACAATTGGATAACCCGGCAGCCATTCAGTTTCAACGCGACTACGACCCCAGCATTCCGGTTTTTCGCTTTGATCCCGAGTTGATAGAGCAGGCCTTGCTCAACATCGTTCGCAATGCACAGCAAGCACTGGAACAAGGCGGGCAAATCTTGCTGCAAAGCAGGATTTTGTACCAGCATACCTTGCATGGTCAACGCCATAAGTTGGTCGCCGCCATCAAGGTGATTGACGATGGCCCGGGCATCCCGACCGACATCCGCGATACCCTGTTTTACCCCATGGTCAGCGGCAAAGTCGGGGGCAGCGGCTTGGGCCTGACCATCGCCCAAACCCTGTTGCACCAACATGGCGGCTGGATCGATTGCGACAGCTGGCCAGGCCATACCGAATTTACTTTGTACCTTCCCATCAGTGACACTGAGGAACCGCTATGAACCAGGATGTATGGATCATTGACGACGATAACTCCATTCGTTGGATATTGGAAAAGGCCCTGCAACGAGCCGAGATCCCTTGCGAAAGCTTTGCCAGTGCCGACCTGATGCTGCAACGGCTGGACTATCACCAGCCCGCTGTGGTGCTCTCCGATATTCGCATGCCAGGCACCGATGGCATGGCCTTGCTGCAACGTTTGCAACAGTTGGCGCCCGAGCTGCCGGTGATCATCATGACCGCGCATTCGGATCTCGACAGTGCAGTCAATGCCTTCAAACAAGGCGCTTTTGAATACCTGCCCAAGCCTTTTGATATGGATGAAGCTGTCGCTCTGGTCAGCCGCGCACTGGAGCACAACAAAGCCAGTCAACGCAAAACCAGAGTGACACAAGCCAAGTTATCGCCCGAGATTATTGGCGAGGCACCCGCCATGCAGGAAGTCTTTCGGGCCATTGGCCGGCTAAGCCGCTCCAGCATCAGTGTGCTGATCAATGGCCAATCCGGTACCGGCAAAGAGCTGGTGGCCCAGGCACTGCACAAGCACAGCCCGCGCAGTGAGCAGCCTTTTATTGCGTTGAATATGGCCGCTATCCCAAAAGACTTGATTGAGTCCGAGCTGTTTGGCCATGAAAAAGGGGCTTTTACCGGCGCTGCCAATGTGCGCAAAGGCCGCTTTGAGCAAGCCGATGGCGGCACCTTATTTCTGGATGAAATCGGCGACATGCCGCTGGATGTGCAAACCCGACTGCTGCGAGTGCTGGCCGATGGCCAGTTTTACCGGGTCGGAGGCCATCAGGCCATCAGTGTCGATGTGCGTATTATTGCCGCCACCCACCAAAACCTGGAACAGCTGGTGGCCAAACATCAATTCCGGGAAGACTTGTTTCACCGCCTCAATGTCATTCGGGTGCACATTCCACGCTTGAAAGAACGGCGCGAAGACATTCCCGCACTGGCCCGGCACTTTTTGCAGCAAGCGGCCAAGGAGTTGAATGTCGAGGCCAAGCAACTCAGCACCGAAGCAGAAAAGTACCTGCAACAGCTGGATTGGCCCGGCAATGTGCGCCAGCTGGAAAACACCTGCCGCTGGCTGACGGTGATGGCCAGTGGCAAGCAGGTGCTGATTGCCGACTTACCACCCGAGTTAAGTACCGAGCCGACGGAGCCACCCGCCCTTGGCGACGCGGAGCAAAACAACAGCACAGGCCGTTGGCAAGACAACTTTCGTCTCTGGATGCAGCAGCAGTTGCAACAAGGGCGAATGGATATCCTGAACGATGCCAGCCAGCAACTGGAAAGCATCGCTTTGCAGCAAGCGCTGCAACATACCCATGGCCATAAACAGGAAGCGGCCCGCCTGCTTGGCTGGGGCCGCAATACCTTAACCCGGAAATTAAAAGAGTTGGACTTGACCCAGTCTTAGCCCCTTTGAGGCCGACCTTGTTTAATAGTGGCAGCCGGCTTACGCTTTCCAGGCTGCTGCTGCAACTGGGCACGCTGCTCATCGGTCAGCAATTGCCAGACCTGATGGCGAAAAGTCAGTCGCGCCAGCTGCTGCTCAAGTTGGGCTTGTTGCCGCTGCTCCAGCAATAATCGTGCAGCAGTGGCATCAAAGCTGTCGGCTTGCACCAGTTGTCGCAATTGCTGATGCTGCTCACGCTGTCCGGCTCTGGCACCAGCTTCCGCTCGATGCTCGCGTCGTAACGCCCGCAGTTGCTGTTTCTGCGCTTCGGTCAGGTTCAGTTGCTGCCAACCATAACGTCCTGCCCAACCGGTTTGCGGGCCCGGCTTGCCAGAGCCTTGCTGCCAGCGCCGGTGACTGCGCTGTTCAAAGGTTTCGGCACCTTGCTCGGCACTCAGGTTGCTGCCAGTGGCCTGCGCTGGTGCCGCGGCCGCCAATAAAGAGCCGGCCATCAGTAAAGTCATCCAGTAGGTTGTTTTCATCATCTGTCTCCTTTTTCGTTGACGATTCCAGCTTAGCAAGCCGAATGCAAAGCAGTGCAAAGGCTGTGTAAAGGTTCGGTAAAGGCCTGTTCCACGGAGCAGGATGCCGTTAGACTAAGGTCATTGCTGCTAACGCAGGGGATGGCATGAACCGCATTCTAATGATCGACGATGACCGGGAACTAACCGACTTGGTGCAGGAGTACCTGGAGCCCGATGGCTATGTTTTTGCCGCCTGTCATCAGGGGCCTGAGGGCCTGGCTTTGGCCCAGCGCGGTGGGCACGACTTAATTTTGCTGGATATCATGTTGCCCGGTATGGATGGGTTGTCCTTGCTGCAGGAGCTGCGCAAAACCAGCAGCTGTCCGGTGTTGATGCTAACCGCCCGCGGCGATGACATTGACCGCATTCTCGGTCTGGAGCTGGGCGCCGACGACTACCTGGCCAAACCCTTTAACCCCCGCGAGCTGTCAGCCCGCATCAAAGCCATTTTTCGTCGCATCGAGTTGGTGCAGCAGCACCAACAGCAGCGCACAGCGGTGCTGCAATTGCACGATGTTCAGCTGGACTCCGCCAGTCATCAGCTGCAGGTGCAGCAACACCCCGTCCGACTAACCGCCACCGAGTTTCAGTTGCTGGACTATCTGATGCGGCGGGCTGGCCAGGTCATTTCCAAAGAAGAATTAAGTAAGCAGGTACTGGGTCGCAACCTGCAATTGCATGATCGCAGCCTGGATATGCACCTGAGCAACATTCGTCGCAAATTGGCCAAGCACAGCACCCAAGACTACATCCAAACCCTACGTGGCAGTGGCTTTCGCTTTATTCCGGAAACAGAGCCATGCTAAAGCATCCACTGCAATTTCTGGCCAGTCGGATTTTTCTTTGGTTTTGGCTGGTGATCCTGGCCACCGTTGCCGGCACCTTGCTGATAGCCAGAGGATTGCCCGAGCACACGGAAATCCGCCGCCTACCGCCTCCGATGCAACATCAATTGCAACATGCCGCCCGCTTGTTCAGCGATGCCGAATCTTTGCCGGACTTGTTGCAGCGACTGGAGCGACGACGCCAGGGCCGCTGGTTGCTGGTCGATCCTCAGCAGCAGCAAGTACTAAACCCGGCGGGACTGCCCCGAAACTATGACCAGCA
The DNA here is from genome assembly GCF_030717955.1 of Alkalimonas delamerensis. Taxonomy (NCBI): domain Bacteria; kingdom Pseudomonadati; phylum Pseudomonadota; class Gammaproteobacteria; genus Alkalimonas; species Alkalimonas delamerensis. The sequence goes on along the minus strand of NZ_JAUZVY010000001.1, from coordinate 196,769 downwards.
TTGGCTGACCGAGCTGGCGGACTTAGAGCAGCCCCGCTTGCTTCGTCACTCCAACCTTTACCTGGCCGGCCCTGTCGCCATTACCCTGGATGGCCGTACCTTAACGCTGTACCAGCAACGGCAAGGCCCTGAGCAACCCTGGTGGCAGCTGAGTGCCCTGCCCCAATCGATTCTGTTGTTGAGTCTCTTTCTGGTATCCGCCATTGCCAGTCTGCTGCTGGCGGTGTCCATTACCCGGCCATTGCGTGAACTGCTGCACAGTTACCAAAGCTTTGCGGCCGGCGATCTGACACAACGCAGCAGCCGTTTGGCCAAACGCCGGGATGAGCTCGGCAGCTTGGGGCGAGGTTTCAACGCCATGGCAGAGCGCATCAGCCAGTTGGTGCTGGCCCAACAGCGACTGCTTCGTGATGTATCGCATGAATTGCGCACCCCCCTCACCAGGGCGCAGCTGGCGCTGGCACTGGAAGAACGCCAACAACAAGGCCAGCAACTGCCCCGGTTGCAGCAGGAACTGGAACAGGTGGATGCCCTGCTCAATGAACTGCTGACTTACAGCCGCCTGCACAGCGGTCACTACCCAAGCAGTCCTGAGTGGCTGGATCCTGCTGAGTTGATGCTGCAGCTGATAGAGCGCTGTCAGCTGGAAGCCGACAGCAAGCAGCAACAGATCCAACTGCAAAGCATCACCGGACTAAGGTTGCTGGCCGATCAACGCTTATTGCTGCGCGCACTGGAAAATATCCTGCGCAATGCCATCAAGTACAGCCCGGCAGCCAGCACTATTCACTGTCAGCTGAAACAACAGAGCGCGCAGCTGTGCATTCGGATTTGCGATCAGGGTCCAGGCGTGCCTGCCGACGCATTAACAGCAATTTTTACCCCCTTTTACCGGCTCAGCGACAGCCGCACCCCGGACAGTGGTGGCTTTGGTCTTGGTTTGGCAATTGCAGCAGAGTCCATACGTCATCAAGGGGGCCAGCTAGCCGCCAGTCTTAAGCAGCCTCAAGGGCTCTGCATGGAGCTGCGCTTTCCAGAGCCCTTAATCACAACAGCCGACACCCCGAAGGAGTCTCCCAATGCCGGAGCCTAAGCAAAGCACTAACCCAGACAAGCAAATCTCGGTGCAACAGCAGTGGCAAACTCGGTGGCAGCCACTTTGGCAACGGATGCAGCACGGTCAACTAACCAATGCGCGGGGTTTTCAACTCAGTTACAGCCACTATCGGGTCCAGGATGCGACAGTCGCTGTGGTGATCAGCTCAGGCCGCATCGAAATGGCCATCAAGTACGCCGGAGTCATCTACCAACTGGTGCAAGCCGGCTACAGCGTTTTTATTCTCGATCATCAGGGCCAGGGAACGTCCAGCCGTGAGCTGGGCAACCCGCACAAAGGCCATATCAGCAGCTTCGATCACTACAGTGCGGACTGGCAGCAGTTTATCGATCAAGTGGTACTGCCCTCTGGGCATCGGCAGCACTTTGCACTTTGTCATTCGATGGGATCCGCCATTTTTGCCAATTATCTGCTGCAACACCCCACGCATCCGTTCACGGCTGCGGTGCTTTGCTCTCCAATGCTGGGCATTTATTCTGGCCCCATTCCATTCAAAGCCGCCATGCCACTGGTACGCGCTCTACGCTGGCTGAATCGCAAGTTGTCCACAGACGCCTGGTATTTACCGGGACAAGGAAACTTTGCGCCAGAGCCCTTTGAGCGCAACCGGCTGACCCAATGTCCAGAGCAGTATCAGTGGCTGCTGTCGCTCTATCAGTCTGAGCCAGAGTTGCAACTGGGCGGGGTGACTTTGGACTGGCTGCTGGCTGCGGCACAGGTCATGCAGCGACTGGCCTCGAGTGGGCATAGCATTGACCTGCCATTGCTTATCCTGCAAGCAGGGGCAGATAAAGTGGTCGATAATCAGGCCCAGCACCAATTTGCCGCCCAACGGCCAGAGCAACGTGAGGTACAGGTGTTAACCGGAGCAAAACACGAGTTGCTATTAGAAAAAACCGCCATCCGGCAACAGGCGATGCAGTTGATTTTGGCTTTTTTTGCCCGCCATCAGTCAACGGACAGGTGATCAGATCCCGCCAGCAAAGCCCTGCTGTCGCCAGGCTTCGTAACTAATGATAGCCACTGCATTGGCCAAATTCAGGCTACGGCTTTGTGGCTGCATCGGGATGCGAATGCGATGTTCTGCTGCAAAGCCATCGCGAATGGCATCAGGCAAGCCTGAGGTTTCAGAGCCAAACAGCAGCACATCCTCCGTTTGGTATTGCACCTGATGGTAAGGCTGGCTGCCTTTGGTGGTACAGGCCAAAACTCGGCGCTTTCCAATGACGCTCTGAAATGCAGCGTAATCAGCATGCCGAAAAACCTGAGTTAAGTCATGGTAATCCAGCCCTGCACGCCGTAATTTTTTTTCCTCCAGCTCAAAGCCTAATGGCTCAATTAAATGCAAACGGGCTCCAAGGTTGGCAGCCAGTCGAATGATGTTTCCGGTATTTGGCGCAATTTGTGGCTCAAACAAAGCGATATCAAACATAGAACCCCATGATCGAAGCAAGCAGCGTCTAGAATCAAACAGAAATATACCAGAAAAAAGGACAGGCAACAGCTTGCCAGCCTGTTTGTTGTAAAGCGTCTCGACAGTTAGCGTCCTGTTCGTTTGCAAGAAAAAAACCTTTCAAGTAAATTGTCGCGAAGATCCGATTAAAAGTTGCATTTACAGCGGTGCCAGCGCTATAGTAAGAGCTCAGATAATAGTCAACACAGGGATGTTGTTACCATGGCGCTGATCGGCCGCTTGATGATTTGCACAAGCCTGCTTAGCTTTAGCTTACCTGCCGCCGCTATGCCTGCGTCACCAACTCTATTGCCCGTTACTCTTGGCCTTGTCTTTCTGTTACTGATACTTAGTATCGCCCTTTGGACCAAGTTACGTCAGGCAAACAGTAAAGCCGATCAACTCACCACCTTTATTCATCAACATCAGGATGCTGTCTGCCTACTCAATGCTGATCTGCAGGTACTGGATGCCAATCAGGCCTTTACCCGCTTAACAGGCTTTTCGCTTGAACAGGTACAGGGTAAACCGCTTAGACTGTTCAATAGTCAGGGAGAGCCGGAAAGCATCGCGAAAGACATTCAAGGTTCACTCAGCAAAGGTCAATTCTGGCATGGCGATATTTGGAGCCGTAAAGCCAACCAACAGGTCTTTGCCATTGACTTGGTCATTTCCTGTCTACGACCAGCCAGTCACAACAAATCAGCTCTGTTTTTAGCAACTTTTTCTGACATTAGCAGCCGTAAGCTGAATGAACTGGAACTTCGCCGGGTCAATACCAAAGATCCCGGCACTCGCTTACCAAACAGAGCCGTATTTCTCGATTATCTGGAGCGAGAAATACAATCCACCACCGAGCAGTATCCTAATTTTGCCATCATGATCTTGCAGCTGGATACGTTGGATGGCAGCACCTTGTCCGCTCCGCGACTGGCAGAGCTTGCAACCAGCATTCGCACGAACCTTCCCAATGGCGTTTTTATGGCACGCTTAAGTGGTAACGAGTTTGGCTTTTTGATTCCAGCTTACTTGGGCAGTCCACGCCTTGATTTACAAGGCTATCGCTTGGCACGACAAGTACTGCCCCTGTTGGAGCAAGCCACCAAGGATACCCCACTGATACCGGCTTTCGGCATTGCACTTTATCCGGATGACGGCCACAGTTACGATCAACTGCTTCGCAGTGCCGATCATGCGTTGCAGCGCGCCCATACAAGCAAAGCTCAGCCTATCCAGTTATTCAATCAAGCGGCCTTACCTCGCTCCAGTGAGTCCTTCGCGCTTGAACAAGAGCTGCAGCAAGGGTTAAGTCAACAGGAACTGCGGCTTAGTTTTCAACCTAAGTTAAGCATCAGCAGCAACAGAGTCACTGGCTTTGAAGCTCTGGTGCGCTGGCAGCATCCTAAACGTGGCTTGTTAATGCCCGCTCAATTTTTGCCGGTCGCACAGGAGACCGATCTGATCATCCGACTCGATCAGCAGGTGCTCAAGCTGGCGTGTGAGCAAATGCAGCAATGGAAAAAAACCGGACTAATGCGTGGCCGAATGGCGCTGAACATTGCGCCGCAAACCTTTTTCCAGCCTGGCTTTTTGCAGCACTACTTGCAGCAGCTGCAAGAGCATAACCTGAGTGCCGAGCATTTCGAACTGGAGCTGGATCAACAAATTCTACAGCAACACCCCGAACTCAGCCTGCAACGCATGCAAGCAGCCAAAGAGGCCGGCTTTTTCCTGGTGCTGGATCGCTTTGGTAGTGGCTTATCCGCCTTACAGCATCTTCGCGACTATCCCTTAGACCAGATCAAAATTGATGGCTTATTGACGCAAAAGTTGGAGCAATCCGAGCTGGAGCGTAACCTGACGGCAGGTTTGATACGGATAGCGGGCTATTTGCAGCTGAGTGTGGTCGCCTGCCAGGTAGAAAATGAAATGCAGGCCTATTTGCTGCACGTGATGGGGTGCGAGACCATCCAGGGCCATGTGTTCAGCAAAGCGGTATTGCCTTCCGAGCTTGCAGCCGTCATTGCGCGCGAGTCCAGGTCCATCCAACAGCTTACCGGTTAAGCTGGAGCCATAAAAAAACGCGCTGCAAAGCGCGTTTTTTTATGGCATGGAAACCGCTTAGTTCACAGCAGCACCTTCACCAGCTTCAGCCTGACGCTTTTGCAGGTACTGAGCAAAAAGAGCATCAAAGTTGACAGGTGCCAGATTCAATTGCGGGAAGGTACCACGATTTACCAGGTTGGATACCGCTTCACGCGCATACGGGAACAGAATGTTCGGGCAAAAAGAGGCCAGCATATGGGCCAGTTGATTTTCTGGTAATTGGGCAATGCCGAAGATACCAGCCTGCTGAACTTCACACAAAAACGCCGTTTCCTCACCCACAGTGGTGGTCACCGTCAACGACAAAGTCACCTGATACACATCGTCTTCCAGCTTATCGCTGCGGGTATCCAAATCCAGTTTCACTTCTGGTTTCCACTCTTTGCGGAAAATTGCTGGGGCATTTGGGGCTTCGAACGAAATGTCTTTCACGAAGATACGTTGGATAGCAAATTGCAGCCCTTGTGGGTCTTGCTGGTCGGCGGCAACGCCGTTTGGTTGTTCGGCCATGATAAATCCTAAAGAATAATAAAAGTTAATTTAACAGCGGATCCAATTTACCGGCCGCCTCCAGGGCAACCAGATCATCGCAACCGCCAATAGGGTGATCATTGATAAAAATCTGCGGCACCGTGGTACGGCCACCTGACTTTTCAATCATCTGCGGGCGTAATTCAGGTTGCACATCAATTCGAATTTCCTGAAACGACACCTGCTTGCTTTTTAATAAGGCAATGGCGCGGACACAAAAAGGACAATACGCCTTGGTGTAAATAACAACGTCTGCCATCGATTCCTCACTTGCTTCGTACAACGGGTAAACTGGCGCCTTGCCAGTTGTTCATGCCACCTTGCAATACACTCACGCTGGTACAACCTTGCTTTTGCAGGGCAGCAGCCGCTTTTTGTGCAGAGACGCCGGCCTGACATACCACAATAATGGGGTTGCTTTTCAGCTTTTCAAGGCCTTTGGCTTTGCCTTGAACCAGGTCATTCAGAGGCATGTGTTTAGCACCCGTGATATGTCCCTTGGCAAAGTCGACATCGGCACGCACATCCACCACCACCGCATTCTGACGATTCACCAACATGGTCAGTTCGGTTGGGCTGACCAGCTTGATGCTGGACAAACGGGACCTGACAATACCGAACACCAGCATAAAAGCCAGCACTGCCCAGATTAGGCTTAACAGAAGGTTGTTGCCGATAAACTCTATCCACTGCTCCATGACGCTCTCTTGCACTCTTGCTCAACAGAAAGAGCACGAGTATACCCGCTTTAGACGGATAAAACAGCCCCATCGGCCCCGCTTGAGGGCTGCAGTCAGCGGAAAAAACGGGTAAGATACAGCCTTCAGTCTGAGACACTAGCCGATGGAGAAACCAACAGCATGAGCCTGGCAAAAAAACCGTTAGTATTGATGATTCTGGATGGTTGGGGTTACCGTGAAGAAGTGGATGCCAATGCCATAGCTCAAGCTCGGACTCCGGTGATGGACCGGTTGTGGCAAGACTACCCGCATACCTTGATTTCCGGTTCCGGCATGGATGTCGGCCTACCACATGGTCAAATGGGCAACTCTGAGGTCGGCCATGTGAATCTAGGCGCAGGCCGGGTGGTGTATCAGGATTTTACCCGCGTGACCAAAGCCATCGACGATGGCAGTTTCCAGCAGAACCCGGTGCTGCAACAAGCCGTAGCCAAAGCCGTCACCGCTGGCGGTGCAGTGCATGTTATGGGTCTGCTATCTCCAGGCGGTGTGCATAGCCACGAAGAACACTTGCTGGCCATGCTCGAAATGGCGCATGCCCAAGGTGCGCAGCAGGTGTATTTGCATGCCTTTTTAGATGGCCGCGACACACCGCCTCGTAGCGCTAAAGCCTCGCTACAAAAGGTACAGAACTACTTTGAGCAACATGGCAAAGGCCAGATCGCTTCCATCGTTGGACGCTACTATGCCATGGATCGGGATAATCGCTGGGATAGGGTCGAACAAGCCTATCAACTGCTGACCCGAGGGCAAGCCAACTTTCAAAGCTGCGACGCCCTTAGCGCTTTGCAGCAAGCCTATCAACGGGATGAAAACGATGAATTCGTCAAGCCAACCGCCATCACCAATGCAAAAGGCGATGTGATTCGGATGCAAGATGGCGACAGCCTGATTTTTATGAATTTCCGTGCCGACCGGGCGCGGCAGCTGACTCAGGCCTTTATCAATCGAGACTTTGCTGGCTTTGAACGCGGCCAACAGCCCGCGCTCAGCCAATTTACCATGCTGACCGAGTACGCCAAAGAACTGGATGCACCAGTGGCCTTCCCACCAGAAAGCCTGGATAACGTGCTGGGTGAATGGCTCGCAAAACACCACAAGACTCAGCTGCGTATTTCAGAAACCGAAAAGTACGCTCATGTAACCTTCTTTTTCAGTGGCGGCCGTGAACAGGAATTTGAAGGCGAATCGCGTCTTCTGATACCGTCACCCCAAGTGGCGACCTACGATCTGCAGCCAGAAATGAACTCGGAAGAGCTGACCAATCAATTGGTCGATGCCATTCACAGCGGTCAATACGATGTCATTGTCTGCAACTACCCGAACGGTGATATGGTGGGCCATACCGGCATCCTGCCAGCAGCCATCAAAGCGGTTGAGGCTGTCGATCACTGCATTGGCCGGGTGGTCGAGGCCTTGCAGCAAGTCGGTGGTGAGTGCTTAATCACTGCCGACCATGGCAACGCCGAGCAAATGAGCGACCATGAGTCCGGTCAGGCCCATACCGCCCACACCAGTTGCCCGGTTCCGCTGATTTACGTCGGCCGCCCCGCCAAGGCTGCAAAAAAGGGCATTTTAAGCGATATTGCCCCCACCATGCTGCGTTTGATGGATCTGGATATTCCGGCCGAAATGACCGGACACAGTTTGTTTGAACTGCAGTAACCCATGCCAATGCTGCGCTCTACGTTGACCTTAGTGGGCCTTTGCTGTGCCTGCCTGGTGCTGACATCGGTCAGCGCCGACCCGCGGGTTAGCTCGGAGCAAGAGCTGGCAGAATTGCAAAAAACCATTCGGCAAACCGAACAGCAAGTCCAGCAACAACGGCAGGCTTTGCAGCGGGCCGAGCAACAGCTGCAACGCGCTGACCGGACGCTGGCAGAAGCCAGTCAACAAGTACGCCATCAACAACAGGCTTTGTCGGAAACTGAGCGGCGTTTAACTGAGCTGCAGGATGAGCAACAACAGCTGGAGCAGCGCTTTGCTGAGCAGCAACAGCAATTGGCAGCCCAGCTTCGCAGTGCTTACCAACTCGGCCAGCACGATTACACCCAACTGCTGTTGAACCAACAGGATGCCGGCCGGCTGGAGCGGGTCCTGACCTACTATCATTATTTTAACCGCGCCCGAGTGGCACAGTTGCAATCAATTCGCGAAACGGCTGAGCGGTTAAGTGCGGTGCAACTGGAGCTCACTGACCGCCAACAGCAGCTGCAACAGCAATTGGCTAGCCTGGAGCAGCGACAGCAGGAACTGCAACAGGCTCGCAGTACTCAGCAAAGTACCGTGCAAGACTTGCAGCGACTGCTGGAAGAACAAGGCCAGCAGTTGGCCTACCTGCGCGAAAATGAAAGCAGCCTGCAAGCCACCATTGATGCATTAAAAGCCAAAGCCCGCCAGGTCGAATTGTCCGGACTAACGCCGTTAAAAGGTCAGCTGCAATGGCCACTGCAAGGCCGTTTGCTGCAACGTTTCAATGAATTGCGCCAGGGCGGCTTACGTTCACGGGGCATTTTGATCGAAGGCACTGAAGGCGGCCCAGTGAACGCCATTGCCAACGGCCAGGTGATTTACGCCGACTGGCTCAAAGGCTATGGCTGGGTCTTGGTGCTGGATCATGGCGAGGGCTTTATGAGTCTGTACGGTCACAATCAAAATCTGCTGAAAGAACCAGGCGAACAGGTGATGGCCGGCGAGCAAATTGCTCTGGTTGGCCGCAGTGGAGGCCAGGCCAACCCCGGTGTGTATTTTGAAATCCGTGATAAAGGCGAAGCAGTCAATCCGCTAAGCTGGTTGCAGAGTCGTTAGCAACAGCAACCCATTCCGTTAAATGACAAAATTACTCTTTCACTGGTTAAAAAACGTCTTATAATGAAATTATCCATTGGCTTAAAATCAGCAGGTTTTGGCCAGCAAACAATAAGAACGAACGCAACCCGTGCCTGTACTTATCAAACTCTTCTGCCTCTATTTGTTCTGCTGCAGCATTCAGGTTGTGGCCAAACCACAAATTGCCATCATCATTGATGACATTGGCTATCAACGCAGCGATTTGGACATGGTTCGGCTACCTTACCCGCTGACCATCGCTGTGCTGCCTTTTACACCCTACGGCCAACAATCAGCACAACTGGCTTACGGTCAGCGCAAAGATGTGATGCTGCACATGCCGATGCAGGCCAGCAACAACAAAGACATGGGCCCCGGCGGCCTGAGCCGGGATATGAGCCGGGCAGACTTTACCCGCCAGCTTAGCCAGGCGTTGCAGGACATTCCCTATGCCATTGGGGTGAATAATCATATGGGCAGTCTCTTGACCGAGCTGGATCAACCGATGAGCTGGCTGATGCAATACCTCAGACAGCGCCAACTGTTTTTCGTCGATAGTTTAACCACGGTCAACAGCCGCGCCCGCTATCAGGCGCAGCAACATGGTGTCACCAGCTTAAGCCGGCATGTCTTTTTGGACAATGATGTGCGGGAAGAAGCCTTGCAGCAGCAATTTGATTTGCTGATCCGCATTGCCAAACGGCACGACCGGGCCATTGCCATTGCTCACCCCTACCCGGAAACCTACCGTTTTTTGCAGCAGCGACTGGCTGAGCTGCCTGAGCTGGGCGTCGAACTGGTGCCCATTTCCCGTTTTTTACCGCAAGAACACCGGGTGATTGCCGCTGGCTACACAGCGCCCGCCATTGCAGCTCTGGAATAATGACGGCTCCCAGACAAAGCCTTTACCCAACAAAAAAACCACCGACATGCGGTGGTTTTGTGGAGACTTGAGCTGCTTAGCTCATGGCAGCTTGCAGCTTTTTCATGGCATTTTTTTCCAGTTGGCGGACTCGCTCGGCAGAAACCTGATAACGCTCAGCCAGCTCCTGCAATGTCATCTTGCTTTGTGCCAACCAACGGGCCTGAATAATGTCCTGGCTGCGCTCATCCAGCGTTCGCAGGGCAGCGTGCAACTGGTCGTGCGCCCTATCGTCCGACTGTTGGTCCTGCACCTGACTGGCCAAATCCGACCCTTTGTCTTCCAGATAGTAGGCCGGTGCTGTATAGGCCTGGTCGTCATCGCCTTCCGGCGCATCGAATGGCATGTCGTAATTGCTCATCCGAGATTCCATCTCACGCACTTCGTGCTCAGCCACCCCTAGCGACTCAGCCACACGGCTGACTTCATCCTGGCTGAACCAGCCTAAGTGCTTTTTCGATTTCCGCAGGTTAAAAAAGAGCTTGCGCTGCGCCTTGGTGGTGGCGATTTTCACAATGCGCCAGTTTTTTAACACGTACTCATGGATCTCAGCTTTGATCCAGTGCACCGCAAAGGAAACCAGGCGGACGCCAACAGTGGGGTCAAAACGCTTGACGGCTTTCATCAGACCAATGTTGCCTTCCTGCACCAAATCACTAACCGGCAAACCATAACCGGCGTAGCTACGGGCAATATGCACCACAAAGCGCAGGTGCGACATAATCAGCTGACGGGCGGCTTCTAAATCACCATCCTGATGCAGACGTTCAGCCAGTGATTTCTCTTCCTCGGCACTAAGCATCGGAATAGCACTCACCGTCTGGGTATAGGCTTCAAAGCTGCTGCTGGCGCCTAAGGTCAGGGTCATAAGTTCAGATGATTTCGTCATGGTTGCTTCCATCCATCTCAAGTTGAAGGCTATCTTAGCACTCTTTGATTGAGAGTGCTAATTTTAGTTTCAGCTTTGTCAGAACTATTTTTTCTAACAGAACTTTATAGATTGCAATCAGTAATATACGGCGGCAAAAAATTGCTTTAGACTGGGTTGAAGCGGCACAAGGAGCCCTGTTTATGTACGGTTATCTGGCACGCCAACCCATCTTTGACCGGCAGCAACAACTGCTGGGCTACGAGCTGTTGTTTCGTGACAGTGAGCAAAATCAGTTTCCTGACATCGATCCCAACGAAGCCACCAGCCGTTTGCTCTCAGAGCATCATTTGTTTTATGGACTGGAGCGCATTACCGGCCACAAGCTGGCCTTTGTCAATTTTGCCGAAGACAGTCTGCTGTATCAGTTTCCCACTGCGCTCGACCCTGCCACCACCGTGATTGAAATTCTGGAGTCGGTGCCATTTAGCAGTGAGTTGCTAACCGCCTGCCGCGAGCTGCATGAACAAGGCTACCAACTGGCCCTGGATGATTACAGCTTCAACCCACAGTGGCAGCGACTGATGCCTTACATCAGTTACCTGAAAGTCGATATCCGCCAAACCCCAATCAGTGTCTTGCCAGACAAGCTGGCGCAGCTGCGTGACTTTCATGGCAAACTGCTGGCTGAAAAAGTGGAAAGCCAGACCGAATTTGCCCAATTGCAACAGCTGGGCTTTGATTGCTATCAGGGGTTCTTTTTCGCCCGTCCCGAAATGATGCGCCACAAAAAGCTCGGCCATCACCAAATGCATTTGCTGGCTCTGATTGCCGAAGCGGCCGAGCCAGAGCTGGACTTTGATAAACTGGTGCAGATCATGGAGCGGGATCTGGGGTTGTCGGTCAAATTGCTGCGCTTTATCAACAGCGCTTACTATGCCCGCCCCAACCCCATCAAGTCACTGAAACATGCGATGGTGTTTTTGGGTGCCGTCGAGCTGAAGAAATTCATTGCGCTGGTGGCGCTGTCCAATCTGGCAGACACCAGGCAGCCGGAGCTGCTGAAGCTGTCCATCGTACGGGCACGCTTTTGTGATCGCTTGCTGGAGTCCGCCGGCCAGCGTGATCTGCAATCCAGCGCCTTTTTAACCGGCATGTTGTCACTGCTGGATGCCTTATTGGAACAACCGCTGGAGCAACTGCTGCAGCAATTGCCGCTATCCGATACCATCAAAGATGCGCTGCTACGGCAGCAAGGCCCCCTGGGTCAACCGCTGCAACTGGTGCTGGACTACGAGCAGGCCAACTGGGCATTGTGTCAGCAGCTGGCCAATCAATTGCTTCCCAGCAACACCGATGTCCGCAGCCTGTATCTGGATGCCATCGACTGGGCCGAACAGCTGCAGCTGTAGCTCAGACTAGTGCGGGCACTAAGGCCCGCTTGGCTCAATGGCCTGGATATGACGGCTGACCGAAATGTAAGAGCCTGCCAGGCCGAGCAACACCGACACCAGCAACAAGGTCAAAAACTCGGCAAAGCTCATGGTCATCAGGGTAAAGCTGCTGTGGTATAACTCGGTGATCTGACCAATGGCGCCTTCCAACCACCAGACCATGAGCTCCACCACCAAAAACGCCAGCAAACCACCAAAAACGCCAAACCAGACGCCAGTGTACAAAAAAGGCCGCTGGATAAAGGCATCGGTGGCACCGACCAGCTTCATCACTTCAATTTCTTCTTTTTTGTTGATGATCGACAGCCGGATGGTATTGCCAATAATCAGCAGCACAGCCGTCAGCAGCAACAGGGCTATCGCCAGCACCGCCTGACGCATCAGCAGCAAGATGGCATCCAACCGCTCCAGCCAGGCTATATCCAACTTGCCAAAATCGACAATACGCTCCTGCTCAATGCGGCGGCGCAATTGCTCTGCCGCCTGAGGCTGGGTATGGCGTGGCAACACCAAGATCACATTTGGTAAAGGGTTCTCATCCAGCAACTGCAACGCCTGACCAAAACCCGATACCTGTTGAAATTCGGCCATGGCATCGGCCTTGGAAATAAACTGCACTTGGGCCACCTCAGGGTCGGCACTGAGCATGGTCACCAAGGTCTGAATTTGGGTTTGACTGGCCTCCTCGGTCAGGAAAAAACTGATCTCTGCCGACTGAGTGAAACTACCGCTGATGCTTTGGACATTCTTTACCAGCAAATGCAAGGTGGTTGGCAAAGTTAAACTGACCCCAAGCACAGCAATGGTCATCAACGACGCCAGAGGAGTACGCCACAACTCACCAAGACTGCCGATGCACTGACGCAGGTGCTGCACCCAAAACATCAGCCAGCGCTGCAGCGCTGGGATCTTTTTGCTGCTAGCGCCGGCAGCACGACCGGAAAACAGAATACTCACAGCGGCTCCTCGTATTGCAGCAAACCATCGTTGATCATCTTGCCCTGCTTCAGGGTCAGAGTACGGTAACGCATGCGAGCCACCAGGCTGTGATCGTGGGTCGCCACCAACACCGAGACTCCCACCTGATTAAAAGCTTCGAACACCCGCATAATGTCTTTTGACAGTTCCGGATCCAGATTACCGGTCGGCTCATCGGCCAACAGTAAGGGCGGCTTGTTCACCACAGCACGGGCTATGCCAACCCGTTGCTGCTCACCACCGGACAGAGTTTCCGGCAAGCAGCTGACTTTATCCAGCAAGCCGACTTTATCCAAAGCGGCATGCACCCTTTTGACCATTTCTTTGCCGGTAAAGCCTTCGATCACCAGCGGCAGCGCCACATTGTCGAACACGGTGTGTTCCATCAATAACCGGTGGTTTTGAAAGATAATGCCGATGTCACGCCGGATATAAGGCACCTGAGAGCGACGGATGCGCTTTAGATCGACGTTGTTGATCAACACCCGGCCACTGGTCGGGCGTTCAATCAGGCTGATCAGCTTGAGCAAGGTACTTTTACCAGCGCCGGAGTGGCCGGTTAAAAAAACCATTTCGCCTTTCGCCAGCTCAAAACTGATGCGATCGAGTGCAATAAAACCGCCGGGGTAACTTTTACTGACCTGATCGAACGTCAGCATACTTAAGAGTCCTTGTTAAACAGTGCCTGGATAAAATCCGTGCTGTTGAAGGTGCGCAAATCATCAATGCCTTCACCCACCCCGATGTAACGGATCGGTACCTTAAACTGGTCGGCAATGGCAAAAATCACCCCACCTTTGGCGGTGCCATCCAGCTTGGTTAAACTGATGCCGGTTAGTGGCACCGCTTCATTAAAGATGCGCGCCTGACTTAACGCATTCTGCCCGGTACCGGCATCCAGCGTCAACATCACTTCGTGTGGCGCCTCCGGCTGAATTTTTTGCAGCACCCGGACAATTTTTTTCAACTCTTCCATCAGGTGGGCTTTATTCTGCAAACGGCCAGCCGTATCCGCAATCAGCACATCGGCTTTGCGGGCCTTTGCGGCCTGGTAGGCATCGAAAATCACCGAAGCGCTGTCGGCGCCGGTATGCTGTGCCACCACCGGGATCTGATTGCGCTCCCCCCAAACCTGCAATTGCTCGACAGCTGCAGCCCGAAAGGTGTCGCCCGCCGCCAACATCACGTTTTTCCCCTGCTGCTTAAACTGCTGTGCCATTTTGCCGATGGTGGTGGTTTTGCCCACCCCATTGACACCGACCATCAGAATCACAAAGGGGCCATCGCTTTGCTCCGGCTTCAGCGGTTGCTCAACCTCTTGCAGCATGGTCGCCATATCCAGTTGCAACTTTTGATACAGCTGGTCGGCGTCCTTTAACGCTTTGCGATCGGCATGCTGCGTCAACTGCTTAATCAGCTTCTGAGTGGTGTCGACCCCAACATCGGCCAGCAACAACTGAGTTTCCAACTCTTCGTACAGCTCGTCGTCGATTTTTTTACCGACAAAGAGCGATGCCAGGCCAGCACCCAGGTTTTGGCTGGTTTTGCTCAAACCTTGCCGCAAGCGGGCAAAGAAACCCGTTTTGGCCGCAGGGGCTTGCCCGGTCGAAGCATCCGCTGCACTGGCCTGAGGGGCCGCAGCTGCCTTGGATTCAGACTCAGCCCCCTTTTCAGGCTCTGCAGTCTCAGAACCGGTGGAGATTGGTGCGCTGGAGGCGGCCTGAGTATTGTCCTCAGGGTGCTCAGCTGGCGTTGGGGCGCTATCCGCCGTGGTTGCTTCCGGCTGCTCAGATTCTGCCGCAGCTTTTTTGCCAAAGCCCAGCCAGGAGAAGAGTTTGGATTCTTTGCTCATAAGTCGGTGTCAGTGCCGTTCAAATCGGGTAAAATTGGTCGTTATACTAGCATCTTCACCAACAGGCATAAACCATTAGATGAGACGAGCAGCCAGCGCTAAAAAAGCCAACAGCCCGGGCCAAATCCGCATCATCAGCGGACGCTGGCGGGGCCGTAAAATTCCAGTCGCCGACGCGGAGGGGCTCCGCCCCACCACCGATCGGGTTCGGGAAACCTTGTTTAATTGGTTGATGCAGGAAGTAACCGGCCAACGGGTGTTGGATTGCTTCGCCGGCAGTGGCGCTCTGGCGCTGGAAGCCTTGTCACGGGAGGCCAGCTTTGCCCTGCTGCTGGAAAAAGACCGCCAACAAGCACAGCAGCTAAACAGCCTGTGCCAAACCCTGGCTGCCAGCGCCAAGGTCGTGCAGACCGACAGCCTACACTATTTGCAGCAGCGCAGCAGCACCCAACCAGATAGCGATCAGCCCTTTGATTTGGTGTTTATCGACCCCCCCTTTCGACAACATCTGGCCGAACCCTGTTGTCAGCTGCTGGAGCAGCAAGGCTGGCTCAGCACCAATGCCTGGATCTACCTGGAAACTGAAAAAGAGTTGCCTTTGCAAGCGGTGCCAGCCAACTGGCAGCTGTACCGGGAAAAAATCGCCGGTCAGCTGGCCTATCGGTTGTTCCGCCGTCAGGCTGATACTTAAGTCACCTTTTGCTTCCTGGCTTTCGGCTTGCCTTTACCGGCAGCTTTGCCAGGCCGGCCTTTGGCAGCGGGTTTAGCGGCTATGGCTTTGCGCTTGCTGCCCGCTGGCTTTTTCGCACTTTTAACCACCACCTTGCCTGGCAAAGGCTTACTGCTGTCCTTGGCTTTGCCTTTGCCTTTGGCTTTGCTGGGGCGTGGCGTACCGCTTTCTTCCAGCGCCAGATCAATGGTCCGGCTTTCCAGATTCACCGCCATCACTTTGACCCGCACCAAATCGCCCAAACGGTACCCCTGGCGCGAGTGCTCCCCCATCAGCACCTGACGCTCGGCATCGAAATGGTAGTAATCGTTTTTCAGTGAGGTGACATGCACCAGGCCCTCGATGTACAAATCGGTTAACCGGACAAATAACCCAAAGCTGGTGACGGTCGACACCACCCCATCGAACTCCGTGCCCAGATGATCTTGCATGTACTCGCATTTCAGCCAGTCCGAAACCTCACGGGTGGCATCATCGGCCCGGCGCTCGGTCATTGAGCAGTGTTCACCCAGTTGTTCAACTTGCTCAGGGCTGTACCGGTGTGCCCCTTTTGGCGTCTGGCCCTGCTGCTGCAGGATGGACTTAATGCTGCGATGCACCACCAGGTCCGGATAACGCCGGATGGGCGAGGTAAAGTGGGCATAAGCCGGCAACGCCAGACCAAAGTGTCCTTCATTATCGCCCTGATAGACCGCTTGTTTCATCGAACGCAATAGGGTGGTTTCAATCAGCTCCCGGTCTGGCCGCTCGGCCAAACGCGCCAGCTCTTGCACCAGTTGCAGCGGCTCAGGTTCGTCCGGCAAGGTAGTTTCAATGCCCAGCTCCGCCAAAAAACGCCGGAAGTTGGCAAAACGGTCTGGGTCCGGCTGCTCATGCACCCGATACAGCGCCGGTGTTTTGTGCTTTTCCAGGAAACGTGCCGCCGCCACATTGGCCATGATCATGCATTCTTCGATCAGCTTGTGCGCATCGTTGCGGTGCACCGGTACGATTTGCTCAATTTTGCGGTGGCTGTTAAAAATAAAACGGGTTTCCACCGTATCGAACTCAATGGCGCCACGCTGGGCCCGGGTTTTCGCCAAGCGCCGGTACAAGCTGTACAGGGTTTCCAGAGTGGTGATGTTGGCCTGGTATTGCTGGCGCAGGGCCGCATCGCCCTGCAGAATGGCGTACACCTTCGAATAGGTCAGACGGGCCTTGGAGTTCATCACCGCTTCAAAAAAACGGTAACTTTGCAGCTTGCCCTGGGCACTGATGTCCATTTCGGCCACCAGGCACAGCCGGTCCACCTGTGGGTTCAGCGAACAGAGCCCATTGGACAAAGCTTCTGGCAGCATAGGCACCACCTGGTCCGGAAAATAGACCGAGGTGCCGCGCAGCAAAGCTTCCTGATCCAGCGGTGTATCCACCTGCACATAGCTACTGACATCAGCGATGGCCACCCACAGCCGCCAACCGCCATCGTCGCGAGACTCGGCATAGACAGCATCGTCAAAGTCGCGGGCATCTTCACCATCGATGGTCAGCAGCGGCATCGCCGTCAGGTCGATACGGCCCGCTTTATCAGCAGCCGATACCTCAGCACCATAGCGGCTGACCTGTTTGTTGACGGCATCCGGGAATTGATGCGGGATCTGATGGTTGCGAATCGCCACTTCGATTTCCATGCCTGGGGCCATGTGCTCACCCAGCACTTCGATCACCCGGCCAACGGCATTCACCCGCTTGGTAGGGCGCTCAGTAATATCCACCAGCACCACCTGGCCATGACGAGCCTCACCTTGGGCCCCTTCCGGGATCACAATGTCCTGGCCGATGCGTGGATCATCCGGCACCACCACTGCCAGGGCATAATCACGGTAATAGCGGCCGACCACCGCCTCGGTTCTGGGCTCCAGAATGCGCACAATACGGGCTTCAGTTTTCTGTCGGCCACGGCCTTCGGCCAGGGTGGCAAGCACCCGGTCGCCATGCAGCAAGCGATGCATTTCGTAATTGGGAATAAACCAATCCGGACCACCGTCATCCAGCTTTAAAAAGCCAAAGCCATCTCTGTGGCCAATGACCCGGCCTTTTTTCAGGTCCATCCGATCGACAAGACCATAGCGCTTGTTTTTGGTAAAAATCAGCTGACCGTCACGCTCCATCGCGCGCAGCCGCTTTTTCAGTGCGAAAATAGCGTCGTCGTCGGTCAATTTGAGCTCGGCAACCAATTCCTCAAAGTAGGCAGGTTGTTGCCGCTTTTCAATGTGCTCAAGAATGTATTCCCGACTTGGGATAGGGTTGTCGTACTTTTCTTGCTCACGGGCAAGATGTGGATCTTGTATGGTCATGCCTGACCCTTGTGTTACCAATAAGACCTTTAGTGTAACACCTTCCGCAGATCCTTGTATGACATTCAGGAAACCGGACGCCGCGCCCGCTGCACCACCCGTTCAGGCATGCGCTGCTCAAACTGGCGCAGCAAGCGGCTGATTTTTTGGTGGGTTGCGTTGTCCGCTGTGACCGAATGATGCAGCCAGCGGTAGACCTGCTCGTAATCACGTGGACTACCGGCTTCATCAAGCAAAATTTCCGCCAGCCGGATGGTCGCCGGCAAATTGCCCAGCGCCGCAGCTTCACGCAAGTACAGAATGGCTTTTTCGGCATCCGGCTGCACAAAACGACCTATGTGGTAGTAACGTCCGACCTGCTCCAGCCCCTCCGGCAAGCCTTGGGCTGCAGCATCCAGCATCAACTGCCAGCCGCGTTCAATATCCCGCGGCACGCAGACGGCATAGGCCAGCATATCGCCCCACAAAAACTGGTAGGACGGCAACTTCATAATATCGGCCCGGGCTTCAATGTCACGGACCAACTGACAATCGTCATCCTGCACTTGCCTCAAATGGCTGTTGGTTCGAATCAACGCCAGCAGTTCATCTTGGGTATAGAGCTGCACAGCCTCCAGTTGCTGGATCCGCACCTCGTCCGCCAGCACAGACGAAGTCAAGCCTGCCAATAGTCCCATCACCACTAATCGCCGTACATACCGCATTTGAAACGCTCTCTTAGCCTTCACAGATTTACCGGGTTGAACAACACGCCCATCAAAACTATAGCATGACCCAACCAGCTGCATGGTTAATATCAAAGCAAAAAAAAGGCCAACTTATAGCTGGCCTTGATGATTCAGCACGAACTAACGCTGAGTGCTAGTGCTCATCCCACTGCTCCCAGAATGGCTGAGCCAGATTTCGGCGAGGTGCTTGCAAACGAACCGGGCCGTCGGATTGCAGCAACAGGCTGTCAAAATAGGATTGCGATGGATCCGAACAGGCACCATGCTGTACATAGTATAAGGCTTCTTGCAATAAAGCCTCTGACGTCAGTCCCCAATCCCCAGGAATGGTTTCTTGTACCGGACAGTTCGGCATTAAGCCATCAAAATAATCACCAAAACCCACTGCATTAACCGTTTGAAAGTTAACTGCAAACATCACCTGACGACGACGGTCAAAATACTCTGGCTGTTGACCAACCGGCTTGCCACAAGTTGCTTCACCAATTTGTACCACATCAATAAAGGGAGTTAACGAGTTAATCACCAGCTCGCTGGATGAACAAGAACCTGGGGTTGTCAGCACCAGAACCCGCGACAAATCAAGGAAAGACTGGCCTCGTTGCCCCAGGCTAAACTGCCATGTCTGGTTGTTCTGAGGATTTTTATCGTTGTAGGCGAAGGTGACAAAGGTTTCACCTTGCACCGAAGGCCAGGCAATGTGCGAAGCCAACTGACTGGCGACCCGGATTAGACCACCACCGTTGTAACGCACATCCAGCACCAGCTCATCGATGTTTTGCTCTTTAAAATAGCTAAATGCTTGCTCGAGCTCGGTCTCAGACAGTTCAATAAAAGAGTTGAACACCAGATAGCCGACCCGCTTGCCCTGATGCTCCAGTACGGAACGATGCAATACGGTGTTGGTCGTCACTTCCCGCTTAATAAAATCAGCCTGAAGCTCGGTGCCATCAGGCTTTTGCCAGACAAAATTGCGCAAAACCCCGTCGTTATTCGGGCCGAACATATCTTCATTGCTGGCCGTACCGGCTTCCAACTCTTCATTCCACTGAGCAATCGACTTTCCTTCAATCTCGACAATCCGATCGCCACGGCGCAACCCATTCTCTGCCGCAGAGCCATCATCGTAAACAAAACGCACTAGCAAGGCACTGTCGTTATCGACCCAGTTGAAGGACATGCCAAAACCAAAAAAGCGTGCATCAATAAAACGCGCTTCGTAATCTTCTGCAGTCATGGTGTAGCTAAAACGATCTTCAGGTGCGCTCAACGCCTGCACCAACTGATTGGTGGTACTGTATTGCAGCAGATTCACTGTCTGCGGCATCTCTTGGTACCAGAGATAATCACGAAACATTAAACAAAAGGCTTCGGCATTGGCCGACAAAGTTGAAGGACAGTTGGCACCGGAAAACTGCGCAGGATTCGGCCCCAGAGCTCCGGCAGGATTCGAGTTAGAACCGGATCCGCCACAGCCACCCAACAAAAGAGATGCAAATACAACAAGATACCACTTCATCTTACTAACCTCATTTTTACTTCATAAGGTATGATATAAAAAAAGCTGCCTTTTGGGCAGCTTTTCAGCGACGATTCATCAAAATAACTCAGGCTTCTGTAAAAGGGTGCCGTAAAGTTATCGTTTCATTTCTGTCCGGTCCGGTCGAAATAATATCAATCGGCACGCCCGTCAGCTGTTCCAGCCGGGCAATGTAGTTGCGGGCAGCTTGTGGCAGAGCATCCACTGACTGGCAACCGAAAGTGCTTTCCTGCCAACCCGGCATGGTTTCGTACACCGGCGTGACTTGCTCATAGCCTTCTGCGGCCAAAGGCGGTACATCCAACACCTCGCCATTGGGCATTTGATACCCGGTGCAGATGCTGACGGCTTCCAGCCCGTCCAGTACATCCAACTTGGTCAGGCAGAAACCGGAGATGCTGTTTAACTGAACAGCACGGCGCACAGCAACCGCATCAAACCAGCCGGTGCGGCGCTTACGGCCGGTGGTGGCACCAAATTCGTGACCCTTGACGCCGAGATGCTCACCCGCGGCACAGCTAAGCTCGGTAGGGAATGGCCCCGCACCGACCCGGGTGGTGTAGGCTTTCACAATCCCCAGTACATAATCCAGATAACGCGGACCGAAACCACAACCAGTGGCAACACCGCCTGCCGTGGTATTGGACGAAGTGACGTAAGGATAAGTGCCGTGGTCAATATCCAGCAAGGTACCCTGAGCACCTTCAAACATAATGGCTTTGCCATCGTGCCGGGCTTTGTCCAGCAGGGCCGTGACATCGGTCACCATGGCTTTTAAGGTATCGGCAATGGCCAGAGCATCTTGCAGCGTTTGTTGGTAATCTACCGCCTCTTCCTGATAGTACTGCGTCAGGGTGAAGTTGTGCAGCTCCATCACGGTTTTCAGTTTTTCGGCAAAAAGCTCAGGATTAAAGAGATCGCCAACCCGCAAACCACGGCGTGCCACTTTGTCTTCATAGGCAGGGCCAATGCCACGTCCGGTGGTGCCAATGGCTTTGGCACCCCGAGCCTTTTCCCGGGCAACATCCAGGGCCACGTGGATAGGTAGAATCAACGGACAGGCTTCACTTAACACCAGGCGCTCTTTGACTGGAATACCGCGCTGTTCCAGCATGGCCATTTCCTTCAGCAGGGCTTCGGGCGACAACACCACGCCATTGCCGATGACACAGGTCACATTATCCCGCAGGATACCCGATGGTATCAGGTGCAACACCGTCTTCTCACCGCCAATCACCAGAGTATGGCCTGCATTATGACCGCCCTGATAACGCACCACATAAGTGGCTTTATCGGTCAGCAAGTCGACAATTTTACCTTTACCTTCGTCACCCCATTGGGTGCCTAACACAACGACGTTTTTGGCCATGGTTCCTACATCATGGAAAAAAATTAGGCGAGGATTCTACCAAAAGTCTTGGCAAACTGCATCTGGATGGCTGAAAAAAAGTCAGTCCTTTGGCCGATACTGTGTCAGACAGCCTAAGTCAAACTGCTCAGCGCACTGATACAATGCAAAACCAAAACGCAGCCGATTGCCTCGAAAATCGGTAAGGATATGATTTTGCTTTAAAAATTCAGCAAGAGCAGCAGCGTCTTCTGCCGTTGGTAACGCAAAGGTCAGAAAATGGCCATGCTGCTTGACATCGCGCAGCAACAGCTGCTCCTGACGAAGCGCCTGCTGCGGTAGCTGGCTTAACTGCTGCAAAAAGTGCTGTTGCAGCTGCTGCACATAGCGATGGATCTGCAAAACGTCGATGCGCTCGCGTTGAAGCAGCTGCAACACAGCCCGCAGCCGAAACAGAGCGCTAAAGTCCATGGTTGCTCCGGCAAAGCGAAAACCATCAGGACTGTAAGGTACTTCGGTGCTGCGGGCCTCCGTTAAAGCACCAAACTCGGCAAACCAGCCGGTATAAATGGGTCGGTAGTGGTTCCCTTTCGGACAGAGCATAAAGCAGCAGCCTTCACCGGCCTGGGCGTATTTGTAACTGCCCGCCAGATAAAAAATGCGATCTTCTATCGGCGCTAACGCCAACGGCAATGCCATAAACGCATGGTAGCCGTCGATGGCGATCATCGCATCCGATACCGCTGCCAATTGCTGCACAAAGGCGGTCAGATCGCATAGCGCCACGCCGGAATTAAAAAACACCTGACTGCAAAAAATCAGCTCAAAAGGCTGCGCCGCAGCTGCTGCTGCAAAGCGCTGCTCAAAATCGGCAAAAGGCTCGGTGGGCACCACCGTCAGCTCGACCAGCGCGGCTTCTTGCATCCGGCTCACCTGACGCTGAAAACTGTAAAACTCGCTGTCGGTGGTCAAAATACGGATCGGCTGTCGCCAATCAAAGCAACTGAGCAGCCGCATCACCAACTCATGGGTGTTGGGAGCAAACACCAGTTGCTGCGGTTGCTGGCTGCCCAACTGCTCCGCCAGCAGCTGCTGCGTCTGTGGCAGCACCTGGCCAAACACCTGCTGCCATTTTTCGTCCGAGTGCCTGGCACTGAGATCCCAGTAATCCAACATGGCCTGGCGAGTCACATCGGGCCAGAAATGATGCGAATGACTGACAAAATGTTGTTTGCCGCTATGGCCTTGCAAAAAGTGTTGGTACAAATGCTGATACATGGCTCTTACCTGCAAAAAAAGGCCCCGCAGGGCCTTTTGGGTTTCAGTTCTGATAACAGGCCGATGTCCTGTTACGGCCGTCCCTGAACGGTTTTCATATGACGGAAGAAGTCGCTATCCGGCTGAATCACCAGCACATCATCTTTGCTGCGGAAGCTGCGTTTGTAGGCTTCCATACTACGGATGAACGAGAAGAACTCGGCATCCTTGTTGTAGGTTTCAGCGTAGATGTTGGCTGCCTGAGCATCGCCATCACCGCGAACGGTGCGGGAGTTACGCTCGGCATCGGCCAACATAACCGTGACCCGGGCATCGACGTCGGCACGGATTTTTTCAGCTTCTTCCATACCACGGGACCGGTGCTCACGCGCGACCGCCTGACGCTCTGCCCGCATCCGGGCAAAGATGGAATTGCTGATTTCATCCGGCAGGTTGATTTGCTTCACCCGCACATCAATCACTTCAATTCCCAGCTCGTTGGCAGCAATACCGGCTTGCTGCAAGGCGCTTTCCATCAGCTCGGTCCGCTCGCCGGAAACAATTTCCGGAATGGTGCGGGTACCAAACTCCGTCCGAAGGCCGTTGTTGATGTACTGTCGCAACAGCACTTCGGCCTGACGGGTGTTGCCACCGGTACTCAAGAAATACTGGCCGAAATCCCGGATACGCCACTTCACGTAACTGTTGACCAACAAGTCTTTTTTCTCGGCGGTGACAAAACGGTCGGCCGGATCATCCAGGGTTTGCACCCGGGCATCCAGTTTACGGACGGTTTCAATCAATGGGATCTTAAAGTGAAGACCCGGCTCAAAGGTCCGTACATCACCGGCAGCATCCCGCTGAATTTTACCAAATTGGATGACAATGGCGCGCTCGCCTTCCGGCACCACAAAAAGTGCCGAAGAAACAATCAGACCAGCCACCACTAAAATTGCTACGATTAGGTTTTTCATGGCTTAACGTCTCCCATCACGACTGGTGCTGCCACGGATCCCATCCTGGCGCGGGGCGGTGTTCTGCGAGTCCTGCAGGTTACGCGGTGGCGTCACCGGTAGTGCACTGGAGGAACCCGAAGTCGAACCACCTTTGAGCATCTGATCCAACGGCAGATACATGATGTTGTTGCCACTGGACACATCCACCATTACCTTCGAGGTGTTGCTAAAGACTTCTTCCATGGTTTCCAGGTACAGACGTTCACGAGTTACCCGTGGGGCTGCCAGGTACTGAGGCAGCAACTGCTCGAAGCGCGCCACTTCACCCTGAGCACGAAGAATTACTTGCTGACGGTAGGCTTCTGCTTCTTGCATGATACGGTTGACCTGACCACGCGCACGAGGCTCGATTTCACGGGCATAAGCTTCCGCTTCACGCACAAAGCGCTCCTGATCTTCCTGTGCAGCGATGGCATCGTCAAAGGCATCACGAACTTCTTCAGGCGGACGGGCATCACGGAAGTTGACATCCACCAGTACCAGACCCATGCGGTATGGCGTAATGATGGTTTCCAGCTCCTGACGGGTGTTTTGCCGCACCACTTCCCGGCCCCGGGTCAGAACATCATCCATCAGCGAGTGACCAATGACAAAACGCAAAGCGGCATCGGTAGCCTCTTGCAGGCTGTTGTCAGCATTGACTACTGAGAACAGGTAAGCGCGGGCATCAAACACCCGGTACTGCACCTCGAAAGTGACCCGAACCAGGTTTTGATCCTGCGTTAGCATAAAGCCATCGGTACGGAAGGAGCGAACGCTGGTTAAGTCCACCGGACGCACCTGATCAATGAAGGTCGGTTTCCAGTGAATACCAGGCCCGACTTCGGTATGGAACTGACCAAAGCGCAAAATCACGCCACGCTCGGACTCCTTAATGGTGTAAAAACCACTGAAAGCCCAAACCAGCGCAGCGACAATGGCCACCAGCAGCAACAAGGTTGAGGCCGAGCCACCGCCCGATGAGCCTTGGCTGCCCCCACCGGAGCCACCAAAAATTCCACCAAACTTTTTACCAAAGTTACGAAACACTTCATCTAAATCGGGCGGGCCCTGATCACGACCACCCTGTTTCCAGGGATCGTTATCCTTGCCATTCTTGCCCGGCTCGTTCCAAGCCATGGTCTACTCCACTCAATTGTAATTTGCGTTAATGTATCAAAAAAGCGATTCGCTGACGATATAGTTTTCCAGCACACCCCGACTTTGTTGCAACAAGCGTCCCCAGTCGGCGATCGACAGCCTTACCAGCAGCTCAGTCGCCCCTTCGTCGTTAAAGCGCTCTTGCTGCACCGCCTGAAGTTGATGCAAACGCGCACGCCAGAGACCGGCATCGGCTGGCAACCGAAGCTGCAGCTCCAGATGGTGACGCGCTAACCGCTGGCTAATTGCTTCCAGCAATATAGAGAAACCAGCCCCACTTTGAGCCGACACATAGACAGCGCTCGGCTGCCCTTCAGCATCGTAATCTATACGGGGTGCCAGCTCGGCTTGATCAATTTTATTCCACACCAGCAGCTGGGGTACTGCAGCAGCATCAATCTCAGCCAGCACTTTTTGCACCTGCGCCAACTTAGCTGGATGATCCGGGTCGGCATAGTCCACCACCAACAGCAGCAAATCGGCATCGCGGCTTTCTTGCAAGGTGGATTGGAAGGCAGCAACCAGATCGTGTGGCAGGTCGCGAATAAAACCAACAGTATCGGCCAGCACCACGGTACCAAACTGCGTCAGCTCCAGCCGGCGTAAAGTCGGGTCCAGAGTTGCGAACAACTGATCGGCCGCATGCACATTGGCCTCTGTTAAGCGATTAAATAACGAGGATTTGCCGGCATTGGTATAGCCTACCAGGGACAATACCGGTACGGCAGCCCTTTGTCTGGCCTGCCGTCCCTGCTCACGCTGCCGGCTTAGCTTTTCCAGACGCTGGCGCAGTGCGGTCATGCGCTGACGCAACAAACGCCGATCGGTTTCCAGCTGGGTTTCACCCGGTCCGCGCAGACCAATGCCGCCTTTTTGCCGTTCGGCATTGTCCCACCCCCGCACCAGGCGGGATGACAGATGACGCAGCTGCGCCAGCTCGACCTGCAGCTTGCCTTCATAGCTGCGGGCGCGTTGAGAAAATATGTCCAGAATGAGAGTGGTGCGATCAATGACCCGGCACTGACAGCAACGCTCCAGATTGCGGGTTTGGGCAGGACTAAGTTCGTGATTGAAAATCAGCACTGTCAAGGCTTCTGCCTCGACACGCTGCGCCAAGGACTCGGCTATACCCGAGCCGACAAAGTAACGGCTGTCTGGCCGCTGTCGACGGCAGCACAAAGTATCGACCACAGCAACGCCTGCGGTACGAGCGAGCAACACCAGCTCTTGCAAGCTGTCACGCGGAGTCTGTGCTGAAAAGCTAACCTGAACCAAGACGGCCCGCTCCTGCTCTGTCACCGCAGTTGCGAACCTGTCTTGCTCAGTAGATGCAACAGACTTAATCGTCTGATTCGTCAGAGTCATTCCCACTGTTGGCATGAGCCATCATGGTATTTACTGCCCGTGAAGGCACCACAGTAGAAATGGCATGCTTGTACACCATCTGACTGACGGTATTCTTCAGCAAAATGACAAATTGGTCGAACGACTCAACCTGCCCCTGCAATTTAATGCCATTGACCAGATAAATAGAAACCGGGATACGCTCCCGCCGTAAAGTGTTCAGGAAAGGATCCTGTAATGATTGGCCTTTTGCCATGTGCCGCATTCCTTATTGTTATAAGTCCGCTAGATTTATGGTTTGTTTCGATTTTTTCAAGTTGCAGAACCGACTTTATTTTTTTGCATGCCAAATTTAGCTTAGCGAAGATAACACTGCTTGCAAGTTTTCGCTCGGTTTTGCTTCTGTTTTCAACCAGTTCACATCTGACCAGCCCCGCAACCAAGTGAGCTGGCGCTTGGCCAATTGCCGGGTAGCGGCAATGCCTTGCTCCAGCAGTTGTTCTGCATTCAACTCGCCATCCAGATACTGCCACATCTGCCGATAGCCGACACAACGCATCGAAGGCAGTTGCAGGTGCAAATCGCCACGCTGACGTAATTGCTGCACTTCCTGCTCAAAGCCTGCTGCCAACATCTGCTCAAAGCGTAATGCTATACGCTGGTGCAGCTCGGCCCGATCGGTCGGCGCGATGGCAAATTGCTGCACCGGGTACGGCAAGGCTGCGCCTTGTTGCGCGGTTAGCTCCGTCATGGTTTTGCCGCTGATGCGGTAAACCTCCAGCGCCCGGTTAATCCGCTGCGGATCATTTGGATGTATCCGGGCAGCTGAGACCGGGTCAATGCCCGAAAGTTCCTGGTGCAATGCCTGCCAACCTTTTTTTTGCGCTTCTTGCTCCAGCTCTGCCCGAATGTTCGGATCGGCCGCAGGCAAGGGCGAAATGCCCTGCAACAAGGCTTTAAAGTACAGCATGGTGCCCCCCACCAGCACCGGTTGCCGGCCTTGCTGGTAACTGCGCTCAATGCAAGCCAGCGCATCGCTGCGAAAATCAGCCGCCGAGTAGGCTTCCACCGGATCTTTAATATCAATCAGGTAGTGCGGTGCCAGCGCCTGCTCTTCCACGCTGGGTTTGGCTGTACCAATGTCCATGCCCCGATAGATCAGTGCACTGTCGACACTGATAATATCGACCGGCAACTCCCGTGCCAGCGCCAGCGCCAGATCGGTTTTACCGGAGGCCGTTGGCCCCATTAAAAAAATCAGTGGCGGCTGCATGCTACACCTCCAACGCCTGGATGGCCGGGCTGAGATCAAGAGGTACCGCAGCATCGGCCAGCTCAGTTGTTAGCAGCTCTGGCAGCAAGTCTGCCAAAAAACCAACATCCAGCCAATGCGCCTTTAGCAGCATATCGCACCCAGCTGCCAGGCCAGCCTGCTGCCACAGTTGGCAAAAAGGCAGCAAGCATTGTGCCAAGGGGCTCTGCTGCAGCCAGAGCGGCACAGCCCGGACAATTAACAGCTTGTCGTGCAGTACCAAATCAAAACCCGTCTGCGCCAAGTCGGTTGCCAGTTGCTGCAGTAGCTGCACTTCCTCATCGGCCAGCTTCAGCCGCAGCGGGATCAGCAGCGCTTTAGAAACAGATTGCCGGGGACTGAGTTGAGCCAGAGCTTTGGCGATGCTGCGCAGCTGCAAGCCATCCCTCTCTGGCAACACCACAAAACGATTCTCAACCACCAGCAACGAAGGGGCTGGACCTGGCGCTTCCTCGCAAGGCGCAGCAGGGGCCATCACATAGCCCGGCTGGGGATTTTCTTTCAGCTGGTCCA
Source organism: Alkalimonas delamerensis (assembly GCF_030717955.1). NCBI lineage: Bacteria > Pseudomonadati > Pseudomonadota > Gammaproteobacteria > Alkalimonas > Alkalimonas delamerensis. The sequence goes on along the minus strand of NZ_JAUZVY010000001.1, from coordinate 168,658 downwards.
GGTAACGCAGTTGGCGGGCTACCTCGCTGCTAGCGGGTCGGTTCGCCGGATAGGATGAGCTGCGATGGATAGCGCCGCGGCCAGCAGTGGCGGCGACGGCTGCCCCGTGGTCACTGGCAGGGCGCTGCTGAGCAACTGGCTGCCCAAGGTGCGCTGGCTCTGCCAACGCCGGGGTATCGATAGCAGCTGACTGAGTCAGCGACTCGGGGGCAAGCTGACGCAAGGCATTTTCCAGTGCAGAGCTGACAAAGTCGTGCACCAGCCGGGCCTGATGAAAACGCACCTCGTGTTTGGCAGGATGCACATTGACGTCCACCTCCGAGGCCGGCAACTCCAGAAAAAGCACAAAAGCCGGCTGCTGTTCCTGCGTCAGTAAGTCCCCATAGGCCTGCCGAATGGCATGATTCAGCAACTTATCGCGCATCATCCGGCCATTGACGTAACTGTACTGGCAATTGCTCTGACGCTCGATGGCCGCCGGCGGCAACAGCCAGCCCCAGAGCCGCAACCCCTGGTGCTGATTCTCAATCCAGCAAGCGCTGTCACCGAAACGGCGGCCACACAAGGTGGCGACCCGTTGCAACTGTCGGTCCTGATCCGTAGCAGGCTTTAATCGCCGCAGCACCTGACCGTTGTGACTGAGCGTCCAGCCGACGTCAAAGCGACTCAGCGCCAGCCGCTTGATCAGCTCATCAATATGGAAAAACTCGGTTTTCTCGGTACGAAGAAACTTGCGACGGGCCGGGGTGTTAAAGAACAAATCCAGCACCTCGACCGTGCTGCCAACCGGGTGGGCCGCAGGTTTTAACTGCACCTGCATCTCCCGGCCCTCGGCACTGGCTTGCCAGGCGGTGTCCTGAGTTTGCGGGCGGGATGTCAGGCTTAGCCTGGCGACCGAGCTGATACTGGCCAGCGCCTCGCCACGAAAGCCCAAGCTGACTATTTGCTCCAGATCATCCAAACTGCTGATTTTACTGGTGGCGTGACGGCTCAGCGCCAGCGTCAGCTCATGCTGTGCAATGCCACAACCATCGTCACGAATACGGATTAAACGGGCGCCGCCTTTTTCAATCTCGATGTCGATTTGGTGGGCGCCGGCATCCAGTGCATTTTCAACCAGCTCTTTGACGACAGAAGCAGGACGCTCAACCACCTCGCCGGCAGCAATCTGATTGGCCAGCTGCGGCGGCAAAATCTGAATCGGCATCAGTCGGGAATCCGCAGTACCTGGCCAATACGAATGGTATCGCCACTGAGTTGATTGTGTTGGCGCAAAGCCTCAACAGTCACATTGTAACGCTGCGCCACCAGCGACAGCGATTCACCACGCTGCACCCGATGCTCACGGGAACGATGCTGCGCAAAGAGTGAGTCGGCCGGTGGCGACTCCCTAAAATGCCGCCGCAACCCCTGAAACATCGACTGGGCCAGCCGTTGCTGATGTTGGCTGGTCCGCAGCTGCTGTTCTTCTTGCGGGTTGGAGATAAAGCCCACTTCCACCAGAATGGAGGGAATATCCGGCGAGCGCAACACCGCCAGACTGGCCGCCTGCGGCTCCCGCCGGTGCAGCCGGGTAATCTGGCCCAGCTCCGCCAACACATGGGTCGCGGCCTGATGCGCCGACACCATGGAATGATTCATCGACAAATCCAACACGGTTTGTGCCAGGTAGCGCTCCTGCGCCGAATCGCGGATAATTTCACCCACCCCGCCCAGCAGCTCGGAGTGCCGCTCTTTTTGCTCCAGCATGCGGCCAACTTCTGAAGTAGCACGGCGCAGCGACAACACCCAGACCGCAGCGCCCCGTGGCTGTGGCGAGGTAAAGGCATCGGCATGGATCGATACCAGCAGGTCGGCCTGCAACTCGCGGGCGATGTCGGTACGACGGTTCAAATGCACAAAGTAATCGCCGGTACGGACCATCACCGCTTTCATGCCTGGCTCGTTGTTGATCAGCTCAGCCAGCCGGCGGGCAATCGGCAAGGTCAGGTTCTTTTCGAAGGTACCTGCCGGACCTATCGAGCCGGGGTCTTCCCCGCCATGGCCGGCATCGATGGCAATAATGATATCACGGCCGGGTTGGCGCTGAGCTCTGGCCTGCGCCACCGGCAGCTCACGCTGTTCGCCTTTGAAATCGACCACCAGACGATGACCGTAAGGCCCTGTTGGCGGCAAACTGAAAACGCTGGCACTGGCTTTGTCGGATAAGTCCAGCACAATGCGCAGGGTTTGATTGCTGGCAGTGTAACTTGAGCGGATGCTTTGAATCAGACTGGCTTCACCGCTGGCAGCGGGCAACCTTGGCTGAGACCGACTTTGGCGCAAATCAATGACAAAGCGATCCGGGTTATCGAGCGCAAAGCTACGGTGTTCCGGGGCTGCAGCCAAATCAAACACCACCCGGGTATTTTCGGGCGAAGGCCAAATCCGAATACTTTTAACTTCGTTGCCGGCAGCCAGCAGCCAGCTGGACCAACTGCATAACAGCAGCGCTGCCAAGCCGATAAAACTGATGTTTTTGTTATTCTTAGTCATCCGTACGCATCGCTTCCACTAGTGTCCACCCCAGCCGGGTTTGCCCAGTCAGGCAAAGCAAGCGCTCGGATGGCTCGTCCCCAGCCCGATAGTTCAGTTGCAGTACCAGATCAGGCTCGGGTAAAAAGCCAACACCGCGCTCCGGCCACTCGATCAGGCATATGGCCTCTTCGCTGAAATAATCTCGCCCGCCAATAAATTCCAGCTCTTCCGGGTCCGTTAACCGGTATAAATCAAAATGATAGACTTGTCTAGTTGGCAGCTGGTAGGGCTCCACCAGGGTATAGGTCGGACTTTTTACCGCGCCCTGATGCCCCAGCGCCTGCAAAAGCCCTCGGCTGAAGGTGGTTTTACCGGCTCCCAGTGGGCCTTGCAAAAACAGCACGGCTTTTGCGGGCAACAAAGAAGCCAACCGGGCAGCCAACTGCTGCGTCTGGCTCTCATCGGTTAAAGCAACATCAAGACTTGGGGACACCGACACAGCTGTTCTCTCTGGTTTAGGGGTATGACCGGTGATTTTAACAAAAATTCCGTGCAACTGTTATCCTTATGCTACCATCCGGCCATGCATTGCCAATCCAAACCTGGGCTATGGATCTAAACGCCCTCGCTGCCGACATTAAAACCTGGGCCAAAGCACTGGGATTTTCCGACTGCGGTATTACCGATACCGATCTGAGCCTTGAAGAGCCACGACTAAAAGCCTGGCTGGCCAAAAACTACCACGGCGAAATGGACTACATGGCCCGCCATGGCATGGTGCGGGCTCGCCCCCAGGAGCTACTGCCAGGAACCTTGCGGGTGATATCCGTGCGCATGGATTACCTGCCCAGGAACGCAGCTTTTGCCACCAATCTGAAGGATCCGCAACAAGCGTACATCAGTCGCTATGCGCTAGGGCGTGATTACCACAAAGTGATTCGCAAAAAGCTCAAGCAGCTGGCCGAGCGCATTGAAAGCAGCGGACTTCGCCTCGGCTACCGACCCTTTGTCGACTCAGCGCCGGTGCTGGAGCGTCCTTTGGCACAAAAGGCGGGGCTTGGCTGGGTGGGTAAGCACAGTCTGCTGTTAAATGAGCAAGCTGGCTCCTGGTTTTTTCTTGGCGAGCTGCTGGTGGATATTCCATTGCCGATCGATGCCCCCCACAGCGGCGATTGTGGCAGCTGTGTCGCCTGCATCACCAGTTGCCCGACCGGTGCCATTGTCTCGCCCTACGTGGTGGATGGCAGGCGCTGCATCTCTTATCTCACCATCGAATTAAAAGGCGCCATTCCGACCGAGTTACGGCCACTTTTGGGCAACCGCATCTATGGCTGCGACGACTGCCAGCTGGTGTGCCCGGAAAACCGTCAGGCACCACTCAGCCTCGAAGCCGACTTTCAGATTCGCAACCACTGGCGCGATCAAAGCCTGGTGGCGCTGCTGGGCTGGGATGAAGCGACTTTTTTGCAGCGCACCGAAGGCAGCCCGATTCGGCGCATCGGTTATCAGCGCTGGCAGCGCAACCTTGCGGTGGCGCTTGGCAATGCCCCTTATTCGACCGCCATTGTGCAGGCGCTGCAACAAGCCCGCCCCGAGGCATCCGAGCTGGTGCAAGAGCACATTGACTGGGCTTTGCAGCAGCAAAAGAAAAAGCAGTGGCTTCATGCGTCGCTGTTACCGCGCAAGACCGAGCGGCTGGTGCGGATTATTGAAAAGGGCTTACCACGGGATGCCTGAGCTCAGGTCGCAGGGGAAAACTCAGGGGCTATAAACCACAGAAGCAGAAAGCAAAAAAGCAGCCATAAGGCTGCTTTTTCAGAATTTGGAGCGAGTAACGAGGTTCGAACTCGTGACCTCGACCTTGGCAAGGTCGCGCTCTACCAGCTGAGCTATACTCGCATTATGTATCAGGTCTGGCATCGTCCTGATGCCGCGCATTTTACAAAAACCAGCGGCTATTGCAAGCCCTTTATTGCGGAATTTTGAAAAAATGCGTGCGATAGCTGACTAATTCACCAATGGAATCGCGAATGTCGTCCAATGCCAGATGGCTGCCCTGCTTTTGCACTTGCTTCAGTACCTCGGGCGCCCAGCGCCGGGCCAGCTCTTTTACCGTACTGACATCCAGGTTGCGGTAATGAAAGTAAGCTTCCAGCTCTGGGGCGTACTCGACCAAAAAGCGCCGGTCCTGACCGATGCTGTTGCCACACATCGGGGATTTGCCCGCTGGCACGTATTGGCGAACAAAGGCCAGGGTTTGCTGCTCGGCCTCGGCCAGACTGACTGTGCTTTGGCGACAGCGCTCTGTCAGGCCACTTTTACCGTGCTGCTCAACACACCAAGGGTCCATGCCATCCAGCACCGAGTCCGGCTGTTTAATGGCCAGTGACGGGCCTTCCGCCAGAATGTTTAACTGGCTGTCAGTGACGATGGTGGCAATTTCCAGAATAACGTCTTTTTTCGGGTCCAGCCCGGTCATTTCCAAATCCAGCCAAATTAAATTCTGTTCATTTGCTGCCATCTTTGAATTCCTCTGCCGGCCATGCCTGCCGGACACTTTGTAACTGAACGGATAAGCGGTATCATACACCCCATTGCACAGCGCGACCAGCAAACAACAGGCACAACCGAGTGAGCCCGAAACGTCGTTTAACCAAACAGCAGCAAGCCCGCATTGCCCGGCACAATCAAAAGCGGCTCGATACCAGCCAAGGGCCGGATCCGGCCGAGGATGCCATCTACCTGGCCGCAGAGCCCGGCTTAATTTTAAGCCGCTTTGGCAAGCACGCCGATGTCGAAGCAGAGGATGGTCAGGTCATCCGCTGCAACCTGCGCCGCACTCTGACATCGGTCGTCACCGGCGATCGGGTGGTGTTTCGCCGTGCCCGTCAGTCGCAAGGTGGGGTTGATGGCATTCTTGACGCCGTCGCTGAACGAACCACCGTCTTGCTGCGACCCGACTTTTACGACGGTTTAAAACCAGTCGCCGCCAACATTGATCGCATTGTGGTGGTCTCTGCGGTGCTGCCCGAGTTCTCTGCCCACATCATAGACCGCTACCTGGTGGCTGCCGAGGTGACGGGCATTCCCCCTGTACTGGTGCTCAATAAAACCGACTTGTTGGATGCCTCGCAACAGAAGGCGCTTGAAGATCAACTGCAGCTGTACCAAGCACTTGGCTACCCCTGCCTCTGGCTGAGCGCCAAACAAGGTCAGGGCATGGCTGAACTGCTGGCCTTATTGCAACAAGGCACCAGCATTTTGGTCGGTCAGTCGGGGGTTGGTAAATCCTCCATCATGAATGCCATTTTGCCGGAGTTGGCGTTATCCACCCAGCAGGTGTCGGATGTCTCCGGGCTCGGCCAACACACCACCACCGCCTCCCGCCTCTATCATTTGCCTGGCGGCGGCCAGCTCATCGACTCGCCCGGCATCCGGGAGTTTGGCCTCTGGCATTTTAGCCCGGAGCAGGTAACAGCCGGCTTTACCGAGTTTCAGCCCTTGCTCGGCCATTGCAAGTTTCGGGACTGCAAGCACATCAAAGACCCTGGCTGTGCTATCCTGCAGGCTGTGGCCGATGGCAGCATCAGTGAACAACGCTACCAAAGTTACCTGCGCATTCTGACCAGCATGGCAGAAGATAAACCCAATCATTTTTAACCGTGAAGAGCCCGTTATGGACCAAGTAAAAATTATCCTGCAATACCTTCTGCCCAAGCACCTGATCTCGCGACTGGTCGGCTATCTGGCAGCAGCCCGGCTGGGTTTCTTCAGCCACTTGCTGATCAAGCTCTTTATCAAAGCCTATAAAATCGATATGACTGAAGCCAAGTTTGAGCAAGCGCGTGATTACCGCAGCTTTAACGAGTTTTTCACCCGTCCACTGAAAGACGGTATCCGGCCACTGGCAGACGCTGCCGATATCATTGCTCATCCGGTTGACGGTACCATCAGTCAGTTAGGACCCATTACCGATGGTAAGCTGGTGCAGGCTAAGAACCACGATTATTCGCTGCAAAGCCTACTAGGAGGCGAAGCAAGCACCGCTGAGCCTTTCATCGATGGCCACTTTGCCACCATTTACCTGGCGCCGAAAGATTACCACCGCATCCATATGCCGGTTGCAGGCACCCTGCGGGAAATGATTTATGTGCCGGGCGATTTGTTCTCCGTCAATCCTTTAACGGCAGAAAATGTCCCCAACCTCTTTGCCCGCAACGAGCGGGTGGTCACCATCTTTGATACCGAGCTGGGTCCGATGGCACTGGTGCTGGTGGGGGCAACCATCGTTGCCAGCATTGAAACCGTCTGGGCCGGAACCATTACCCCACCGACCGGCAAAACAGTGCACCGCTGGCAGTACCCGGCCACAGGACCGACTGCGGTGCGATTGGAGAAAGGCGCTGAAATGGGTCGCTTTAAGCTGGGCTCGACCGTGGTGCTGGCTTTTGCCCCGGAGCAACTGGCGTTTTTACCCGAGCAAGAGCCCGGCAGCGTCACCCGGATGGGCGCGCCTTTTGCGCGGCGCCTGCAAGACAGCTAAGCTAACAGCAACAGTCGTCGCTGAGGAGTTCGCATGGAAATCATTGCCCACCGCGGTGCCAGTGGCGACTTCCCGGAAAACACCCTGCTGGCGATTGAGCAAGCGCTGCTGCAAGGTGCCGATGCCATTGAAATTGATGTCTATGCGGTCGAAGACGAGCTGATTGTCATCCACGACCCCAAGCTGGAACGAACCACCAATGGCAGCGGCACCATCTATCAGCATGCACTAAGCTACCTGCTGCAACTGGATGCCGGACAAGGCCAGCGCATCCCGACCTTATGGCAGGTGCTGCAGCTGACCCACGGCAAATGCTGGCTCAATATTGAATTAAAAGGCAAAAATACTGCCGAGCCTTTGCTGGCCTTACTTACCAAAGCAGAGCAACAACTGGGGTTGGACCCAGCTCAATTGCTGGTCTCATCATTTAACCATCATCTGCTGCTGCAATTGCAACAAGCCTGCCCCGCGCTCAAGCTTGGCGCTCTGACAGCCAGCCTACAACTGAACTATGCCCGTTATGTTGCTGATCTAAAGTTTTATTCCATCCATTGCGACGTCAACTTTATTGATCAGTCCTTGGTGGATGATGCCCATGCCCTGGGGTTGAAAGCCTATGTCTATACGGTGGACGAACTGGAAGATATTCACGCGATGCAGCAGCTTGGGGTGGATGGCATTTTTACCAATTACCCGGCCCGCAGCCGGGTCATTGCCAGTGAGCACCTAACGACAATGAGCTCGCTGTAGTAGAGCAGTAAAGTAGTAGAGTAGTATCAGACCGGTTCAGCGCTGTCTTTGCAGCCAAGGGGTTTGGTTGCACTCGCCTCGGTAGTGCAACCTTTGCAGCGCTTGCAAAGCCGCATATTCAGCAAATGCGCCAACACCACAAAAGCAGCCCCTACGGTCACTACCAGAGGCTCCCAATGGTGCCCGAGGCTGTCTTTGTGCCAGTATATAAAGCCACCCAGAAACAACGAGTAAAAGGGATACAACTTACGGTGGTAACGGTGAAAGCCGAAGAACAAAGCGATAAAACCAAGCACGATGGTGATCAGCAACACAGCACGTTCAAAGCTTTCGTCGGCCAGAAAGCTGGCCCCCAACAGCGGTAACACCGGCAATAGCACAGGCAGCAGAATGCAATGCAGCGCACAAAGCGATGTCAAGGCAATGCCTGCTTTATCCATCAGATTGCGTCCAAGATTCAGCACTGTTGTATCCGGGTTGGTTGTTTCAGAGATGAGATGATATAACAAATCGGCTAAAATTGAAAGAGAGGCCCCCGCAAAGGGCCTCTTTATGGCATAATCGACGCTTTGTACCGAGGAGTAGGCGGATGGAGCAATTGCTGGATCAACTGGATGCCAATCTTAAAGAGCTGTACCGAAAAGCACTGGATGCCGACCAGGCGCTGGATGCCCTGAAAAAGCAAGGCCAGGGCAAGCACCAGGCCATTTTCCCAGCCAGCGCCGGTTTTCAGCAGCAAAGCGATCGTTTTATGCCTTACCTGGCTGAAACAGCCGAACTGGTTGCAGCCATGCGTCAAAGCAAACAATTCAATACCGCCACCTTGCAGCGGGCCGTGCAGCAACTCAAGCAGCTGCACCAGACCTTGCTGGAGTTTCAGCAAGCGGTTAAGTCGTAACCACAAAAAAACGGCAAGCCCCGGCCTGCCGTTTTCAGAGTGTGTTGACCTTAAACCGGTTGCTCAGTCACTGACTTTCGGCAGTTTTGCCTGATGGGCCTCGACCTCAGCCAGCAGATCGCGCTCAAACCAGCGCTTAAGCATGGTGTACTCATAACGCAGCTCCTGATGGCGCGGACCGACCATACGCGGGCTTTGCATAAAGCCCATGTCCCGCAAATTCACATCACCAGCCGCAACCTGTGCGCCGTAGGCATCGCGCAGCTCATGACTAAAAGCCACCCGGGGTGAGTAAATATCTTTAACCACCCGAATGTCCTGCCCGGCACGGCTGTACATCGGGTTGACATCCCCCGCCAGATCGATGTCGGTGACCGTCACCTGCCAACGGTAGCCCTCTGGCAGCTCGGCAGCAAACTCTTGAAAAATGCGCTCAAAGCCCGCCAAAGTGCGTTCACGAAAACGGGCACGGCTTTCATTGGCTGGCCGGATATCGGTGAATTTCTCTGGCTCCTGAAAGCTCAGACTCAAATTGGAACTCTCGTCTGCCAGCGCATGAACGCTTACCCCCAGCAGACCGCTGAGCGCCACTGCCATTGTTAATTTACGCCAAATAGGTTTCATGCTTGCCTCCAATACGACAGCGTTTTACCACAGCACAGGAAGGACACATTGCCCCTCCTGTGTATAAAGTTTAGTCAAGTGTATATGACTATAGACTGAACTGGGTTCATTAAGTTGTCATTTTTTGTAATGGGTTGTCGCTCAACAGCAAAAAGCCCGGTGCTGTGGCCGGGCCTTGTCACAAGGTCGGTGATGCTTTTTACCGCTTGCGTTTGTTCCAGAACTGCTGCGATATCTCATTCAGGTCTTTTGATAAATTGACCACAGCCGAAACACTGGAGTGGTTGTTTTCACCATACGCCACATTGTCATTGGCTGCATCACGAATGCAGTTCACGCCCCGATGTATGTTGCTGCTCATCACGCCTTGCTGCTCGGCAGCAGCGGCAATTTGTACGTTCATTTCGCTGATTTCATTAACTTTCCGTCCAATGCTTTTCAGTGCCAATGCCGCTTTCTCCGCATCCCCGACACAGCCATTGGCTTGCGTACTGCTTTGCGTCATAGCTGTGACAGCGGTACGGGTTCGGTGCTGCAAGCCTTCAATCATTTGCTGAATATCTGCTGTGGATTGCTGGGTGCGACCAGCCAGACTTCGGACTTCATCAGCTACCACAGCAAAGCCCCGGCCTTGTTCACCTGCTCTTGCTGCCTCAATCGCCGCATTTAAAGCCAGTAAGTTGGTTTGCTCCGCAACACCCTGAATTACCTCCAGCACTCCGGAAATCTCGACACTCTGTTTTTCCAACTCGTGGATGACTTGCGTTGCCTTGCCAAGCTCCAACTCCAATTGCTTGATCGAACTTCGAGCAATCTCCACCAACCGTTCACCCTGAGCCGTTTCTTTATTCGCCTCTTCAGCTGCGCTGGCAGCAACTTGAGCACTGGTTACTACTTGTTGAATACTGGCAGCCATTTGTGTCACAGCCTCAGCCATTTGATCCGTTTCACTTTGCTGCGCGGCACTGGCTTTGTTGCCAGCCATGACCTGCTGCAATGAGCTTCGGGTATGGGTAGTCAGCTTGTCAGACGCATCATTAATACGTCCAACCACGGCACCGGTTTCTGCCTGCAACATCCGTAAAGCAAATTCTACCTCACCCAATTCATCCATACGATTGGTATAGAGTTTCTGACTAAGCGGGTTATTAGCAATACCGCTGGCCATTGCCTGCAATTTTTTTAACGGACTTAACCAATGGTGTACTGAGATCGCAATCAAAGCCAGCGGCAGGGCAAAAGCACTGAACAGCTGCAACCAGAAACTACTCATTGCAAAGCTGACAACTTGCCCAAGTGTCAAAGCAAAAACAGAGCACAGCAACAGCTTGGTTCGAATCGACCACCTGTTTTGGGCTGGCACCGCTTTGCCGGACTTCAACCCGGCATAGCACTGCTCTGCCCTGTGAATAGCTTCTTGGCTGGCTTTGGTCCGCACAGACTGAATTTCAGTGATCTCTCCATTTTTTGTAATGGGAGTGACATAAGCACTGACCCAGTAATAATCGCCATTTTTGCAGCGATTCTTCACCAAGCCCATCCAGGAATTCCCGGATTTAACGGTGGACCACATATACTTAAAGGCTGCTTCCGGCATATCGGGATGACGCACCATATTATGCGGCTGCCCAAGCAGCTCTTCCTCGGTAAAACCACTGATCTGGATAAAGTCCGAGTTCACATAGGTGATTCGGCTATCTGGTTGGGTGGTCGACAAAATATTGGAGGCATCACTCAAGTGCACCTCTTGGTTGGTCACAGGTAAATTATTTCTCATGGAGCAAACTCAAGGCGGCTAAAAGCCAATGGTAGGAAACGCTAATGCGGTAATGCACTCAACGTTTGTATGGTTCATGACTGAACTTGGGCGGAGAATATTTGAACAATAATCCAGAATACAACGAAATAAATCGATTAAGATAATCCATTTTATCGATAATGAGCAGCCATAAGGCCTGGCGAATAAATCACCAAATTACAGCCAGTCAAAAAGAAAAACCCGGCGCACTGGCGCCGGGTTTTCCAAGGTCAGACGAGGTCTGAGTGCATCACATCATGCCACCCATGCCGCCCATACCACCCATGCCGCCCATATCCGGGGCTGCTGGCTCATCCTTAGGGATTTCAGTCACCATAGCCTCGGTGGTGATCATCAAAGAGCCGACAGAAGCAGCGAACTGCAGTGCAGAACGGGTTACTTTGGTTGGGTCCAGGATACCCATTTCCAGCATGTCGCCGTAGGTCTCGTTGGCAGCGTTGTAACCGTAGTTGCCAGAGCCATCTTTCACTTTGTTGACGACCACAGACGGTTCTTCACCGGCGTTGGCGACGATTTGACGCAGTGGCGCTTCCATCGCACGCAGGGCGATTTTAATGCCGTGGTTCTGATCTTCGTTTTCCGCTGTCAGGGCGCTCAGTTTGGCCGCAACACGGACCAGAGCAACACCACCGCCAGGGACCACGCCTTCTTCAACGGCGGCACGGGTTGCGTGCAGCGCGTCTTCAACGCGGGCTTTTTTCTCTTTCATTTCGATTTCAGTGGACGCACCGACTTTGATCACGGCAACACCACCCGCCAGCTTGGCCAGGCGCTCTTGCAGTTTTTCTTTGTCGTAATCTGAGGTCGCTTCTTCGATTTGCTGACGGATTTGCTTCACGCGGCCAGCAATGGCGTCTTCGTCACCGGCACCATCAATGATGGTGGTGTTGTCTTTGGTGATCACCACACGCTTGGCTGTGCCCAAGTCTTCCAGCGTGGCTTTTTCCAGCTCCAGACCAATTTCTTCAGAGATCACAGTACCGTTGGTCAGTACAGCGATGTCCTGCAGCATGGCTTTACGACGGTCACCAAAGCCTGGCGCTTTGACCGCAGCCACTTTGACGATGCCGCGCATGTTGTTGACAACCAGAGTTGCCAGCGCTTCGCCTTCAACATCTTCAGCGATGATCAACAACGGCTTGCCTGCTTTGGCCACACCTTCCAGCACCGGCAACAGCTCACGGATGTTGGAGATTTTCTTATCCACATTCAGGATGAACGGGCTGTCCAACTCGACCTGGCCGGCTTCCTGATTGTTGATGAAGTAAGGCGACAGGTAGCCACGGTCAAACTGCATGCCTTCAACCACATCCAGCTCGTTGGCCAGCGCCTGACCTTCTTCAACCGTGATGACGCCTTCTTTGCCCACTTTGTCCATCGCGTCGGCGATGATCTGACCGATTTCAGCATCGGAGTTGGCAGAGATGGTACCGACCTGAGCGACTGACTTGCTGTCAGCACAAGGTTGAGACAGATTTTTCAACTCTGCAACGGCTTCAACCACAGCTTTGTCGATACCGCGCTTCAGATCCATCGGGTTCATGCCCGCAGCGACGGCTTTGACACCTTCGTTGATGATGCTTTGCGCCAGCACAGTGGCTGTGGTGGTGCCGTCACCGGCTTCGTCGTTGGCTTTAGAAGCAACTTCTTTCACCATCTGGGCGCCCATGTTTTCGAACTTGTCTTCCAGCTCGATTTCTTTGGCGACAGAAACACCATCTTTGGTGATCAAAGGCGCACCAAAGGACTTATCCAGGATCACATTGCGGCCTTTCGGGCCCAGAGTCACACGAACGGCGTTGGCCAGGATGTTGACACCTTTCAGCATTTTATTGCGAGCATCATCGCCAAAACGAACTTCTTTTGCTGCCATTTTTCAATTCCTTCCTCAATTAAACTGTTGGTTACGACGGGGGCACTGCTTATTCAGTGATCACGCCCAGAATGCTGTCTTCTTTTACGATGACGTATTCTTCACCATCAATTTTCTCGGTGCGCTCAACATAGGCACCAAACAAAACTTTGTCTCCGACCTGAACATCCAATGGACGAACTTCACCATTCTCCAGAATACGGCCTTTGCCAACCGCAACCACTTCGCCACGGGTTGACTTTTCTGCGGCGGAGCCGGTCAGCACGATGCCGCCAGCTGATTTGGTTTCAGCTTCCAGACGTTTGATGATGACACGATCATGTAAAGGACGAATATTCATGCTCTATCTCCTAAAGCGAGTTTGCGTTTTAACATGGGTTGTTAAAAAGGGTTGCGCTCTATATGGGGTAAGCAAAAACTGAATCCAAGGGGGCCTGGAAATTTTTTTTTGCCAATTTTGCTAATGGTGGCCTCTGGCTGGTATTGTATCGCTTCGAACCAGACCAGAAGCATCTTGTTGGCGTATGCTCTGGCAGTGACCATGCAAACCGTGAAGTAGGATCCGATGTTAAGAGCTTTATTAAGTTGTGTAGCGCTGCTTTGGCTGACGCTGCTTCCCGTCCAGGCGCAGGACAGCATTCTGGCCAGCCTGACCGGCGAGTCGTCCCGTTTTTTACCGGTTGATGATGCCTTTGTGTTTGATTTTCGTCAGAACGACGACGAGCTGATGCTCAGCTGGACCATCGCCGACGGTTACTACCTGTACAAAGAGCAGTTTCAGTTTGCCGGCATCGCCGTCAGCTTCTCGCATCCGACCTACCCGGCCGCCATGACCATTGAAGATGAATTCTTCGGCGTCACCGATGTCTACTACCACCAGGTTATTTTGCGCTTGCCGTTATCCGACATTGGTGAAGACGCAGAGCTGAGGATCCGTTACCAGGGCTGTGCCGAAGCAGGCTTTTGCTACCCTCCGACCACCAAGACAGTGCCGTTAAGCCCGACTGGAGCGACTGGTGCAGCAGAGCCGATTGCTGCGGGCGGTGCTGGTACGGCACCGGTTTCCAGCCAGAATACTCTGGCCGAGCGCTTAGCCGGCTCTGGTTTTTTGCTGACGCTGGGGGTGTTTTTCCTGCTGGGGCTGGGGCTGGCCTTTACCCCTTGCGTCTTTCCAATGTACCCGATTTTATCCAGCATCATCGTCGGCCAGGGCAAGGATTTATCCAATAAAAAAGCCTTTACCCTGTCCTTTGCCTATGTCCAGGGCATGGCGCTGACCTATGCCCTGCTTGGCCTAGTGATTGCCAGCCTGGGGGTTCGTTTTCAGGCCATGCTGCAACACCCGGCCATTCTGCTGGTCGTGAGCCTGCTGTTTGTGTTACTGGCGCTGGCGATGTTTGGTGCGCTGAATTTTAGTCTACCCAGCGCCTGGCAAGCCAAAGTAGCAGCCATCAGCAACAAGCAACAACGAGGCTCCAGCAAAGGCGCCTTTGTGATGGGCAGCCTGTCGGGGCTGATTGCCTCACCCTGCACCACGGCGCCGTTAACGGCGGCATTAATTTATGTAGCACAAAGCGGCGACTTGCTGCGCGGGGCCATTACCCTCTATGTGCTCAGCTTGGGCATGGGCTTGCCACTGCTGCTTCTGGGCAGCTCGGGGGCCAAGTTGTTGCCCAAAGCCGGTCAGTGGATGTACGCGGTGAAAAACATCTTCGGCTTTTTGCTGCTGGCGGTGCCGGTCTGGTTATTGGATCGTTTTGTGCCCGGCTGGGTAACCCTGCTGCTCGGTAGCTTGCTGGCGCTGAGTGCCGCCTACTACCTGCATTATGTGTCGCAGCAGCTGAGCAATGCCAAAGCCCGCAGCGCGCTCTGGTTGCCGGCCCAACTGCTGGTGATCCTGACCGTGCTGATCAATGTGCAGCTGCTCTGGCCGCAATCCTCTGGCACTGTTGCAGCGCAAACGACAGCAGGCCAACAGCTGCCCGGCCAGTTCCGCTTACTGGCCGATCAGGCCGAGCTGGAGCAGGCGCTGGCCGAAGCCAAAGCCAATGGCCAGCATGTGGTGCTGGATTTCTACGCCGAGTGGTGCGTCGCATGCAAAGAGTTTGAGCTGCTGACCTTTCCGTCCGACCAGGTCCAACCCTACTTGCAACAAATGGTGTTGCTGAAAGTGGACGTGACCCGCATGACGCGCGCCGACCAGCAGCTGCTCGACCGTTATCAGGTGCTGGGCCTACCCACCCTGTTGTTCTTCGATGCCGAAGGCAAGGAGCTGACGCAGTCGCGGGTGACCGGCTTTATGGCAGCCCGGCCTTTCGGCCGGCACCTGGCCGCCATTCTGGACTAAAGCCTCGTCTTCAAGCGCTAAGCCCCAAGACAGCACACTGGTCTTTTCCTGCTGATTAGACCAGTATTTTGCTGCCATTTGTCACGATTTCACTATAATAAGCCGTTAAATCGAAACCAAGCGCACGTTTTGACCATCGAAAGCTTCAGGCTGCTGTTTATTCTGGCAGCTTCAGGCATAATGGAAACAACAAACGTGAACGTGCAGGATATGTGCAGCTTATGGTGAATAAAACCCGGATTTTGTTGTTAAATGGTCCAAACCTGAACATGCTGGGGGTACGGGAGCCTGAGGTCTATGGCCGGCAAACCCTGGCTGAGCTGGTGGCGCAACTGGACGCCTTTGCCCAGACACAACAGGCAGAGCTCAGTCACTTTCAGAGCAATGCCGAGCATGCGCTGATTGACCGTATTCACCAAAGCTTGGGCCAGGTTGACTTTATCATCATCAACCCCGGCGCCTTCACCCACACCAGCGTTGCGCTGCGTGATGCGCTGCTGGCGGTGGCCATTCCCTGCATCGAAGTACACTTAAGCAATGTGCATGCCCGGGAACCCTTCCGGCAACACTCGTATCTTTCCGACATTGCCAAAGGCGTGATCTGTGGTCTGGGGCCACAGGGCTATCGCTTTGCCATTGAGGCGGCCGTGTCGTACATCGCATCCAATCCATCCACCTAGAATGACAGGTTAAACCTTTATGGACATTAGAAAAATTAAAAAACTGATTGAGCTGGTCGAAGAGTCCGGCATTTCTGAACTTGAAATTACCGAGGGCGAAGAATCCGTTCGCATCAGTCGGCAAAGTACCGCACCGCAACCGCTGCACTATGCGGCAGCACCGGCGCCAGTGGCCGCACCCGCCCCAGCGGCAGCCGCACCAGCAGCGTCTTCAGCGCCTGCAGCAGCACCAGAGCCAAGCGGGCACCAGGTCCGCTCGCCAATGGTCGGCTCTTTCTACCGGGCTCCGTCACCAACCGCCAAGCCCTTTGTTGAAGTGGGTCAAAGCGTCAAAGTCGGCGATACGATCTGCATCGTGGAAGCGATGAAAATGATGAACCAGATCCAGTCCGACAAAGCCGGTGTGGTGAAAGAAATCCTGGTTCAGGACGGTGAGCCGGTAGAGTTTGACCAGCCTCTGGTGATTATCGAATAAGCAAAAGGCCTATCCTATGTTAGAGAAAGTCTTGATTGCCAACCGGGGCGAAATTGCACTGCGCATTCTGCGTGCCTGCAAAGAACTCGGTATCAAGACGGTCGCTGTGCACTCCACGGTTGACCGTAACCTGAAACACGTGCTGCTGGCCGATGAAACCATCTGCATTGGCCCGGCACCTTCGCCAAAGAGCTACCTCAATGTGCCGGCGCTGATTGCCGCTGCCGAAGTGACCAACGCTCAGGCCATCCATCCCGGCTACGGCTTTTTGGCAGAAAATGCCGAGTTCGCCCAGCAAGTGGAAGAAAGTGGCCTGGTCTTTATTGGGCCGCGCCCGGACTCCATTCGGCTGATGGGTGACAAAGTCTCGGCCATTGAAGCGATGAAAAAAGCGGGCGTGCCTTGTGTACCGGGCTCCGACGGCGCTGTCGGCGATGACGCTGCCACCAACAAAGCCATTGCCAACCGCATTGGTTACCCCATTATTGTCAAAGCGGCCGGTGGCGGTGGTGGTCGCGGTATGCGGGTGGTGCGCTCCGAAAGCGAGCTGGTCAGCTCCATCGAGATGACCAAAGCCGAGGCCAAAGCGGCTTTTGGCAACGACATGGTCTACATGGAAAAATTTTTGGAAAACCCACGCCATGTGGAAGTGCAGGTGCTGGCCGATGGCCAAGGCCATGCCATTCACCTGGGCGAGCGTGACTGCTCGATGCAGCGTCGGCACCAGAAGGTGGTCGAAGAAGCACCGGCTCCGGGCATCAATCAGGAGCTGCGTGACTTTATCGGCGGCCGTTGTGTCGAAGCCTGCAAGGTAATGAATTACCGCGGCGCCGGTACCTTTGAGTTCCTGTTTGAAAACGGCGAGTTCTTCTTTATTGAAATGAACACCCGTATTCAGGTTGAGCACCCGGTCACAGAAATGATCACCGGGGTCGATCTGATCAAAGAGCAACTGCGCATTGCCTCCGGTTTGCCGCTCAGCATCAAACAAGAAGACATTGTCATTCGTGGCCATGCCATTGAGTGCCGGATCAATGCCGAAGATCCTTCAACCTTTATTCCTTCACCGGGCACCATCACCCGCTTCCACCCGCCGGGTGGTCTGGGCGTCCGCTGGGACTCGCATATTTATGCCGATTACACCGTGCCACCAAACTACGACTCGATGGTTGGCAAGTTGATCACCTATGGGGATAGCCGCGAGGTGGCCATTGCCCGGATGCGCAATGCCCTGGCGGAGCTGCTGGTTGGCGGTATTAAAACCAACATCCCGCTGCACAAAGACATAATGAATGACGCAGGCTTTTGTGCCGGCGGTACCAACATTCATTACCTGGAAAAGAAACTCGGTTTATAAGCCGGGCACTCACTCCTTTTGAAACAGGCTCTGCGGAGCCTGTTTTGTTTTTAAGTGCAGGCTTTTTTCCGCTTTTTGGTTGCGGGTGATAGAATACCGTTTTTAGCACAACGCCGAGACCCCTCATGCCCTGGATCCAACTTCGCATTCAAACCACCGAACACCATGCCGAGCAAGTCAGTGACATGTTGATTGGTTGGGGCGCTCAGGCCGTGACCTTTATTGACAGCAAAGATACCCCGATTTACGAACCTTTGCCCGGTGAGGTGCTGTACTGGCAAGACACCACGGTGATGGGGCTGTTTGAAGCCGATCACCCGATGCAGCAGGTGCTGACCCACCTAAAACAAACCAGCCTGTTTAAACAGGGCCTGTCCTACAAGCTGGAGCAGCTGGAAGACAAAGACTGGGAGCGGGAATGGATGGACAATTTTCATCCTATCCAGTTTGGCGAGCGGCTCTGGGTCTGCCCCAGTTGGCGCGACATTCCGGATCCCAGCGCCATCAACGTGCTGCTGGATCCGGGCATTGCCTTTGGCACCGGCACCCACCCGACCACCGCCCTGTGCATGCAGTGGCTGGATGCACAGATCCGCCCCGAGCAAACCGTGGTCGACTTTGGCTGCGGCTCCGGCATTCTGGCCATTGCTGCTTTAAAGCTGGGGGCGAAGCGGGTGGTCGGCATTGACATCGACCCGCAGGCCATTCAGGCCAGCCTGGCCAATGCCGAGCGCAATGGCGTGGCCGATAAACTGGAGCTGTACCTGCCGAAAGACCAGCCCAGCTTAAGCGCCGATGTGGTGGTGGCCAATATTCTGGCCGGCCCGCTGACGGAGCTGAATGGCATCATCGCCGACTATGTGCGCCCCGGCGGCAACCTGGTGATGTCGGGCATTTTACCGCAGCAGGCCGAACAGGTGATGGCAGCTTACCGCGACCGTTTTGACTTTGACCCTGTGGTTGAACTGGATGAATGGGTCCGATTGAGCGCCATCAAACACCAAGCGTAAACAGACACCCGACCGAATCACCGCTCAATGGCCACAAAACAGCGGCCAAAGAGCTGGTCAGCACCAAGCATTTAATGTTATGTTATAACAAATCATAACCTGACTATGGAGATTTGTTGTGCGTACATCCACCTCTTTCCCGCTGGCGGCTGGTCTGGCTTTGGCCAGTGGCTTGTTACTTACCGGTTGCAACGACAGCCATACCTATTTGGACACCGTTGCCGATGACTCTCATGACCATGGGCATGATCACGGCCACGATCATGGCCATGATCACGACCACCACAGCACCGAAGGGGGCCGGCTGATCATCACAGCGGCGCCACATCACGACGATGAGCATGACCACGATCACAGCCATCATCATGTCTATGTGTTTGACTTGCATGACAACGACATCATTGCCGAACTGGAAACCGAGCATGAAGTCTCCCAACTTTTCGCCAGCCCCGGTTTTCGCTTTGCGTTGCTGAACCAACGTAGCGACAACATCACCCAGCTGCTGGATGGTGGCCAGTGGCAGGAAGATCATGGCGATCACATGCACGACTATGTACAGGCGCCTGCCATGCTGAGCTTTCAACTGGAAGGCCCAGCCCCAACCCACTACGAAGCACACGAGGGTCTGGCGGCTCTGTTTTACGATGGCTACGCCGATCCGCAGCAAAACGCAGCAGTTGCCGTATTTAGCGATCACGACCTGGCCCATGGCCGCATCGGTGCCAGCCTGACACTGGATATCGACCAACACGGCACCGCTGAGGTGCGCGGTGATTACCTGCTCACCACCTACCGGGCAGCAGGTACCGCGACCACCTTACCGACTCAGGTTGAGCTGTACCATCGCCACGATGACCACTACGATTTTGAAATCCGTTTTACCGAGCCTTGCGATCGCTTGCATGGCAGCTTTTCCATTGCAGATTACACCCTGTTTGGCTGTGCCGACGGCGTGCTGCTGGTAGAACAGCGTGGCACCCAGTTTTTAGCCAGTAAAATTGCCAACGATGAAGCCCTGACCGGCCGTATTGGCAGCTTCAGCGGCCACAAGCACCAACATGAAGTTGTTGGCTATGCCGGCCAGGCCATCTGGATCATCGACGCCGTAAACGGCACCATGCGCGAGCTGGACTGGCGTGGAGACTCCGAGGTCACCCGTATCGCCTCCGCAGTCGACGGCCACGGTGAGCACTATGCGGTACTGGACAGCAGCGGCAGCTTGCATGTCTTTGACTGGGATGCCGGTTTTGCGCTGAAAGACAGCTTGGCGCTGATTGAAAGCATCGACAACAACAACCGCCCGCGCATTGCCGTGAATCAGCAAAATGAAACCATTTACCTGACCGATCCGGTCGCGAAAGAATTGGTGATGGTCGACTTGCACAGCCTGACGGTCGAGCGCATTGAGCTGGATTTCGAGCCGGCACTGATCACCTGGTTGGGGGTTGCTGAGCCCGCTGACGATCACCACGATCACTAAAGGGTCCTTACCCTCCCTGTTTCCCGCACCTCTGTTCCTGAGTGTTGGATATTGGCGTCACTTCGCAGTGACGCCTTTTTTCTGCCCAGCCAAAGCCGGTTAAAATTCAGCCAGTTCGATTTTGTCAAGCCACAAAACGGCAATAAAATTGAAAATTGTTTAAATATTAGCCTTTGCAAGGCCAGTAAAAATCCGTAAACTTAGCGCCCCTTACGGGGTATGCGCTGTATGAGCCGGGGGTAACGATGCGGATTGGTCCGTACCAGCTGCCAAACAATGTGATCTGTGCGCCTATGGCCGGCGTGACGGATGTCGCCTTTCGGCAACTGTGCCGTCGCTTTGGTGCCGGACTGGCGGTATCGGAAATGCTGTCAAGCAATCCGCAAGTGTGGCAAAGCGAGAAATCGCAAAAACGCATGACCCATCAGGACGAGTCGGGGATCCGCTCGGTCCAAATTGCTGGCGCCGATCCACAACAAATGGCGGAAGCAGCGCAATACAACGTGGAGCTGGGCGCCGATATCATTGATATCAACATGGGCTGCCCGGCAAAGAAAGTAAATAAAAAACTGGCTGGCTCTGCGCTGTTGCAATACCCATCCTTGGTGGAACAGATCATCCAGGCTGTGGTCCAAGCCGTGTCGGTGCCGGTCACGTTAAAAATCCGTACCGGCTGGCACCCGGACCATCGAAACGGAGTTGAGATTGCCCGTATTGCTGAAGCCAATGGCATTCAGGCGCTGGCGGTTCATGGCAGAACCCGCGCTTGTATGTACAAAGGGAACGCAGAATACGATACAATCCGCGCCATCAAACAGGCCGTCACCTTACCGGTGATTGCCAATGGTGATATCACATCACCGCAAAAAGCCAAAATGGTACTCGATACCACCGGCGCCGATGCCATTATGATTGGCCGCGCAGCGCAGGGACGCCCCTGGATCTTCCGGGAAGTCGTGCACTTCCTGGCCACGGGCCAAGAGTTAGCGCCTCCTGCACTGTCGGAGGTCGAGTCCATTTTGCAAGAGCACGTACAAGGATTGCACCGGCTCTACGGGTCTCATTTGGGGCCACGCATCGCCCGCAAACATGTTGGCTGGTATCTGGCTGAGCATGACGCGGCAGGTGCATTTCGTCGGGAATTCAATGCCATCGAGTCGCCGGAGCGGCAACTTGCGGCATTAACTACGTATTTTCATCAACTAGCAGCAACTTAAGTAAAGAGAATCGCAATGTTTAATGAAACTGTTTCTTCGCCTTTTATCACCAATGCCCATGTGCAGTCTCAGGAAAAACCACAAGCGCTGAGAACCGCTGCTCAAAAAGCCGTTGCGCACTACCTGCAGCAACTGAATGGCCAGGACGTCAATGACCTGTACGAGCTGGTCCTGTCTGAGCTGGAGCGCCCTTTGCTGGAAGAAGTGATGAAGTATACCCGTGGCAACCAGACCCGTGCTGCCAATCTGATGGGTATCAACCGCGGTACGCTGCGGAAAAAGTTAAAACAGTATGGCATGAGCTGATACTGGCGCAGGGGCCCCGCCCCTGCTTAAAAGCACCGCAAGGTGCTTTTTTCGTTTTAATCGCCCCGTTTAAGCAACAGAGAACTCAAGATGACAACCTATCGCCCCATTCGTCGCGCACTGCTGAGTGTGTCGGACAAAACCGGTATTGTTGAATTTGCCCAGGCCCTGCACCAGATGCAGGTCGAAATCCTCTCGACCGGTGGTACTGCCAAGCTGTTGGCCGAACATGGTATCCCGGTGCAGGAAGTTTCCGACTACACCGGGCACCCGGAGATTATGGCCGGCCGGGTCAAAACCCTGCATCCGAAAGTACATGGCGGCATTCTGGCCCGCCGTGGCCAGGACGAAGAGGTGATGGCCGAACATGGCATTGGTGCCATCGATCTGGTGGCGGTTAATCTGTATCCTTTTGCCAAAACCGTGGCCAACAAAGATTGCAGCCTGGACGATGCCATCGAGAACATCGACATCGGCGGCCCAACCATGGTGCGCGCTGCGGCCAAAAACCACAAAGACGTGACCATCATCGTCAATGCCAGCGATTACGATACCGTGCTGACTGAGATGCGCTCGCATCAGGGCGGCACCACCCACTCCACCCGCTTCAGCCTGGCCATTGCGGCCTTTGAGCATACCGCCCAGTACGATGGCATGATTGCCAATTACTTTGGCACCATGCTGCCGGCTTACGACACCCCAGCCGAGCCTGCCAGCCGCTTCCCGCGCACCTTCAACAGCCAGTTTGTCAAAAAGCAGGATCTGCGCTACGGCGAAAACAGCCATCAGCAAGCCGCTTTTTATGTCGACTCAGCTGCCACAGAGGCCTCTGTCGCCACCGCCACCCAGCTGCAGGGCAAGGCGCTGTCCTACAACAACATCGCCGACACCGATGCGGCCCTGGAGTGCGTAAAAGAGTTCAGCGAGCCGGCTTGTGTCATTGTGAAGCACGCCAACCCTTGCGGTGTCGCCATTGGCGACAGCATTCTGGCGGCCTATGAGCGTGCTTATCAGACCGACCCAACCTCGGCTTTTGGTGGCATCATCGCCTTTAACCGCGAGCTGGATGAGACCACCGCCAAAGCCATTATCGAGCGGCAATTTGTCGAAGTGATCATCGCACCGAAAGCCACCGATGCGGCCGTTGCTGTGATTGGCAGCAAGCCCAATGTGCGCTTGCTGGTGTGCGGTGACTTCAGCGCACCAGCTGCAGCGGTGGATATCAAGCAGGTCAATGGCGGTGTCTTGCTGCAAGACCGCGATCAGGCCAGCGTCAGTGCGGATGACCTGAAGGTAGTCAGCAAGCGCCAACCAAGCGAGCAGGAGCTGCGCGATTTACTGTTCTGCTGGAAAGTGGCCAAGTACGTCAAGTCCAACGCCATTGTCTACGTCAAAGACAGCATGACCATTGGCGTGGGCGCCGGCCAGATGAGCCGGGTCTACAGCGCCAAGATCGCTGGTATCAAGGCAGCCGATGAAGGGTTGGAAGTGAAAGGGTCAGTGATGGCCTCGGATGCCTTTTTCCCATTCCGCGATAGCATCGATGCCGCCGCTGCAGCAGGCATCACCGCCGTGATCCAGCCAGGTGGCTCGATGCGCGATGCCGAAGTGATCGCCGCCGCCGATGAGCACGGCATGGCCATGGTCTTTACCGGGGTGCGGCACTTCCGCCACTAACACCAGCTTTTTGGAATCCACGGCAGCCACTGGCTGCCGTTTTTTTTGGCGGCCAGACTGGTCTATAATCAGTGAGCATCGGATAAACAAGGAGCCCCCATGCACCACGAACGTTGGGACTTGCTGATCCAGGGCAAGGTCCAGGGCGTGTTCTACCGCGCCTCCACCGAGCAACAAGCCAAAATGCTGGGGTTAACCGGCTACTGCCAAAACCTGACCGATGGCCGGGTCCAGGTGGTGGCGGAAGGTTTGCCCGATGCGCTGCAGCAATTGCTGGAATGGTGCTGGCAAGGACCGGCCAGAGCCGAGGTCCGTCAGATTGATGTTGAGAAATCAGTGCCCACCGATGAATGGTCCGACTTTCAAATCCGGCGCTAATGGCATGCCCTGCCTTTGTTCGCCTATTTTAAGACGAGAACCCAAAATTCATCCATGATTCAGTCTCAGCGCCTATACTTGCCCTGAATTCAGCAAGCGAGGAACCATGCCATGCGTTCATTACCCATCCCCTTCTTACTGGCCAGCCTGTTGCTGCTCGGCTGCAGCGAGCCCGAAATCGCCGTCAGCACCCAGCCGGATGACACCGTGCAGCTTGCCGATCCAGCCCACAACAGCCGTAATGCGCTGGACTGGGATGGTCGCTACGAAGGCATGCTGCCCTGTGCCGATTGTGAGGGCATTAAAACCCGTTTAACCTTGCAGCAAGATGGCCAATTTATGCTGGAAACTCAGTATCTGGGTAAATCCGACGACTGGTTCCACGAACAGGGCGCCTTTCAGTGGGACAGCAGCGGCCAGATTGTAAAGCTTGAGCGTGAGCGCTCCGGCCCGGCTCAGTTTTTTGTGGGTGAAAATGTGTTGTGGCAGTTGGATATGAGCGGCCAGCGCATCCAGGGTGAGCTGGCCGAGCGCTACCAGCTGATTAAAGTCCCGCCTGCCGAGTTGGCTCAGGCCCCTCTGGCCGGTACTCGTTGGCAACTGGTCGAGCTGATGGGCCAGGCAGTGCCTGCCGACAGCCCGGCGTACATCGTGTTCAGTGGCACAGAGCCCAAAGTTTATGGCAATGCTGGTTGCAACCGCTTTTTTGGCAGCTATGCCCTGGTCAGTGAGCAACAGCGGTTGAGTTTATCCGGCATTGGCATGACGATGATGGCCTGCCCCGAGAGCCCTATCGAGCCGGGCTTTGCCGAAGTTTTGCAGCGCTTTGATAACTTCAACCTGAGCGACGACAGCCTGACGTTGAACCGCGCCCGCATGGCGCCGCTGGCCCGCTTAACGGCGGCCGGTCCGGCCGACGAGTAACGGCACCGGAAAGGATGAATGACAGCGTTGTCATTTGTCCTTTTTTCTGCTACCTTAGCTGCATAAAATTCCGCCGTCTGTTCCAGCACGGTTTGAGTCAGGCCACAGGAACCCCTTATGCAGATAGTGATCCAACCCAATGCCGATGCCGTCGCCGAATACGGTGCCGAGCAATTTCAGCGTTTATTGAGTAAAAAGGCCGATGCCGTGCTGGGGCTGGCTACCGGCTCTACCCCGGTGGCGCTCTATCAAAAACTGATTGCCCGCCATCAGGCCGGTGAGCTCAGTTTTGCCAGGGCGACCAGCTTTAATCTGGACGAATACCTGGGCCTATCGCCCGAGCATCCGCAAAGCTACCGCTATTTTATGCAGCAGCAATTGTTTGGCTTGATTGATATCGCCCCGGAGCGCACTCATGTACCGCCGGGCGATGCCGCCGACCCCATCGCTGCCTGTCACGACTACGAAGCCGCCATTGAAGCCGCAGGTGGTATTGATTTGCAGCTGCTGGGAATTGGCCGCAATGGCCATATTGGCTTTAACGAACCCTCGTCCGGCCTGCGCTCGCGCACCCGGGTCAAAACCCTGACTCAGGCCACCATCGACGACAATGCCCGCTTTTTTAGCGAGGGTGAGTACCAACCGCACTTGTCCATCACCATGGGCATCGGCACCATCCTGGATGCCCGCAAGGTGCTGCTGCTGGCGACCGGCGCAGCCAAAGCCGATGCGGTTAAAGCCATGGTGGAAGGGCCGCTAAGCGCTGCCTGCCCGGCCTCAGCCCTACAGCTGCATCAACATGCGGTGGTGGTGCTGGATGAAGCTGCCGCCAGCAAGCTGGCTGATCTGGAGTTTTACCGCCATATCGAGCGGGAAAATCAGTTGCTGCTGCAGCGGTTGGGAAAGCTCTAAATCAGGCATAAAAAAACGGCCACACGAAGTGGCCGTTTTTTGGTATAGCGCTGCAGCTGTTAGCTCCAGTTCAGGATCACTTTACCGGATTGGCCTGAGCACATAATATCAAAGCCCTGCTGATAGTTATCGACCGGCATTTCGTGCGTGATCATTGGGCTTAAGTCCAAACCAGATTGGATCAGGCTGGCCATTTTGTACCAGGTTTCAAACATCTCCCGGCCATAGATGCCTTTGATGATCAAGCCTTTAAAAATCACCTGATTCCAGTCCACCGCCATATCCGATGGTGGAATACCCAGCATAGCAATCTTACCACCGTGGTTCATGGTGCTAAGCATGCTGTTAAAGGCCGACGGTACGCCGGACATCTCCAGGCCAACATCAAAGCCCTCGGTCATGCCGAGCTCTTGCATCACATCGGTCAGCTTTTCTTTGCTGACATCCACCGCCCGACTGGCGCCCATATTCAGCGCCAGCTGCAAGCGGTACGGATTGACATCGGTGATCACCACATGGCGGGCTCCGACATGGCGCGCTACCGCTGCGGCCATAATGCCAATCGGGCCAGCGCCGGTGATCAGCACATCTTCGCCGACCAAATCAAACGACAGCGCGGTATGCACCGCATTGCCGAAGGGGTCAAAAATCGAGGCGATGTTGTCCGGAATGTTGTCCGGGATTTTAAAGGCGTTAAAGGCCGGAATCACCAGGTACTCGGCAAAGGCACCAGGCCGGTTCACCCCTACCCCGGTGGTGTTGCGACAAAGGTGCACCCGGCCAGCACGGCAGTTACGGCAATGGCCGCAGGTAATGTGGCCTTCGCCGGATACCCGATCACCGACCTGAAAGCCGCGCACTTCCGAGCCCATGCCTTCGACCACCCCAACGTATTCATGGCCGACCACCATGCCATGCGGGATGGTGTTTTGCGCCCACTCATCCCATTTGTAAATGTGCACATCGGTGCCGCAGATGGCGGTTTTTTTGATGCGGATCAGTACATCGTTCGGGCCGACCTCGGGTTTGTCGGCCTCGGTTAACCAGATGCCCGGTTCGGCTTTTAATTTGGCTAAGGCTTTCATTGAATCACTCCCATCTCTTTGCCAATGCGGATAAAGGCATCAATGGCCTGATCCAGCTGCTCGCGACTGTGGGCCGCCGAGATCTGGGTACGGATACGGGCTTGCCCTTTTGGCACCACCGGGAAAGAGAAACCCACCACATAAATGCCTTCGGCCAGCATCCGTTGCGCCATCTCAGCGGCGACTTTGGCATCGCCCAGCATCACCGGGATGATGGCGTGATCTTTACCCGCCAGGGTAAAGCCAGCCGCTTCCATCCGCTGCCGGAAATATTCGGCGTTTTGCCACAGCTGCGCCCGCAGCGCACCGCCTTCCGCCAGCAAGTCCAGCACCCGAATCGAGGCCGTGACAATGGCCGGAGCGACCGAGTTGGAAAACAAATAAGGGCGCGAACGCTGACGCAGCCACTCGACAATCTCTTTGCGCGCCGAGGTATAACCGCCGGATGCGCCGCCCAGGGCTTTGCCCAAAGTGCCGGTAATAATATCGACTCTGTCCATCACCTGGCAGTACTCGTGGGTGCCTCGGCCGTTGGCACCGACAAAGCCTACCGCATGGCTGTCGTCGACCATCACCATGGCATCGTATTGATCGGCCAGATCGCAGATGCCTTTCAGGTTGGCAATGACACCATCCATCGAGAACACACCATCGGTGGCAATCAGTTTATAGCGGGCACCATCGGCTACCGCTTGCTGCAGTTGCTTTTCCAGTTCGGCCATGTTGTTGTTGGCATAACGGTATCGCTTGGCTTTGCAAAGCCGCACCCCATCGATGATGGACGCATGGTTCAGTGCATCGGAGATAATGGCATCTTCCGGCCCGAGCAAGGTTTCAAACAAGCCGGCATTGGCATCAAAACAGGAGGTGTACAAAATGGTGTCTTCCATGCCAAGGAAGTCACTGATTTTCTGCTCCAGTTGTTTGTGGATATCCTGGGTACCGCAAATAAAGCGCACCGAAGCCACGCCGAAGCCATGACTATCCAGCCCCTGCTGGGCGGCTTTAATCAGCTCGGGATGATTGGCAAGCCCCAGATAATTGTTGGCGCAAAAGTTCAGCACCTCGCGCTCACCGACCCGGATGGCAGCACTTTGCTGGGAGCTGATCAGACGCTCGGCCTTGTACAGGCCTTCGGACTTCACCTCATCAATTTGCTGTTGT
This sequence comes from Alkalimonas delamerensis, assembly GCF_030717955.1. Taxonomy (NCBI): domain Bacteria; kingdom Pseudomonadati; phylum Pseudomonadota; class Gammaproteobacteria; genus Alkalimonas; species Alkalimonas delamerensis. Next base: position 140,622 of record NZ_JAUZVY010000001.1, on the reverse strand, counting down.
AAATGCTGCAAAAACGCAGTGGCTGGCATAAAACACTCCTGAAAAAAACGGCATGAATAGTCATCAATACTGCATATTGTACTGACTTGGTCGCCGTTCTGCAGTGTTTTTCACAGCAGACCTGTTGGCAAAATGCCGCCCTGTAAAGTTGCTTATACGCTGATACGGCTGGCCTGCTGTGCCAGCTGCTGATAATGGCGCTGCAGTTGCAGGATACGGGGCATGGCCAGCGTACTGGCGTAAGGCTTGAACAGCAGCAAGACTTTCAGCACCCCCTGGTAGACACTGGCTTTGTCGATACGTTGCTCGGGTGCCTGGGTTTTCAGATAGCTGATCCAGAAGGTCACCACCAATTTGACGGTATGAGCGAACTCGGCCGTCTCTTCGGGTGGCATCTCAATAATGCCGGCAAGACGCAAGGCATCCAACACCTTCACCACCCGGGCCAGCACCTGCTCCTGCACTGCTTGGTACTCCTGGTGCAGCACCGGGTCCCGCGCCAGAATATCCGGCAGATTGGCGTAAAAAAAATGGAAACGCCACATCAGCTCAAACACCACATCCAGGTAATTGGCCAGTGCATCCAGCGCTTCGGCATGGTGCCCCGGCGGCTGAATACGACTTTCCAGCAGCCGGCTGTATTCTTTGAAAATATGACGCAGGATGTCTTCTTTATTGCGGAAGTGGTAATACAGGTTGCCCGGACTGATGCCCAGATGGGCAGCAATGTGGTTGGTGGTGATTTGGCGCTCACCCTGCGCATTAAACAGCTCGATGCTGGCCTGCACAATTTTGTCTTTGGTGCGAAGTTTCTTTTCCATCCCGGCCTGACTTTGTTGTTTTTATTTGGACTGGTTTCTTTGTATAGTAACGCTAAACTGACTAAAAACTCTAGTCGCTATTTTCAGACCTGTGGATACCTGCCTGCCGATGAATATTACCGCCATTTACCCCGGAACCTTCGACCCGCTGACCAATGGCCATGCCGATCTGGTGTTGCGTGCTGCCCGGCTGTTTAGCACCGTACTGGTGGCAGTGGCAGCCAACCCAAGTAAAAAGCCATTGTTTACCCTGGGCGAGCGGGTCGAGCTGGCACGGGAGCTGTTTGCCGGCCACAGCAATGTCAGGGTGATTGGTTTTTCCGGTTTGCTGGCCGATCTGGCCCGCGAGCAGGATGCTCAGGTGCTGATCCGGGGGGTGCGGGCTGTGGCCGACTTCGAGTACGAGTTTCAGCTGGCCAGCATGAACCGCACGTTAAACCCGAAACTCGACAGTATTTTTATGACGCCTTCGGAGAAAAATACCTTTATTTCCTCCACTCTGGTCAAAGAAGTCTGCCGCCACGGCGGCGATGTCAGCGGCTTTGTTTCACCCGAGGTGGAAAAAGCCTTAAAGACGAAGTTTGGCCAGTAGTTATTCAGCAGCCTCATCAGGCCGTAATTGCCGCTGCAGCCCCATCAAAAAGTTACGCAAAATCTGATTGTGGCACTCGCGATAGTTCTTGTGATCTGGCTTGCGGAAAAAGGCGCTGAGTTCATGCTTGCTAAGCCGAAAGTCCACCAGCTGCATAATCGCCAGAATATCCTCCGCCTGCAGGTTTAATGCGATACGCAGCTTTTGAAACACCATATTGTTGGTGAGTTTGCTTTCCACTTTCGGCTGCTCGCCCTCGCGCTTGCCGCGCTTTAAGGCAATAAAGCCATTTAAAAAGGCAGCCAGTTCGCTATCTGCCAGCGCCACAAAACCTGGCTCGTCCTCTTTTTTCAGCCAGGCTGTCACTTGCTGCTGATGAACAGGGACTTCGGCCAAGGCAAACACCTCAATAAGAGCGCTGTTTTTTAAATCAAATACATAGCGAATACGGCGTAAAATATCGTTGTTGGTCAAAATAGATCCCAGTCTTAGGTGGGCCAGCAGCATCACCACGATGGCTGGCAAACCGGGATTTTAGCAGACATAGTGCCGAAGCCCTATCATTGGCTGGCTGTTCATGCCGGATTTCGACCGCTTAAAGCTTGATAAAAATCCGCCGCTGATACAGCCAGTACGACAGCCCCCAGAACAGCAGCACATGCAGCAGGGCAAAAACCAGCGAGGCCAGCTTGGCTGGTAGCAGTACATTCAGGCTATCAAAACCAAACTGATAGAGGCTGATGGTCTGGCCGCCATAGCTAAAACGTATCAACTGACTGGCCGCGCTGGCCCAGAGCCAGGACAACATGTAAATAAACAGCGGATTGCTGCCGTACACCACCAGCGGCTGCAGCGTTTGCCGCTGCCGGACATCCATCCACCAGACCATGGCAGCCAGCAACAACAAGATTAAGCCACTGGAAAATACGACGTAACTGCCCGACCAGAGCGGCTTATTGATAGGCCACAGCAAGTGCCAGAAGAGCCCAAACAGGCATAGTGCCAGGCCCCACCGCAGCAACCAGAGCACACTGCTGGCTTTGTCCATTTGCCGCAGTGCCGTCGCCACCAGATACCCCACCAAGACCGAGCTTACGGCAGGCAAGGTACTGAGCAGCCCTTCCGGGTCAAAAGCAGCGCCAAAGCCTTGATACAGATGAGCGCTGCCCAGCAACCAGAGGTCGAAACGCTGCACCGCATTGCCACTTAGTTCATAGGGGTGCTGGAGTGAGAACTGCCACAGCAGCCCCCAATACAACAGTGGCAGCAACACCGCCACCCACAACAGAGGGCGCGGTTTCAGATAAAGCAGCAACAATGCGGCCAGGCCATAACAAAGCGCGATGCGTTGCAGCACGCCAGGAATCCGCAGCTCCGTCAGGCTTTGAGAAAAAGGAAACCAATGCAGAAATAAGCCGCAGCCAAACAGCAATAAGGTGCGTTTGGCTATTTTACCAAAGACAGCCGCGGTTGGGGTGGCTTTGGCCATGGAAAAGGCCATCGCAGCCCCTACCGCAAATAAGAACATCGGGAAAACAAGATCGGCAAAGGTAAAGCCGTGCCATGGCGCATGCAACAAAGGAGCGTAGACATGGCTCCAGGAGCCGGGCGTATTGACCAGAATCATCAGGGCAATGGCCAGGCCACGCAACGCATCCAAAGCGATAAAACGCCCGGATGTCGTATCCGGGCGGGGTACCACAGGGGTGTTCATGCTATTTCCAGCTTTTCATCTTATGACCTTTAACGGCATAGAACAAAATAAAGGCGTAGCACGGCAGCATGACAAAGTAAGCGCCCTGTTGGCCTAAACCTGTTCCGCTAAAGAGACCCCAGAACAGCGGACCGAAAGCGCCACCGGCAATGCCCATAATAAGCAAAGCAGAGCCGATGCTGGTCAGATGGCCCAGGCCAGACAACGCCAGAGGCCAAACCGCCGGCCAGACAATGGCATTGGCAAGGCCCAGCAGTGCAATAAACATCAGAGTGTCTGGCAAGGCCACACCACCAAAAGGAACCAGCACTGCATTGGCAATGGCGTAGGACTCGTTATTGCCAAAGACCACCGCCAGGGTCAGCACCACCCCAAGCACCGCCGAAATCGCCAGCGCATTTTGCTGGGACAACACCCGCGGGATCAGCGCAATACCCAAACAGTAGCCCACCACCATACAGACCATGGTGTAGGAGGTCATCACGCTGTAACGTTCGACACCAAGCGACAAGGCATACATGCCAATGGTATCGCCGGCAATGACTTCCACCGCCACGTAGACAAAGAGTGCCACCACACCCAGCACCAATGCCGGTTTGGCCAACACCGCTTTCAGTTGGCTTTGGTCGGCACTGGTCGCATCCGCCTGCTCTTCTTCCAGTTCCGGCAAGGGTGAAAAGCGCACCGCCAGTGCCAGCAAACCAAGAAAGACCGCCAGCCCCAGATACGGCAACACCATGCGATCGGCCATGGTGTCGATTTGCGTTTGTGTCAACTCGGTTCCGGTAGGTGCACTCAAGCTACCAATCACCAGGGCAGTAAATACCAAAGGTGCCACCACACCGGCCCCTTTGTTCAAAATGCCCATAATGCTGACCCGCACTGCGGCCGTTTCTTCCGGGCCAAGCCGTACCACGTAAGGATTGACCGCGGTTTGCAGCAGAGTCTGGCCGGCACCAATCACCAATTGGGCAAACAGAAACACCGCAAAGATCTGGGTTTTCGCTGCTGGAATGTACAACAAACCCGCCAGCATCATCACGCCAATCCCCAGCGCCATGCCATTTTTGTAACCTACTTTCCGAATCAACCAGGCCGATGGAATGGCGGTAAAGGTCACGGCGATGTAAAAGGAAAACAAGATCAGCGAGGCTTGCAAAGGTGTCAGTTGCAGCATCTGCGTCAGATACGGCATTAAAGAACCATTGAGCCAGGTGGCAAAACCCAGCACGAAAAACAAAATTGCGACGATCACCATCGGCATCACTTGCGTCCGCCGGTTGGCTTGTCTGACTGCAGCTTCCATAAAGTACCCCTTGTTGAACTGAATGCCCGGCTACAGCCGGATCTAGTTACAGCGCCGAGGCGCCAATTTTTTACGCTGAAACACTCAGCTGCGGCTGCCCTTGCCACCAGCTTTGCTGGCAGTTCAACTGGTCATCCAGCAGCACCATATCGGCCCAAAAGCCTGGCAACAGCTTGCCCCGCTTATCGGCACAGCCAATGGCCTGAGCCGGGTAAAGCGATGCCATGCGCAGCGCTTCGCCCAGTTCAAGCTGCAGCACCTGGACGGCGTAGCGCACCGCAGCCGCCATATCCAACACCGAGCCCGCCAGGGAGCCGGCTTCATTGGTCAATTTGTTGCCCTGCCGCATGACTTTGCCTTCGAAAAAAGCAAACTCGGTGTCGGTGGTGCCGACCGGTGACATCGCATCCGTCACCAACAGCAGCTTGCCCTTCGGCTTGGCAGCTAAGGCAACCTGTGCAGCGACAGGATCCATGTGGTAGCCATCCAGAATGATGCCGCACCAGCTACTGCGATCAGCCAGCGCCACGCCCACCATGCCTGGCTCGCGCGAGGTCAAAGGCGACATGGCATTGTACAAGTGGGTAAAGCCAGTAGCTCCAGCTGCAAGCGCCGCCTGCACAGTGGCGGCATCCGCATTGGAGTGGCCTAAAAATACAATGACACCGGCATCAGCCAACTGCCGGATTTGCTCAGGTGCTATGGTTTCCGGCGCAACAGTGACCATGCGAATACCTATGTCCTGACGTTGATACAGCGCCAGCTCATCGGCAGATAAAGGACGGATGTGGTGCGCCGGGTGCACTCCCTTTTTCGGCACCGACAAATGCGGCCCTTCAAAATGAATGCCGACTATGCCTGGCAACTGCTCTTTGAGAGCGGCAGCAACGGCGTCAGCGGCCTGCTGCATGGTGTCGAGGTTATCGGTAATAACGGTCGGCAGCATGGCTGTGGTACCAAACTGAGTGTGGGCATTAAAGATGGTGCTCAAGCTGCTTAAAGTGGGCGCCGTGTTCAACAAAGCGCCGCCCCCGCCATTCACCTGCACATCAATAAAGCCAGGAACCAGGGTGCCGGAGTCCACCGTGCCGGGATCGCAAGGCGTGATGCTGTGAATACGCCCCTGCTCCAGCTGGACCGCTGCATTGCGATGCCACTGCTCGCCATCAAAGAGTTGTGCGACCCGAAGTTCTGCTGTGCTGCTCACGCGGTTTTCTCCTGCTGCTGTGCCAGCTTTTGAGCATACCATATTGCTCCCCACTCCGGACTGGCATCCGCGGTCACTAGGCACTTACGCACAGCGGCATCCAGATAGGGTTCCAGCTTATATGCCAGGCCACCAATCAACGCCAATTTCGGTGGTTGAATGCTCAGCAAGCGATGGGCAATGCCATTAATATGAGCCGCTCCCTGCTGCACAATGCGCTGGGCACAAGCATCGCCTTGCTCGGCACAATCAAACACCAGAGGGGCATACTGGGCATACAGGGTTGGGCTGGCATGCATAAAGTGCTGCACCAGCGCCAGTTGATCATGGCAGTGGCTGGCTTTTAAAAGCGCCTGGCTCAGGCTGGTCGGAACGCTCAACCCATCCAGACTTAACAAAACATGATGCACCAGCTGCAAACCAAACCAGGCACCACTGCCACTGTCGCCGTAAGGAAAGCCATGGCCGCCGATTTCCAGCATCTGTTGCCCTGACTGCGCCAGACCGCAAGAGCCGGTCCCGATAATAATCACCGCACCGTCCTGGCCATGATGCGCCCCCATGCAAGCGATGTGCAAATCGCTGGTCAGATGAAATGCCGCAAAGGGATGCTCCCAGTCACGGAATAGTGCATGGTACTGCGGCACATTGACCCCAGCCAAACCAGCACCGACGGTCAAATCGGCCATACTGCGCTCCGGCAAGCCAGCACACAGCAGCGCCTGACGGGTCGCATCCATAATGGAGGCGGTGGCAATTTCCATACCGCGCAACGGATTCCCCGGCCCGGCAATGCCCTCCCCCAAGACCGTCATCTGCTGATCGACCAGAATAGCGCGACACTTAGTGCCGCCACCATCGATCCCCAGATACAGCGGTTGCGACTCTGCTGATGTGATCATTCCCCTACCTCGATGCAAGCTGTGGCTTAACGCTGTCGATAAACTAGACAAAAAACCCGATTGACAGCGTTGTCATTTTTACCAAACAGCATATAATAAATCTGTGAAATGACAAGACCCATGATGATTATTTGAGCTTATTTTTTCGGGCAGTATGGTGTAAGCTTATGAAAATACGGAGATAAACCGATGATAAAAAAGTTACTGACACTCAGTCTGGCGGGGTTAAGCTGGCTGGCACTGGCCGGACCATTTCAGAGTCAGCAGCAGCTGGCTGATTTTACCGGGCAGAGTCAATGGTTCTTCGCCGTTGAGTCCAACCTGCTGCCTGAGCCTGGCCGCTTTAGCGCCCGCATCGAGGTTTACAATGGCTCCAATCATGCCTTGCCAGCCGGCGAAAGGGACTGGGCCTGGTATTTTCATTCCATTCGAAAAATTGACACCACCCAGAGTCAAGGCTTGCAACTTGAGCACGTTCAAGGCGACTTACACCGTATTCGCCCCACATCGGAATTCGCCGGGTTGGCCGCAGGTGACAGCATTGCTCTGCGCTTTACCTCCGCCCCCTGGATCATCAGTTACTCCGATTGGATGCCGCGCGCTTTTATGGTATCCGGCAGCCTGGCGCCGTCCATTTTTGCCAACACCGACAGCGAAACCTTTCATGATTTTGTGCGCCCAATGACTGAGCCTGAGCAGCTGCTGCGCAACTTTGGCGATGGCGACCAGTTTCAGACCATGACCCCAGAGCGTCGCTTTGCCAACAACAGCAATAACCCAAGCAGCACGCCGCTCAACGCGAGTCAGCTGCAGCAGCGCATTATTCCCCAGCCGGTACAACTGCAGCATCGCCGCGGCCACACCAGCTTTGGACCACACTGGCAGCTGCAAGCCCGAGGCGCTTTGGCGCAGGAAGCCGACTATTTAACGGAGCAGCTGAGCCAGTACTTTGGCCAACCGCTATCCAGCGCCCCCAATAGCCCGCAGATAGAATTGCAGCTGGACAGCAGCCTGCCTAACTTAAAACCTGAAGGCTACCAGCTGAGCATAGAGCGGCAACGGATCCGCATCACCGGGTACGATGAGGCCGGTGTCTTTTACGGCATTCAAAGCTTGCTAGCACTGTTACCAGTGCAAAGCGCTGCCGAAGTGACGCTGCCGCAGCTCAGCATGCTGGATTACCCGCGTTTTTCCTGGCGCGGCATGCACTACGATATGGCACGTAATTTCCATGGCCTGGAAGTGACCTTGCGCTTAATTGAGCAAATGGGACGCTACAAGTTAAACAAGCTGCATCTACACCTGACTGAAGATGAGGGATGGCGGCTGGAAATTCCGGGCTTGCCCGAGCTGACCGAGATCGGGGCCAACCGCTGCTTTGATTTGACCGAGCAGCAGTGCTTACTGACCCAGCTGGGTACCGGGCCATTCAGCGATGGCACTGGCAATGGTTACTACAGCCGGGAGGATTTTATTCAGATCCTGCGCCATGCCAAGAAACACCACATTGAAGTGATCCCGGAAATCGATATGCCAGGCCACGCCAGAGCGGCCATTAAAGCAATGGAAGCACGCTATCAACGCTTGCAGGCGACTGGGCAACCCGAAGAAGCCCGGCGCTTTCTGCTATCGGAAGCCGATGATCGCTCCGAATACCTGACGGTGCAAAACTACAATGACAACTCCATCAATGTCTGCCTGGACTCCAGCTATGCCTTTATTGATAAGGTAATGTACGAGCTGCAACAGATGTACCGCGAGGCCGGTTTGCGCCTGCGGGTCTTTCATATGGGCGGCGATGAAGTCGGCGCGGGCTCCTGGCAAGGGGCGCCCGCTTGTCAGCAGCTGATGGCAGAGCCACTGAATGGCGTGGCCGGTGTGGGCGATTTAAAACCTTACTTTATTAATCGGGTTGCCCAGCTGGCCAATCAGCGAGGCCTGGCAATGGCCGCCTGGGAAGATGGCCTGATGGCCGACAGCACCCGACCATTTCGCCGTGAGCAGTTTGACAACAGCGAGGTCATCGTCAATGCCTGGGATAATATTTGGGAATGGGGCTATGGTGACAGAGCTTACCGCTTCGCCAACGAGGGCTATCAGGTGGTGCAATCAGCTGGCACCAACCTGTACTTTGATCACCCACAAGATGTGCATCCGGAAGAGCGGGGCTATTATTGGGCGGCTCGCTACACCGACACCGAAAAAGTGTTCTTTTACCGCCCCGATCACCTATACAGCAATGCCGAGTATACCCGGGATGGCACCCCCATCACCGACTTAGAAGCCTTGCTTGGACGCGCCTTGCCTGAACTGGAGAAACCGGACAATATGCTGGGCATCCAGGGGCAGGTCTGGACAGAGACCATTCGAACTGCAGAGCAGCTGGAACCGATGATCTACCCTCGCCTGATAGCGCTGGCCGAGCGCGCCTGGCACAGGGCCGAGTGGGAGCCAAACAAACAGAGCGCTCCAGCACGTCTGAGTTGGCAACAGTTTCTGCAACGACTGACTAGCGTTGAATTTCCCCGCCTGGCACAAACGGGGGCCGGCCATTATATGCCGCCACCGGGCGCCATCCGAGAGCAAGGCAACATCAGAGCCAATCATGCCTGGCCTGCGATTCGCATTGAGTACAGCCTGGATCAGGGACAAAGCTGGCAGCAGTATCAGCAGCCATTGCAGCACGATGGTGATGTCTGGTTGCGCGGCCGCAGTCTGTCCGATCAACGCAGTCGTATCATCCGGCTGTAACTTTTCAAGCCCAGAGCCCCGCAGCTGCGGGGCTTTTTTTATAGCAAAAAAAGCCAGCAAAGCAAGCTTTGCTGGCAAATGACCCTTGGATAAAGGATTGGCAATCAACTCAACATCCGTGTCTGCCGTGGGTGTTTATTACCAACTACCAATAACAAACACCAGGGACTTACACTCTGATCCGGCATCATCAGAATCCCAGGGAGTGGGTGCGGTGAGACACCCAAGCGCTGCCAACTCAGGATGACAGCGCTGTCAAAAGAAACTATATGCTGTTTTTTTCAGCAATGCAAGTGTTGGATAAAAAAAAGGGCCTGCCGGCCCTTTTTCAATACAAAAACACGGTTAGCCGTTGGCAGCCTGCGCCGCAGGGGCTTCGCGCTCACTCTGCCAGCGCGTTAAACGCTGCACTTGCTGGATCGACAGCATGTGGGCATAGATAGCCGCCAGGTAGCCTTGCTTACGCAGCTCGACAAACTGCTCATCCGTTAGCTCATTCAGCTTTTTCTCATCGATCAGGAAAAGACCGTTGATTTCACGCTTCTGGCCATTGATCTGCACTGTCAGGGTTTTACCTTCCAGCAAGTTCAGCTCGGTCAATTTTTCAACAAAGGTGCGGGTTGCCCGGCTGGTATCAAAGAAATCGGCCAATTGCTGTTTGGCGCGTTGCAGCAGCTCAGACTCTTCACCTTGCTCCGTATACAGCGCTTCGCCTTCGTCTTTACCCAGCCGCGGGCTGTTTTCATCGATACCGATGGTCAGTTGCTTGTCGTTTTCCGGATCCGGGGTCAGGAAAAATGGGTAATTACGAGCAGCTAGTGGCACGTAAGAAACCTGCATTTGATCATCTTGCAAATACAGGTTTTGACCTTGCTCCAGGCCCATTAAAGCGACAGGCTGGAAATTGCCGGAGTCGTTGTTTTTGACAAAAACAATGGGAAACACTGCCGCTGTCGGACCAAACTCATGCACCACGACTGGCAACAAATGTTCAGAAGCAATATGCGCAAAAGGTTGTTTGAAATTAACTCGCAGCCCTTGGTGCTGCTCTTTGGAAAGAGGAACTATCTTCGTAGTCATAAAAAATCCATACGTCCTGTTGTGTACAAAAAAATCGCTTGCCTACCTTACTGCAGTTTGCGGCTTTCAGCCAGCCCAAAACAGCAAAACTTTGTGCAGGGTTTTAGCCGGAGCCTTGTTGAGCGTTTACATATTGCTGTAACTCATTAACCAGCCAACGATAAATTTCTTGCTCTCTCGGACAGCTGCCTTCAGCCAGTACACCCCGCTTACTTTTTGGGATATGCGTCAGTTCAGCCTCACCGGTATTCAAGTAATGCAAAAAAACGGCTTGCCAGGACTTCTTCTGTGCTTCGGGTAGTTGCCGCAGTTGCAGCAGACTATGCAACAAGGCCGCAAATGGACTGCCTCTGTTGTCAGCGTTGCCAATCGAGCCATTCCACCAATAGTTGCACAACAAGCTGAGGTCCGAACAGGATTCCACCTGATGCCACCACAAAGCTGGAATATAGAGTGCGTCGCCTGGTTCCAACTCAGCGACCTGAGCATGGGCCAGAGCTTCAGTTGCTTTGGGGTAACGTTGCAAATCCGGTTCAGAAAAGTTCACCAGGCTGATAGGCGTTCCGGTTGGCGCATAATCGAGCGGCCCAATGTACATATTACCGATCTGCTCTGGTGGGAATAAGGTAAAGCGCCGCCGGCCGGCAACCACGCAGGCCAGATTATCCGCATCATCAAAATGCGCCGGCACCATCACCCGGTTGCCGAGCCAAATCCGTGGCCTCACCTCACTGGGCAATAATGGGTTAACATTGTCTTGCTCAAAGCCAGGCAAGCACTGATGCACTAAAGCACTTTGTGCCGCTATGCGTACGGCTTGCGCTTGCCCCTGAGTTTGAATCAGTTGTGCCACAATAGCCGATACAGGATAGTGCCGTCGCTCAAAATTGAAACCATCCAGCTGTGGCTGGTAGCCGATTTGCCCTTTCGTTTCAGCCGCAAGTAGCAAGGTTGTGACTTCATGGCCGTTATCAAAACCATGCAGGTACCTGCCTAGAGCCCCATCCGACTGCAGCCCTTGCTGCACTGCAGGCCAGTTTGCAACCAGGCCTTTTAACACAGCAGGCTGTTGCAGCGGCCAAATTTCGTTAAAGAACACCTCTGAGGTTGGTGCCTGCCAACTGCGAATAGCTCGGGTCATGTCAACTCCTGATAAAAAAAGGGCTACACTGGATGGTAGCCCTTTCTAATCCGTCGGGTAACCTGTTTAGAAAGCGACCCGGATGCCTGCCACGAAGCGACGGCCATTCTCATAAATAGAGAAAGTACGTGCTTTGTTGGTGTTGTACTCCAGCACCTGCTCATTGGTCAGGTTGATGGCCTCCAACGCTAAGCTGACATTGTCCGACACATTGTAGGTGAAGCTGGCATCCAGTTGACCATAGTTGTCATTCCACAGCTCAGAGCCATTGAAGTGCAAACCTTTGTACCACTCAGTGCGGTAGTTGTACATTAAACGGGCGCTGAACAGGTCAGTTTCATAGTAGGCGGTCAGGTTGTACATATGATCCGAAGTGCCTTCCACCAAGCCCGATCCTGGCATGCTTTCATCACGCGTTTCGCTGCGCTTAGCATCGGTGTAAGTGTAGTTGGCAATCACACCAAAGTGCTCACCAAAAGCTTGCTGATAAGTCAGCTCCAGGCCTTTGGTCGAGCCACCAGGTCCATTTTCAGGACGAGTGAAGGTCACATCAACCATCTGGTCACCCTCTTCCCAGTAGCGCTGATCGACAAAGGTACTGAAGCTGCGGTAGCTTTTAATGCGCTTGTAAAACAGCGTCGCGGCCAAGACAGATTGCGGGTTAAAGTACCACTCATAGGCCACATCAAATTGGTCGGCTATGATTGGCTTTAAGCCGGGGTTGCTGGCCGTACCGGTGGGTTGGGCTACATTCAGCGAGCCATAGGTAATGGACGTTGAAATATCGTTCCAATTTTGCCGCGCCATCACCCGGGCTGCACCAAAACGTAAGATGGTGTCATCGGCCAAATCATAAGCCAGGTTAAAACTAGGCAAAATTTCCTGGTAATTATTTTTTTGCTCAACCCAGGCCAGCTCAGCTGGCGTTAGCCAGTCACGGTCAATGGTCAGAAAGCCCCAGCTATCACCGGAAAACTCATAGCCGCCGGAGGTCTGACGGGTATCGACATAACGTACCCCGACATTGCCTCGGAAGTTGTCGCCCTCGAAGTCACCCTGAATGTATAGGGCAGTAATGTCCTCTTCCACCGCCCAGTTCTCATCCAGAATCAGTGAGCGCGCATAATCGGCCGGTACGCCGTTTAACCCGACAAAGGCGATTTCTTCCATGCGGGCACGGTTGTGCGCAATTTGCTGCGTCATATTGCCACTAACAACAGCATCAATATGATGGGTGCCCTGAGTCAGGCCGCAATCGGCCATGGTTGGGCAGCTATCAAAAATATACTGCAGATAAACCGGCCAATCCGGCGCCAGGCTCTCGTCGCTCAAGGTGTTGGGACCATGCCAGCTGTAGGCAATGCGATCTTGAGTTCGCTTGGCGGCCCGGTATTTCACACCGGCATGGATGTCTGTAAAGGCACCGGCTTGCACTGGAAAGCTCAAGTCCAGTTGAGCATAATTCTCCCGATCGGTCGTGGGCTTTTCACCACCCCAGATCCAACCCGCATTGAACTGGCTGGCATCGGTCGCGTCGACGTCAGTGCTGGCCGATGGGGTCGAGCCGCGCAAATCAAAGTTGTAGCCGGTTGCTGCGCCATATTCCCATGAGGTTTCGCGCAGTGTCCCCCCTTTAGCACGGGTGCTTCCGACCTGGGCATGAACTTCAAAGTCATCGCCACTGTAGTTGATGTCCAAATCCAGCGAGCGGGTTTCGGTCGAGGCAACCCGATTGATAAAGTTAAATGCAGAAGTTCCACCATCGGCTACAGAGCCCGCCACAATGCTGTTATCGATGGTGGTTAGCCCGCCCAGGCTGGCTGCATCATTGTTGACAAAAATCAGCCAGTTTGAGTTTTGGTTGTCCGCATCCACTTTGGAGTTCAGGGCATTGAAGGTGATATCCCACTCATGGCTTGGAGCAAATTGAAAGGATGCAAACACCGTTTCGCGCTGACGCTTTTGTTGAAAACGCGCCACACCAATGTGGCTGGGGACTTTGAGCTCCAAATCGGGATTATCCGGCCAACCCAACACCTCAAAGCCTTGACGGACAAAGTCACGATCCTGGCGCATGGCTGAAACCAACACACCAAAGGTTTCATCCTCGTTTTTCCAGGAATACAAGCCGGAAAGCTGAGGATCCCAATTTCCAGAGGTTTCCGTGTACTGCATTTCAACACCCAGGTTGACGGTGTTGGCATCCAGATTGAGCGGACGACGAGTGCGCAGAACAACAGTACCCCCAATGGAGCCTTCATCAATGCGCGCCATTGGCGACTTATAGACTTCTAAATCCGAAACGAGAGCAGATGGCAACATGGTGTAGTTAAAGCTACGACCTGGCGCATCCAGAATAAACCAATCTGCAGTAGCGATGGTCTGGCCATTGAGCAAGGTGCGGTTGGTTGCAGAGCTGGCACCACGAATGGTAATTTTTTCACCTTCCCCGAATTCACGACTTACACCCACCCCCGTGATCCGTGACAAGGATTCAGCCACGTTTTTATCCGGAAACTTACCGACATCTTCTGCAGTTACCACGTCGACAACGGCATTGGCAAAACGTTTCGCATTCAGGTTGGCTTCCTGCGAAGCACGAATACCACGTACCTGAATCACTTCGACATTGTCTTCAGTGACCCCGTCATTGGCCATGGCTGGCATGCTAAGACTCAAGGCCCCAGCCATTAAGCCCATTTTTACCGCCAGGGCACACTTGTTGATTTTATTGCTGGACATAAGCTTCTCCCGTTCCTCTTATTGTCATCTGCTGTCTTTATTATTCCTGATCCTTAATGACAACGCTGTCATTAAAATTAAACTTACACAAAAAAATTTGCGATTGCAAACCAAAATCGATGAAAATTTCAACTATTTCCAAATGGCGCCAGCTGGCTCACTGCTCTTCCTCGGTAAAACACCGGGCAAAACCCAGCTAAACAAAGGGTTGTCCCTACTTTATTTACAACAAATCAGCTGTGCAAGGACGCATCCAGATGGCCAGATTGCTTGCGATTCGGTCAAAAAAAGCGTATCACTATCACAATGATGCTATAATTTTGACCAGCGCTGTCATCGTTACTTGCCAGTAGGCCCACTTACCTGCTGCCGTTACTGCGTTCTGCCAAAACCAAAACAACAAAGGATGCTGCATGAAAGTCACCATCAATGATGTGGCCAAACAGGCCGGAGTGTCGATTAAAACCGTCTCCCGGGTGATGAACAATGAACCTTCGGTTCGCAAAGATACCTTCGACAAGGTGATGGCGGCCATCAACGAGCTGCATTACCAACCCAACGCGGCGGCCCGCAATCTGGCCAGCACCCGCTCGTACAGCATTGGCTACATCTACGACAATCCCAATGCCTATTACATCATTGATATGCAAAAGGGCTTGCTGGATAGCTGCAAAAAGCATGGTTACGAGCTGCTGATCCACCCCACCAATGCCAAATCCCCCGGTATTGTGGACGAAGTGAAAGAACTGGTCACCAAATCAAGACTGGCGGGTCTTATCCTGACGCCGCCTTTTTCCGAGATGCCGCACATTGCAGAAGCGCTGGAAGATATGAAGGTCGACTTTGTCCGCATTGTATCGGGCTCAACGCCATCGCCTGGCGTGCACAACTGTGTGTTGATTGATGACTTTACCGCCGCCTTTAAAATCACCAATCATCTGCTTGAGCTCGGCCACACCGACATCGCCTTTTTATGCGGTGACGAAGAGCACAGCTCCAGTGGCGAGCGTTTAGCCGGCTTTAAAGCGGCCCTGACCAAGCGCGGCTTAACGGTCAACCCCAAGTACATCGTCCCTGGCCATTATTCGTTTGAGTCCGGGGTGGAAGGCGCTAAAAAGCTGATGGCGTTGCCGAAACGACCCAGTGCCGTCTTTGCCTGTAACGATGAAATTGCCGCCGGTGCCTTGTTCAGTGCCCGGCTGATGAACATTCGTATTCCGGACGAGCTGTCCATTGCCGGCTTTGAGAACAGCCCTTTCTCGCGTCAGACCTGGCCACCGCTCACCACCGCCCATCAGCCGAACAGCACCATAGCCTCTCAGGCGGCAGAGCTGTTGTTTAAGCACACCCGCCCCAATGCCAACAAAGCCCAAATCCAGGCACAACCGGTCTTTATTCCGGAGCTGCTGGTGCGGGAATCGACCAGCCCACTAGACGGCGAGAAAAGCAGCAACCAAAGCGCAAAGCCATAAAAGAAAAGGGCAGCCTGACGCTGCCCTGTCTTGTCGGAAACGACCCTAGCCTTCGAAGCTGTAGTAAGTCGGTGAGCCCGGCCCAACCGGCAAGCCCAGCACAAAGACCCAAACACAAAACAGCGTGACCCAACCGACAAAGAACACCATGGTGTAAGGCAACATGGTGGCAATCAGGGTTCCGATGCCCATCTCTTTTTTGTAGCGGGCAGCGACTGCCAGGATCAGGCCAAAGTAGCTCATCATCGGTGTAATCAGGTTGGTGACCGAGTCACCAATGCGGTAGGCCGCCTGCACCACTTCCGGTGAGTATCCGATGATCATCAGCATGGGCACAAAAATCGGCGCGGTAATGGCCCACTGCGCCGAGGCCGAGCCCAGCATCAGATTGACAAAACCACACATGGCAATAAAAAGCACAAACAGCAGTGGCCCGGTCAGCCCCATTTCCTGCAGGAAGGTTGCGCCCTTAACCGCAAAAATGGTGCCTAAGTTGGTCCAGCCAAAGAAGGCAACAAACTGCGCAGCAAAGAACACCAGCACAATGTAAAGCCCCATCGAGCTGATGCTTTTCGACATCGCATTGATCACGTCTTTGTCGTTTTTCATGGTGCCGGCAATTTTGCCGTAGACAAAGCCCGGAATGGCAAAGGTGATAAAGATGTAGACCACGATGCCACGCAAAAACGGCGAGCCCAGCACGCCACCGGTATCCGGGTTACGCAAAACGCCATTTTCCGGCACCACGGTCAGCGCCAGCAGGCCCAGCAACGCCGCCAGGGTTAAACCGGCACCGATAAGACCGCGCTTCTCTTCCGCTCGCAGCGGCTCCAGCCCCTGGTTATCCAGGTCCACGGTCGCTTCCGAGCGGTCGTACTTGCCCAACTTCGGCTCAACAATTTTCTCGGTAACAATGGCACCCAAAATGGCAATCACAAAGGTGCTGACCACCATAAAGAAGTAATTGGCTTCTGGCCCGACCGTGTACTCGGGATCAATCAGATGTGCGGCGGCCTCGGTAAAGCCTGCCAGCAGCGGATCGATGGTGCCGATCAGCAAATTGGCGCTGTAGCCACCGGAGACTCCGGCAAAGGCCGCGGCCAAACCTGCCAGCGGATGGCGCCCCAGCGAGTAAAAAATGGCTGCAGCCATCGGGATCAGCACCACATACCCCAGTTCAGAGGCGGTGTTCGACACAATGCCGGCAAAAACAATGGTCACGGTGACCATTCGCGGTGAAGCGTTCATCACCAGGCCGCGCATGGCAGCTGAAATTAAGCCGGAGTGCTCGGCCACACTGACGCCCAGCAGCGCCACCAGCACCACCCCAAGCGGCGGGAAGCCGGTAAAGTTTGTCACCAGATTGGAAACAATGCGCTGCAAACCTTCGACACTGAGCAAGCTGACCACGGTAATAACGCCATCGGGGGAACGGCCAGCAGCGCCTTCCGGCCGGGGATCAATGGCGCTTAACTCAAAAAATGCCGCCACGCCACTGCCCAGCACCACGGCCAGAGCAAAGAGCGCGAACAGAGTTACCGGATGGGGCAGCAAATTGCCCAGCCACTCCACGGTATCCAAAAAGCGGGTAAACCAGCCGCGCTTTTCCGTTGGGGTATCAAACTGCTGTGAACCAGCCATAACAAAGCCTCTTTTATCTATTGCGGTCGCTGGCCAGAGCTGCCACAAGCAGGCTGCCATTACAAAAGCACTGTTTTTAACAGCTTATCGCGAAAAAAATGGAAAGCAGCGCAAAGTTAACAGTAAAACATGCTGGAACAGGCCAAAAGCGACACTTTTTATCGTTTTAAACCGCCAGACTGTACCACAAAGCAGCGGCGTGACAAAAGCCGATCAGTTGAATTCAGCCGTTCCGGCCACCCAGATAGCCAAACCCGATAGCAAGCCACAGAGCGACCTAGCACTAAAGTACCGTTGCCGATGCCGGTTCTTGCACCTAGCATGGAGTGATTGTGACGAGATTGTGCCGAACAGGAGTCCCCAAAATGCGTATTGTCATTACCGGAGCCACCGGTGGTATCGGCTTTGCCGTAGCCGAACACTTTGCCCGCCAGTCCCACCAGGTGGTGCTGGCAGATTTACTGCCCGATCGCATTGAGCGCTGTGTCGAACAGCTGCGCCAGCAGGGCTTTGCCGCCGAGGGGTCGGTACTGGATGTAACCGATGCCGATGCGATAGCGCGCTGCGCCCGGGACTTTCCGGCCGATGTGCTGGTCAACAATGCCGGCATCCAACATGTCGCAAGGCTGGAAGACTTTCCGGCAGAGAAGTGGCGCTTGCTGCTGGAAGTGATGCTGACCGGCCCGGCCATGCTGAGCAAAGCCATGCTGCCTGGCATGCAGCAGCGGGGCTTTGGCCGCATTATCAACATTGGCTCCATCCATGCGTTGGTGGCGTCGCCTTTTAAGTCGGCCTATGTGGCAGCCAAACATGGCCTGATTGGCTTTAGCAAGGTGGTGGCGCTGGAAAACGCCAGCCACAACATTACCATCAACACCATCTGCCCGGCCTACGTCAAAACCCCGCTGGTGGAGCAACAGATTGCCGCTCAGGCCAAAGAGCACGGCATCAGCGAGCAGGAGGTCATCGACAACATCATGCTGGCGCCGATGCCACAAAAGGCCTTTATCGATGTGGCGGAAATTGCTGCCAGCGCGGCTTTTCTGTGCTCGGATGCCGCCCGCCACATCACGGCGCAGACCCTGGTGCTGGACGGTGGCTGGACAGCGCGGTAAGCTCAACAAAACGCTGGCTGCCAGCCCCTTAGGATAGCGCATGAAAGAACCCGCCGAATTGATCGCAGAGCAAGGCCACATTGGCCTTGGCACCATAGCGGTGATTTCGGTGCTCTATCTGGTGGTACTCTTTAGTGTCGGTTACTTTGGCCGCCGCATCGACGGCAAGCATCCACTGGCGCCCTGGGTTTTTAGCTTTGCGCTGTCGATTTACTGCACCTCCTGGGCTTTTTATGGCGTGACAGCCCAGGCGGCCGTCAATGGCTGGTGGATCCCGCCCACCTACATTGGTTCCTTTATCTTGTTCTGGTTCGGCTTTCAGCTGATGGCCCGCATCGCCATTGCCTGCCGCCGCTACCGCATTACCTCCATTGCCGACTTTATTGCCACCCGCTTTGGCCATTCCCGGCTGTTGGCGGTCAGCATTACGCTGATCTTGTTTTTAGCCGTCATCCCCTACATTGCCCTGCAGCTGCACGCCGTCTCGACCAGCATCAATGTGCTGGTTGCCAGCGAGCAAGCCAGCGACTGGTTTCGGGATACCGGCCTCTATGTCAGCCTGTGGATGGCGGTATTTGCACTGCTCTTTGTCAGTAAAAGCGCCAAGGCCCACCAACCCAACCCCGGCTTGATGACGGCCATTGCCTTTGAGTCGCTGGTCAAACTGCTGGCGTTATTGGCGATCGGTGCCTTTGTCTGCTTTGGCATTTACGATGGTTTTCAGTCCATTTTCAGCGCCGCCCGTGAGCATCCGGGACTGGCCGAGTTGCAACGTCAGGCGCTGCCTACCCACAGCTACTGGATCCATGTGCTGCTGGGCTTTACCGCCACCCTTTGTTTACCCCGCATGTTCCATGTCTCCTTTGTCGAGAATCAACGCTTAGGGCATTTGCGCAGTGCCCGCTGGATTTTCCCGCTTTACCTGCTGCTGATGAGCCTCTTCACCCTACCGCTGGCACTGGCGGGTGTCATGTTGCTGGGGCATGAAGGCAATATCGATCTGGTGGTGGTGCAATTGCCACTGGCAGCCAACCGCACCGACATCGCTCTGCTGGCGTATCTGGGCGGTTTTTCTGCGGCCACCAGCATGGTGGTGGTGGCGACGGTGGTACTGGGCATTATGATCACCAACGAACTGCTGACTCCGCTGCTGTTTCGTGCCCGCCAAACCGAACACAATCCGCCGGGCTTATTAAAAATCGCCAATCTGCGCCGGGTGTCGATGCTGCTGGTGCTGATGCTGGGCTTTGTCTATTACCGCTGGATAGGCACCGAAACCGGTCTGGCGCAACTGGGACTGATGGCCTTTGCGCTGGTGGCACAGCTGGCACCGGCGCTGATCCTGGGCCTGCTGTCTCGCCGGGTCAACCAACAGGGTGCGCTGGCGGGCTTGCTCAGCGGTGCCCTGCTCTGGGCCTACATCCTGTTGTTGCCGGAGCTTAGCCGGGCCGGCTGGCTCGGCAATCAATGGCTGACGCAGGGGCCTTTTGGCATCGGCTGGCTGGCACCGCACCAGCTGTTTGGTCTGGAATACGATGCCATTACCCTGGGGGTACTGCTCAGTTTAAGCTGCAACTTGCTGATGGTATTGCTGGTCAGTCAGCTCACCCAGACCCGGGTGGGCGAATGGCTGGAAAGCGGTCGCTTTTTGCAAAAACAAGCCCCCAGCCAGGCCCTGAGCAATCGTCAGGCGCGTCTGTCGGTGCAGGACTGTTATTTGTTGCTGCGCCGTTTTGCCGGCGAGTCGGAAGCAAACCGGGTGCTGCAGCGCAGTGTGCGCAGTACCGAGCCCGAGCAATACACCCCGGCACCGGCCAATCTGGTGCAGGCCTGCGAACGTTCCTTATCGGCGGTGATTGGCGGCGCCTCCATGCGGCTGGTGATGGATGCTGCCAGCCGTCACAGCCAGTTGCCACTGGAAACCGTGGCCCGCTTTGTCGATGAAGCCAGCCAGGTGTTTCAATTCAATCAGGCGCTGCTGCAGGCCACCATCGACAACATCAGCCAGGGCATCAGTGTGGTGGACGCCGATCTGCGGATCATTGCCTGGAACCAGCGCTATCTGGATATGTTTGCCTACCCTGCTGGTCTGGTCGACGTTGGCCGGCCGGTGGCCGATTTGATCCGCTTTAATGCCGAGCGCGGTTTGATCCACAGTGCCGATATAGAAAGTGAAGTGGAAAAACGTCTCAGCTACCTGCGCCAGGGCAGCAGCTACAAATTCCAGCGACCACAACAAGACGGTCGGGTGTTCGAGATGCAAGGCAACCCGTTGCCGGGCGGTGGCTTTGTCACCACCTTCACCGACATCAGTTCCTTTATTGAGGTGCAACAAGCGCTAGAGCAAAGCAATCTGACCTTGGAGCAACGGGTGGCCGATCGTACCCGCAAGCTGGAAACCCTGAACCAGCAGCTGCAACAGGCCCAGCAAAAAATTGAAGCCAGTACCCAGGCCAAGACCCGTTTTTTTGCCGCTGCCGGCCACGATTTGATGCAGCCTTTCAACGCCGCCGCTCTCTTTGCCGGTTTGCTGCGGGAAAAAGCCGACTCCATTGAGCAACAGCAGCTTAGCGAGCACTTGATCCGCTCGCTCGACTCGGCCGAAGAGCTGCTGGCCTCTATTCTGGAGTTGACCAAGCTGGACGCCGGCGTAATCAAAGCCCACCACCAGCCCGTCGCCCTGACCGACCTGTTGGACGACAGTGCGCGCGATGCCGGTGTGCTGGCGGCTGAAAAGGGCCTGAGTTTTCGTTATCTGCCAAGCAAACTGGCGGTGCATACCGATCGCAAACTGCTGAAACGGGTGGTGCAAAACCTGCTGGCCAATGCCATCCGTTACACCGAGCAGGGCCGGGTGGTGCTCGGCTGCAAACGCCGAGGTAGCCAGTTGGAGATCCGGGTCATAGATACCGGCATTGGCATCGCAGAGCAGGATCAGCAGCGGATTTTTGAAGAATTCCAACAAGGCGACAGTCAGCATCAAAAAGGCCTGGGCCTGGGTTTGGCCATTGCCAACCGCATCAGCAGCATGCTGCAGCATCCACTGAGTGTGCGCTCTGCTCCGGGCCAGGGCAGTTGCTTTAGCATTCAGCTGCCACTGTGCGCATTGCCTGCACCGCAAGCCAAAACCGGCAGCCCGGCCGATATCAAAGCCAGCTTTGCCGGCAAAACCGTGTTGCTGCTCGACAACGATGCGCAGTTGTTGCAGGCCGTGACCGAATTGCTGCGCAGCTGGGACTGCCAGGTGCATCCGATCACCGGCCCGGAACAGGCACTGCAGGCCATTCGTGACGGCCTAAAGCCCGATGTGCTGTTGTTTGATTACCATCTGGATAACGGCGCCACCGGTGTGATGGTGGCGGAGCAGCTGTGCAATCACTTTTCGCTGCAGCTGCCGGTGGTGATTCACTCGGCCGATCACAGCGAGCAAATCCGGGAAGACGCCTTAAACGCCGGCTTTCATTTTTTGCTAAAACCCCTGAAGCCGGTAGCCCTAAAACGGCTGTTTCAACGGCTGTTGCGTTAAGGTCATTAGGCCCTAATCAACGCTCAGGAGCCAGGTACTCATTGTCGTAAAAAGTGCGCAGCCAATGCGGCCGGAACAGCGCCATCAGCGTGACCGCCATGCCATTGAGCAAGGCTTCGGGGAAGCTAATCAACAGCGCCAGCACTAAGTAATTATCCTGAATGATGTGCCAGGGGTAACGCCCGTCCAGATAAAACCAGAGCGCGGTAAGCCCCATATGCAGCGCTATGGTCAGGGCCGCTGCAAAAAAAGCCGCCACAAAAATGTAGATAAACAAATGTCGGGGCAAAAAATAATAGCTAAACCAGAACACCGCCGCACTAAAAAGCCCGGGCAGCACAAAGGTGGTCAGGGCATAGAGGCCGCCATCGGCCAGGGAAACCTGGCCAAGCGCCAGCAAAACCAGCCAGGGCAACAGGCAAATCCAGATCGCAATGCGCCAACCATGGCAGAGGGTCAACACCGTAATGGCCAGAAAATGCACTGCCAGGCCCTGGTAGATACTGGCTTGCAACAACCACAGCAGCAGCAACACCGCCGCCGAACCAAACACCAGATGCTGGTACTCCGGCTCGGCCCTGAGCTTGGGCCAAAATTCGCGCGGGAAGCTCCACCAAAGCGCCAACACCCAAGCTCCCCACCCCAAACCAGTTAAAATCATTGTCACTACCTCACCACACTGCTTCGCTTTGCTATGGTATCATCTTACGCTTCGACTGACTTAGGCTTCTCATTCACCAAAACACTCCACCAGCAAAAGGGTTGAAATATGCTGATTGCACTGTGCAGCTTGCTGCAGCTTTTTTATTTATTGGCACTGTGGCACTTAGGCTGGGGTTTTTATTATGCTTTTGAAGCTCTATCCACCGAAGATCCCCGCTTGGTGGCCGGTGCTTTGTCAGAAGGTATCGTCCTATCTTGGCTGGCCGTCATTCCAGCGACTGCAGGCCTAGCTCTCAGCGTCTATCTTACCGGACGCAACAAGGCATTAGCCCGTTGGTTCAGCCATTTTACCCGTATAGCATCCTTTTGCTGGCTGGCGTTCATTCCTATCGGAACCGTGCTTGGTCATTTGCAATTGAAGCGCTTGCGTCAACAGCGATAAACATCCTGTGCCACCCCTTATAAGCGCATGCATCCTGACCCCCACTCCATTAGGCTGATCTTTTCACCAATGAACGAGTGCCGCTATGAAATCATTGCTAGGCCTGTTGCTCGGTTGTGCTCTCCCACTTCAGGCAGCGATCACCCCCGCCAGGCTTGATACCCAAAGCGCCCAGTAAGCCATACAGGATAGCAAGCTTAGAACGGGCAATAAAAAAGGGCAGCGCAAGCGCTGCCCAATCACAAGCCCCAACCAGGCTTAGAACTGATTCATGGTGTTGTCTTTGCCGGATGCTTTTAAGGCCGCATCACCAGAGAAGTACTCTTTGTGATCGTCGCCCATATCCGAGCCCGCCATGTTCTGGTGCTTGACGCAGGCAATGCCCTGACGGATTTCTTTGCGCTGTACGCCGGCCACATAGCCCAGCATGCCCGCTTCACCAAAGTACTCTTTCGCCAGGTTGTCGGTCGAAAGCGCTGCCGTGTGGTAGGTCGGCAAGGTGATTAGGTGGTGGAAAATACCGGCTTCACGGGCTGCATCGGCCTGGAAAGTCTGGATGCGACGGTCCGCCTCAATCGCCAGCTCGCTGCTGTCGTACTCGGCGCTCATCAGTTTGGCGCGATCATAGGCAGAGACATCTTTGCCTTCTTGCTGCCAGCCATCAAATACCTGCTGACGGAAGTTCAGCGTCCAGTTAAAGGATGGGCTGTTGTTGTACACCAGCTTGGCATTGGGCACCACTTCACGAATGCGGTTGACCATGGCAGCAATCTGGCCGACATGCGGCTTCTCGGTTTCAATCCACAGCAAGTCAGCACCATGCTGCAAGGAGGTAATGCAATCCAGTACCACCCGATCTTCACCACTGCCAGGGCGGAACTGGAACAAACCGCTGGCCAGACGCTTTGGCTTTAACAGCTT
The DNA here is from genome assembly GCF_030717955.1 of Alkalimonas delamerensis. NCBI lineage: Bacteria > Pseudomonadati > Pseudomonadota > Gammaproteobacteria > Alkalimonas > Alkalimonas delamerensis. The sequence continues at coordinate 116,586 of NZ_JAUZVY010000001.1, read as the reverse complement.
GCCATTGGCTTTCACCACCACATCGCCGTTGGCAATGTCGTCGGCGCTTTGCACGTAGTCGCCATCCAGGAAGCTGTTGTACAAGTCGCCCAGATCGCCCGGCTCTTTGGTCACTGCAATTTGCTTGGTCAGGCCAGCACCCAGCGAGTCGGTACGGGCCACAATGACGCCATCCGGCACGCCCAGCTCTAAAAAGGCGTAACGTACGGCGCGAATTTTGGCCAGGAAGTCGGCATGAGGAACCGTCACCTTGCCATCCTGGTGGCCGCACTGCTTTTCATCCGACACCTGGTTTTCAATCTGAATACAGCAGGCACCGGCTTCAATCATTTTCTTTGCCAGCAAGTAGGTGGCTTCTTCGTTGCCAAAGCCGGCATCGATGTCGGCAATGATCGGAACGATATGAGTCTGATGGTTGTCGATTTGCTGCTGCAGCTCAGCCACTTTGGCGTTATCGCCCGCTTCTTTGGCGGCATCCAGCTGGCGGAACAAACCACCCAGCTCGCGCGCATCGGCCTGGCGTAAAAAGGTGTACAACTCGGCGATCAAGCTGGGCACCGAGGTCTTTTCATGCATCGACTGATCCGGCAATGGGCCAAACTCAGAGCGCAGCGCTGCGATCATCCAGCCCGACAGATACAGGTACTTTTTGCTGGTGCTGCCAAAGTGTTTTTTAATCGCAATCAGTTTTTGCTGGCCGATAAAACCATGCCAGCAGCCCAGCGACTGGGTGTACTGGCTGCTGTCGGCGTCGTAGTCGGCCATGTCCTGGCGCATAATGCCGGCGGTGTAACGGGCAATATCCAGCCCAGTTTGAAAGCGGTTTTGCAGCGCCATGCGGGCGGCGTATTCCGGGCTGATTTCCTGCCAGCTTTGGTCGTGGCTGCCAATCAGGGTGGCGAATTTATCCAGGGTGGCTTGGTAAGTCATGCTGTTTTCCTCAGGGCGTATGGCTGTTGTGGTTTTAATCTAGCCCTGATTGACGCATAAATACAATCAATAAACCCCATTCCTGCCATTCATCAATATTATGACAAGATTCACCTGAAACCCTGTTCAGAACAAAGGACATAAATGCAGTTAACCATTGATTTTTAATGAATTACTAAAGAATTCCCCGTTTTTCTTACCACAAGCAGGCTGTGCACAGCACGCCAACAGTAAAAGAACAGCCACAAAAAGCAGGAATTGACTGGCAAAAACCGCCTTTATCATAAATAGGATAAATGCATAGCATCACAGGCATTGATTGAGGGAATACTAAGAGCCCGTTTCCGGCAGCTTCAGTTTTTCGAACAGAATACCGGCCAGAGTACGGTTGTTGACATTGAGCTTGCGTAAAATAGCCGACACATGCTGCTTGATGGTGGTCTCCTGCACATTCATCTCGTAGGCAATTTGCTTGTTCAGCAAGCCATCGGCAATCATTTTCAGCACCCGGAACTGTTGCGGCGTCAGCTGCTCCAGCCGACTGGCAAAGTCATCATCAATCAGACTGCTGGCTTCGGCCACTTCCTGGCTGAGCTCGGCCGGTAACCAGCTATCACCCTGCTGCACTGCGGCGATGGCTGCCGCCATCAGATCCAGCGGTGCCGATTTAGGCACATAAGCAGCAGCGCCCAGCTGCATGGCCTGTTTGATCACCGCAGGATCTTCCACCGCCGAGACCATCAGCACCGACACATCCGGGTACTCGGTGCGCAAAGCAGTCAAGCCGGCAAAGCCATCGGCGCCGGGCATTTTTAAGTCGAGGAAAATTAAACTGGTATCCGGGTGCTGACGCAATAATGCCCAGACCCGCTCCATGCTGTCAGCTTGCAGCAACAGCGCCTGGTCGCCCAGAATGGTTTGTGCGGCCTGAGACAAGGCTACACGGAAAAGCGGATGATCATCGGCAATGATGGCAATCATAGCGGTACCAGGTTAGCAAACAAGAAGGCGTGACCACTATCATAGCCGGAACTGACCCTAACAGTACAGTTCCGGCCACAGTAACCGCCTTAGAAGCGGTAGCCGACCGTCAGGCTGATGGTGCGGGGATCGCCGTAATAACCGATCAGGGTATTGTCGCCACCCAAGCCCGGAATAAAGCTACCGTCATCGGCAATGGAAATAAAGGCATAATTCCCCACCAGGTACTGCTCATTGGTCAGGTTTTTGCCATGCAGACCCACCGTCCAGTGGCCATTGGCGCTCAACCAGTTGACCGATAGATTCAACAAGCCATAACTGCTTTGCTCCAACAGGTTACCCACTTCAGTCAGTGAGTATTTGCTGCGGTAGGCATAGTTGCCGTTGAAAATCAAATCCCCACTGGAAGCCAGCGGCATTTCATAACTAAAGCCCAGGTTTGCAGTGGTTTTTGGCGTATTGGTGATGACAAAGTTATCGGTAATGTCGATCTGCTGACCAGTCGTAGCATCAAAGCTAAAGACATTTTTAAACTTCGCATCAATCAAACCAAGGCTACCGTAAAACTGCAGGTTGCGATTAGCCATCCAGGTAAACTCAAACTCAGCACCGGTCGCATCGGATTGGCCCACATTGCCCAACCGCTGGTTCAACACCGAGGAGTCGTTTGGATCCGGGATCACCGAGATGTACTGGCGGTTTTTGTGATCCAGCATAAACAAGGTGGCATTGAGGCGGAAGGTATTGGTCAGATCGCTCTTTACCCCAATCTCATAGGAGTACACATCTTCCGGGTTGGCTGCTGGTTCAGCGGTTTCGGCCCGTGGATTAAAGGTACCGGATTTAAAGCCCTGACTGAAGCTGGCAAAAAACATGGTATCGGCGCTGTGCTGGTATTCTACCCCAAACTTCGGAGTCCACTTGCTCCAACTGGCGCTGTCATCCAACACCACCGGGGTTTGCAGGCCATCTGGCCGAACATAACCTGGGATCCAACCCGACTCTGGGTAAACAGTATCGAAAATCAGGCCATTGCGGACCAGGGCATCTTTTTTGTCCTTGGTGTAACGAAGGCCAGCAGTCAGGGACCACTGGTCATTCAAACGATAGGTTCCCTGAGCATAAGCCGCACTGCTGTCGCTGTCGCTGCAGCCAGCCACTTCACGGGTCAACCCAGGTGTCCCAAAGGCGGTTTGCCCCAGCACTTCCAAAATGGCATCGAACACCCCGCACGACTCAGAGGTGAAGTAGTACAAGCCAGACACCAGACTTAGGTTGTCGCTGCGGTAATTCAGCTGCAACTCCTGAGTAAACCATTTATCTTCGTAAATCGCTGGCACATCAAAAATACGCAGAGGCGTGTTGTCAAAGTCGATATTGACCGGCGAGTAATTTTCCCGCCGTGAGGTAATGGACTTGACACTGATGCTGTCGCTGACCGCCCAGTCCATCAACAAGCTCATGCCTTCGGTTTCAACCCGGGTCCAGGTTGGCAGGCTGGTGTAGGAATCGTAGACACTGTCTGGCACCGGCGCATCGGTCAGCAAGCTTGGTAGCAGGCGGAAGCCGCCTTTGGAGTTGGATTTGTCGTCGGTTTTGTCGTAATTCAACCGCATAAAAAAGTTATCGCCAGGACGAAACTCCAGGGTGGCCCGAAAGGCCTGAATGTCTTTGTTGTAGTTTTCTTTGTCCTGATTGGGCAGGTCGGAAATCAAAAACTCACCGTAACCATCCCGCTGCAAATTTGCATAGCCCAGACCGAAATAGAGCCGGTCCTGGATCAGCGGCAGCTGGCCGGTGACTTTCAGGTCACGCTGGTTGTAGCTGCCCACCGTGCCATTGATGGAAAACTCCGTATCGCCCGTCATTTGCCGCGTGACGTACTTGACGGCGCCACCGATGGTGTTTTTGCCGTACAAGGTCCCCTGAGGCCCGCGCAGCACTTCCACCCGCTCAATATTGAGGATATCCAGTACCGCACCCTGAGGCCGGGCGACATAGACATCATCGATGTAAATGCCAACACCGGGCTCATAACCCCACAGCGGATCTTCCTGGCCTACGCCACGAATGAAGGCCGTTAAGGTGGAGTTGGTGGCGCGACTTTGCTGCAAAGTGGTATTGGGCGAAAATTGCTGCACTTCCAAAATGGTTGATAGCCCGCGTTGCTCGATGTCATCGGCACCAATGGAGGTCACGGCAACCGGCACACGTTGCAAGTTTTCTACCGTGCGACGGGCGGTGACTTCAATCCGCTCCAGCTTCAGTTCACTAGCCTCCGCTGACTCTTCATCACCAGCAATGGCCGTTGTCGCCATCAGGCTGGCGCCAACCGCCAGAGCCAGTGCGCTGATGGTAAATCCCCGTGTTGTCACCCTGCTGTTTTTTAGATTTTCGTTCGTTGCCATCATGGCTCTCCTGCGTGAGTCGTTAACATTACGCCCCTACTGTAGGCTTAAATGCAGAATTTTTAACCTGTACCTTAGTACTATGGCCTGAGTCAGGCTGTTGTATCACACTGAATCAAAATTAAACGAGGAATTTTGCATGCTGGGGTTATTCGGGTTAATCCTGGGGTTGCTGCTGTTGATCGTGTTGACGATGCGGGGCTTCAATCTCTTTATCACAGCGCCGTTGTGCGCACTGATGGTGGCCGCCACCAATGGCATTCCTTTTTGGGATATCGCCGATAAGGTCGACTTTGTTCATGGTTACATGAGTGGATTTTCTGGCTTTGTCGCCGCCTGGTTTTTAATGTTTTTGCTGGGTTCTTTGTTTGGCAAGCTGATGGAGCACACCGGCGCTGCCGATGCAGTGGCGCTGGCGATTGTCAAACGCATCGGCCACACCCGGGCGGTGCTGGCAGTAGTGATGGCCTGTGCGGTCTTGACCTATGGCGGCGTCAGCGTCTTTGTGGTGGCCTTCTCGGCCTACCCGATGGCGGTGAGCTTGTTTAAAGGCGCCAACCTGCCAAGACGCTTTATCCCGGCAGCACTGGCACTGGGCTCGGTGACCTTTACCATGACCTCGGCGGGCTCACCGGAAATCCAGAACTGGATCCCCATCCCATACCTAGGCACCACCCCCTATGCCGGTTGGGAAGTCAGCCTGGTAGTGGCGGTCATTATGGCCATCAGCGGCTACATGAGCCTGATGTGGATGATCCGCAAAGCGGTGGCCAAGGGCGAGCATTTTATTCAACGCGCCAGCGATCCCGAGGTGGAAGACCGCAACCTGCCCAACCCTATTTTTGGCATTATCCCCCTGCTGGTGGTACTCACCCTCTCGTTCTTTTTGCATGAGTCCTTGCAACAGGCAGCGCTGATTGTGGCGCTGGCTGGCGGCGTCAGCAGCTTGTACCTGCTCAATATGAAGTTTTTACGCAATCCGGCCGCTGCAACCAACGAAGGGGTACTGGGTGCCTTGCTGGCGATTGGCAATACGGCAGCCGTAGTTGGTTTTGGCAGTGTCGCTCGCTTAACACCAGCCTTTGCCGGTGTGGTCGACTACATGACGCATCTGCCTGGCCCTGAGCTGCTGGGGGCTGCCGTAGCCGTCAGTGCCATTGCGGGTCTGACTGGCTCTGCTTCCGGTGGCCAGGCCATTGCACTGCCGGAAATTGCACCGACTTACCTTGACCGTGGGGTTGACCCGGAACAATTGCATCGGGTGGTGGCTATTTCGTCCGGTGCACTCGATTCCTTGCCGCACAACGGCTATGTCGTCACCACCATTCGTGCTATTTGTGGTGAAACCCACCAAAACGCCTACTGGCCGGTAGCGGTGGTCAGTGTGTTGGTGCCTTTGGCCGGCGTTTTTGTCGCCATTGGCCTGTTCCAATTAGTTTAAGGAGATAACGCATGTTGCTTCGTAGTCTGCTGCTCGTCGCTTTGCTGTTCAGCGGCCTGGCCAAGGCCATGCTGGTCGAAAAACAGCGCTTTGAAATCGCCGAATTCACCACCGAAAATGGCCAGGTCATTGCGCCGGTTCAGGTGGGCTGGGAAGCCTATGGCCAGCTGAATGAGGCCAAAGACAATGTCATTTTAATCACGCACTTTTTTTCCGGTAGTTCCCATGCAGCGGGCAAGTACAGTGCCGATGACCCTGTTCCAGGCTATTGGGATGCCATCATAGGCCCGGGTAAAGCCATCGATACCGACCGCTTTTATGTCATCAGTGTCGATACCCTGGTCAATGCCAATGTGTTTGACCCCAACGTCATCACCACAGGCCCGGCCACCATCAACCCAGCCACCGGCAAACCCTGGGGACTGGACTTCCCGGTAGTCACCATTGGCGACTTTGTCGAGGTGCAACGCGCTTTGCTCGATAGCCTGGGCATTGAACGCCTGCATGCGGTGATCGGGCCATCGATGGGTTCTTTTCAGGCCATTGAGTGGGCAACCCGTTATCCGGAACGAGTAGAGCGGCTAGTGCCGGTGATCGGCAGCGCCTTTATCGATGCCTGGGCAGCCGTTCGCCTGGAGCGTTGGGCTTACCCGATTAAAGCCGATCCGGCCTGGAACAACGGCGATTACTACGCCACTGGGCAACCGACCGAAGGCTTGATCACGGCGTTATCCTACATCATTCAGGATGCGGTCTACCCCACCGGCTTCAACCTGCGTTACCCGGCGCCCTACACCGATGCAGCGCCCCATCAGGACATACGAGCGGAGTTTTCTGCCTGGCAGCAACTGCGTGAGCACGCTGCCATCCGCGCAGCTTACCAGGATGCCAACCATATCCTCTATCTGGTGCGTGCATCCCAGCTCTTTCGAGCCGGCATGGGGGACAACTGGCAACAAGCCTTAAAGCAGGTGCAAGCACCGACCCTGTTGCTGCCTGCTGCCGGCGATCAGCTGCTGCTGCCACAAATGAGCCGTACCACCCAACAAGCGCTGGAAGCCGCCGGTAGAACAGTCCACTACCATGAAATCCCCGGCATCTGGGGGCACCTGGATGGCGTGGTTGGCATGGCGGCCGTGGCGGATGTACTGCGCGACTTTCTGACCGACTAACTGCGGTGTTTTGGGCTGCTCTCCTGGTTGCTTTGCCCACTTTGGCGCCCTGATGGGCGCCTTTCTTTTGTCGCGCTCTAGGGCGTGTTGACCTGTGCTGTTTAGATTTTGTTCGCTGCAAAAACAAACAGCAAAGGTCAACACGCCCTAACGTTTTCTGCCATACTAAAACAAAGTAACCGCGACATCCGGTGCCATGAAAGCGACTGCCATCGGGTTTGGTCTGCTGCTTGCCAGCTACGTTATCTGGGCCGAACCCCTGTTAATTGCCAGCTCCGATTACAGTCCACATACTGGCGAGCACCTGCCAGAGGGCGGGGCTTTGACCGCCATTATGCAGGCCGCCTTTGATAAGATGGAGCAACCAGTCGAAATCCATTACATGCCCTTTGCCAGAGCCATGCAAGCCAGCCGTCTCGGCCAGTATGCGGCGGTGCTTGGGGTCAAACATACCGACGAACGTGAGCAGGCGTTTTACTTTCCGGAACCTATTTACCAAACCGCCATTGTTTTTTTTAAACGCGCCGATAGCCATTACCACTTTGATAGCTACCTGGACCTGGTGCATCAAGGCGTACGCTATGGCTCTGTGCTGGGCTACTCTCACCCGGATGGACTGCTGGAAACCCGGATCCGGCATTATCAGGTCTCCAGTGAAGAACAGTTGTTTGTGTTGCTGCGAGCAGGCAGAGTCGACCTGATGGCCGGTGATAAACTCAATGGCATTTATTTGCTGCATCATGAGTTTCCCGAGTTTCTGCCCTACATTGATTGGGTAGAACCACCGATTGAGCAGCAACCCCTCTATCTCTTGTTTTCCCGCCAGCACCCACAAGGGGAAGCCTTAAGCCAGGCTTTTAGCGAGGCCATTATGCAGCTTAAGGAGAGCGGCGAACTGGCGCAAATAAAACAGCGATTGTTACCGGATGCGCGCAGCCTGCAGTCTGCACCGAAGCCACAGTAATGCCATTCCCCTTTTCGGGCTGACCAGCCTGCATGCAGCTGTACGCCATTGCGCTTTAATGCGAGTTCACTTATCTTTGATATCTGCCCCCTTGAAGGAGCCCGCTAGCTGATGACTGCAGCGCCCGAGAAGCCCAGCGCCACACATTCTGAAGACAGCCTGCTGGAGCTGCGATCCAGACGCTTGCTGCAAATATCCGCTGCAACTTTGTGTGGTGTCTTGCTGGCAGCCACCGTTTCATCCGGCCTGACTCAGGCTTTCTTACTGACTGGCGCTGCTTTTTTAGGCATGGCGTTCGCGGCCGCCTGGTGGCAACGCTCATTGCTGGCAGCCTACATTTTACTCTGGTCGATGGCGTTGATGCTGACGGGGCTGGCCGTCGCTTCCGGCGGCATTCGGGATCTTGCTGTGGTAGGTTTCCCCGGCGTACTTGTGTTTGCAGCAATTTTAGGCAGCCGTAACTTATTTCTCTCCTTACTGAGCTACATGATACTGGCCTCTGCGGCCATGGGTTATGCCAGCATGCAAAGCTGGCTGGTACCCTACCTGCCGGCCGATAGTTGGCGCCATATCCTCTATATCTGTGTCATTTTAAGCATCATTGGCTTTAGTGTCTTGCTGATGGCGCAGGATCTGCACCGCTCTTTGCGTGCCCTGCAGCAGGAGAATAAGCGGGTGCGCGAAACGCAACAGCAGCTTGAGCGTCTGGCGATGCACGACAAACTGACCGACCTACCTAATCGCAACTTGTGCGAACAACTGTTTCGGCAAATGCAACTGGACTGCCTGCAAAACCAGCAGCGTCTGGCACTGTTGTTTCTGGATCTGGATAATTTTAAACCGGTCAATGACGCCCTGGGCCATGCCGCCGGCGATCAGTTGCTGCAGCAGCTGGCCAAGCGGTTGCAAGACGAACTGTCAGAGCGAGATGTGCTCTGCCGCTTTGGCGGCGATGAATTTATGGTGCTTAGCCCATGTAACGACGATGACAGCCAGTTGGCCGATTTGGCGTCCCGCTTGCTAAAGCAAAGCACCGAAGCCTTCACCCTGATGCAAACCAAAGTTGAAGTCTCTGGCTCGGTAGGCATTGCCACTGTGCCGGCCGATGGCATTGAGTTTCATGTGCTGTGCCGCAAAGTCGATATGGCGATGTACAACGCGAAAGAACAGGGGCGCAACACCTGGTGCTTTTACAACGACGCCATGGATCAGGCCAATACCGACAAGTTTAATTTACTGCAACGCATTCGTGCGGCCATGAAAAGCCAGAGCTTTGCGCTTTATTACCAACCCAAAGTCTGCCTGCGCAGCCAGCAAATTCTGGGAGCAGAAGCCTTGCTACGCTGGCCGCAGGACGATGGCAGTTTTATCAACCCGGCCGAGGTCATTGAACTGGCGGAGCGCAGTGGCCTGATCCTGGAGCTCGGTGCCTGGGTGCTGCAACAGGCCTGCATCGACTGCCAACAATGGCGTCAACAAGGCTTTCCTGATGTTCGGGTTGCGGTGAACTTATCCCCCTTGCAATTTCGGGATGGCAAACTGCAACAAACCCTGCTGGCGGCTCTGGCCAACAGTGGCCTGCCGGCAACGGCTCTCGAACTGGAGTTAACCGAATCGCTGCTGATTGACGACACCCAGCTGGTGCAAAACCAATTGCAACGGCTTGGCGCACTCGGCATCACCTTTGCTATTGATGATTTTGGCACCGGTTACTCCAACCTGGGGTATTTGCGCCAGTTTAATGCCTCAAGCCTGAAGGTTGATAAGTCCTTTATCAGTTCGCTTTCGGTATCTTTACGGGATGAGCCTTTGATCAAGGCGATTATTCAGCTGGCCAAAGGCCTGGAGCTCAGCACTGTGGCCGAGGGGGTGGAGGATGACGCCACCATGCAACGCTTGCAGCAATGGGGCTGCGACGCCGCTCAGGGCTATCTTTGGTCCAAAGCCCTGCCAGCCCCCGACTTTTTACAGTACTTACAGCAGCAGCGCTAAAATCAGTTGTCGTAAAGCGCGGATTCTTTTAAGGTAAAGCCATTCCAATCCGGTGAGATCCCCATGCACAGACTCCTACTGTTATCTGCCGGCCTGTTGCTGACAGGTTGTGCCACCCTGAGTAAAGACGAATGCCTGCAAGCAGACTGGCAAACCCTGGGCTATGCCGATGGGGTGCAGGGCCGTTCACCTGCCCGCATCGATACCTATCGCCAGGATTGCGCCAAACACCAGGTGGTGCCTGATCTGGCTTTGTACCAGCGCGGCCATCGCCAGGGCTTGCAGTTGTTTTGCCGCACCAGCAATGGTTTTGAATATGGCCGCTCCGGTCAAAACTACCAGGGCGTTTGTCAGGGGGAGGCCGAAGCCGACTTTTTACTGGGTTTTGATGCCGGCCGCCGCATCTTCTTGTTACGGCAGCAGGCACAACAAAGTGAGCGCCAACTAACACAGCTGGATAACGACTACCAGCAGTTGGCCGAACAGATCCGTGACAAAGAAGCCTTAATGTTTGGCGATGCACAGACGCCGGAAGGCAGGCAGCAACTGTACCGTGAGATCAGCGAACACCGGCAGCAACAAGCCGCTCTGGTGCGTCAGCGTACCCAATTGGAGCTGCAACTTGAAGGTTTACAGCACCAAATCATCGAGCTGGAGCAGGCGTTTTCTTTTTACTGAGCCAGCTCTGCATGGGCTGATGCCAACCGCGGATACACCACCATGTGGTCAAGATCGAGCCGAATGCCGATCATTTCACCCACCGCATGGTTGTGGTGACTGAGCGCCAGACAATAGACCTGATCGCCGCTGTGCAGCTCCAGACTGTAGAGTATGTGGGAACCACGAAAGGACTTTTCCAGCACTTTGGCAGTCACTCCGCTGTCATCGTCGTGCACGATATCATCCGGCCGGATCAGCACATCGACGCTATCCCCCTGCTGCAGACCCGGCTGGTAACTCTGCCGGAAAATACCAAAGGATGTCTGAACCCGTTGACTATCGAGCATCTTACCCGCCAGCAAAACTCCGCGACCGATAAAGTCGGCAACGAAGCGATTCACCGGCTTGTGATACAGCTCGTAAGGGGTCGCCCATTGCTGCATACGTCCATGCTCCATCACCCCAATCAAGTCCGCCATGGTAAAGGCTTCGAACTGATCGTGAGTCACCATCACGGCGGTCATCTGCTCCTGTTTTAAAATCTGCCGGATATCGCGCGCCAGCGACTCCCGCAGCTCCGCATCCAGACTGGAAAAGGGTTCATCCAGCAACAGCACTTCGGGTTTGGGCGCTATCGCCCGGGCCAGGGCAATCCGCTGCTGCTGACCACCCGATAATTGGTGGATGTAGCGCTCGGCCAGATCGGGCAAGCCGACCAGCCGTAACAACTCCCGCACACGCTGCTGACGTGCACTGCGGCTTAGTTGCTTGATGCCAAAACCAATGTTTTCAGCGACGGTCAGGTGCGGAAAAAGCGCAAAATCCTGAAACACCATGCCCAGTTTGCGCTGTTCAGGCGGACAGGCGTGATTGGGGGCACTAACCACACCTTGCGCCAGTCGAATCGCCCCTTTAGCGACGGGCTCAAAGCCGGCAATGGCGCGCAGCAAGGTGGTTTTGCCACAACCCGAGGGACCGACCAGACAGCCAATCTGGCCTTTTGACAGCGAAAAGGTAATGTCTTTCACCACAGTATGGGTGCCATAAGCGACGTCAAGTTGCTCCAATACCAGCATAGTTCGTCCGTTTTAGTGCGCCCGCTCCATGGAGCGGGCTAAGATAATCACCGGCAATAACCCAACCAGCACAATCGCCAGCGCCGATAAAGACGCATCGGCCAGACGTTCGTCGGACGCCAGCTCAAAGGTACGCACTGCCAGGGTGTTGAAGTTAAAGGGCCGCAAAATCAGGGTTGCCGGCAGCTCTTTTAGCACGTCGACAAACACCAACAGCAAGGCTGTCAGTACACTACCACGCAACAGCGGGACATGCACCCGCCACAACACCTGGCGCGGCGAGCACCCCAGGGAGCGCGCCGCCTGATCCATATTGGGGCGAATACGCTCCAGGCCAGCTTCGATGCTGTGCAGCGAGACCGCCAGAAAACGCACACTGTACGCCAACAGCAACGCAAATAAGGTCCCGGAAAACAGCAAGCCAGTGCGAATACCAAACCATTGCTCGGCCAGCAAATCAATATGCCGATCCAAAAATGCCAGCGGCAGCATCACACCAATGGCGATCACCGTACCAGGAATGGCATAGCCCAGCGCCGCCAGGCGCACCGGCACCAACACCAGCCAGTCACGCCTGAGCCGCCGGGCATAGGCAAAAATCAACGCCAGCAACACCGCCAACAGCGCTGCCATGGCCGCCAGCGAGAAACTGTTCCACACCAATTGCAAAAAGCGCTGGTCCAGGGTGTCGCGCCAGGTCGCCAAGGCCCAGATCAGCAATTGTGTGGCCGGCACCACAAAACCAAAAACCAGTGGCAGCAGACAAAGTGCCAACACCCCCAATGCTCTGGGGCCTTGCAATACTTTGCGCGGGGCCTGACTGTCTTTTTGTCCTTGATGGTAATAGCGTATTTTGCGCCTGGACCATTGCTCCAACACCAACAAAAACAGCACAAAGCTGCTCAGCATCGCCGCCAGCTGCGCCGCAGCCAGACTGTTGTTCAGGCCAAACCAGGTGCGGAAAATGCCGGTGGTGAAGGTGTCCACCCCAAAGTATTGCACGGTGCCATAATCGGCGAAGGCTTCCATCATCGCCAGTGCCGTACCGGTCAGAATGGCGGGACGCGCCAGCGGCAAGGCCACTTGCCAAAAATGCTGCCGGGTGGTCAGCCCGAGAGTACGGCTGGCCTCTTGCAGCGAAGCGGCCTGCTCACGAAAACCATTGCGGGCCAGCATGTAGACATAAGGATAGAGCACCAGCGACAGCATCAGAATAGCGCCGCCTAAGGAGCGGATTTCCGGAAACCAGTAATCGCCATAACGCCAGCCGAATGCATCACGCAACTGGGTTTGCACCGGCCCGGCAAAGTCCAGCAAGCCGGTGTAGGTATAAGCAATGATGTAGGCCGGCATCGCCAGTGGCAACAGCAGCATCCACTCCAGCAAGCGTCGGCCCGGGAACTGGTACTGCGAAACCAACCAGGCACTGCCGGTACCAAGGAATAAGGCACCAAAGCCGACCCCAAAAGCCAACAGCAAGGAGTTGCTGATGTAGAGCCAAAGCACGGTCTGGCGCAAATGCGACCACACCTCCCACTGCGGCTGCAGCAGGCTCAGCAAAATCACCAGTACCGGCAAAGCCAACACGCTGGCTGGTATCACTACCAGCCAGCGCCAGGGATCAGGTCGCCACCCGAATTGTTTTAACACCGGAGGGGCCTACAGCGACTACAGCAACAACCAACTAGCGCCAACGTGCTCTGTCCATTAAGCGCAATGCTTCCGCATTCAAAGTTCCCAGCCGCTCCAGTGGCAGAGTATCGGCTTTAAAGTCACCATAGGATTGCAAAGTCTGGCTGTAAGCCACACCGGGGCGAACCGGGTACTCGTGGTTGGCTTCGGCATACCACTGTTGGCTGTCTTGCTGCACCATAAACTCCAGCAGTTGCAGCGCGGCTGCAGGGTTGGGTGCATGGGTGGCCACACCGGCACCGGAAATGTTGATGTGGGTACCAAGCCGATCTTGCTCAGGCCAGTACACCGCCACCTCAGCCGCAGCTTGTTGATCGCGCGGGTCATTCATCATGCCAGCCAGATAGTAGGTATTGGCGATGGCCAGATCACAGACACCGGCTGCCAGAGCCCGGATTTGATCCCGGTCACCACCGCGCGGTGGGCGGGCAAAATTGCGTACCAGACCGCGAACCCACTGCTCGGTTGCTGCAGTGCCGTGATGTGCCAGCTTGGCTGCCACCATCGATTGATTGTAAATGTGGCCAGAGCTGCGGACACAGATACGGCCGCTCCAGCGTTCGTGGGTCAGGTCGTGCAACACGGCTTTGTCCGCCTCGTCCAACCGCTTTGCAGCATAGAGCACCGGCCGGGCGCGCACCGTCAGACCGAACCAGTAGCCGGCATCGTCCCGCAGATGAGCAGGGATGGCCTGTTGCAGCAACTCCGATTGCTGCGGTTGCAATACTTGCTGCTGCTTGGCCCGGTACAAACGGCCCACATCGGTGGTGATCAGCAAATCGGCCGGACTGTTACGCCCTTCGCTGACAATGCGGGTAATCAACTCATCGGCATTGCCGGTAATCAGGTTCACCCGAATGCCGGTGCTGGCGGTAAAATCATCCAGCACCGGTTTGATCAACTCTTCCTGCCGGGCGGAATACACATTGACTTCGGCACTGAACACCGCCGTACTTTGGCCCGCAACCAGCATCCAGGCACTGCACCACAACAAAACCGCCGCAAAACGCATAGCAACTCCAGCTGAAAAGGTCGTTCAATCAAATGATGACGGCAAGTATAAACCCAATGAGAACGATTCTCAATAATACTTTTCAGGTATTCAGCGCTGCTTTTGCTAAATTAATCGAACTTGCAGCCGCGGCAGTAAAAAGCCATGGTAGGCGAGGGCGTGTTGACCTTTGCTGTTTAGGTTTTGTTCGCTCTGGCGGCGCTTTGATCGCGAAACGAGGAGCGTAGTTTAGTGATTCTAAATAAGTGACGAGTGACAAAGAGCAGAGCGTCGCCAGACGAACCCTTCGGGCAGCGCTTGGCTGGCATTTCTACTGCGTTAAAGCTTGTTTCATGTAGAATAACTACACCTTACAACCTTTGCCTTGTATAAATACCAGCCAAGCAGCTGCAAAAACAAACAGCAAAGGTCAACACGCCCTAAAGCAATTCATTCAGTTGCAGCAAAGCGGCTGCCAGTGGGCTTTGCTAGCATGGCACTGTAAATTAGGCCATAATACAATTCGTTATACACTGCGTGCTTGTTTTCAAAGGAGCGACACATGATGCTGATGGCCGTGCTGTCATGCTTTATTTTAGCTTGCTTTGCCCCCTGGGTGCATCGCTTTACCGGACGTCACAGCGGCTGGGCGCTTGCGCTGTTACCGGCAACCTTGTTTGCTTACTTTGCCAGCATGCTGCCGATGGTCAGTCAGGGCGAAAAGTTGCAGTTTAGCTACAACTGGTTCCCGGGACTGAACATTCATCTCAGCTTTCTGGTGGATGGCCTCTCCCTGCTCTTTGCCTTGCTGATCACCGGCATTGGTTTCTTTATTTTGGCCTACGGTGGCCGTTATCTGGAAAAGCACCGGGATCTGGGACGCTTTTTTATCTTTTTACTCGGCTTTATGGGCTCCATGCTGGGCGTGGTGCTGTCCGATAACCTGATCAGCCTGTTCGTGTTCTGGGAGCTGACTACCATCACGTCCTTTATGCTGATTGGCTTTAACCATGAGCAGGAAGAATCGCGCAAAAAAGCCCATCAGGGCCTGATGGTCACGGTGCTGGGCGGCCTGGCGTTAATGACCGGCCTGATTATGTTGGGGCTGGTCGGTGGCAGCTTTGAATTAAGCGAAATTTTAGCCGCCGATGGCCTGACCGAGCATCCGCTGTACCTGCCGATGCTGATCCTGCTGTTGCTCGGCGCCTTTACCAAGTCGGCCCAAACCCCCTTTCATTTTTGGTTACCCAACGCCATGGCAGCCCCGACGCCGGTTTCGGCCTACCTGCACTCGGCAACCATGGTCAAAGCGGGCATCTATTTGTTGGCGCGCCTGAGCCCGGGCTTAGGTGGCACCGAGGTCTGGCTGCTGACCTTGTCTTTCTTTGGTGCTCTGACCATGCTCACTGGCATTTTCCTGGCCAGCCGGGCTACTGGCGTAAAGCGGGTACTGGCTTACTCGACCGTGATGGCATTGGGAACTCTGACCATGCTGCTGGGGCTGGGCACCGAAAAAGCGGCTCTGGCGGCGGTAACCTTCTTGCTGGCTCACGCACTGTACAAAGGTGCACTCTTTATGGTGGCCGGTATATTGGACCATTCAGCCGGTGTGAAAGATTTCCAACAAGCAGGCGGCTTGCGCCACAGCATGCCCAAAACCACAGTGGTGGCGGTGCTGGCATCCTTGTCGCTGGCAGGCATCATCCCGTTGTTTGGCTTTGTTGGCAAAGAGTTGCTGCTCGAGGCGGTGCTGACCGCATCCAGCTGGCACATCGGCCTGACCATTGCCACTGTGGTTGCCAATATACTGGTGGTACTGGTGGCAGCGGTAATGGCACTCAAACCCTGGTTTGGCCCCGCGGTTGAGACGCCCAAAAAGCCAAAGGATCCTGATTTTGCGCTGCTGATAGGGCCGGCCGTTTTAGCCAGCCTGGGACTGTTGTTTGGTCTGATGCCCTTTTTGGCTGACAAAGGCCTGTTGGCAGCAGCGGCAGCAGCCGTCTACGGCCAGCCTATCGAGCTGTACCTGGCGCTGTGGCACGGCATTAACCTGCCGCTGATGCTGAGCTTAACCAGCCTGGCGCTGGGCCTGCTGCTGTTTAAAGTCTGGGATGGCTGGCGTCAGGCCACGGACTTTATGCAGCGGGCAGAGAAAATTGGCCCGGAAGTGATTTACGAGCGCCTGATGCTGGGCATGACTCAGTTTGCCGACTGGCAGACCAAAACCCTGCAAAATGGTTACCTGCGTAACTACCTGATCACCACCCTTGGCACCGTGATCATCATCGTTGGCTGGGCCTTGTTACGGGTCAATCAGTTGGAGCTGAATCTCAGCATTCAGGATATCCGGGTGCACGAAGTCGCTGTCATCCTGGTCTTGATTCTGGCGGCTTTAACTGCGGTGCTGGTCCGCTCCTTTCTGGCAGCCGTGGCCATGCTGGGGGCGCTTGGCTTTGGTGTCGCCCTGCTCTACGTTTTCTTCAGCGCGGTCGATGTCGGTATTACCCAGGTGCTGGTTGAAACCATCACGGTGCTGCTGCTGGTACTGGTGCTGTACCGCTTGCCCGAGTTCCGCAGCTTGTCGTCGACCGCCAACCGGCTGCGCGATGCCGTTATCGCGGGCATGACCGGCCTGCTGATGACGGTGCTGGTGCTGGTGATCACCGGCGCCCGCCAGCTGGACGGTATTTCCGACTACTTCCTGGAAAACAGCGGGCCGCTCGGTTATGGCCGCAACGTGGTCAATGTCATTTTAGTGGATTTCCGTGCCCTGGATACGCTGGGTGAACTCTTTGTGCTGGCACTGGTCGCCATCGGTGTCTATGCAATGATTCACCTACGCACCGGAGCCTTGCCAGTTACCAACTCGGATCGCCGGGCAGCTTTTAACCTGCGCCGGGCGCAAAAGGAAAAAGCCAAGGCCGACGAAACGGCGAAAGCGTCCACCAACCAGGGAGAGAGCTCATGAAACCGCGTCGCTTTAATATGCGCTCTTTGATTCTGAACACCGGCAGCTCCTTATTGCTACCGCTGCTGGTGTTGTTCTCATTGTTTTTGTTGTTACGAGGCCATGATGAGCCCGGTGGCGGCTTTATCGGTGGCCTGGTCGCCGCTGCTGCTGTGGCATTGAAATTATTTTCTGAAGACTACAAAGCAGCCCGCGATATGCTCCGGGTGCACCCGTTGCAGCTGGTCGGCATTGGCCTGGTGCTGGCGACCATCGCCTCCTTTCCGCCCTTGCTGGTCGGTGACTCCTTCTTTACCGCTCAGTGGTGGACCTTGGATCTGCCGGTCTTTGGCGAATTTAAACTCAGCACCCCACTGCTGTTTGATATTGGTGTTTATCTGGGGGTGATTGGTACCGTGCTCACCGTGGTCTTTACTCTGGCGGAGGCTGAACACTCATGACAACCTTAATGGCCATTCTGATTGGCACCTTTTATGCCGCGGCCATCTACATGATGCTGCGTCGCTCCGTGGTGAAACTGGTTATCGGGCTGATACTGCTGTCCAACGCCGCCAACTTGCTGATTTTTACCGTGGCCGGACTCAACCGTGGTATTCCGCCGCTGATCCCGGAAGGTCAGCTGGTGATTGACGGGCCCGCAGCCGATCCGCTGGCTCAAGCCGTTATCCTGACCTCCATTGTGATTGGTTTTGGCGTACTGGCCTTTGCGGTGGTGCTGATCCACCGTGCCTGCGAGGTGGTGCAAACCGATGATATGAACGAAATGAAAGGAACCGATTGATGGATCTGGAAGTCTTGGTCGCTCTGCCGATTATCATCCCGCTCCTGATCGGCGCATTGTCCCTTACCCTGCTGAACAACCACAGTGCCCAGCGCTGGCTGGGTGCCATAGGCACCGCCATTTTATTGATCAGCGCTGTGTGGCTGCTGCTGCATACACTCGAAGTCGGCATTCAGGTGCTGGAAGTTGGCTCCTGGCCGGCTCCTTTTGGCATTGTGCTGGTCGCCGACATGCTGGGCGCCATTATGGTGTTGCTGGCATCAACGCTTGGGTTTATCACCGCCCTCTACAGCTTAAAAACCATCCGCAAACGCTTCGAACGCTTTGGTTACTACCCACTGCTGCATCTACTGCTGGCTGGCGTCAATGGTGCTTTTTTAACCGGGGATATTTTTAACCTCTACGTCTGGTTTGAAGTGCTGCTGGTTGCCTCCTTTGCTTTGCTTATCTTAGGCGGCGAGCGGGCACAAATGGAAGGGGCCATCAAATACGTCACCTTGAACCTGCTGTCATCGGCCTTGTTCCTGACGGCCATTGGTTTAACCTATGGCTTGGTCGGCACCCTGAATATGGCCGATATTTCCGTGAAACTGGCCAGCCTGGAAGACCAGAAAATGGTGACAGTGATCGGCAGCCTGTTTTTAATCGCTTTTGCCATTAAAGCCGCTGCTTTTCCATTATTTTTCTGGCTACCGGCCTCCTACCACACGCCCCAGGTGGCCGTCTCGGCGATTTTCGCCGGTTTGTTGACCAAGGTCGGGGTCTATGCGCTGTACCGGGTTTTCACACTGATTTTCACCGCCGATACCGGCTTTACCCACGAGGTCCTGCTTTGGATGGGCGTCTTTACCATGCTGACAGGCGTTTTGGGCGCTGCGGCACAATTTGAAATCCGCCGCATTCTGAGCTTCCACAGCATCAGTCAGATTGGCTACATGATGCTGGGGCTGGCCTTGTTTACGCCACTGGCGCTGATTGGTGGGATTTTTTACATCGTGCATCACAGCGTGGTGAAATCCAGCTTGTTCCTGACATCTGGCCTCATCTACCGCTTAGGCGGCAGCTTTGAGTTAAAGAAGCTGGGTGGCTTGTACCGCAAACATCCTGGCCTGGCGATTTTATTCTTTGTGCCCGCCTTATCCTTGGCAGGGGTGCCACCGCTGTCGGGTTTCTTTGCCAAATTTATCTTGATCAAAGCCGGTGTTGAAGTCGGCTCATGGTGGGCCATTGGCATCGCCTTGTTGGTGGGCCTGCTGACCCTGTATTCGATGATCAAAATCTGGAATGAAGCCTTCTGGAAGGCCACGCCGGAGCCAAACCCACCGGTGCCGGCACCAACCCGCAATGGGCTGATTTACGCCTCCATTGGCATCCTGGCCCTGTTAACAGTAGCGCTGGGTGTCTTTGCCCAACCCATGTATCAGATTGCGGAAATTGCCGCCCAGCAGCTGCTGAACCCAGCGGCCTACATTGAAGCGGTCTTAGGGAGGACATCCCCATGAATGTGTTACTGGCTAACCTGGTATTGGCGCTGATTTGGGCTGCCTTAACCGATACCATGAACGCAGGTGGCCTGGTGATTGGCTTTTTCATCGCCTACCTGGTGTTGGTGCTGGTGTTTCGTCAACACCCCGATGTCCGCCAGTACCGGCTGCGGGTGCCGCGCATGTTCAGTTTTGTGGTGTTCTTCACCAAAGAGTTGATTCTGGCCAACCTGAAAGTTGCCTACGATGTATTGACTCCGATTCATCTGATGAAGCCCGGTGTTATCGCCATGCCTCTGCGGGCTGAAACCGATTTGGAGATCACCATGCTGGCCAATGCCATTTCATTAACCCCGGGCTCACTGAGCCTGGACGTTTCGTCCGATCGCAAGGTGCTCTACGTGCACATCATGTATCTGCACAACGAGGAAGAAGTGATGAATGAACTGAAGCGGATGGAAACTAAAATTCTACGGGTGATGCGATGAATCCGGTACTCGATTATACCCTCTGGCTGTGCTTTGCCATCTTAAGTGCAGCCCTATTCTTTGCGCTGTGGCGTTTATTCAAAGGACCGACCCTGCCTGATCGGGTAGTGGCGTTGGAGCTGATTGCCTCGATGACGGTGGGCCTGATTGGTTTGTACGCCATACGGACCGGCCGCGATGCCTTTATTGACGTTGCCATGGTGCTGGCACTGACCGCATTTTTAGCCGCCATCGGTTTTGCCCGCTACCTGGAAAAAGGGAGTCACCGCGATGATCACTGATATTCTGGCAGCCTTTTTTGTGCTGGCTGGCAGCTTCTTTATGCTGGTTGCCTCCTTGGGTGTGTTCCGGATGCCGGACTTGCTCACACGGATGCACGCAACAACCAAGTCCGGTGTGCTTGGCGCCGGTCTGATTATGTGTGGCGTGATGCTGTTCTTTTTGGACAGTGGTGTGGTCTTACGCGCGCTGGCGGTAATGGCGTTCACCACCCTGACCTCCCCCATCGCCGCGCACGCCATTGGGCGCGCCGGTTACTTCATTGGCGTCCCTTTGTGGGACAAAACCGTGAAAGACGAACTGCATGGCCGCTACGACGAAGAAACCCATGTGCTGCACAGCCCAGAGCACATTAAGGATCTGCAAGACAAACCCTAGGTTGCTGTCTTAAAGCGGTTCTGGTGCTGGCTAAAGTCCGGCACGCTGCGCTGGTAGTCCTGCTGCAGCAAGCTGGAGTGCACAATAAAATCAGCGGTGGCTCTGTTGCAGGCCACCGGGATATTCCAGACCACAGCCAGCCGAATCAAGGCTTTCACATCCGGATCATGCGGTTGCGAACTGAGCGGATCCCAAAAAAATACCAACCAGTCAACTTGTTGCTCTGCAATTAAAGCACCTATCTGTTGATCCCCTCCCAGTGGACCACTGGCCAGGCAATGGACCTCCCGCCCAAGGCTTTCTGCCAACAGCGCGCCTGTGGTGCCAGTGGCGTAAAGCTGTTTACCCACAAAAAAATCTGCATGGGCCTGCACCCACTGCAACAACTCTTGCTTCTTGCCATCGTGTGCTACCAAAGCAATTGTCTTCATACCGGCCCTCCAGGCTTCATTCTGTTGTCAACATAACCAAATGCACCGCAAAAAAAAAGCCCTGCAAAGCAGGGCAAACAACCAAGGTCCACGTATAACATCGTTATTGGTCCGGCAGTTGCTGCGCTTCTGGCGCTTTGCAACTCACCGTTGACCACATCATTCGTTGGCGGCACCACGAAACGGCAAGGATGACGTTTCATGCTCCACGCTATTTAGTGCTCTGCTGCGACAATTTTCTTCATCGCCGTCATGTAACCCCTTAGGGTTTTGCCGACTTGCTCCACCGGGTGAGTGCGGATAGCGTCATTGATGGCAATCAGCTCCAGATTGTCCACCCCTGCCTGAGGGGCAGCCAGGCCCTTACCTACCAGCTCTGCCGGCAGGCTGTTGACGGTATCACGCAGCAGCGGGATAGCCGCATTGGCGAATAAGTAGTTACCGTATTCAGCCGTATCCGAAATCACCACGTTCATCTCATACAAACGTTTGCGAGCGATGGTGTTGGCAATCAAAGGTGTTTCATGCAGCGACTCGTAGTAGGCTGACTCGGCGATAATGCCTGCGTCCACCATGGTTTCAAAGGCAAGTTCAACCCCGGCTTTGACCATCGCAACCAATAAAATACCGCGATCGAAATAACTTTGTTCAGCAATCTGCTCATCCGATACTGGCGCCTGCTCAAAGCCACTTTGGCGGGTTTCCTCGCGCCAGCGCAGCAAGTTGGCATCATCGTTGGCCCAGTCGGCCATCATGGTGTGCGAGAACTCACCGCTGATGATGTCGTCCATGTGCTGTTCAAACAAAGGACGCAACTGCTGTTTTAACTGCTCAGCCAGGCGGTAAGCTTTGACCTTGGCCGGGTTAGACAGCCGATCCATCATGTGGGTGATACCACCATGCTTCAGTGCTTCGGTGATGACTTCCCAACCCTGTTGAATCAACTTACCGGCATAGCCCGGCTCCATGCCATCGGCTACCATCCGATCAAACGCCAAAATAGAACCGGTTTGCAGCATGCCACACAAAATGGTTTGCTCGCCCATCAGGTCTGATTTTACTTCGGCAATAAAGGACGAGTGCAAGACACCGGCCCGATCACCACCTGTTGCCGCCGCATAGGCTTTGGCAATGGCCAAGCCCTGGCCTTTTGGATCATTTTCAGGATGCACGGCAATTAAGGTCGGTACACCAAAACCACGCTTGTATTCTTCCCGAACTTCGGTACCCGGGCATTTAGGTGCCACCATAATAACAGTGATGTCCGGTCGGATTTGCTTGCCTTCCTCAACGATGTTGAAACCGTGCGAGTAAGCCAGAGTTGCGCCTTCTTTCATCAGCGGCATGACGGCATCAACCACCGCACTGTGCTGCTTATCCGGGGTCAGATTCAGTACCAAATCCGCGGTGGGGATCAGCTCTTGGTAAGTGCCCACTTTAAAACCATTACTGGTTGCTTTCTGATACGAAGCACGCTGCTCACGGATAGCCTCTTCACGCAGTGCGTAGCTAATGTTCAGCCCAGAGTCGCGCATGTTCAGTCCCTGGTTTAAACCTTGGGCACCACAACCAACAATGACAATGTTCCAGTCTTTAATCGCGTTGCAGCCATCGGCGAATTCACTGCGATCCATAAAGCGGCATTGTTTCAGCTGTTTCAGCTGCTGCCGTAAGTTCAGGCTGTTAAAATAGTTGCTCATACTGTGTCTCTAAAATTCTGGTACGCTGGCCAGCCACTCTGGCTCTGGCAGACAAAGCTGCTGCGTTGATGAAAGCATCATAGCCGACTGTACTTATTGCATGAAGTGATTTATTCTGAATTCAGTATTTCACAAAATGAAATAAAAGTATGGATATTCGCAGCACCCAGTTGTTTTTGCATTTGGCATCCAGCTTAAGCTTCGCCAAGACCAGCGAGCAAATGTATGTTAGCCCCCCAACACTGACCCGGGTGATCCAACGCTTAGAGCAAGAGCTTCGTACCCAGCTCTTTATCCGCGATAAGCGCTCTGTCCGCCTGACACCGGAAGGCCGGCGGGTGCAGCAATTTGCTACCTTATGGCTGGACGAATGGCATCAGTTGCAATTGGACCTTGCGCTGAGCAGCGCGGAATTGGTAGGCGAAATCAAACTATTTTGCACCGTGACAGCAAGCTACAGTCACCTGCCCGCCATTTTGGATAAGTTCCGTGTGCTGTGCCCGAAAGCCGATATCACACTCACCACCGGCGATGCTGCACTAGCGGTGGAAAAGGTCCGCGCCGGAGAAGTCGACATTGCACTGGCAGCCCGGCCAGAGCAATTGCCATCGAACATGGCTTTTCACAGCATTTGTCGGCTGCCAGTAAGCCTGATTGCTCCAGCCCTGCCCGGCAAAGTCAGCGAGGCACTGGCACAGCAGCCGCTGAACTGGTCGAGCATTCCGATGATTCAGCCTGAAAGAGGGCCCGCACGCAGTCGTTTTGATCGCTGGCTGAGCGACAGTGGCATTCGCCCCTGCGTGGTGGCCAAAGTCGATGGCCATGAGGCCATGGTCAGTATGGTTGCGCTTGGAACTGGCATTGCCTTGGTACCCGAAGTGGTTGTCCAGCACAGTCCGGTAAAAGATCGTGTCAAACCGCTAAGGATCGGTTACAATTTCACCGATTTTGATCTAGGTATTTGCCTACTGAGCAAGCGCAATGAAGAGCCACTGCTAAAAGCCTTCTGGCAAGTGGCCACCAGGTAGGACCAGATCGTCAGTATATTTGACAACAGCTGCGACCATCAATGAATATCTTCTTTGAAAACAGTAGCTAACATGTTGGAATGAATTTTGCTTATATTCAGACCAGTAGTTTTACGATAAGGACTTTGTATGTTGAAGTTAGTTACCTTTGCCGCATCCTTTATGGTTTTTACCCTTAATGCAGCCACCACTGAAACCTGGGACTTCACCGGCAACGGCAGCTGGAACTCCAGTGTCACTCTTCAGTCGGACCTGGGCAACTCTGCAACCCTGACGGCCTGGTCCTCCGCCGCCACTAATGGCACCGTTGCGCAATCAAATTTTTACCTGAACAGTTATGGTACCAATGTCAATGGACACGGTGTTGACAGCTTCAATGGCTCGCAATTTATTTTGCTCGAGTTTGATCGCGCGGTTGAGCTCGGCGCTTTGATGACCAGTTGGAATGAGTGGAATGGCAGCGCCGGACAGGCATGGTTGTCAGTCGCAGGCTTTGACAGCAATCCTTTTGCTGGCACTCAAAATTGGTCCGACATCGCGGCTCTGACCAGTGTCAAATCTGCTTACAGCAACTCTCAGTTAGTTTCAGGCAATGCAAGCCAAGCCGGCGCAATGCGTCTTACCGACTTTTCCGATGCCGCTCAGGTTCAGGTCAGTGGTAACACTGTCGTTTCTGGCATTGCCAAAACCACCTGGCTAATTGGTGCTTACAACCATCACTTTAACCAAAGCTCAGATTTATTTTACGACAGAGATAAATTTAAGTTCAGCTCGTTGACCACTGTATTTAATCAGCCGACCACCGATGTTGCGACACCGGCCTCTCTTGGCTTGCTGGCACTGGGTCTGTTGTTGTTGCGCGGACGCCGTCGGCAAATTAAGCTAGCCTAAAAGCTTTCGTATCTACATAAAGGGGCTTTGGCCCCTTTATTTTTATCTCAGCAAGTCCGTGATCTGTTATCAGTCTGTGAGGCTTACCATGAAGTTTGCTTTGTCCGCAGTATTGTTGTTGTTGTCTACCTTGGTGCATGCCGATAAGCAATACAACTTTGAGACCGCCCTATCGCTGTTTCAACAGCAAGACTATGGCAGCGCCTTTATTCACTTACGGCACGTACTTCATCAAGAGCCCGATCACTTACCCGCCAAACTATTACTCGGCGATATCTTTTTCCAACAAGGCCGTTTTTTTGAAGCCATTTATGTCTACGAGGAAGCGTTAACTGAAGGCGCCGACATCAATTTGATGCTGCCATCTTTGCTAACCAGCTATCAGATTAGCCGATACTTTAATGCAATTTTACGGCTGGAAAACCAGGGTGGTATGCAGCCACAGCATCGATTTCGGTGGCTGCTTAGTGCTGCCGCTGTCCATGGCCGGGATGGTAACTTTGATCTGGCAGCAGAAAAGTTGACAACCGCAGCTGCAATCCCAAGGCAAGATCAGGTGCAATTGTTGAATGCCAAAGCCGCATTGCACTTGCAACAGCAAAACTTTGCTGAAGTTGAGTCGCTGCTGGCAATGGCCATGGACATGGATCCTAAGCGCGCGGACAGCTGGCGTTTAAAAGGGGACTTGTTAAGACAGCAGGACGACTTTCCTGCTGCAACGAAGGCTTACCAACAAGCCTGGCAGCAGGCACCGGATGATCCGGTCATAATGCGCTCCTTAAGTGCGGCCTTTATCGCCATGGCCAAGCTCGAGGAGGCTCAAAAGCTGCTGGACACGATGCAGCAGCAAGGCATGCTCGATCCCTATATTCGTTTTTCTTCAGCTTTCCTGGCTGCCATGTTGCGTCAGGACGCAACAGCCCTAACCAGTTTACAGAGCTTGCATGATGATCTTGCTGCGTTGCCATCCTCGCACTTTGACGATCAATCGGAACAACTGTTTCTACGTGCCTCAGCTGGCTACCTGCTGGGCAACACCGAGCAAGCACTGCGTGATTTTGAAAGCTATTTGCAGCTGGCACCCAAGGATTTAACGGCTCTGGGTATGGCGGCTGATATTTACCGCCGCCACCGGCCAAGAGCTCAGACCCTACGCTTTCTGGAGCAACACCCAGCCAGTGTGCAGCGGTCACCGCAACTGTTGGCTTTACAGATCCAGCTAATGCAGCAGCTCGGACGCAATGAGGCCGCCGATCAATTGCTGACCCAAGCGCGCGGTCAATACCCTGGCCATGAAGCCTTAATTCTGCTGGAGAGCCAGCGTATTGCCAGGCAACAAGGCGCGGCTTCTGCCAGCGATTTTTTGGGTCGGATGGCATCGACAGCATCCGCTCCGGTGCTGCTGCAGCAAGCCTTATTGCTGTTGGAGCAACAGGATCTTGAAGCAGCCGCAGCTTTGGGCTCGGAACTGCTAAACATCGAACCCAGTGCCGATAACCTGAGTCTACTGGCCGCTATCCGGTTTAAGTCAGGCCACTGGCAGGATGCCGAGCAGCTGCTAAGTCAGCTCTTTGCACAGCAACCTGATCATTTTGCCGGCCGCTTAACCCAGGCCAACCTGTATTTCCAGCAGCAGGATTTTCAGCAAGCCGAAGCACTGCTAAAAACCATGCTGCAGCAGCAATCCCGCCATTTGAAAGCCATCACACTTTTGGCTGCCACAGAGCTTCAATTGGGTAAGGTTGATAGTGCTGAAACACGCCTTCATGAGTTATTGAACCGCCAGTATTTTCGCCCCGCAGCAGAGTTGCTGTCACAACATTACCTGAGCCAGCGGCAGTATGAAGCAGCCCTTGCCATTGTGCAGCGGGCACTTCGCCAGGAGTTTATGGCACCAGATTGGCTGTTGTTGCAAGCTGAAATCCAAACCCGGCTCAATCAGCCCAACCGAGCCAACCAAACCCTTGGCAACCTTGCGAAACAGCCCGGTTTGACCGCCGACATCTGGTACCAAATCGGCCAACGCTACCTGGCTCTGAACCAGCCAACAGAAGCCAAAGCGGTATTCCGGCAGCTGGGTGCAACGCATCCGGACGTGTTGCTCTATCAGTTGGAGCTGGTCAAGGTTTTGCTGCAGCAAGACCAACTGGATACCGCTCAGGCCTACCTCACTAACTTATCCCAACAATTTGTGCACTCACCCGATATTTTACGTTTGCAGGCAAGCATCGCTCAACGCCAGGGTACTTTAATTGATGCGGCTAAGTTGTTAGAGCAAGCCATCACCCTTGATCCAGACTATCGCCGGGCCTGGGCCGAGCTCTATGAACTTGCTCGGGATGATGCACTGGCGGCTCAGTTTAGTAGTTTGGCACAGCGGCAGCTGAACAAAGCAGCGGATAACTTTTGGCTACGCCGTCTCTATGCCGAGCACGCAATGAATCATGCTGATCACTCAACCGCTGCCAGCTTGTACCAGCAACTGCTTGAGCAGGGTCATTATCAACAGGATCCAGCCTTACTGAATAACCTGGCGATCGCCATACTTGCGGAAAGGCCCGATCAAGCCAGGGGGTTTGCCCAGCAAGCGGTTTCCATCACGCCAATGCATCCTGGCCGGCTGACCACCTACGCGTCGACGCTGATTGAGTCAAAGGAGTACGAAACAGCACTGCCGTTGTTACGACGTGCTCACAGTCTCGATAGCGGCAATGTTGAAGTGTTGTATCTCACTGCAGTCTGCTTGCTTGGTCTGGAACGACAGGAAGAAGCCATTCGGCTATTGCGTCAGCTTAGTGCAAATGACGACCACCCGGGATTGGCCGACCGCGCTCAAAAACGCTTGTCGGCTTTGACACAGTGACCATCACTTGATAACGGTAAGATGGCCTTTCTTTTTGGCGGGAGTTTTGCTTTGCAGCTCTGACTTGCTGTCAGCCTTAGCAGGTGCTGCAGGTTCCAAACTAGGCTCCTGCTCAAAACCCTCATCGTCCTCCAGGGTAAAGACGGTACCAGCACCATTTTCCTTGGCGTAAATTGCCAGCACAGCTCTAACCGGTATGTGCAACGCAAAGGGGTGACCGCCAAAGCGGGCGCTGCAACTGATCACCTCATTGCCCATTTGCATTTGCGCAACGGCGGATGGTGCCAGATTCAGCACGATTTGACCATTTTGCACAAACTGCTGCGGTACCCGGGTCTCCGGGTACTCCGCATCCACGACCAGGTAAGGCGTGCAGTCGTTGTCCACTATCCACTCGTAAAAAGCGCGCAGCAGGTAGGGTCGGTTCGGTGTCATTTCAGACTCCTTTAGCGCGCCGGTACTCGCGTTCGGCATCGGTCAAGGAGGCGAGGAAAGAATCGCGATCAAACAACCGTCCCATGTAGTTCAGCAAGGTTTTACTGCCGGGACCGGATAGTTCAATGCCAAGCTTGGGCAAACGCCACAACAAGGCTGCCATGTAACAATCAACCAAGCCAAACTCTTCACTCATAAAGAATGGGGCTTCATCAAACAGCGGGGCGACGGCCAGCAAACCTTCCGTCAAATCCTGACGGGCTTGTTCGGCATCCTCGTCATGGTTCAGGATCTTCTCGGCCAGTGCGTACCAGTCTTTTTCAATACGGTACATCATCAAGCGAGCCTGACCACGGGCAACCGGGTACACCGGCATCAAGGGTGGGTGTGGAAAGCGTTCATCCAGGTACTCAATGATGATCTGAGCCTGGTAAAGCGACAGTTCCCGATCCAGCAGGGTTGGCAGACTGCCATAAGGATTCACTTCATACAGCTCCTCAGGCAGGTTATCCTGAGTGACCTGGAGAATATCAACACTGACGCCTTTCTCTGCCAGTACGATGCGTACCTGATGACTGTACATGTCATCAGCAGCAGAAAACAGTGTCATCACAGGGCGTTTGTTGGCTGAAATCGCCATGCATTCCTCCGGTTTACAATAAACAGCAAAGGGGCCATCAGGCCCCTGTTATCAAAATAGAATCCAAATCAGATGCTTACTTAACATCTTTCCAGTATTCTTTCTTCAGCAGGTAAGCGAGTACAAAGAAGATGGCCAGGAAGATTAATACCTTCACACCCAGGCGCTCAGACTCCAGCCGATAAGGCTCTCCGGCATACACCAGATAGTTCACCAGATCGGCTACAGCACGGTTGTATTCTTCTTCGCTTAACTCGCCTGAGCCATCGGTGCGAATGCCAACATAGACTTCGGTTGGCTGACCATCGACCAGGCGTGTCTCATAGGCCTTGTAGGGCACACCTTGCAATTCCTGCAACACATGCGGCATACCTACCATCGGGAAAACATCGTTGTCGACCCCGAATGGACGGCTGTCATCCTTGTAGAAGGACTTCAGGAAGGTGTAGATCCAGTTCGGACCACGCACCCGGGCCACGTTGGTCAAGTCTGGGATGGCATCACCAAACCATTCGGCCGCATCGGCTGGATCCATCGCATTGGTGATGTGATCCCCGACCCGCTCGCCGGTGAACATCAGGTATTCCATACCCAGCTCTTCCGGGATATCCAGATCGCGGAAGCTGCGAGCATAGCGTTGGTATTGCATCTGGTGACAAGCCAGGCAGTAGTTCTGGAACAGCTTAAAGCCACGCTGCAACGACTCAGTATCCCGGATATCCACCGGAGCGCGCTCCAGTGGGATATTGGGGCCGGCCGCCAAAGCAACTGTCGAGGCCAACAAAGCCGCTGCTGCGATAATATGTTTCAACATCAGGTCAACCTCTCAGGCAATGGCTTGGTTTTTTCATTCTTGCTGTAGAACCACAACAGGATAAAGAAACCGAAGTAGGTGAATGAGAACAGCTGAGACAAAATTGTGTACAGCGGTGTTGCTGGCAGTACACCCAGGATCCCCAGCGCAACAAAGCTAACACAGAAGTTCACCAGATTCAGCTTGTGCAGGCCACAGCGGTAGCGGACAGAGCGCACCTTGCCGCGGTCGATCCATGGCAACAATGCCAGGGCCAGGATGGCCAGGAACATCGCCACAGCACCAAACAATGGATTCGGAACCGCGCGCAGAATGGCGTAGAAAGGCGTGAAGTACCAAACTGGTGCAATGTGCTCCGGAGTCTTCATCGGGTTCGCTGCTTCAAAGTTTGGTGGCTCCAGGAAGTAGCCGCCGCCTTCAGGCATAAAGAAGATCACGTAGGCGAACAAGAACAGGAAGCCTGCCAGCCCCACCAGGTCTTTCACCGTGTAGTAGGGGTGGAATGGAATGGAGTCAATAATGACTTTCTTACCACCTTTGGTGAAGTTGTCGTGGAACTCAAACTTACTGACGGCTTCTTCCGGTACAGTGCCGTCGTTATCGCGTTTAGTATCAATACCATCCGGGTTGTTCGAACCCACTTCATGCAGAGCCATGATGTGCAGGAACACCAAAATCACCAGCACCAGCGGCAATGCAATGACGTGCAGTGCAAAGAAGCGGTTTAAGGTGGCACCGGAAATAACGTAATCACCGCGGATCCAAAGTGTCAAGTCATCACCTATCACCGGGATAACCCCAAAGATGGAGATAATGACCTGGGCACCCCAGAATGACATCTGGCCCCATGGCAGCATGTAGCCCATAAAGGCTTCAGCCATCAACACCAGGTAAATCAGCATGCCGAAAATCCACAGCAATTCCCGTGGTTTTTGGTAGGAGCCGTACATCATGCCGCGCAGCATGTGCAGATAAACCACCACAAAAAACGCAGAGGCGCCGGTGGAGTGCATGTAGCGCAGCAACCAACCGTACTCAACATCGCGCATGATGTACTCGATGGAGCGGAAAGCACCTTCAGCAGAAGGTTCGTAATTCATCGTCAGCCAGATACCCGTCAGGATCTGGTTGACCAGCACGACGATGGCCAAAGAGCCAAAGAAGTACCAGAAGTTAAAGTTTTTTGGCGCCGGATACTGCGTCATGTGGATTTTCATTTTTTCCACAACAGGCAGACGGTACTCAATCCAATTGATCAGGTTTTTCATCAGGCCGTCTCCTCGTCTTCACCGACCAAAATGGTGAACTCATCCGTGAACATGTACGGCGGAACCTCAAGGTTGGTGGGGGCAGGTACGTTTTGAAAGACCCGGCCGGCAATATCAAAGCGCGAGCCATGGCAAGGACAGAAGAAGCCAGAACGCACACCTTCCGCCTGAGCTGCAAATTCGTTGGGCAAATACGTTGGCGAGCAACCGAAGTGGGTACAGATGCCCACCGCTACAAAGAACTCAGGACGAATAGAGCGATGGCGGTTCTGGGCGTAGTGTGGTTGCTGAGGCTCACGCGACTCAGGATCACGCAAACGGTTCTCGTGATTCGGCAAAGATTCAACCATGTCTTGGGTACGTTTTACAATCCAGACCGGTTTTCCACGCCACTCTACCCGTATCAGCTGTCCTTCTTCCATTTTGCTGACATCTGCACTGACTGCAGCGCCAGCCTGGCGAGCCCGTTCACTCGGACTCCAGGACGCAATAAAGGGAACAGCGGCTCCAATGGCTCCTACCCCGCCCACGACCGATGTTGCAATGGTCAGGAAGCGGCGTCGGCCATGATCGACAGGCGCGTTGCTCATCCACTCATCTCCACATTAACGCTTAAAAACGACGTACTTTAAGCGGCTGTATGCCAGCAATTATTATAAATGAATAAATAACGACGATCATAATGAAAAGCCACGCTTTACACAAGGATTAACCGCCGCTGAATCGCAATAAAAAACCCGACACAAGGTCGGGTTTGGAGGTGTAAATACAGCTTAACGCTTGGAGTACTGTGGACGCTTACGTGCTTTACGCAGACCCACTTTCTTACGTTCAACCTGACGGGCATCACGGGTCACAAAGCCTGCTTTACGCAGCTCTGGACGCAATGTTTCGTCAAACTCCATCAAAGCACGGGTAATGCCGTGACGGATAGCGCCGGCCTGACCGCTGATACCACCACCTTTAACGGTGATGTGCATGTCAAACTTGCCAACCATATCAACCAGCTCCAGTGGCTGCATCACCACCATGCGGGCAGTTTCACGACCAAAGTACTCGTTCAGCGAGCGCTTGTTGATCACAATGTTGCCTGAGCCGGCTTTTAAAAATACACGGGCCGTTGAGCTTTTACGACGACCAGTTCCATAGTATTGATTCTGTGCCATGGGATGCTCCGATTAGATGTCTAAAACTTGCGGTTGCTGAGCAGCATGCTGATGCTCGGCGCCGGCATACACTTTTAACTTACGGAACATAGCACGACCCAATGGGCCTTTTGGCAACATGCCTTTGATGGCTTTTTCCAGCACCATCTCAGGTTTTTTTGCCAGCAGCTTTTCAAAGTTAATTTCTTTGATGCCGCCTGGGAAACCACTGTGCGAGTAGTACATTTTGTCTTTGGCTTTGTTACCAGTAACCACCACTTTGTCCGCATTGACTACGATGATGTAATCGCCGGTATCCACGTGTGGCGTGTACTCAGGCTTGTGTTTGCCACGCAAACGGGCAGCGATTTCAGTTGAGATACGTCCCAGAGTCTTACCAGCCGCATCCACAACATACCAGTCGCGTTGTACGCTTTCTGGCTTAGCAGTAAAAGTTTTCATTGAAATAGTCCAAAACTTACATAGTTACACCTGATACCCGCAGGGCTATTGCGCAGTATCGTGACCGTACCCCTTCGAGTACAAGTACTGCCTGGCTAAAGGGCAGTAAGGCTGTAACGTAGGCCGGGCGCGGATTATAATGCATCTACAACAAAAGATCAGCCCTTATGGTTAAAAAATATCAATTTTTTTCTGCGCAGCGACTTGCTCAAGGAAGATGGGCCCGCGCCAGATACTCGTGTGATTGCATTTCCTGCAAGCGGCTGATGCAGCGCTTAAACTCGAAGCTCAGGATACCGCCTTGGTACAAGTCGTCCAGTTCGGCCTCGGCCGACAAAATCAGGGTAACATTGCGCTCGTAAAACTCATCGACCAGGGCGATAAAGCGCCGGGCGACATCATCATTGTGCTGCCCCATCCGCTTGACACCGGACACCAACACCGTGTGGTAGCAACGGCTAAGCTCCATGTAATCGTATTGACTGCGGGCACTTTCACACAAGGCACTGAAGTCAAACCAGACCACGCCATCGGCTTCATGTCGGGCCAGAATGGTCCGGTTTGCCACTTCAATGGCAGCATTGTGCTGCCGTGGCTCATCCGACAAAGCGTTAAAATACTCCGTCAAATTCAGCTCGGCTTGCTGATCCAGCGGGGCATGAAAAATCTCAGCCTGCTCCAGCGTACGTAGCCGGTAATCAATACCACTATCGACGTTTACCACCACCGTGTATTGCTTGATCAAATCAATTGCCGGTAAAAAACGGGCCCGTTGCAAACCATTGCGATACAAACCGTCCGGCTCAATATTGGAGGTGGCCACCAGGGTAATGCCCCGACGAAACAACGCCTGCATCAGGGTACCCAGCAGCATTGCATCGGTGATGTCGGAAACAAAAAACTCGTCAAAGCAAATGATATCGGCTTCTGCTTTAAAACGATCAGCGACCAGCTCGAGCGGATTGCTCTGGTGCTGCAAGCTTTTTAGCTCTTCATGCACCCGATGCATAAAACGGTGAAAATGCACCCGCATTTTACGCTGCAAAGGCAGGCACTCGTAAAAAGTATCCACCAAATAGGTTTTGCCCCGACCAACGCCGCCCCAAAAGTACAAGCCCATCACCGGCGGTTTGGCTTTTTTACTGAATAACTTTTGCCACAAGGTATCCGGGCAGTGATAGCGCTGCAACAGCTCATCGTACAACCGCTGCAAATGACGAACAGCCTCCGCCTGAGCAGCATCGGGCTGGAAATCCTGACGGGTTAAATCTTGCTGATATTTTTCCTGAGGTGATGGCATACCGGTTCTGCTTGAAATCAAATTATTCAGCCACAATTAAGATGAATATCTTAACATGCCTTACCACTGGAACTGAAAAAATCGGTTACACTTACCTTAAGACCGACGCCAACCGGATTCGGAAATCCTGTTGGCGTCGAAATAAACGTTTTCTTTGATCTGGATGCAGGAGCAAATATGACCCTAACGATGACTTTAGTTTGGCTGGCAGTAGGCTTTGTATCGGGTGGTCTTGTGGCCTGGTTTCTTGCCCTGCGGCAGCACAATCAGAGCCAGTTGCAGCAAGAGCTGACTCAAACCCGCAGTCAACTGGAAAAATACCGCAGCGATGTATCGAATCATTTGGAAACCACCAATGAGCTGATTACCCAGCTGCAGCAAAATTACAGCAAAATCGCCAACCACTTGCAGCAAAGCAAAATGGAGCTGGTAGAAAAACCCATGCTGGAGAAAAAAGCTGAGCCTATCTCCTATCTGTCATCGGATACGGCCAATCAAATCCGCGCTTCCATCCACCAATTGGATGAGCGCAAACCAACCTTCTCCGAGTCCTACGAGCAGCCGAAAGATTACGCCGGTGGCGCCAGTGGCCTGCTGAAGGAAGGCAGCAAAAAAACGGCTACAGCTGAGGGTTAATCGCACACCACTGAACTTTTTTATGCGCTGAGCGTCTTTAGCAACATTCTGAACCATAACTTTTATGCTCAGCGTGTTTGATGGAGAACTGCGTGTATGAAAAAAAGTATCCTTTCTGTTAGTGGCCTGCTTGCCAGCCTGTTTTTAACCGTTGGGCTGGCACAGGCAAACCTCCCATTAGCGCAACTAAGCCAGGGCGAAACCCCAACCCTGGCGCCCATGCTGGAACAGGCCACACCCGCCGTGGTCAACATCTCGGTGCAAGGCAGCCGCGAGGTACGACAGCGAATGCCGGATGCTTTTCGGCACTTTTTTGGTCCCAGAGCACCAGGTGAGTTTCGAGAAGAGCGGCCCTTCCGTGGTTTAGGCTCCGGCGTCATTATTGATGCCGAACATGGTTACATCGTCACCAATGCCCATGTCATTCGGGACGCATCCGATATCGTGATCAACCTGCAAGATGGCCGCACCTTCACCGCAAAAAAAATCGGCGAAGATCCGGAAAGTGATGTCGCTCTGCTGCAAATTGAAGCCAAGGATCTGGTGGCCTTGCCTATCGCCGACTCGGATCGGCTACGGGTCGGCGATTTTGCCATTGCCATAGGCAACCCTTTTGGCCTTGGACAAACCGTAACTTCCGGCATAATCAGTGCACTGGGCCGGGGCAATCTGGGTATGGAAGGCTACGAAGACTTTATTCAAACCGATGCGGCCATCAACAGCGGCAATTCAGGTGGTGCTCTGGTCAATTTACGCGGTGAACTGATAGGCATTAATACTGCTATCTTGGGCCCGCATGGCGGCAATGTCGGCATTGGCTTTGCCATTCCCTCCAACATGATGAAAAACCTGGTCGACCAAATGATAGAGTTTGGTGAGATCCGTCGTGGCAGCCTGGGTATTCGCGGCATTGATGTCACCTCGGAGCTTACTGAAGCGATGGGGCTGTCGGTCACCCAAGGTGCTTTTGTCAATGAGGTCTTGCCCGACTCGGCTGCCGAAGAAGCAGGCTTACGCTCAGGCGATGTCATTGTTGGGATGAATGGCAACCGTATTCTGAATTTCCGCGAATTAAGAGCCAAAATTGCCACCCTGGGGGCTGGCCGCGATGTGCGTTTGTCCGTTTTGCGTGATGGCCGGACGCTGGATATCGATGTCACCCTGCGCCGGGCCGAACAAACCCAGGTGGCTGCCAATGTCATACATCCAATGTTGGAGGGAGCCACTCTGGTGAATGATCAAACTCAGGATGGCAAAGCCGGGGTGCTGATCAGCGAACTGGAACGAACGGCTCCTGCCGGCCGTATTGGTCTGGAAAAAGGGGATGTCATTATTGGCGTCAACCGACAACGGGTCCATAACCTGGCCGAGCTACGCAAAACCTTGCAAGAACAACGCGGTGTGGTCGCGCTGAACATTCAGCGTGGCAATCAGACGCTGTACATCCTGATCCGCTAAACCACATCCACCCAGCAAGCAGTAGCGCCAGGCGCTACTGCTTTTTTCAATTTAATGATATCCTTAGCACATGGTTTCCATCTGCTAAGCGAATGTCAGTGCAAAAGTTTCTGTTATTGCTGCTCCGAAGTACAGCCTATGGCCTGGCACTGGCCTTTGTGTTGTTGCTGCTGTTTCCTCAGCAACTCCGTTTTCAGTGGCCGGCGCTCTCTCAGAGCGAGGCCGAGCTTCAACCAGCCCCGGTCTCTTATGCCCGGGCCGTTCGCAAAGCTGCGCCTTCCGTGGTTAACGTTTATACCCGCACCACTATTTCGCACCCGCGCTCATTGCGAGCCCGCACCATTGAACGGCAAGAGCTCGGCTCGGGCGTCATTATGAGCCCCAAAGGCTACATTTTAACCAATCACCATGTGGTCTACGGTGCCGATCACATTGAGGTCGCACTGCAAGATGGCCGCCTGCTGGAAGCCTTGCTGATAGGGCACGATGAAATCACCGATCTGGCTTTGCTTTATGTCGAAGCCGAAAACCTACCCGCCATACCGCAAGAGCCGCAACTGCAATCCCAGGTTGGCGATGTGGTGCTGGCCATCGGCAATCCATTGAACTTAGGCCAAACCATCACTCAGGGCATTATCAGTGCCAATGGGGTCGATGGCTTAAGCTCACGCGGTTACATCGATTTTATGCGAATGGATGCAGCCATCAATGCTGGCAACTCCGGTGGTGCCCTGGTCAACAGCAATGGCACTTTGGTCGGCATCAATGCAGGCACCTTTCAACGACAGAATCAGGATGTGCAAGGTATTTTCTTTGCGGTACCCTACAAGCTGGCCTATCAGGTAATGGAAAAGCTGATCCAGCATGGACGGGTGATTCGGGGGCATCTGGGCGTTAATGGTGAGCCGGTGATCAATGCTGCCGGTGATCGCTTAACCTCCAGTGGCCAGACGCTGTACGGTGTTCAGCTGACATCCATCAGCCCGCATAGCCCGGCAGCTGAGGCAGGACTGCAGGTCAACGACATTCTACTGGAAATCGATGGCCAGCCCTTGCAAAGCACCCAGCAAGCTCTGAATGTCATTGCCGAAACTGCACCGGATACCGTGCTGAAACTGACCATTAAACGAAACAATGAGCGCCTGGTGATCCCGGCACTCATCCGCGAATTCCGCTAACGCAAACTGGCTTTTGTTTTAAAAAAGCCAGCAAATCACCAGTAAAATTAGCCTACTCGCTCGATGCGTGCACCCAAGGCAGCCAACTTGTCTTCAATCCGTTCATAGCCGCGGTCGATGTGGTAAATGCGATCGACCACGGTGGTGCCATTGGCCACCAGGCCGGCGATCACCAGACTGGCCGACGCCCGTAGATCCGTTGCCATCACTTGGGCAGCGGTCAAATGCTCGGTATGCTGACACAAGGCCGTATTGCCTTCCAGCTGAATTTTCGCCCCCATCCGTTGCAGTTCAGGCACATGCATAAAGCGGTTTTCAAAGATGGTTTCTGTCACAGTACCCACGCCCTGAGCGACCACATTCAATACGGTAAACTGTGCCTGCATGTCGGTTGGGAAGCCTGGATGGGGAACTGTTTTCACCTGCACCGCTTTCAGGGAGCGGCCAGCCATATTCAGCCGGATCCAATCGCTTCCAGTACTGATGTCCGCCCCGGCTTCGCGCAGCTTATCCAACACCACTTCCAGCTCTGCTGGCTGGGTGTTGCGGCAAGTGACGTCGCCACCGGTTACCGCCGCAGCCACTAAAAAGGTGCCGGTTTCAATCCGATCCGGCAGCACCCGATAGGCACCGCCGCCCAGACGCTCGATGCCTTCAATCCGAATGGTATCGGTACCAGCGCCCTCAATACGGGCGCCGAGGGCGATCAGGAAGTTGGCCAGATCAATGACCTCCGGCTCGCGGGCGGCATTCTCGATGATGGTGGTGCCACTGGCCAGAACGGCTGCAGCCATCAGGTTTTCGGTACCGGTCACACTGACCATATCCATCACAATGTGGGCGCCTTTGAGCCGGTCAGAGCGTGCTTTGATGTAGCCATTTTCGACCACAATCTCAGCGCCCATTTTACGCAAACCGTCTATATGCAAATTCACCGGGCGGGCACCAATGGCACAACCACCGGGCAAGGACACTTCGGCTTCACCAAAGCGGCTGAGCAAAGGCCCCAGGGCCAGAATGGAAGCCCGCATGGTTTTCACCAGATCGTAAGAGGCCTTGTGGCTGTGAATAGGGCCGGCATTGATCAAGACCCGATGCCCATCGCGTTCGACGGTCGCGCCAAAATCACGCAGCAGTTTGAACGTAGTATCAATGTCCTTCAGCTCAGGCACATTGTCGATAGCAACCTGACCATCGGACAGGATGCTGGCAAATAAAATAGGCAGGGCTGCGTTCTTGGCACCGGAAATGGTAACCTCGCCACGTAGTTCAGCACCACCGGTCACAAGAAATTGCTGCATAGGTGATTACATCGGTGAGTTAAGTAGTTTTTCTCTACGCCATTGCTCTGGGGTAAAGGTGCGTATTGAGACCGCATGAATGCTGCCATCCTGAATGGCCGCCATCAAAGGCCCATAAATCATTTGCTGTTGCCGCACCCGACTGACATTGGCAAAGCACTCACCAACAGCCCGTACCGAGTAATGCGATCCTTCAGCTTTGACTTCGACTTCAGACAGCTGCAATTGTTCCTGCAGCAGTTGCTCTATTTGTTGAATATCCATGATTGTCCGGTTTTATTGTGCAATGGGTAGCAACTCAAGCACATCACTGACCCTCGCCAGAGAGCGTAGTTGCTCAGGAACCTGCTGCAATTGAACCACCAAGCCCGCCTTGCTGGCAAGTGCTAATTGCTTTAGCAACCAGGCGAGACCCGCCGTATCGATGCTCTGCAGTTCAGAAAAATCAAATACCACGGTGCCGGACAGGGTATTCAGCTGCTGAAATGGCCAATAGTTCAGCAAGGTGTTTCTATCCAGCACGCCCCGAAAGGTCAGCCGCTGCGGTTGCACGTCGATGGTCAGCACCGCTTAATCCTCAGGCTCAGACAACTCGATGGGTTGCTTGGCCCGCTCTTGCAGCAGCTCTGTCACACGGGTCAAGCCTTGTTGCCGGATCATGCTGCCCAATTCAGCGCGCTTGCTGTCCAACAGCGAAATACCTTCGGCGACCATATCAAACACCTGCCAGTATTCGCTGTCACGATGGCGGATCAATTTAAACTCGATGGTAATATCGGGCTTACCAGGGTCAATCACCCGGGTACGAACCGTCGCAATACGACGATTGCCCACATCCTGACCGGATTCCACCACCACCTGCTGATCCCGGTACAAGGTAAAAGTGCCGGCATAGGTTGAAATCATGTATTCCTGAAATGCGCTGACAAAAGCATCGCGCTCTTCTTCAGTGGTATTGCGAATGTGATTGCCAATCACCCGGAAGGCAGCGTAACGCACATCAATGTAGGGCAGTAGCTCCTGATGCACCATGGTACGCAGAATTTCAGGGTTTTGCTGAATATTGTCTTTTTCCTCTGCCAGACGACTGAAGGCATGGTCTGCAACCACAGTGATCATCTGATAAGGATCGGTAAAGCGCTGCACTTCCGCCTGCAACGCGGTGCTCAGCAGCACCGCTGCTGCCAGCATCATTTGGCTTAGTCGTTTAAATGCTTTCATGATTAGTTCCGGTTAAAAAGAAATTGACCAATTAATTCTTCCAGCACCATGGCTGAGCGGGTGTCTTCAATCAAATCGCCATCTTGCAACAGATGCACGCTGTCATCGATAAAACCTGGCTGCAAGCCCAGGTACTGTTCGCCCAACAAGCCCGAAGTCAGAATCACCAGCGAGCTGGTTTCAGGGAAGTTATCGTATTGCCGGCTGATTTCCAGCCGTACTCTGGGAGTGTAGTACTGTTTATCCAGCTCAATGGCCGCCACACGACCAACCACCACGCCGCCCACTTTTACCGGCGAGCGGGGTCTTAAACCGCCAATGTTTTCAAAGTCGGCGTACAGGGTGTAGGTATCGCCGGAGCCGGTAAAACCGGTATTGGCAACTTTTAATGCCAACACCAAAAAAGCGCCAATAGCAAAAGCCACAAAGACACCGACCAAAAGTTCAATTTTCCGAGAGTTCATCTTATCCACCAAACATAAGTGCGGTTAATACAAAGTCAAACGCCAGCACGGCCAAGGAGGCTGTCACTACCGTTTCTGTGGTTGCTTTGGCAATGCCTTCCGATGTGGGAACAGCATCAAAGCCTTTGTGCAACGCAATGGCCATCACCACAAAAGCAAAGACGATACTTTTGATAATGCCGTTAAACACATCCTGATGCAGATCCACATTGGCCTGCATCGACGACCAGTAACTACCGGCATCAACACCCAACCAATCCACACCTACCAGGTGGCCACCCAGAATGCCGACTGCGGTAAAAATAATCGCCAGCAATGGCATGCTGATCACCCCAGCCCAAAAGCGCGGTGCAATAATACGGCGCAACGGGTCAACCGCCATCATTTCCATGCTGGAAAGTTGCTCCGTCGCTTTCATCAGGCCAATTTCGGCCGTCAAAGCACTGCCAGCCCGGCCCGCAAACAGCAAGGCGGTTACTACCGGCCCCAGTTCACGCAGCAAACTAAGCGCGACCAAAGGGCCTAACATGCCCTCGGCACCAAACTTCACCAACACGGTGTAGCCTTGCAGGCCCAGCACCATGCCAATAAAAAGGCCAGAGACCAAAATAATCAGCAGCGACAAGACCCCGACCACATACAGCTGCTTGATTAACAGCGGAAACCCTTTGCGAATATTGGGTTTGCCAAAGACGGCTCCGGCCAGCATCAGTGCCGCCCTTCCCAGTCCGGCAATGCTCTGCAGCGTAGTAGCGCCTAACCGTTGCACTCGATCCAGCAACATCACAACAACTCCATCAATTCATCGGCATAGGGCGCCGCTTTGTAGTGGAAGGGCACAGCGCCATCGGCTTCCCCTTTTAAGAATTGCTGCACCAAAGGCGATTCGTGCTGGCGCAGCTGCTCGGGCGTACCTTCACCAATCACCCGCTTTTCTGCCACCAGATAGACGTAATCGGCAATGCTCATCACTTCGGCAACATCATGCGAGACGACGATGGAGGTCAGCCCCAGGGCATTGTTGAGCTCCCGAATCAGCTTGACCACAATCCCCATCGAGATCGGATCCTGCCCGGCAAAAGGTTCATCGTACATAATCAGCTCTGGATCCAGTGCAATGGCTCTGGCCAGAGCAGCGCGACGTGCCATGCCTCCGGAGAGCTCCGATGGCATCAGATCCCGGGCACCCCGCAAGCCTACAGCCTCCAGCTTCATCAACACCATGGTGCGAATGAGACTCTCTGGCAACTTGGTGTGCTCGCGAATCGGAAAAGCGACGTTATCAAACACCGATAGCTCGCTAAACAAAGCGCCACTTTGAAACAACATGCTCATCGACTTGCGGGTTTGGTACAGCTCGGCCCGACTCATCTTCGGAATCGAGCGCCCTTGAAACAAAATGTCGCCCTGATCAGGCTTAAGCTGGCCACCTATCAGTTTAAGCAGCGTGGTTTTACCGATGCCGCTCGGCCCCATGATCGCAGTGACCTGGCCACGCTTCACCCGCATGCTCATGCCATCGTAGATCAGCCGCTCACCGCGGCTGAATGTCAGATTTTGAATATCCACCATCAAATCGGACAAGGTTTTCTCCATTCATTGCTGCACCGTGCCGGATGCAGTGGCGCACTATACCGATGCCACCTGGCTATTTCAATCGCCAAACCACTATGCCCGTCAGAGCTGTGGGCTGCCTTGCCGAGAATTGTAACAAAATTACCTCAGCAACACCTTCCTATAATTCGTAACAAGTCGTTGCAATCCATCGAATGGTTCAACAAGTTGCGACCAACTTAATGACTGTTCCAGCTGCAGTTAGTTTTGCTTTTCCTGTCAATAAACGGGAAAATGCCCTCACTGGATCCATGCATTAAGGAACAACTGGTGTCTCCGTTAATTGCTGCCACCTTTTTTGTGCTGGTGGGCTTGGTATTGCTGATTTGGAGCGCGGACCGTTTTGTTTACGGCGCTTCATCGATCGCACGCAACCTCAATATCTCTCCAATGATCATTGGCCTGACCATTGTTGCCATGGGCTCCTCCGCACCTGAAATCATGGTCTCGGCTACCGCCGCCTGGCAAGGCCGCCTCGATACTTCTGTCGGCAATGCTTTGGGCTCCAACATCACCAATATTTTGCTGGTGATTGGCGCCACCGCACTCTTAAAACCCATTGCCGTCGCTTCCATGACGGTAAAGCGTGAGTTTCCCTTGCTGATTCTGGTGACACTGCTTGGGTACCTGTTTTTAGCCGACCAAAGCTTAACCCGCGCTGAAGCGCTGATTTTTCTTGGCTGCTTTGTGCTGTTTATTGGCCTGATGGTGTATTGGGGCAAACATGCCCGGCCGGATGACCCGCTGCTGGCCGAGTACGAAGCTGAGCTGCCAGAGCAGATCCCAAGCTGGAAGGCGATAGGCTGGATTTTGTTAGGGCTGGCTTTTCTGCTGGCCAGTTCTCAGTTGCTGGTGCATGGTGCTGTTACCATCGCCAGCCATTTTGGGCTCAGCGATCTTATCATCGGCCTGACCATTATTGCCATCGGCACCAGTTTGCCAGAACTGGCCGCCAGTTTAATTGGCATTCTTAAAGGCGAAGATGACTTGGCGCTGGGCAACATCATTGGCTCCAACATTTTCAATATCCTGGCGGTACTGGGCATTGGCGCCCTAATTGCGCCCGGCGCCATTGACCCCTCTGCAGCCGGCCGTGATAGCTACGTGATGCTGGCCGCTACCTTGGCTTTATTGCTGATGAGCCTGCGGCTGGGTAAACTTCGGCGGATTAATCGGGTCGAAGGCTTTATCTTGCTGGCAGCCTTTATCGGTTACCAATACCTGTTATTTGTCAGTTTCCATTGATGGACTCCCCATGACTACAGATTTTAAACAACAAGCTTTGCAAGTCCTGCAGATAGAAGCCACCGCCATCAGCGAGCTGGCACGTTTTATCGACCAGGACTTTGAACAAGCCTGCCAGCTGATCCTAACCAGTACCGGACGGGTTATCGTCTCAGGCATGGGCAAATCAGGCCACATCGCCAATAAAATTGCAGCCACCTTTGCGTCCACTGGCACGCCAGCCTTTTTTGTTCACCCGGGCGAAGCCAGCCATGGCGATCTTGGCATGATTACCAAAGACGATGTGGTACTGGCCATCTCCAACTCAGGGGAAACCGGAGAGGTTCTAACCATCATTCCTGTGCTTAAGCGTATAGGTGCGCGTCTGATTGGCATGACCGGCAACCCAGCTTCGACTTTAGCCCGGTTGGCCGATGTGCATGTCTGTGTGCAGGTGGAACAAGAAGCCTGCCCACTCGGACTGGCCCCGA
Source organism: Alkalimonas delamerensis (assembly GCF_030717955.1). Lineage (NCBI taxonomy): Bacteria > Pseudomonadati > Pseudomonadota > Gammaproteobacteria > Alkalimonas > Alkalimonas delamerensis. Next base: position 73,337 of record NZ_JAUZVY010000001.1, on the reverse strand, counting down.
CGGCCAGCACCACAGCGACACTGGCCATGGGCGATGCGATGGCCGTTGCGCTGCTCAATGCGCGCGGCTTTTCTGCCGATGATTTTGCGCTGTCACACCCTGGCGGTAGCCTGGGACGCCGCTTACTGTTGCGGCTGGAAGATGTGATGCACACCGGCGCCACCATCCCGATGGTGCCAATGAACGCCACCATTAAGGCCGCCTTGCTTGAGATGTCGGCCAAAGGGCTCGGCATGACCACCGTGGTCGATGAAAACGGCGTCTTGCAGGGTATTTTTACCGATGGTGACTTGCGGCGTATTCTGGATCAACGTTTTGATATCCATGAGACACCCATTACAGCGGTAATGACACGGGATTGCATTACCGCCAAACCTCAGATGCTGGCCGCTGAAGCTTTAAAGCTGATGGAACAACGAAAAATCAATGGCCTGGCCATTGTCAACGACCAGCAACAAACGGTAGGAGCCATGAACATGCACGATTTACTGAAAGCTGGGGTGCTGTAATGCAAGCATTATTTACCCAGTGCTATCAACCAGTTACCGACTCACTGTGGCAGCGAGCGGGTCAGGTCCAGCTGTTGATTTGCGACGTCGACGGCGTTTTTTCCGATGGCCGCATTTATTTAGGCAATCAGGGAGAAGAGCTGAAAGCTTTTCATACCCGTGATGGTTTTGGCGTCAAAGCTTTGCGTAAAGCGGGTATCGAAGTTGCTATCATTACCGGTCGCCGGTCCGACATCGTTCGCGATCGCATGCAATCACTGACCGTCCCTTACATCTACCAGGGACAAGAACACAAAACCCCCGCTTTTCAGGAGCTGCTGGAAAAAACGCAGTTGGCACCAGAACAAGTGGCCTACATTGGCGATGACTTAAGTGACTGGGAGGTAATGCAAAAGGTTGGACTTAGTATCGCCGTCGCCGATGCTCACCCCTATTTACGCCTGCAGAGCCAGTACGTCACCCAATGCCCAGGCGGCTTTGGCGCGGTGAGGGAAGCAGCCGATTTGTTGCTGATGAGCCGGGATGCCTTTAATCAGTTTCAAGGCAGCAGCTCATGAGACGTTGGTTGTTGCTGCTGCTTGCTGTGACGCTGTCGGCCAGCCTCTGGTATTGGTGGAGCCATAGCGATGATGATCAGCGGCCAGCCACCGAACCGGAACTGATCCCGGACTTTATTGCCGAAAACCTGACCCGAATCGTCTACGATGAACAGGGTCAACTTAGCGAGCTGGTGCAGGCTGTACGGATGGAGCATTACGATTTGCTCGGCTTCACCCAGCTGGAAAAGCCGGTATTTACCTTGCTCGATAGGACACAGCAGCGGAATTGGCAGCTGTCCAGCAACAGTGCCGTCTTGTATCCGGATGATAAGCTGATTCTGGACGGAGCCGTGCTGCTGCAGAACCTGTCCGCCGACGCATTGATTGATCAAGTGCAAACCGGTTATCTTGAAATGCTGTTACCTTCAGAGCAACTAGTCACCGATGAAAGGGTCGAACTGGTTGGCGATGGCTTTTCAATTGTTGGCCGAGGTCTTAGGGCCAGCATCGTGCAACAAAGCATCGAACTTAAAGAACATATTCGGACGGATTACCATCATGAACCTTAAGATCACATGGCTCGCATTGTTATTCACCCTATCGGTGGCAGCATCGACCCAAAATGACTTCCAACAGCCTTTAAGTATCGACTCGGAAGCCTTTTTCACCGACCTGCAAAGTGCCAATGTAGTCTATGAACGCAATGTTCTGGTGCAACAAGGCAGCCTGATCATTCGGGCTGACCGATTGGAGGTTGATGGCTCCGCTGGTAAAGGCCTGGAAATCTTTATTGCCACCGGCAGCCCGGCCACCTACAGTCAACAGATGGAGGATGGCAGTCTGGTCGAAGCCCAGGCTCAAGAGGTCCGCTATGACCGCGCCAGCCGTATTCTAATCATGACTGGCGAAGCCGAACTTAAGCAAAGCGGCAGCCTGGTGCAAGCTGCTCGTATTGAATACAACATGGAAAGTCAACAGATGCAGGCAGAGCGCGGAGAAAATGGCCGGGTTCGCACTATTTTCGCGCCGGAAAGCCTGCCTCAGCCTGAACCCAAACCCGAGAGTCAACAGCCATGAAGTTAACGGCCAGTCACCTTGCAAAGAGCTACAAAGGTCGCCAGGTGGTGAAAAATGTCAGCCTGGAAGTTAGTGCAGGTCAAATTGTTGGCTTGCTTGGCCCGAATGGAGCCGGCAAAACCACCACCTTTTACATGATTGTGGGTTTGGTCCCCAGTGACCGCGGTGAAATCCGGCTGGGCGAGCAAGATCTAACCGATCAGCCCATTCATCAGCGTGCCCGGCTGGGCATTGGCTACCTGCCGCAAGAAAGCTCTATTTTCCGCAAGCTGACGGTTCGTCAGAACCTGATGGCAATTCTGCAAACCCGGTCGGATCTCAATGCCGCAGCTCAGGAAGAAACCGCAGATGACTTGCTGGAAGAATTTCACATCGGCCACATCAGCAACAGCCTGGGCATGAGCCTGTCCGGCGGTGAACGGCGACGTGTTGAAATCGCCCGGGCACTGGCAGCCAATCCCGGCTTTATTCTGCTCGATGAGCCTTTTGCCGGTGTCGATCCCATCTCGGTGCTGGACATCAAAAAAATTATTCAGCACCTCAGTCAACGGGGTATTGGCGTTCTGATTACCGATCACAATGTACGGGAAACCCTGGATGTCTGTGAAACGGCTTACATCGTTAGCCATGGTGAATTGATAGCCAAAGGTTCCCCTGCCGACGTCCTGGCAAATCAGCACGTCAGAGATGTATACCTAGGTGAGCAATTCAGGCTATAGTTAATGAGTCAGGCTTTTTCATTTTTGCAGGAGCATAAGTCACGTCAATGAAGCCATCTTTGCAACTTCGTCTTGGCCAGCAACTTACGATGACCCCCCAGTTACAGCAGGCAATCCGGCTGCTGCAGCTGTCGACCATCGAGTTGCAGCAGGAAATTCAGGAGGCACTGGATGCCAACCCGCTGCTGGAATCGGCAGAGGACTATGAGTCGCAAAATGGCAGCGATGAGCATGGCCTGGGTGAGCTGGCGGCAGATGCCCACAAAGAACACACCAACAGCACAGACGACAGCAACGACGAACCCATCGAGCCCGATACCGGTGAAGCCATGACCAGCCAGGACATCAGCGACGACTTGCCGCTGGATAATCACTGGGATGATCTGGTCAGTGCCGCCCCAGTCAGCACCGGCAGTTACAATGGCGAAGACGACAGCTTGTATCAAGGCGAAACCACCGAAACCCTGCAAAGTTACCTGCGCTGGCAAATGGAGCTGACCCCTTTTTCCGACACCGATCGCGCCATTGCCGAAATAATCATCGAAGCCATCGATGAAAGCGGCTTTCTCACCATCAGCTGTGACGATATTCTCGAGTCTTTGGGTATGGTCGATGTAGAAGCCGATGAAGTCGAAGCGGTACTAAAGCGCATTCAATTATTTGATCCCATCGGGGTTGGCTCGCGCAGTGTGCAGGAGTCTTTGCTGGTTCAGCTGCGTCAGTTCGAGCCAGATACCCCGATGCTGGCAGAAGCCAGGCAGCTAATCAGCCAGCATGCAGACTTGTTGGCCAACAGGGATTTTCGCACCCTGATGAAGTTGACCAGGCTAAAAGAGCATGAACTACGCGATGCGATGAAGTTGATCCACAGCCTAAATCCACGGCCTGGTACCACTGTGATCCGGGAAGAACAAAGCTACATTATCCCGGATGTCACCGTGAAGAAGGTGAAAGGTCGCTGGCAAGTGGAACTTAATCCGGATTCGATGCCCAAAATACGTATCAACCAGCAGTATGCGGCGATGAGCAGAACGGCGAAAAACTCAGCAGACAGCCAGTTTATTCGGTCCCATTTACAAGAAGCCAAGTGGTTTTTAAAAAGCATTGAAAGCAGAAACGACACCCTGCTCAAAGTCGCCAATTGCATTGTGCAACAACAGCAGGGATTTTTTGAACATGGGGAAGAAGCGATGCGACCCATGGTGCTGAATGATGTCGCTGAAATGGTCGGCATGCACGAATCCACCATTTCCAGGGTCACCACACAAAAGTTCATGCACACCCCGCGAGGGATTTTTGAACTGAAGTTCTTTTTCTCCAGTCATGTCAGTACCGAAAATGGCGGCGAATGCTCTTCGACTGCCATCCGGGCACTGATTAAAAAGTTAGTGGCGGCGGAAAACCCGACAAAACCACTGAGCGACAGTAAAATGGTGGAAATTTTGTCGGATCAGGGCATCAATGTTGCCCGCAGAACTATTGCCAAGTACCGCGAGGCCTTGCTTATCCCGCCGTCAAATCAACGCAAGACCTTGATCTGAGTACTTAACAAGAAGGAAACAGGCTATGCAAATCAATCTTACCGGTCGTCATGTCGAAATTACAGAAGCCTTAAAAGACTATGTAGACAACAAGTTTGCCAAGCTCGAACGCCACTTTGAGCACATAAACAATGTACATGTGGTGCTAAACGTGGAAAAATTACAACAGATTGCAGAAGCCAAGCTCAACCTGAATGGCGGCGAAGTCTTTGCCGTATCTGAGAGTGAAAATATGTATGCTGCCATTGACCAGTTGATCGACAAACTGGATCGCCAGGTCATTAAGCATAAAGAGAAATTAGCCCGACACTAATTAAGATGACAACACTAAGCACCATGTTATCGCAGGACTGCACCAAAAGTGCAGTCCTTTTTAACAGCAAAAAACGCATTCTTGAATACATAGCAGAGCTGGCCCATCAGCAACTGCCGGATACCTCTGAATATGCCATCCTGGAATCGCTGATGACCCGGGAACGCTTGGGTTCAACCGGCATCGGGGGCGGAATTGCGATTCCGCATGGCAAGTTAAAAGACGTCGAACAGCCAGTGCTGGTCTTTGTCGTCAGCCAGGATCCGATTCAGTTTGATGCCATCGACAACCAAGCGGTGGATATTTTTTGCGCCATTCTGATCCCGGAAAATCAATGCCAGCTGCACTTGAATACCCTGGCATCCATTGCCAAGCTGTTGTCAAAGAAAGAGCTGACCCGGAAAATTCGCCATGCCCAATCGGATCAAGATTTGTATCAAATCCTGCTCAGTGCCAATCAGGAAACGGAGCGTTAAATGAAGCTTTTGGTCGTCAGCGGTCGTTCAGGATCCGGCAAGTCGGTCGCCTTACGAGTGCTGGAGGACCTGGGTTACTACTGCGTTGACAACATTCCTGTCAACTTACTGCCCACCCTGGCCAATGCCGTGATGGACAAGTACGAGCGGGTCGCGATTAGCATTGATGTGCGTAACTTGCCGGAGGATCCGGATGAACTGGCCGAAATTCTGACCTACCTGCCCCGTAAACTGGAACTGACCATTTTGTATCTGGATGCCGATCACAACAGCCTGATCAAGCGATTCAGTGAAACCCGTCGTATGCATCCATTATCGCATCAATCGATGTCACTGGATGATGCCATTTTACGTGAGCAGCAATTGCTGGATCCTATCGCCAGCCGGGCCGATCTCTACATCGATACCACCGACCTGAATGTCTATCAACTGTCCGATCAAATTCGCGAGCGTTTATTAGGGCAGCAATCAGGTCGCCTGGTGATCCTGTTTGAGTCGTTCGGCTTTAAATACGGCATTCCAAAAGATGCAGACTTTGTGTTTGATGCCCGCTTTTTACCGAACCCACACTGGGAGCCAGAGCTAAAGCCACAAACCGGATTGGATTTGCCAGTGCAGCAGTACCTGAGTGCGAAGCAGGTGGTGCAGGACTACATTCAGCAAATCCATCAATTTGTCAGTCAATGGCTGCCTGAACTGGAAAAAAACAACCGCAGCTACCTGACCATCGCCATTGGCTGCACCGGTGGCCAGCACCGTTCTGTTTTTATCGCCGAGCAATTGACCGCCCTGCTGCGTGAACAGCGCAGCGACATTCAAATTCGCCACCGCGAACTGGTACGTCATCATGGCCACAAGGTGTAGCACTCAGGTCACCATTGTCAATGCGCTGGGGTTGCATGCCCGCCCGGCAGCCAGGCTGGCACAGCTGTGTCAGCAGTTTCACAGTCGGATTGAACTACGCCAGGAAACAAAAACTGCCGATGCCAGCAGTGTGTTGGCTTTGTTGATGCTGGCAAGCAGCCAGGGCAAGTCGGTTGAAGTGATTGCCGAAGGCGACGATGCCGAAACCGCAATGCAGGCGGTGGTGCAGCTGATCGCCAACGGTTTTGAGGAAGGTTAAGCCGCTGCTGCATTCAAACCGGCGGCGATTGACTGGCAAAACCCGGAAGCGCCAGCAAAGCGCTCCCGGTTCTCTCACTTAAGGGCGCTGCTGCTGCGCCTGACGCACCATCTCCAGCAAGAAGCCATACTCTTCAGCCACCTGCTCTTGACGGGCGAAGCGACCTGAGCGTCCGCCATGGCCGGCTTCCATGGTGGTACGGAACAAAATAGGCCGCTCGGAGGTATTGACCGTACGAAGCTTAGCCACCCACTTTGCCGGTTCGAAGTACTGCACCTGGGAATCATGAAAGCCGGTGGTAACGAACAATGCCGGATACGCCTGCTCCCGCACCTGATCGTAAGGTGAATACGACAACATGTAGTCGTAGTAGACTTTGTCGTTCGGGTTGCCCCACTCATCGTACTCATTGGTGGTGAGCGGTAGGCTTTCATCCAGCATGGTGGTCACTACATCGACAAAAGGAACATGCGAGACCAGGGCCAGGTATTTTTCCGGTGCCATATTAGCGACGGCCCCCATCAGCAAACCACCGGCACTGCCGCCCATGCCAATCACAGTATCTGCTGCCGCATACTTGTGCTCAACCAGATAATCGGTGACGGCAATAAAATCGGTAAAGGTATTTACTTTATTCAGCAGTTTTCCATCTTCGTACCAATGCCGCCCCATTTCCTGACCACCGCGGATATGGGCAATGGCGTAGACAAAGCCCCGATCAACCAACGACAGAATATTGGAACGGAAAAATGGGTCCATCGAAAAACCATAAGAACCATAAGCGTACTGGTACAACGGTGCCGAGCCATCACGCTCAAAGTCTTTACGATACAACAGACTCACCGGTACCTTCACACCATCTTCGACCGGGACCCAGACCCGCTCAGTGCGGTACTGGCTTTGATCAAAGCCACCCAACACCTCCTGCTGCTTCAATAAACGGCGCTCGCCAGTTTTCATATGCACTTCGTACACGCTGGAGGGTGTCGTGAGCGAGGTATAGGTATAGCGAAGCCATTGCTGGTTTTGTTCCGGGTTCACTGAAAACGCCATCACATAACTGGGTTCATCGGAGGCCAGAAACTGTTGCTTGCTCAGATCCTGCCAATCCAGCAAACGGATACGACGCAGACCATCACTGCGCTCATTGATCGCCAGGTAGTCTTCAAAGGCGATAAAGCTTTCAATAAAGACCTGTTCGTCGTGGGCGATCAATTCCTGCCAGTGATCACGGTTGCCCAATTTCTCCTGGCCAACCGTCATAATACGATTGTTGGGTGCATCCCAATCGGTACTGATAATCCAGCGGCCTGCTATGTGATCGACCGAGTATTTAAAGTCCCGCTGTCTTGGCGCGACCAGTTGAAACTCGCCCTCAGGCTGAGATGCATCCAGCACATGGAACTCATTGGACACCGTACTGTAAAGCCCAATGATCACAAAGTTTCTATCCCGGGTATTGCCAACGCCCATAAAAAAGCTGTTGTCGTGCTCCTGATACACCAAAGCGCGCTCAGCAACAGGCTTGCCCAGCTGATGCCGATAGACCTTGGTACTAAGAAGCGTCACGGGATCATTCTCCACCACAAACAGATGCTTGCTGTCGGCACTCCAGGCCAGTGAGGAAGATAAGCCCGTAATGCTGTCATCCAACAAAGCACCTGTGGTCAAATCTTTAATCCGCAGCTGGTACTGGCGCCGCCCAGTGGTGTCTTCCAAATAAGCCAACTTGGTTTGATCCGGACTGACCGACCAGTTGGCCACCACAAAGTAGTCGTGACCTTCAGCCAATGCATTCACATCCAGTATAATCTGCTCGTCACCACCGGCCACAGGTGTCCGGACATAGATCGGGTGCTCTTTACCGGCTTCATAACGGCTGCTGTAAAGATAATCTCCCATCACATAGGGCACCGAGCTGTCGTCTTGTGGCATACGGCCAATCAGCTCCTGGGTTAATTTTTCCACCACCGGCTGGTAGGCAGCCTGAAAAGCTAAAGCATAGGCATTTTCAGCCTCCAGGTAAGCAATGACTTCCGGGCTGCTGCGCGCATCATCTCTAAGCCAGTAGTAAGGATCAATGCGATCGCCGTGAGGCGAAGTCACAGTATGGGGGCGAACATCGGCCAGCGGAGGCTGAGGCAGCTCAGCCCAGGCTGCACCACTGACCAGCAGCGGTACACTCAAAAGGGTTGTGGTTAGTTTCATCATGGCTTCCTTGGTTTGTTGCAGAAAAATTATCATGCTGTGGCTAACCGCGCCAGCACCGGGTTGCAGCAAAATGTAACCAGGTATTGCAGTCTGGTCGAAAATTTAATTCACAAAGTGCTGAATTTGCGCTTTACTTAGCACAAATGACAACAAAGGATGCAAGGACACCATGATGAGCCTGATGAGTGTAGATGAAGTAGCTGAGTTTCTTGGCGTGCAAGCCATTCGGGTAGAGCGCTTAGCGCGGGAAAACCTGCTGGTAACCTCGGATAAAGATGAGCAAGGCAAGCCATTGTTCAAAAAAGAAGATGTCGAACGTTACAAGCTTTTGGCCGAGCGGTTAGGGGGACTCTGAGCCTGCCTCAGGGTTGCTGTCGCAACAATGCATGCAGCCGCTGTTGATGTGGCTGCGCCATAGCCTCCCCTTCAGGCAGGGTCCGGTACCAAAGCCAGCAAAAGGCCTGATACACCACTCTGGCGGCCGCCAACTTCTGCTGCCACTGCTCCAGGCTTAAACCTGCACTGCGCTGCTGTACATAGCACTGCAGCAATTGCTGGCTAGCGGACTCATCCAGCGCAAAGTTTTCCACCACCGACGCCAAATCCAGGCTGCTGTCTGCCAGCTGCGCATATTCGAAATCCAGCAGCCAAATCCGTTGCTGTTGCCAGAGTAAATTGCCGTCATGCAGGTCCAGATGGCACAACACCTTATCTTGCGGCAATTGTTCGAAGCGGTGTACGACCTGCAAGCACTGTTCAAACAGTTGCCGCTGCGCCGGATTAAAATCCGATTGCGCATGGGCGTTCAGCTCGGTGATGTAGCGGCCGGGTTGCAACTGCGGCGTTTGCACCCGCAAACGATGCAAAGCAACCAGCAACTGCGCCATCGGCGCCAGCAGCGCATCATCCAGTTGCAAGGGAGCACCGTCCGGTAAAAACTCGGAAATCAGCACCTGCTGATGGTTGTTCAGACACAAAGGAGCCGGTGCCAGCCCGGCCACGGCCGAGGCGTGTTGGCAACGTAGCTCCTGCTGACGACAGACACCACTGACATCCGGGGCATAATGGCGCACCGCGTACTGGCCACGGCTGGTTTGTATCCAATAGGTCAGATTGGTACTGCCCTGGGACAGGGCTTTCATGGCAAGCGGTGGGTGACTGGCAAAAAACTCAAGATGCAGGCAGAGCTGGCGGATCCGCTGCTCGGCTTGCTGCGTGCTCAGACAGGCTGCAGCGCCTGCTCGCTGGTAGGTTGTTGTTGCCGGTAGTGGCTGCGCCATGCCAGATATCCTATTACGGCCAAGAAAGTGTAGAGTACAAAGAGGCCGGTGGTAAAGTACAGGCCCTTCTGAAAATAAACATAGATGCAAACAGCATCAATCACCACCCAGTACAACCAGTTGGAGAGCACTTTACGTACTACCAACAAGGTGGTCAGAATGCTGAAGGTGGTGGTTTGCGCGTCCAGCCAGGCAAAGTCGGCCTGGGTGTAATTGGCCATGTAGTAGCCCAACACCAGACCAGAACCGGCGGCCAGGCCTATCCAGCCCAAATGCTGTTTCAGCCCCCACTCAATCACCGGTTTGACCTTCTCGGGTTGCTGCAACTGACGCTGCAGCTGTTGCCAGTGCAGCAGACCGTAGACCGCCATGGCGGCGTAATAGAGTTGCAGCAGGGTTTCGGAGTACAACTGGTGCTGCCACATCACATAGGTGTAGATTAAGGTACTGATTAAAGCGGCGGGCCAGCACCAGAGGCTGTGCCGCATCGCCAGCAACAGATAAGCCAGCGCCAGCAACATGGCAACCAGCTCCAGGCTGGTTAACAGCTGCCATTCCTGCCAAAACTGCTGCAAGGCAGCCATCATGGACGCAAATCACCCGGAATAAACTTGCAGACAAACACCTGCTTGCCATACTGCTCGAACGACCAGCGCATGCAGCGCTGCAAGGCCGCCATCACCGCATCGTAGTCGCCAAAAATCTGAGTGCTCATGGTATTGGTGACGATGTGCAGTTCCGGCTCTTGCTGCAAGCGGCCAATAAAGGCCTTAATCGGGCCAATGTAGTCATCGGCCAACGGGTATTTGCTGATTTCTACCGACAGTTGCATGGCGCACTCCTTAGAATTGATAACTGGCACTTAAACCAATGCGACGCGGCTCACCCCACTGCTGGTAGGTATGGGGAGCGTACTCGTCGCGCGGGTCATTGCCAAAGAAAAAGCCCCGTACACCATAGTCCTGATCAAAGGCATTGCGCAACCAAAGAGCGAATTGCCAGTGCTCAAGCTGATAGCTCAGCCGCAGATTGACCAACTCCGAGCTCTCAGACTTCGCATTATGGCCATCGGAGTAATAAAAGCTGCTTTTGCCCTGCACGCTGGCTTGCAAGGTGAGCTGGTCCGTCAAGAACCAGTCGCCCGCTAGCTGGTAGGTAAAGCGCGGCGCATGGGCCTGATCCCGGCCGGTCATATCCAGTTCGGACTGAGTGATGTAAGGCCCCAGTTTGGATTTCAGCAAGCCCGCATTCAGATGCAGCGTAAAGCTCGGATGCAGCACAATCCGGTTTTCCATCTCCAGGCCATAGTTGCGCCCACGACCGGCATTGTCGATAAAGCCAGCAAACTCCGGCCCTAAATCCGGGTTCAACCAGCCTTTGACTTGCATGTCATCACGCCACATATGAAAGACCGCCACCCGGGTGACCAGACTGCCATCGGCGGCAACGCCTTTTACCCCAAACTCGGCATTGACCAGGGTTTCCGGCTTAAAGGTCGCTTGTTGCAGCAAGGCTTCCAGGCCATCGTCACCGGCTCTGGACAGCGCCTCGCCATTGACCCCACCGACCTTGTAGCCGCGCGACAGCAAAGTGTATATCATCGCCTGATCGCTGGCCTGGAAATTCAGGCTGATCTTGCCGCCCCACATGGTATGGCTTTGATCGATGCTGATGCCACCACTGTCACGGTATTCATCCTGATAGCGCTCGATCCGCCCACCAACCACCAGAGTGGTTTGCGCCGAAATCGGCGTACTGGTCTCGCCATAGGCCGCCAGGTTATCGCGCTGCAGACGGTTGTCAAAGGCACGCAAGCGCGAGCCAGAGCGCCGATCCCGCTGCAGGGTCAGATCGCGGCCACTGACGTAAAAACCGAGCACCCAATCGGTGGCATCAACCAGGCGGCCTTGCTCATCCGACACCAGGCGGTAGTCCAGTGTCCATTGCTCACGAGTGCGCTGGTAGCGATCAAAGGCTGAGTACTCCCAGCCAGGCCGGATACCAACAAAAGCCCAATCTTCATCAAAGCTGTAATCCGAGTCGGCACTCAGCCAGCTGAGCTGCCACATCAAGTCTGCTCCGACAAAGCCGCTGTAGTCGTTTCTTAGCGCCAGTGCTTTGCTGCGCAGCCGATCCTGACCTGGTTCATCCGACAAGGTGGTACGGTTTTTATCCAACGAAAAGGCATCGTAGCCGTTGTTTTGCTCAATAAAGTGGCCAATCAGCTGCCACTGCGAGGCATCGCTCTGGCGAAACAGCAAGCGGGTGCGTGCCGTAAGCTCGTCAATGTCGTTGGTATCTTTGCGGCCCAGGTGGGTGTTTTCGATAAAGCCATCGGATGCTTGCTTGTCCAGCGTCAGGCTATAAGCCAGCTGCTCGCTGAGGGCATCGCTGAGCATGCCACTTAACTGCCAGCTGTTGTAATTGGCCAGGCTGGCACTGAGCGCACCTTCGCGCTGAAAGCCCGGCTGCTTCGAAGACAAGTTCAGCATGCCGGCCATGGCGTTGGTGCCAAAGCGGGTGGCCTCGGGACCGCGAAACACTTCCAACTGCTCGGCATGGGCAATGCTGCTGATGCCAAGACCAGAGTAGTCGATGCCATCAATCAGCACCCCGACTGAAGGGTTGATCACATCAATAAATTCGCTGCGCTCACCGATGCCCCGTACCTGCACAAAGCGGGCGCGCGAAGCGCCAGCAGCAAAGTTGACATTGGCCAGTTGCCGCAGCACATCGTCCAGGTGCTGGGCCGAGTTGCGCTCCATATCCTGCTCGGAAACGACCGCTATGCTGCCGGCAATGTTCTGCACCGACAAACGACGAAAATCGCCCTGCACTTCCAAACGTTCAATGGACTCTTCGGCAACAGTGGTAAAGGAGGCAAGAATACAAGCGGCAACAACGGAATAACGACAGCGCATGGTGATCTCCGGTAAGGGATCATCCGCGCAAAAGGAGTCAGCAACACCATCCCTCCGCCGGCATGATCCGGATCAGGTTCTTGGGGTTCGCTTAGCAGCATCTCAGCACTCTTTCGAGCACACCCCCTGGTAGGCGCGCAGTGTAACGATTTTCGTGCCAGCTGGCAATCCTGCTAGCACACAAGAGAAAAAACACAGAATTTAACTTGACATCATTAAAATTAACAACAATGATTAAATTGCGCGCAAAACACACAATAATTCTACTTTAAGTATACATGAGGATACTTCCAATGAAACAACTTAGCAGGATTGCTTTGTGTCTACCGCTTTTACTGCTCAATATTGAGCATACCCCGGACACCAATGTCTATGAACAACTTAACGAGCCATCATCATTGATTAGTGTTGGCTGGGGTTGGCGCCTGACATTGAATACTGCAGATGCAAGCCAACAATGCGAGTCACCATGGGGCGGTGATATGGTTACATGTGGTCAACAACCACCTGGCTGGGATCCAATTTGGCCTGACCCATGGGACGATCCATGTCGCTATGGTTGTAATGATAATTCTGATGGTGGCGGTGGCGGTTCTGGACCAACGCAGCCATCTGAGCCAACACCACCAAATGATTATAGACCTGTTAGCTATGAAAGATGCATAGCGGACGCGGGGAATGATAAAGAGCACTGCCAGTACTTAGCCGGCTCTGTAGCTGTACTGACCACTGCACTGTGTACTGGTTTTACATTTCCCCCAGCAGTAGCAGCATGTATTGCTGTTGCGACTGCGGGGGGACTTTGGGAAGCCAGAAATTGTGGTATTAGATACAATGAGCATGTATACGAATGCAGTACACTATTTGCGTCCCATGGAGGTGGATCTGGCGGTGGACATTGCGGCCCATATGGATGTACTGCAATACCATGAGTGCTGATTATTGTGTATGACAAGCATCATAATCTGCTCTAGAAATTATGAAGTAAATATGTACTGGGAAGCTGCTATTGTGTCACTTCCCAGTATAACAGCTTTAACTAACTTACTTTCAATCAGACAAATAACTTGAAGCGGGTTTGAAATGACAGATTCAATCAAACGTACAATTAGAAATGGGAAGCGTACTACTATTTCACTGCTTACTTTGCTAACGTTCACAATTTATTTTCTTGAGTACTATTTCTTAGGATCTATTGGAGTTAGCTTTTTCTCACCATCGATAGGCTCATTTGCTCTAATCATGCTAACAGCAAGTAGCTTCTTCTACTACCTCGAAAAAGCTGCAGCAATGATTAAGTAGAAAGCTCTACAAATGGTAAAAACAATACCTTCAATTGTATGGGCTAGCTACTTGTCACTCAGCCCCCCAATACAATCAGAATTTAACATTGCATCAGATAATGGATGTACGACATGAAAAAAACTCATTTGTGGACGATAGGCTGCTTATCCGTCATAGGTGTGACTTTCGTTTTCTTACACGACTTAACAACTGCCTCAGATCAAGATGCTACAGTGGTACCATATAAGGGGCAACTCAATCCCGCGGTTTATTCAGCTAAAACTGCCCCTTTATCATCGCAGAAAGAGGCAGTTCATGATTCTTTCTGTGAAAACTTCGAGTCGTTAAAAGCTGAGCTGGCAGAGATGCATCGAGAGATGCAGCAAGCCGAAGCCAGGTTGTATGATTCCTTAATACAGGCCAATATTTCCATTCAGGGAAAAAACACGATCTACCATGCGGCAGGTTTTTCGGTCAGTGATTTCCGCATCAAGCGGGTCGGCTTTGCCCCCAATAACATCACTCACTTTGCCTTTGAGGGTAGACCAGAACAACTGCCCCCAAGGGTGGATTATCAAGTGATGTTAGCACTAGCCAACGCAGACTACGCCACCATCTTTCAACTGGTTGAGCAAGGTGAGTTAACCCAGAACACCATGATCGCTGGCCAGAATATTTTGTCGAGCCTGATGCTACATACTCAACTAACGCCCGACGCCTTGCAGCAGTTGCTGAGTGCCGGACTGCGGGTAACAATGGCCGACTTGGTGTTTGCCACCCTGACCCGCCAAGATCCGCTGGTATTGGATACACTTGCTCACCGCTTTGATGGTGATTTACATGCAACCTTTCAGGCCAATGGCAAAACCTACAACCTGGTAACCCTAAGTACCGAGTTGCTGCATTACCCCGCACTGCAACTGTGGAGTGGGCTGAGCGTGTCACACGATGTTGAAGCTGATCTATACAGCTCACTGGATATCCTGCCAGTGCCAACCAACCAACACGAAAAAACACAGGCACTGGCTGTGCTGGACTTCTTAGTCAAGTATGGCGTGCAAGCCCACTCCCAACATACCATTAGCCGAATCAATCAATGGAGCAATCATCAGTATCGGGATTTACTGCAGCTATCTGATAGCTTTGAGAAATTGCTTATGAGTAGCAGTATGCCGGAGGAACAGGCAGACTATTTGCGGCAAATGCGTGCTGCGCAGTCTTATTACTATGCCCTGTTTGATCAATTACACGTCCAAAAGCAACAATGCGGTGAGTTAGACATCAGCCAGTATACCCTTTTCGATCACAGCAGCCCCAAAAGCATGCAGGACTGGCTGGCCTCACTCCCTACCATGCATCAACTAAGCGAAGCAGATATATTGGCTTTTCAAATGGCGCTGGATACCCAAAAAGTGGTGGATGCCGGTGATGCTGACAGTGTGGTCGCTTTACTGGAAAAACATGGCAGCCTGGGCGGTGCGCACCCCGAATTTGATCAGGTATTATTTATCAGTATGCTGAACCAGCATGCCAATACCGAGCAATTGATTCAACTGGCGCAATACGCGCCGATCCCGGACTATGCCATCTTTATGTTGATTGCTCAGCAGCGGATTGATGCCATCCCAAGCCTGATTCCTTATGGCCTGAATATGGATGCCACCGATCCTCAGGGGCAGACCCCACTGCAATTTGCCAATCAAGTTGGCTTGAGCTTCGATAAAATGATGCAGTTGTCAGACGCTTTAAGCCTGTCTGCCCAATCGCAGTAGTAAGCTGCCAGCAGGAGGATCCCGCTTGAATCGCTATCTAAACAGGAACTATTTTCACCGTTATCTGGCTGGTGGCCCGGTGCTGCGCCGGGGCCGTCAGGTGAGCCGACGCGATTTTATTATTGCCAGCTCTGGCATTGAGACAACGACCGCGATAGCCGATGAGGTGGCAGCAGCCACCCAGCGCTTCAGCACAGCCGTTAGCATACTCACCAATAGCCAACAACTGGATCTGGAGCAGCTAAGCCATATCAATGCAGCCTTACGCGGTCCACTGGCAAGCCCGCTACTTCGCGACAAGCCTTTGACATTCAAAGCTCTGCGGGCGATGAACAATTACCAATGTCCTGAGCCTGAATTAGCACTGGCACAAAGCCAGCAGTTGCTGAGTCTACACTGGGCGGAACAGGCAACCGCCAAAGAGGCACTGACTTTGTTGGCAGGGCTGACATTGGCTCATCCCTTTACCGAGGGCAACGGCCGCACCACCCGCGCATTGTTTGAAGCCCTGTGTGCTCGCCATCAACACGACATGCTGTCCCCCTATCTGTTTGTACTGTCTTGCAATCGCATGGATGATTTTATTGGCTTTCTTCATTCACACAGAGACACTGCCTATACAGATATTGGTCAGCGCTTTTTCCATGGCTTTTTAGCCTGGCAGGAGCATTTTTCCATGCAGTGCAGCACCATCGAAAGCGATACGGTCAATAAAATCAATAATAAACTGCTTTTTATACAACCCGATCGTTGGCATACCCCTTTGTTGCAGCTTTTCTGGCAATGCCCCATTATCAGCGTTAAAACACTGTCAGCCAAAGTAGCCGACTATTTCGCGGCCAAACCCGCATTGGATACGCTACTTGAACGAGGTATCGTTAGCATGATCACTTTTCACAACGAGCTTTGCTTTGTCGCCGATGATATTCTCGCTGCTCATGAAGCCATTGAAAACTCTTTCTCTGCCGGTCCTTAACCTGTAATTGGCCCCCCAATTAAGGCGGCCAAACGTTTTTGTCTTACAAATTTCATACTGGCCGACTAAAATCAAAGTATCTGTCTTTTTTTACTGGGGTAAGCCCCAGTACTTTATTTGGCCATTACTTTGAAAAACTACTTATTATCACTGGCACTGCTGCTTTTTATCAGCGCCTGTAGCAGCGTTCCGACCAGCAACACCACCGCACCGCTTCCACCAACTATCATTTTGATCTCCATCGATGGTGCCCACCCCAGTTATCTGGAGCGTTACCCCAGCCCGCACCTGAATGCGCTGGCCCAGGCTGGTCTGGTGGCGGATGCGCTTCAGCCGGTGTTTCCCAGCAAGACGTTTCCGAATCACTACTCGCTGGTGACCGGCCTGCACCCGGAAAATCATGGCGTCATTGACAACGGCATGTACGACCCTAAGTTTGATGCCCGCTTTACCATGAGCAACAGCGCGGAAGTGGGCAATGCCCGCTGGTGGGGCGGTGAGCCAATTTGGGTCACGGCAGAAAAACAAGGCCAGGTAGCCGCGACCTACTTCTTTCCGGGCTCAGAGGCTCCTATTAAAGGGGTACGCCCCAGCTACTGGTTTCCCTACGATGGCGATACGCCAAATCGCCAGCGGGTAGAAACTGTGCTTGGTTGGCTGCAATTGCCTGAAGCAGAGCGCCCGCGCATCATTACGCTGTATTTCAGTGATGTCGACTCGATGGGGCATGCGCATGGCCCCAACTCGGCCCAGGTGCGCCAGGCCATGCAGGATATTGATGCGGAAATCGGCCATCTGGTGGCAGGGCTGACTACATTAGGCTTGCTGGATCAGGTCGATTTAATCATTACCTCGGATCATGGCATGGCGGAAGTCAATCAGGCGCAGCACATTGTGATCGATCAGGCCTTTGACCCGGACTTGGCGGTCTATGTGCGCTACTCCCGCGAACTGGTAAGCATCTTCCCCAAAGAGGGGAAAAAAGAAGTGATTTACCAGCAACTCAAAGAAAACCTGCCACCGCAGGCCCGCTTGCTGCGTAAATCCGAGATGCCTGAGCGCTTTCACTTCCAAAATCACCGCCGCATTGCACCCTTGCATGTGCTGGCTGAAATTGACTGGATTTTAGTGCGGCGCAGCTGGCTGCCCGGCATGATCAATGCACCAACCTACCGTGAACCTCGCGGTAGCCATGGTTACGACAACGAAGAGCCGGCGATGCAAGGCATGCTGATCGCTCATGGTCCAAGCTTTAAAGCGCAAACTCGGGTAGAGCGGGTGCGAATGGTCGATTTGTATCAGGTGATGACAGAGATTTTAGGGCTGGAGCCGGCGCCGCACGATGGCGACCCGGCAGTGATCCCCTTGCTCCTGCGCAGCGAATAGGCTCGCTAAAGCCCCAGATACCAGGTCGCGATGGAAAAATAAATCATCACACCAGCAACATCGGCAATCGAGGTAATTAGTGGACCGCTGGCGGTGGCCGGGTCCATGTTGAAGCGGCTGAGTAAAAACGGCAGCGACATGCCAATCAAGCTGCCAGCGATCACCACCAGCGTCATGGTCGCTGCCACCACCAGCGCAATGTCGTAGCCGCCACGCCACCAGCCGATGGACGCCACCGCCAGCGCCATGGTGACGCCCAATAAGGTGGAAATCACCACTTCACGCCCCAGCATCCGGCCCCAGTCTTTCAGGGCAACATCACCGGTCGCCAGCGCCCGCACCATCAGGGTACCGGCCTGGGCACCGGCATTACCACTGCTGGCGATCAGCAAAGGCAAGAAAAACAACAACACCAGGTAACTGGCGATGGTGTCTTCGTAGTACGCAATGCCAGCCCCGGAAAACAAATTGCCGAAGACCAGCAACACCAACCAACCCACCCGCTTGCGGTACAGCAGGTTGATGGCCGCATCTTTAACGCTGCTGTCCAGCTTGCCGATGGTGGCGGTTTTGTGAAAGTCCTCGGTCGCTTCTTCAGCGGCTACGTCCATCGCATCATCGTAGGTGACAATACCGACCAATTGCATGTCCTGATTGACAATGGGCAAGGCCAGCAAGTCGTACTTTGAAATCAGCACCGAAACTTCTTCTTGCGGCATATCGACCTGACCAAAAATCGGCTCGTAGGTCATCAGCTCGTGGATCTGCATGCCGACGGGGGCCAGGATCAGCTCTTTTAATGAAATCACGCCGATCAAACGGCGCTCTTTATCCACCACATAGGACTGATAGATGGTTTCTTTATCCGGCGCCTCCTTGCGCAAGACTTCAAGCGCTTCTCGCACCGTCAGATCGGGTGCTAAGGACGCATAATCCGAGGTCATCACAGCACCGGCCGTGCCTTCTTCATAGGACGACAGCAAGCGTAAGTCCTCACGCTCGGCCTGCGCCAACGCCGGTAGCAGGGTTTCCTGCTGCTCTTCGGTTAAACGGTTGAACAAGTCGGCCCGCTCATCCGATGACATCTGCCGGATAATGGGCGAGAGTTTGCGCCGGCTGATGGAAATCGCCAGGGTCACCTGAGTTTCCGGTGGCAAGTAGCCAAAAACCTCGGCCTGCTCGGCCCGGGGTAAGGTCGAGAGCAGCTCCCAGACCGACTGCGGCTCAAATTCGCTAAAAGCCGCCGCCAAATCGGCCGGGTGAATGTCTTCAAACTGCTCGCGCAGCTCATACAGGCTGTCTGACTCGAGCGCCAGACGAATGGTGTTGATCAGAACCGGCAGTTCCATAATGCCCCCTTACAGCGTCATTGGTATGATCTGGTAAGGGGTTGCCAGTGGGCAGGATCAGCTTACCAGAAAGGTGCGATGAAAATTTGGATATGTCATCAGGCTACGCCTGCAACTGGGTACGTCCATAGCTGGAATGTGCTCCGCACAAGGTTTATTCACACCCGTGTATTTTAGTGCCTATCCGGCACCAGCACAACCATCTGAGCGCTGAAGTTGTTGAGCACCCTATTCTTTTTCTGGCAGCGGCTTGCTAAGATAAGGCCATTCATTAAGGAGAAGCTGGCATGGCCCCAACTGAGCTGCACGCATCCGATCCCCAACCTCTGGCCAACTGGTGGCAACCACGCCGCTTGAGTGAGCAAGGCTGCTGGCACCTTGGCATCGGCCCCTTGTCCATTTATCTGGAGCGCACCCAAGGGGAATGGCTGGTCGGCCAGCAACGCCATCCGGACAGCGAATTGTTGCATCAGGTGGTGCAACAACCACTCGAAGCGCGGCCGGACGACATCACCTTTCAACGTTATGTCTTTCGCAAAGCCCCATTGGACTTTTGTTTGCAGCCGAGACTGATGGACCGGGCCGTGGTGGTGAAAACCCGCCAACCGGTGTTTATTCCACCGGGTGAGAGCATCAATTTTTACATCAGCACCCCGCTTTGTGTCCGTTTGCTGCTCGGCAGCCAGGTTCAGCTGCAGGAGTGGCCCGTGTTGCGTTTGTCCGACACCTGGTTTGGCCCGTCCACCCGCATTGGCGAGCTGTGCTATGCCGCCAAAACCCATGCCCGCCACAGTCTGGATGAAGTGCCTCTTCGGCCCCACCGGGCAGTCACGCCACTGACCATCAGCAATCAGGATAAAAGCATTCTGAGCATCGACAAAGTCAGCCTGCCGGTGCCGCTGCTCTCTTTATTTGAACGCAGCGATCACACCCTGTGGACCGAAGCCGTGACCCTGGTGCATCAAGCCGAACAACCGCTGGCCAAGTTTAAAATTGAGCGCAAACTGCCGCTGGGCATTCAGGCATCGCAACGGATTTCAGAGCCCAGAGAACAGGTTGAAAAAAATGCGCTGGTGCGGGCCTTTGCCGGCATCTTCAGCGATTAACAGGAGCAATCGATGGATACCCTAATGCAATGGCTGGAGCATCATCACGTAGTCACGGGTCTTCGAGCCGCGCTGCTGCTGTTCACCGGCTTGTTGGTGGCACACCTGCTGGCCAAGCTTACGGTGCAATTTACCAAAGGGCTTAGCCCACACCATCAGGTGCTGTTAAAGCGTCTGGTCTATTGGTTGGTGCTGTCGTTGTTTCTGGCGTCGGTGCTCAAAGAGCTCGGCTTCAGTTTGGGGGTGCTCTTAGGCGCTGCTGGTGTCTTGACGGTTGCCATAGGCTTTGCATCCCAAACCTCGGCATCCAACCTGATCAGTGGTTTGTTTTTAATTGGCGAGAAGCCCTTTCAATTGGGCGATGTGATTAAAGTGGGCGAAACCACCGGCGAGGTGTTGTCCATTGATTTGCTGTCAGTAAAGTTACGCACCTTCGACAACCTCTTTGTCCGGATCCCAAATGAAAGCCTGATTAAATCCCAGATGACCAATTTGACGCGCTTTCCTATTCGTCGCTTTGATTTGCAGATTGGTGTCGCCTACAAAGAAAGTATCAAACAAGTTCGGGAGTTGCTGCTGGCGGTTGCCGATGCCAACCCCCTCTGCCTGGATGAACCATCGCCGCTGTTCGTGTTCAATGGCTTTGGCGACTCCAGTTTGAATATTCAGTTCTCGGTCTGGACCAAGCGGGAAAACTTTCGGGACCTGCGCAATAGCCTGCAAGAAGAAGTCAAAAATGCCTTTGATACTGCGGGGATTGAAATTCCATTTCCACACCGCTCCTTGTATGCCGGAAGCGAAACGGCTCCCTTTCCAATCACCATTGTGCCGGCAAAAGCCGACCAAAATGGGGGGGGATCCTGAGCCCCCTACTTAGGCCCCCCCAGAAGCGGGCACCTGCCCGCCTGACCTCACCAGGTCAATTGTAACAGGAGAGACCTGATTCCTTATATTCTGTTACACAGTTGTGCTCTTCTTTTTTCTTTGGCTCTGGCATAGTTTGCTTACCTGGATTCAGTTGAACACAACAAAGGTCAGCCATGCTTAGTATTCGTAACCTTTCTAAAACCTACAGCAACGGTGTCAAAGCACTGCACGATGTCACTCTGGAGATCCCTGCCGGGATGTTTGGCTTGCTTGGTCCAAACGGAGCCGGTAAATCGTCGCTAATGCGTACCATCGCCACTTTGCAACCAGCAGATAGCGGACAAATCCATTTCAATGGCTTGGACGTGGCGAAGGAGCCAGAAAAAATCCGCCAGACGCTGGGCTACCTGCCGCAGGACTTCCATGTCTACCCGCGGATCAGCGCTTACGATTTGCTGGACCACCTCGCCATTTTAAAAGGCATCACCCACAACAAGGAACGCAAACTCCTGGTAGAGACCTTGCTGGAGCAGACCAATCTGCATCGGGTACAAAAAAAAGCGGTGGCGTCTTTTTCCGGCGGCATGCGCCAGCGCTTTGGGATTGCCCAGGCACTGATCGGCGATCCGCAACTGATTATTGTCGATGAGCCCACCGCAGGCCTGGATCCGGAAGAGCGCAACCGCTTCCACAACCTGCTGGCAGATATCGGTCAAAGCAAAGTGGTCATTTTATCCACCCATATCGTGGAAGATGTGTCTGATCTCTGCCCTCGAATGGCGGTGCTGGCCGAAGGAAAAATACAACTTGAAGGGGAGCCCGCTAACCTGATGAGTGAGCTGAAGGGGCAGGTCTGGCGCACTGTGGTGGACAAACAGCAGGCTCCGACTCTGATGGAGCAGTACAACGTAATCTCCAGCCACCTTCAGGCCGGCCGTACCGTGCTGCACGTACTGGCGAACGAAGCGCCGGCAGCAGCTTTTGAGCCGGTAACGCCGGATTTGGAAGATGTCTATTTTGCCACCCTGCACCGGGTCCGTCACGGTCAGAAGCAGCAAGCGGCCTAAGGGGGAGCAGATCATGTGGCTTAAACTTGCCCGAACGGAAGCACGCTACCT
Source organism: Alkalimonas delamerensis (assembly GCF_030717955.1). Taxonomy (NCBI): domain Bacteria; kingdom Pseudomonadati; phylum Pseudomonadota; class Gammaproteobacteria; genus Alkalimonas; species Alkalimonas delamerensis. The sequence goes on along the minus strand of NZ_JAUZVY010000001.1, from coordinate 50,770 downwards.
GCGACAACTTCCGTCGTTTTACATCACCAGCGCACTATTTTTTCTGCTGGCTTTCATGGCTGTGGCGGTGCCCAATGTGCAGATAGCCGCAGGTGGCCCCAACGTTCTGCAAAATGGCCCCTGGTTTCTGGCCATGTCGCTGATGATTTTCAGCATTTTCGGCATGTTCCTGGTAGCCAACTTTGCCGGCAATACCGCAACCCGGGACTTCACCAACAAAATGGACGGCATTATTCTGGCCACACCAGTCTCTAAAGGTGCCTGGTTATGGGGCCGTCTCGGTGGCTCTTTTCTGATTGTTTTCCTGGTGTTCTGTACCGTACCACTGGGACTGCTGATTGGCAGCTGGATGCCCTGGGTGGATGCCGAGCGCTTTGGCCCAACCATGCTAAGCTTTTACCTGTGGCCGCTGTTTTTGATGGTCATCCCAAGTCTGCTATTCTGCGCCGCTTTGTTTTACAGTCTGGCAGTCCTGACTCGCTCCATGATGGGCATGTACCTGGGTGTAGTCGGTTTCTTTATTCTTTATGCCAGCAGCGGCGCCCTGCTCAGCGAGCCAGAGTACCGCACCATAGCAGCCATGCTGGACCCCTTCGGCATCGCTGCATTTACCGAAGTCACCCGTTACTGGACGGCGCTGGAGCGCAATACACAGCTGCCAGCGCTGAGCGGCTTGTTGCTCGCTAACCGCCTGATGTGGCTTGGTCTGGCGCTGCTGATTATGCTGCTGAGCCACTACTGCATCGATCCACGCCGAGCCGCTGTCTTCCGGTTTGGCAGGAAAAAAGCCGCGTCCAATGATGCCGAGCCTGCCAGCACGGCCGCACTGTCCCTGACTGCATTGCCCAGAGTTTCTGCTGCCGGTCCCAAAGCTGCATTCTGGAGCCAACTGCTGCTGCGCAGTCGTTTTGAGGTACGTCAGATTGTGCTCAGTGCCCCCTTTATCATTCTGCTGCTATTGACCGTCTATTTTATTGCGAACGGTCTTATCTTTCATACCGTTAGCTCCTATGGCACCCCGAACTGGCCCTTCACCCGCTTTATGGTGGATCAGGTGATAAATGCCACAGGCCTGCTGGTGATGGTGGTGCTGATTTACTACAGCGCTGAAACCGTCTGGCGTGATCGTCAGTCCGGCATGGGTGACATTGTCGATGCAACCCCAACCCACAGCGCCGTCTTTTTCTTGTCCAAACTGTTCGGCCTGACGGCCGTCATTGTTGGCCTGACGCTGGCTACCATGCTGGTGACCATCGGCTTTCAGCTGGTGAAAGGCCACAGCTGGTTGGAGCTGGGCCAGTACATAACCCGGCTGGGTCTTTGGTATGTCCTGCCGATGCTCCTTTCTGCGGTGATGGTGGTGCTGATTCAGACCTTAAGCCCCAACAAATTTGCCGGTATCGGCATAATGGTGGTCTACATTGTACTCAGCATGACGTTGGCCAATGTCGGGCTTGAACACAAGATGTTTCATTTTGGCGTTAGCCCGACGACGCCATACAGCGATATCAACCGCTACGGTCATTTTGTGCAGCCACACTTGTGGTACATGCTGTACTGGGGCGGTCTGACCCTGGCGATGGCAGCCATCAGCTTTGCCTTGTGGCGCCGTGGCAGTGAAGCACGTTTGCGCGATCGTCTGCCACGACTGTCAGCCCAGCTTGGAGCCCCCGGCAAAATCATGGTGGCGGTGGGCCTGGTTGCTTTTGTCACATCAGGCAGCTGGATCCATTACAACACCCGGGTGCTCAATCAGTTCACAACGTCCAAGCAATCGCTGGATTTGCGTGCTGACTTTGAAAAAGAGTACCGTCAATACCTGGCCATGCCTTTGCCCTCGGTGACAGCGGTTCAGCTTCATGTCGATATTTACCCTGAACAGCGGCGCCTGATCAATCGGGGTGAAATGACGCTGACCAATTTCACCGAAGCCCCCATAGAGCGGGCGCTGATCGCTGAGCCGCATCACAGCTCCAGAGCCAGCTTTACCCGCATTGAAGGCGACCAGGTTCAGTACACCAACCGAGACGCTCGCTTTGGGCTTGGCTGGCTGGAGTTTCATCAACCGCTGCAGCCGGGTGAATCCCGAACCGTCCGCTTTGAAGTCCATCGTGAAAACCAGGGCTTTGTCGATCAGAGCTCGGATCTGAGTCTGATTTACAATGGCACCTTCGTCAACAACACAGATCTAATGCCAAGTCTCGGATACTCAACCAACATCGAGATCCCGGACAGACACGAGCGGCGTAAGCGCGATTTGCCACCTCGCCATCCGATGCCGGAGCTGGATGACACCAGCCAACATGGCATCAACCTGTTCAGCGGCCAGGATCACTTCATGGATTTTGAAGTGGTGGTGTCGACCAGTGCCGGGCAGCGGGCTATTGCTCCAGGCTATCTGGAGCGGGAGTGGCAGGAAGGTGATCGCCATTACTTCCACTACAAAATGGACGCCCCTATCCAGAACTTTTTCAACATCATGTCCTCCGATCTGATGTTGACACAGGAGCAGCATGAGGGGGTAGCGATTAAGGTGTACCATCACCCGCGACATGATATGAATGTCGGTCGGATGATTCAGGGGGTCAAAGACTCACTGGATTACTTTAGTGAGCATTTTGGCCCCTACCAGCATCGTCAATTGCGGATTATCGAATTCCCTTACCGTAACTTTGCTCAGGCTTTCCCGAATACGGTGCCTTTCTCTGAAAACATGGGGTTTGCATTGGATCTGCGCGATGAAGAGGATATCGACTTTGCTTATTATGTGACGGCCCACGAAGTCGCGCACCAGTGGTTTGGTCACCAAATCACCCCAGCCAATGTGCAGGGTGCTCAGGTGCTCAGCGAAACCCTGTCCCAGTATGGTGCGCTGATGGTGATGGAACACAGCTACGGCAAAGCGGCAATGCGTCAGTTCCTAAAACGTGAATTGGACCGCTACCTGTCGAGCCGCTCTCATGACGTTGTCGGTGAAGTTCCACTCAAGTACGTGGAAATGCAAAGCTACATCTATTACCAGAAAGGCTCGGTGGTGATGTATGCATTGCGCGACCGCATGGGTGAAGCCCGGTTGAATCAGGCCATTCGAAACCTGCTGGAAGCCTTCCGCTATCGCCACGATCCCTACCCAACAAACCGGGATTTGCTGGCCGCAATCCGCGCTGAGGCCACGGATGAGGAGCAGGAGTTCATCACCGATCTGTTTGAACGCATTGTGCTGTTTGATTTCACAACGCAAAGTGCGGAGGTGCAGCAGCTGGATAATGGCCAGTGGCAACTGGACCTGGTGATAGCGGCTCGCAAGCTCGAGTCCGATGCGATGGGCGAAGAAACCGAGCTGCCACTGGACGACTGGTTTGATATCGCAGCCCTGTCGATGCATCCCGATCGGGTTCGCACCGACGAGGCAATCCTGTATCTGGAAAAGCACCGGATCCAATCCGGTGAAAACCAGCTGACACTGCTGTTGAATGAGCGGCCATCTTTTGCAGGCATCGATCCCTTTGTAAAAATGATCAATCGCGACAGCAACACCAACATCCGGCCGGTGCGCTAGCAGCCGTCGGGCGACAACGGGTGGCCTGCCATAGGCCCCCCGTTGTGCTATGGACTCGCGCCCAGCACAAGAATGCGTTACTCTTTTGTTGAGAGACATCAAGTGCAGATGCCCTGTCGGCCGAATGAGCGAGCATCCAGCCGATACCAGAATTCCGATGTTATTCAAAGTCTAAGGTCTACAATGATACGAACAGCTCTGCTGCTTTTCATGGTCTTTGCTGGCGGTCAGGCTCAGGCAACGGATTGCGAGTACCAACCCGCCTTGAGCGCCTTAGCAGAGCAGAGCACTCTTCGAATTCGTGCCATTCACTTTGAAGCGGCCAATGTGTTTGACCTGGATGAGCCAGGCACCTTTTGGCTGCATCGTTTTGCCAACCACACCCATGTCATTACCAAAGAGGATACGCTGCGGCAGGATTTACTCTTCACCGAGGGCGATGTGCTAAGCCTGGCAGAGCTGGAAGAAACAGAACGTCTGCTGCGTAGCCGGCGCTATCTGCGGGAAGCCAAAGTCAGCATCAGCCACTACTGCAGCGAATCCCATCAAGTAGATGTGCTGGTCCAAAGCTGGGACAACTGGTCTTTACTACCAAAAATTGATTTTAAACATGAAGGTGGAGTCTCTCAGTACTCCATCGGTATCGCCGAGGATAACCTGCTTGGCACCGGCAATCAGTTGCATCTTGATTACGCCAAAGACAGCGAGCGCACTGGCTACCTGGTCAGCTTTGCCTCGCCCAACATGTTCGGCAGCCACTGGAGCAGCGCCTTGCAGTACGCCGATAACTCCGATGGTGAAAGCTACCTGTTCGCCGTCGAGCGCCCTTTTTACCGCATTAGCTCACCCTGGGCCATGGGCTTCGAGATGGCCAAAAACAAGGAAGAGCTGCGTGAGTATCAAGCTGGTGAAGAAAGCAACCGCTACGCCAGCAAACGGCACTGGCTGCAAAGCTATCTCGGTTTTAGCTTGTCTGCCAGCACTTACAGCGCACAACGATTGTTGCTGGGCTTTCGCTTGCATGACCAGCAATTTACCAACAATGCGGATACTCAAAATGGCTTGCCGCCTGACAGGGATTTATCCGCCATCTGGCTGGAATACCAGTGGCTGCAATCGGATTACCAGAAGCTGTATCAAATCAATCAGTTCAATCGCACCGAGGACATCAACTTTGGCTGGCAATGGACGCTGCAGCTGGCACGTCTCACCGATTGGTTAGGCGCTGACGCCAATGGTTGGCAACTCAGCAGCCGGCTTGAGAAAAGCTGGACCATTAGGCCAGGCAGCTGGCTGCTGACCGAGCACCACCTTAAACAGCAATGGCAAAGTAATGAGCCCTCCCGCAGCGAACTAAGCAGCCACTGGTTGTTGGTGCACCACCTGAGCGATCAAAGCAGCCTGGCGGCGCGCTTTCATCTGGAGCTTGGCCGGGAGATGTATCGGGATGAGCTGCGGCAATTAGGCGGTGATAATGGCATGCGCGCCTACCCGCTGTACTTTCAACGTGGCCAAAAACTGTGGGTTGCCAGCGGTGAGTACCGTTACTACACGCCTTGGTCCATACTGCGGTTGTTTGATGTTGGTTTTGCCGGCTTTGTCGATGCCGGCCGGGCCTGGGACGATCCCTGGCAAAGCGGTGAGGCCAGCGATAACCTGCTGTTTGGCGTAGGCGGCGGCGTGCGGCTGCTGTCCAAATACTCCAGCCGCGGCACCATGGTGCATCTGGATGTGGCCAAGCCACTGCGCAGCGAGCCCGGGCTCGATAGCTGGCAGTTTCGCGCCATGGCCAAACGGCGTTTTTAAGTTAGCTTTGGCAACCAGGACAAAATACGGTACTGCGTTGCCCCAACCGAGTTTCCTCTAACTGCGCATCACAACGCAAACACAGCAGGCCGCCCCGGCCATACACCAACAGCTCTTGCTTAAAGTAGCCTGGCTTGCCATCGGACTGGCTAAAATCACGCAGCGTAGTGCCCCCTTGAGCAATGGCCTGTGCCAGGGTTTGCTTGACCTCTTGCACCAGACGCTCGCATTCAGGTACAGACAAGGATTTAGCCGGGCGAGTTGGCAAAATACCCGCTTTGAACAAAGCTTCATTGGCGTAGATATTACCGACCCCAACCACCACCTTGTTGTCCATCAACACCAGCTTGATGGCACTGCTGCGTTTTTGTGCCTGCTGCCACAACCGTTCAGCCTCAAACGCATCCGTTAAGGGTTCCGGGCCAAGTGCCTGCAGCATCGGGTGCGCTTCATCCTTGGCTTGCCACAGCACAGCACCAAAACGGCGGGTATCATTGAGCCGCAGCAGCTGGCCACTGCTAAGCACAAAGTCGACATGGTCATGCTTACCGGCCACGGTGCTTTGCGGCAGGACCTTCAAGTGGCCGGACATGCCAAGATGCAGCAGGATAGCGCCTTGCGCAAGCTCAATCAGCAGGTACTTGGCTCGACGCGATACGCCCAGGATGGGTTCATCCTTCAGCGCCATGACTTCATCCGGTACCGGCCAGCGCAGCTGGCGCTGACGCACCACCACCTGCTGCAAACGTTGGCCGATCAGGTGCGGACGTATCCCCAGGCAAGAGACTTCAACTTCTGGTAATTCTGGCATTAACGAAACTCCGCAGGGAACAACAGTTCGGCTTCTGCTGCACGGATGGGGTAGTACAAACGCCGATGCGACGGGCTCAGGTAAAACTGCTGCTCCGCCAGCGACAGCACCCAGATCACAGGCTCCCCCTGACCGGCCAGCACCAGTTGGGCCTGCGTCAAAGGCTCCGGCAAGGGCTGCACACTGCGCTCACCATCGTTGAGCTGTTGCTGTTGCCAAATCGCCATTGTGCGCTCGACCAGCGGTTGCAATTCAGGCTGAGCCGGTGACAACTGCCAGCCCTGCGGCGAGCGACTGATGCGGGCACCGGCGAACTCAATACTTAGCAGCTGTTGTTCGCCCAGTAAGTGGGTGCTGCGATGCTGCCTGTCGGCTAGTCGCTGCGGGGTACCGTACAGCAAAAACATCAGAATCAGCACTGCAAAAATCAGCACATTGTTCCAGTTGCGGCGGGAGAGTTTGGGGAGCATGGTTCTGCCCTGGCATTCTTTCGTTGATGAAAGTGTACCATAGCAGCGGGCTACAGAGCAGTATCAGTGAGTGCTGTGAGAAGGGTGCCCTTTGTTCAGGCAGAAAAAAACCCGGCAGAGCCGGGTTTTTTCGAAAAGCTTGATTACTTGATTTTCGCTTCTTTGAAAATCACGTGCTTGCGCACTTTCGGGTCAAACTTTTTGATTTCCATCTTTTCAGGCATGGTGCGCTTGTTCTTGGTAGTAGTGTAGAAGAAGCCAGTGCCTGCAGATGATACTAAACGAATTTTATCGCGCATCGTCGTAATCCTTAAACTTTCAGACCTTTGGCACGCAGATCAGCCAAAACTGAATCGATGCCATTCTTATCAATAATACGCATGCCTTTGGTAGACAGGCGCAGTTTGACGAAACGATTTTCACTTTCAACCCAGAAACGGTGCGTTTGCAGGTTCGGCAGGAAACGGCGCTTGGTTGCGTTGTTGGCGTGAGACCGGTTATTACCAGTAATAGGTCTCTTGCCGGTAACTTGGCATACTCTTGACATGTCGTATCTCTCCAAAAAATAACTGCTTGCTCGAGCGTTTTATCTACCTTCTGGCCAAGGAAGGCGGCTCTGAAAACGTAAGAGGGCGCAATTTATACACGAAAGATGCTCCGAATTCAAGCGAATTCATCCGCGATCCGACTGTTTGCGGCAATTTAATACGATCACGGATCCAAAGCAGGATCCCGCTAGATCCAACCGCGCTCGGCAAAGGACACCACCTCGCCATCACCAACCACCAGATGATCCAGCACTCGGATATCCACCAGCTGCAGTGCCTGCTGGATCCGCTCAGTAATGCTGCGATCCGCCCGGCTCGGTTCGGCCACGCCGGATGGGTGGTTGTGCGCCAGGATCAGCGCGGCGGCATTGTACTTCAGGGCCTGCTGCACCACCACCCGTGGATAGACCGGCGAGGCATCAATAGTGCCGTAAAATAGCGGCTCGGTTTTAAGCAAGCGGTGCTGGTTGTCCAGATACAGCACCTGAAAGACTTCCCTGCTCTCGTGATGCAGTTGCTGGCTTAGATAGCGTTTCACCAACGAAGGCTCGGTAAAGACAGCTTCGTGCTGCAAGCTTTGCTGCAGACAGCGTTGGCTTAGCTCCATCACCGCCTGCAACTGCACGTACTTGGCCGTGCCCAGACCTTTGCCTTCACAAAAGCGCGGCAGCGATGCCTGCATTAGGGCTTTCAGCGAGCCAAAATCGGCCAGTAAGCTGCGCGCCAGCTCCACTGCTGACATCCCCGGCAAGCCGGTGCGCAAAAAGATCGCCAGTAATTCGGCATCCGATAAGGCGGTAGCGCCGCGTTGCAACAACTTTTCTCTGGGCCGCTCTTCAGCTGGCCAGTCCCTGATTGCCATGCTTCCTCCGTGTATGAAATGCATCTTTAGCAGCTGAAGTAAGTAACCATTTCATGCTATCTTTAGCCCAGTTTCAGCCAACGGACTTCACAGCATGCAAACTACTCTCAGCGGCCAGCGGATCTTACTGGGCATCAGTGGCGGCATCGCCGCCTATAAAAGTGCCGATCTGATCCGGCGTTTAAAAGAGCGCGGTGCCGAAGTACGGGTGATCCTGACCGAAGGCGGCAGCCACTTTATTACCCCGCTTACTTTGCAGGCTCTGTCTGGCAACCCGGTCAGCTCCAGCCTGCTGGATCCAGCGGCAGAAGCAGCCATGGGCCATATTGAGCTGGCAAAATGGGCCAGTTGCATTCTGATAGCGCCGGCCAGCGCCGATCTGATTGCCCGGCTGGCCCATGGCCTGGCCAACGACTTACTGACCACCTGCGTGCTGGCAAGCAGTGCTCCGGTGATGGTTGCGCCAGCCATGAACCAGCAGATGTATAAAAATAGCGCAACACAGCACAACATAGCAACACTGAAAGAACGAAATTTTCACATTGCAGGGCCGGCGGCTGGCGAACAGGCCTGTGGCGATGTCGGCCCGGGCCGGATGTTGGAGCCACTGGAGCTGGTTACGGCCTTAGAGCAGCTGCACACGCCAGCACTACCCGCCTTGCAGGGTAAAACGCTGTTGATCACGGCTGGCCCCACCCGCGAGGCCATCGATCCGGTGCGCTTTTTAAGCAACCACAGCTCCGGCAAGATGGGTTTTGCGCTGGCCGAAGCGGCCGCCAAAGCCGGCGCCAAAGTGCAACTGGTGACAGGGCCGGTCAATCTGCCAACCCCTGTCGGGGTCGAGCGCATTGACGTACAATCGGCGCAGCAGATGCACTCGGCAGTAATGCAGCGCGCCAGTGCGGCCGACATTTTTATTGGCTGCGCCGCTGTTGCCGATTACCGGGTGGCCGAGGTCGCCGAGCAGAAAATGAAAAAGACCAGCAGCAACGACGAGCTGACGCTGACGCTGGTTAAAAACCCGGATATCATTGCCGATGTGGCGGCCCTGAGCTATCAGCGCCCTTTCACCGTTGGCTTTGCTGCAGAAACCGAAAATCTGGCCAGTTATGCAAAAGACAAACTGCAGCGCAAAAAGCTGGATCTGATTTGCGCCAACGATGTGTCTTCAAAAGAGCAAGGGTTTCACAGCGAACACAATGCCATCACCGCCTATTGGCAAGGGGGCGAGCTCGCACTGGAGCGCCAGCCCAAAACTGCACTGGCCACCGCCATTTTGCAGCTGATTGCTCAACGTATTCAGCAACAGCAGCCTTTACCTTAACGGAACTACCGATGAAAAAAGCCATTGATTTGAAAATTCTCGACCCGCGCATTGGCAGCGAGTTTCCACTACCCGCTTACGCCACCCCGGGCTCTGCCGGCCTGGATCTGCGCGCCTTGCTCGATAGCGCCATCACCCTGGAGCCAGGCCAGACCGAGCTTATCCCAACCGGCCTTGCCATCCATATTGGCGACCCTAACCTCTGTGCCACCATTTTGCCACGCTCTGGCCTTGGCCATAAGCACGGCATTGTGCTCGGCAATCTGGTGGGCTTGATTGACTCGGATTATCAGGGCCAGTTGATGGTATCGGTATGGAACCGCGGCCACAGCAGCTTTACCATTGAGCCCGGTGAGCGCATGGCGCAGCTGGTCTTTGTACCGGTAGTGCAGGCAGAGTTTAATCTGGTGGAGAGTTTTGACGAAAGCGCACGCGGCGAAGGTGGTTTTGGCCACTCAGGACGGAGCTAATCAGGGCGTAGCGACTAAATAGAAAGAACACGAAGGCCGGCTTTGGGTCTTCGTGTCAGCCCCAAAAGCGGCTGTAAAGCGCACTACCCCATACCAAAGCAACCAACACCAGGCTTAAAAACACCGCCGCCGAGCCCATATCCTTGGCCCGGCCCGATAGCTCGTGCCGCTCCAGGCTGACCCGATCGGTCAGGGTTTCAATCGCCGAGTTTAGTAGTTCGACAATCAGCACCAGACACCAGACGCCAATCAAGAGCACAAACTGCAGAAAACTCTGCGCCAGCCAGGCTGCCAGAGGCACCGACAGCATCGCCAACACGGCTTCCTGGCGAAACGCCGCTTCATGCCGCCAGGTGGCAGCAAAGCCCTGCATCGAGCATTTGGCCGCTTTAAGCACCCGGCCAAGCCCCTGACCATTTGGTTTTTCCATGGTTTTCCCTTGAAAAGTCTGCTCTGACGCAGTGCTGTAAGCCTTAATCGGACTCAGCTTACAGCGCCCAGATGAACACCGAATGACAGTACAAACAACCGCTTACACCACACCGTATTCAGCGCGATAGGCCTGCACCGCTGCCAGATGCTCTGCCATTTGTGGCTGATCGGCTAGGTAACTGATCAAGTCGGTCAGGTTAATGATGGAAATCACTTGGGTGCTAAAGTCGCGCTCCACTTCCTGAATCGCCGACAGCTCGGCCTTGCCACGCTCTTGCCGGTCGAGTGCTATCAGTACGCCTGTTAAGGACGCGCCAGCCGAGGCGATGATCTGCATCGACTCGCGAATGGCGGTACCGGCGGTGATGACATCGTCTACCAGCATGACCCGGCCTTGCAAGGGTGCGCCAACCAGACTGCCGCCTTCGCCATGGGTTTTGGCTTCTTTGCGGTTAAAGCAGTACGGCAGATCGCGCTGATAATGATCGGCCAGCGCCACAGCCGTGGTGGTGGCAATCGGAATGCCTTTGTAGGCCGGGCCAAACAGCAGGTCAAACTCAATGCCACTGTCCTGCAGTGCCGCAGCATAAAAACGGCCCAGCTTGGCCAGATCGCCGCCGGTATTAAACAAACCGGCATTGAAGAAGTACGGGCTGATGCGGCCGGACTTTAAGGTAAACTGGCCAAACTTCAGCACCTGACGCGACAGGGCAAATTCAATAAACTCACGCTGAAAGTCTTTCATCCCAAACTCCTTACGCCAACACCCGCTTTTGCTCATCGACGATATCGCGAATGGCATGGCGCGCCAGCTCCATCATCTCCTGCATTTCGTCAAAGCTAAAAGGCTCGGCTTCGGCGGTGCCCTGAACTTCAATCAGCTTGCCGGTTTCGGTCATCACCACATTCATATCGGTTTCGGCATTGGAGTCTTCGTCGTAATCCAGATCGGCCACCGCGGTGCCTTTAAAGACGCCAACTGAGACTGCGGCGACCATGTATTTCAGTGGGTTGGTTTTGATGATGCCTTTGCCGCGCATAAAGTTCAGCGCATCCACCAGTGCCACGCAAGCACCGGAAATTGAAGCGGTGCGGGTGCCACCATCGGCCTGGATCACATCGCAGTCGATGGTGATGGTGTTCTCACCCAGCAGCTTTAAATCCACCGCCGTGCGCAGAGCCCGGCCAATCAGTCGCTGAATTTCCATGGTACGGCCGCTTTGCTTACCACGGGCCGCTTCCCGATCGTTGCGGGTATGGGTGGCGCGTGGCAGCATGCCATACTCGGCGGTAACCCAGCCTTTGCCCTGGCCTTTCATAAAGCGCGGCACCCCTTCCACCACACTGGCGGTGCAAATTACTTTGGTGTTGCCAAACTCCACCAGCACCGAGCCTTCGGCATGGGCGGTAAACTGACGGGTAAAGGTTAAAGGGCGGATCTGACTGGCGGTTCGGCCGCTGGGACGCATGGCATCTCTCCTGCTGGATGTAATCGTCGATAAGTTGTGATGCCATTATACCGAATGCCGGTCAAGTTGCACCTAAGGCCGCAGCTTTGGCGGCAAATGCCCAGCAATTGTTCAGCTGTGCAGCATTCGGGTATACTGGGTTTTTCACCGTATTTGGGAAGCCGCCCGATGATCCACAGCATGACCGCTTTTGCTCGTCACGACATTCAGGCCGACTGGGGCAATGCCCAGTGGGAGATCCGCTCCGTTAATCAGCGCTATCTGGAAACCTTTTTCCGTTTGCCAGAGCAGTTCCGCAGCCTGGAAACCAAGTTGCGCGAAACCCTGCGTCAGCAGCTGCAGCGCGGCAAAATCGAAGTCAGCCTGCGCTACAGCATCAACGAAGCCGTCACCGAGCTGCAGATCAACCAGCAACTGGCCAGCCAGTTGATTAACCATGCCAATGCGCTGCAAAGCCAGGCCAACGATGCCCAGCTCAATATTATGGACGTACTGCGCTGGCCGGGCGTGATGGATACCCCCCAGGCCGATCTGGATGCAGTGCAAAGCGACTTGCTCGAAGGCTTCCAACTGGCATTGAATGACTTTATCGCCAGCCGGGCGCGCGAAGGCAAAGCCATGGCCGAGCTGATTGAAAGCCGCTTAAGCCAAATCAGCGAACACGTCACTACTGTGCGCGCCCACCTGCCCGTTGCCATGCAATGGCAGCGCGATCGCATCACCAACCGGTTAAAAGACATTCAAAGCGAGCTGGACCAAAGCCGGCTGGAGCAGGAAATGGCCTTTTTGGCACAAAAATCCGATGTAGCCGAAGAGCTGGACAGGCTGGAAGCCCACATCAAAGAAAGCCGCCACACGCTAAAAAAAGGCGGCGCCTGCGGCCGGCGTTTGGATTTTATGATGCAGGAGTTCAACCGCGAGGCCAACACCCTGTCTTCCAAATCCATCAGCACCGAGATCACCAATGCTGCGGTAGAGCTTAAGGTGTTGATTGAGCAGATGCGGGAGCAGATCCAGAATATTGAGTGATTGCGCCTGCTTTGCCAAGCGCCGTGTCTAACTGAGGTAGTACACGGCTAGCAGCAATCAAGATCGGTGTTAATCCGTGAGTATCCCGCAAAGTCAGAGGATTAATACCGTTCCACTGCAAAGTGGCGGACTTGTTTAAAAAAGTTGCCCCATAGGATCCGATATGTCTGAGACTTATGAAGAAGAGTTTTTAGAATACACAATTTACGTTGAGGTATCAGCTGATCGCTATAATCCAGCGTTTAGTTGGTCAATTTGCAAAGATGATATCGAGTATGATTCTGGTCTGGCCTTTTCCAAGCATGATGCAATCGCAGAAGCTGAAGCCGCGATTACTGGGTTGAAGAATAAATCAGCTTAGCCAGCTTCAGCTTAAATGGCAATAATTCAACCTGCCCCTTGCACAAGCATTACCACCTTGGTGGTCCAGCGATCACGTGTTGTTGGTTTAATCCTCGTTATCTTCCCCAAAATTTTTTGTTTAAAATAGGTGAGTTTTAACAAGCATAACTATAGTAACTTAGAAAGACACCTTCCCAGCTTTAATCCAAGGAGTGGGGGAACCGCGTTCCCAACTTGAGTGTATTGAGGAACTTCAAAGCTTCTCATTTTACCCCCAGTCGTGACTTTTGACCGAAAAATAAAGTTATCTGGGAATGACTGTATTCTTGCCATCTCCCTAACAGTAAGTACGCGTAGTTCATTAGGGTCATAATGACAGGCGTCATCCGGTATTGAAAGTGCAGCAGGTGCTGGCAAAGAACTGACCAAGGCCTTTTGCGTTTGTTTCTTCGTTGGATGATCTTTTAAGTAGCTCACAAATTGCTCTTTAGTTTTGAACTCGTTGAGCTGGTTGTCACGTTGCAAATATTTATACTTAGAGCATGAGCTCCAAGCGTACTCTGATAACTCACTAATTTCGCCTTTGAGAATAGTGAATACTTCCTTTGTGATTTTTCTGTCATCAATATCCTGTAAGATTTGATATAGCCTAAAACGCCTTTTTACTACATCACTATTTCTTCTGAAATCATGGTTATGTATCTCTGAGCTATTTTTCAGAAAGTCAAAAGTAGCATTTAGTGCTCGTACATATTTAGATTTCTTGCCCGGTTTTTCTTCCTTTAGATCGTCAATAGCATCTTTTACCGTAGCTGTTTCCGTGGAGGTTATTTCAGCTAAAAATGACACCTCAAATAGTTCCCTGTCTTTATCATTAGCAATATCGAAGTACTTTAGGTGTCCAAAAGGCAATTTGCTCCCATGTTTTTGAACGAGCTCAAAAAAACTGAGGGATGACTTAAACAACTCTGCATTCGCGCTTCCTTCTTCAAAGTTTGCTGAAATAAGCTCAAAGTGGTCTCGCCTAACAGCAATCAAGATGAACCGGGGCCTGTTTTGCGCAATTCCTGCAAATCTAGCGTTAATATGTAAGCATAAAGGAATATAATCAATTGTAGCGAAGACTTTGGCTACTTCGTACCAAGCGTGAAAGCTGTTTCCACTTTCATCTTTGAATGCTCGAAGGATACCTGTGACGTTTTCGAGCATAGCCAGTTTGGGTTGTGTTTTCTCAACGAATTTTGCAAATTCCCATGGCAGTGTATTCTTGTCACAGTCTTTTTGCCTGAGGCCAGCCATACTAAAACTTTGACATGGTGGACCACCAGACACGAGGTCTAACCCACCATCTCGCCCAAAGGCGTCCCTTAGATGCTGAGTCAGATTTTCGTTGGACTCTAGCAAACGATTAAGTTCAACAATGCTTCCTATAATCAATTTACCATCTAGAGCAGAAATATCTTTAGGAATATCTCCATATCCAACGCTTCCAAGAGGAGGAAACTCAAAAGGATTTTCTCTGAGTCGTGATTTTAAATCTAATTTATTGCTACTCAGCCAAATAGAGTGTTTGGGCTTTTTGTTCTCGTATGCTAGTTGAGAGAGGTCTTCGTGAAAGAAGTTAAATGCAAAGGTCTCGGCGGCCATAGGTGATAACTCATTCGCAAGTACCAGATCATAACCGGCTTTTTCTAAGCCCAATGACAATCCACCGCAACCAGCAAATAACTCAATATGATTCATACCACTACCTCTTAAATGAATTAGTTGCAATGATATCCGCAAATATTTCCAAAGTCCAGGCGTGATGTCCATAAATTTTTACTTGCCTAGTTAAGTTTAGTCGTCTATCGTTATGTTTGGCTCAAATAGAGAAGCCATTCATTAGAAAAGGTCCCCTCAGATCATCTCTGTAGATAAACCAAGCAATGAGCTCGGTGGATTTGCAGTGATAATCATCTAAATCCGCAATTTTCATAGTTTGTTTATCTACCCAGCATGTTCTGGGCGGATTTCTGTTCTGTGTTTTGCCCCTTTCATGCCTAACTCGGCCCAATGGGAAGCCAGTCCTCGGACAAAGTGCCCCTGCATCCCCTAAGTCAATCTAGCTTACACAGAGCAAAGAGTCCTAGAGCTATTATTTATGAAGTCATTCAAGAGCGGCCTTCCTTCTATTGCACGTGTTAAACAACGAGCTAAACAGTTAAAGAAAAAAGAAAACATCAGTCAAGCTGGGGCTTATAAGAGGCTTAGCGAAGAATACGGATTCTGCTCATGGGCTGAATTCCGAGATGCCCTTTTAAAGGCCGAAAACACTAAACCCAATTTACCACTCCCTTCTATTAATTTCACGTCTGATGAAGATGTTGAGATGACAGACGAGGACTATGAAGCGTTGGAGATTGAGCGCTCATCTGATTTACCCAAAGACGAAAAAGCACTTGTTATCGAGAATAGGCGAGAACTGGCAAAACTAGGTGTTGAGTTTTCAGTTTTTGAGCCGACTGTGACAGGATTGAGAAAGTCCATTCTTGACGCTACTCAGCCAGTGAGAACACATTTCGAGTTAGAAGACTTTCACATCTACGATACACAGGGGCAGGGACAAGATCACAAGGTCAAAAAACAGGCATTTCTTTTGTCGGAAAAGAATACGATTAAATCTTCCGTTAGCCTTTATAGACCAGTTACCAAATCAGGTGATCCGAGAATGTGGTTTTCAAAGCTACCGCAATACTGCGAAGCGGGAGACCAAATAGCAATTGTTGTATTCCAAGATGCTCTTTATCTCATTAATTTGAGTAAAGTTAGATTATCAGCTTCACTCTCTTCATCAGCATCAAAAATTACTCAGTTTCTTCACGCGCTACATAAAGCAGAGTTTCCCGTTACGGAAGAGCTACTGGATAAGCTTCGAACCTTGGCTATGAAACCATTAAAAGCTTTACGAAGTGGTAGCACTGGCGTTGGATATACAATAGAAACAATGTTGGGGATTGCTGCGAACTCGAGCAAAGACCCAGACTATAAAGGTATTGAAATAAAGTCTGGTAGAGGTAATAAAACGCGAAGCACTCTTTTTGCGCAGGTTCCAAACTGGGAGCTGAGTCCCTGTAAGAAAAGTGCGGAGATTCTTAATAAATATGGCTATGAGCGAGAAGGTGACTTCAAACTCTACTGCACAGTAAGCACTCAAAAGGAAAATTCTCAGGGCCTATCTTTTATCTATGATGAATCTAAGGATGAGTTGCAAGAATGGTACATGAAGACAGATCTCGTGGCAGTTTGGCCCGGAAAGCTTCTTCGTCAAAGATTGAAGGCTAAGCATTCAGAGACGTTTTGGGTTCATGCAGAAAGTGAGCTTATAGACGGCGTAGAGTACTTTCACCTGAAAAGTGTTACCCACACTAAAGCTCCGATATTAAGCCAGCTATTGCCGTTAGTTCAGGCCGGTGTTGTTACTATGGACCATCTAATAAAGCGGAGTAGCAAAAATAATCGAGTCTCTGAAAAAGGACCATTGTTCAAAATGAACAAGAACGACTTGAGCTTGCTGTTTCCAAAGCCACGGGTTTACGATCTCCAAGGGGGGAAATAAAAGTGAACGCGAGAAATACAACATATACACTAATTCGCTCTATTCCAGAGCAGGTCTACCAAGAAGCGGAGTGTCGGGCTGAGCAACAACTGACTCACTTGCAAGATTGATACCTACCACTCGTGCAAATTAATCCAAGCTATAGCATTCGCGACTTGCTTGATATGATGCCAAAGTTCATCCTTGTGCATTGTGTCAAGCATCTGTACTCTTGAAAAAACCAAGTAACCACTCTCATCTACTCCAGTTACCACCCCTGAATGAGACGTCATTTTAAGTAATTTCAAACGTGATTTGGCTTTTCTTAAGACATCATGCGAAATTCGTGAACGACAGTAAATATTGATTTCATTAACGTGGTGATTTTCTTTGAAGTTAACTATCTTGAGGAGAACGCGAACTTGTTGATTTGAAACATATGTTTCAATTGATAATAATCCAGTTTCAACGTCACGTGTAGGTTCAACATTAAAACGTTGTAACGTTGATATGACTTGCCCTTCTACAGCAGAGATACCTCTGGCAAACCTTAGAAGAACGACATCATTAATAAAAAGGATGCAGTTCAAATCTAACGAGTTACTCTGAGATCTAAATTTAATTAAAATATCATTTTTTTTAGATCTATAGACATTCGATAAAGCTACAGTCCAGTCTTTTTTCTTAGCACCTAAAAGGCTAAAAGTTTCAGCAGATACCTGACTAAAGTGCGACCTCAAAAGGAATAGAAATGATGCGATGGCTTCAACTTGTGATGAAAAGCGAAATCGATTTTTCATCTCAGGCAAATCTTGTAAGTCTTTAATAAGTATAGAAATATAAAAGCCAAACTGAAATGATTTCTCGGAGCTATCTTCGGATAGATCAGGATGGCTTTCCATCCCCATAAAAATATTTATGACACGGGAAATAAAACCTTTCGACTTGCTAACCTCATTTCGCTCACTGGCAACTAGTTCAAGCCTCTCACTTATTCGCTCTAGAATTTCAATTTGGTCTGTGCGCGCGTCAACCTGATTTGAATGGCAAAGGCTCCAATACTGCCCTAGCATCAACTCGAGACTTTTTGTTGGGCTACTACAACCAAGGAAACATGCTATTAATTTGAATATTCTACTGCAGTCATTAGAGCATTGAAGATCATCGAGCGATAAAGTTAAACCAACAGGAAAAAATTTAAAAAATGAAGCAATGTAGGCAAACACTGTTCTCGATTGAACAAGGAACTTGTCTTTTTCTTCTGAGGTATCGGCAATGACACCAGAAAGTGAAATTGAATCTATTGTTAGTTTGTTAGCGATAAAACTATTCTGTGAAGATGACTGATTAAGCGAAGGTTCGTATACAAGTTCAAAATCAGAAATATTTAAATCTTCCATGTAATGAAATTTAGAAACGAATTCACTTAGTGATTTTTGGCTTGAAAAAAGTATTCTTTTTATTTCCCCAATTGATGTTGGATCCTTAATTTGAAACATTTTAACGGACTTACCGTTAGTCTTAGTTTTAAGTATAAATGACTTTTCATCTCTAACTATTTCACAAAATATATCGCTGAAACCAGGCTCAAGCTCTCTTAAAACTGCTGTTGATGGCCAGCATTGTGTGTGGATATCAGTGTAATCGACCTTACTCTTCGAAATGCCAACGTAGCCAGAGCTTAAAAACTCGACTAGACCTAATTCAGTAACAGGGATGTAGTAAGTTGCCATAATAATTCCAATTAGAAAATCCCAGAAAGAGCTTTTTCAACTCTAGCATAACCTATCTGGGTGATTACCCTGACAATATTTTGCAACTCTAGATTAATAAAATATTGTTTCAAATTTGCCGCAAAAGCTTTGTGGCTCTGAGATCTCTCAGCTACACTAGAAAGTAATTCGCAGCCAGCGTTACCCATCATCAAAAGGTGATTAGCCAATAGTTCAATTCTTAAGCGCTCGGACATTTCAGAAGTTAAAGACCAGGGGATCTCATCTAACAGCTCCTTTAATCTATCTTTCCATTCTGTTTGTGCCCCGAATCGACACAGCTCCAGAGATGGAGCAGGGAGAAGTCTAGTTGAAGGTGGGAGTGATTCAGAAAAAGATACAATATCAAAAAATAGTATTCGACGAGCTCTAGAGGAAACAACATACATGTCTTTAATTAACTCCTGCGAACTAGCATCAAAATTTCTTTTCTCGCTATGTAGGTTTACAGCAAAAACTGCATCAAATTCCAAACCTTTACTACTTTTTATATGTAGCACAGTGATTGAAGGGGGTGTATTAAATGACAGTTGTTTTGCATCACTATGAAGGCTTAGCCTCGGATCACCACTAAAGTACATTTGAAGTCTGTAAGGCAGTTTATTTTCATCTTTTAACTGCCGAAGCTCATTAAAGATATTTTTCACATCTCCCTTTGTTCCAAATGACAATACCCCGACATCTACGAGACCGTTATTATTTACGTAGTTAGTAATATGCTCGGCTACTTGCCTGTGTGATGGGAAGAAAATAGAGTTTGGTTTTACGCCCTTGATGTCAGGAACTTTTGTTGCACTTCTTCCTGTTAGTTGATAGTAAGTTGCAAAATCTGAAATTTCTCTTGTATTACGGTAATTCTTAAATAGGTGCCAATACCGCTTATTTTTTACTGTGGCGTTTAGTGCAAACCTAATCTGACTAATAGTAGAGTTTTCACTAGTAATTGTCTGATTCTCATCTGCAAACACTGTCAAAGTGGGGCGAGATTTAGGAAGTAAACTTGGATGTTCGACCAGAGCCATTAAGGCTTCGTACATAGGCTCAGGAAAATCCTGCCCCTCATCTATTATCAAGTGCCCCCAAGACAGCCGCTCAAGTAGCTCAATATTGCTTAACCTTCTTATTCGATTGTGTATTTCCGGCCAATCAAACATCGTTGGCGATATCTTTGGTGGATTTGACTTGAAAGCTTGTCGATACCATTTAGGTACCCATTTATGCAAATTAAGAATCTGTATATTATGTTCAACATCCACTGAGTTCGCATATTGAGAGAGAACCTTATTGAACATGATCAAAACAACCGGAGTACCATCACTAGACAAACGCAGAGCTCTATGAAAGGCTACAACCGTTTTTCCAGTTCCAGGCGGGCCTACTACAAGAACAGCTCCATCACTTGGAGATTCTGTGTAAATCCCTCGCTGATCAGCATCGAGTTCAGCAAAGGTTGGCATCCTCATGCCAACAATCCTTCAACATAAGTCAAAAATCCCATAGGCTCATCGTAATCTTTTCCCATACCTGATAACAATAACCTGTTCAATCCTGCGTTTTGATGTCCACAACTTGTTTCCGCAACTAATGAGCAGCAGTGACATGCAGCTTGATTTACCCCCTGAAACCCTGACTCTAGCGTTTCTCTGCAGACAGGATCCGCCGAACACCAGCGTGTTAAACTAACCAAGTTTCTTACCAATAAGCTTTGTAAATCTGGGCGAGCTTGATCAACTAACCCACCTAATGTGCCTTCGGTATCAGTATCTGTCGTGTAGATCAATATTCCAGCTCTATGCTGCAAGGGTTCACAGAAAATTCTCTCACGTAACGCAGAGGAAGAGTAACCAGATCTGAATGTCAGGTCCTTTATGAGAATGTGTGCCATGGTGTGCGCAAGTAAGAATACCGGATCTTCTTTTATTCCTACTTTTACTCGCTGCTGTAGATTTTTAATGGCATCCAGCTGACTCTGAAGTGTAGAGTGAATTTCTGAACCATGACAACTTAACCATGAAGATATCGTTTCTTGGTTCAACTCTAGATATATCCCCTCTCCAAAAGCCTCTAGAGCGGGAACCCAATTCTGAGAACCAGAGAGATCCGGAGATATAGAGGTTTTTCCTTCTCCACGTACAAACCCGTTAAATGCTCTCACTTCTCTGAGTCTCTTAACTTGTCCTATACGGGAAAAAATTTTATTCAGTAATAGATCTTTGCAGTCTAAAAGTGAGTTGAAGAAAATTTTGAAATGTTTTTGGTCTACATCAACTCCCCGCCCCAGAAGTTGATATTCTTCGTCCAAAAGAGTCAACTGAGGGTCATCAACCAGAATAGACGAGGTATTTTTTTGTTGAAGCTGGCCTTTTAAATAATCGAATGCATAAGTTAAAACAGCGTCAGTATCATCAATTTCCAAAAGATCAGCGACTTCCAAGAACTGCTCTTCCAGATCCTCATCAAAATCAACTACTCTTTCCAATAATAACTGTTTTAAGCCTTCATTTTTTTCGATAATTTTATCGCACTTCTTTTCGATACGTTGCATTTCCTCTGCTGTAAGCTTAAGAGATACATTTGCTACATTTTCCTGTTCTATATCGAGAGCTGACAGCACTAGTGCGCGATGAATAGAAGAGCTACCTCTTGGTTCAATCTTCATCTCCTCATTACAAGCATCACGTTCATCAAAAGATTGCCATGGTTGTTTACCGCAACATTTATTACCGTAACCATCCACAACACTTGGGTTGGCAAATTGACGTTGAATTGCACTAAGGTTTTCAGAACAACCACAAGACTTACAGGTGACTCTCATCTCCAAAAAGTCACCGCCAGCTCGTCCTCCAGATGTAAATGAAAGTGAGTCTTTGTCTCTACATTGCCCTTCTTCAGCTTTGCTGGCATTAAGATGAGCCCAAGCATGCCAGTTAATTTCCGCTAGATGACCATTATTACAATATGCAACAAATCGCATCGGAATCATCTCCGGTTTATTTTTACATACCGGATTCTCACAACGAGGACACGCTCCCTTTTCATTTCTATAATCTTCCTGTTTTGATATAAACCTCATCAAATTGCATGATGGGCAGTAATACCAACGAGGAAATCTATCAACAGGTACACCCTTATCTTTTGATTTAGCTGAACTAGAAAATGTTCTCAGTCTTTTATTGCCAATGAGTCTGGAGAGTCGTTCACAACTAATCTTTTCATCAACTTTCCATAACTTAGTGTCTTTTACAATGAAAGTTTCGCCGCTTGCATCGACTATTGCACCCACACCGAAAGTTTGAACGAGTTGAGCTCGTCTTATTTCGCCATTCATAAATCACCTTAATTTCATTGGTATAGATACATCGACAGATCTCATCGACGTCATAGTTGGAAATCCTGATTTGCTTTTTTGCTGGAAATCGGTCATCAGCGGATGCCCTTTGTTCTCCCAGGAAAAATAAACAAGATCGCCAAACCGCTCGGCAAGCTCCGACCATTTATTTAGCACATTCCCGAAACAAATATTGATAGTCCTTCTTTCAAATTCATTTAGTATCAAATCCGGATACGCCGCTAATAACCTTTCTTTCAAGTTCAAAAGCACATGTTGTGTTTCAGAGTTTCCAAAATCTGCTTTTCGCGGATAGGTTTTTAGTTCCCCTACACTGTGGCGTAAGGCTATTATGATTGCAGCATGGAGTGCACGATCTAGTGCTTGCTCGCTACCTGGCGTTACGCTTGTTGGTTCAACCAACCTGTAAAGTGTCTCGTGATACGCTCTAAAATGCTCGTAGTGACTTCTATCTCTGGGTTTCGCCGGGGAATAAAGTGTCACAACAAACCCTGGGCCATTTTCTATTGGACTCCGCCCAACTCGTGATGACGCTTGGATATACTCGGCGGTGGTCTTTGGTTGACCATTAATCATCATTACACCCAAACGATTTATATCAACACCAACAGATATCATATTTGTAGCAGGAATAAAGTCTCGAACAGGTGTATCTCTCAAGTCGGTCAGTGGAATTAATAGATTACTGCGAGTTTCGGATATACTTTTCACGCCTTGACTGCTAACTTCCTCTTTACGAAGGTGAGGTATTATTTCTTCATCTAGTCCTTGGATCGCGCAATATACTCTCATTCGCGATAGAATTTCATCGTTAGTTGAAGCGTTGATAAGTCCGAGTTCGCGCTTACTATTGCAATAGCAAACTAAAGACCAAAGAAAATCCACATCAGCAGCATTTAAAGTATGCTTTTCAGCTAAACCTCTCACGGCTTGTAATATAGCCGCGGCTGTCCAATGTGCAGCAGAAGTTGCATTTAATCCCTGTGCCATGTATCCGACATACAGTCGAGCACTTTCTTCGTCATTATCATCTTTTGAAAAAAACGAATCTGACGCACTTATTCCTCTTGGTGGGAATATCTCTCCACTGCGCCCTAAAAGTCGGCGTATCTGCGTGTCTGAATCTCTTACAGTAGCACTCGATGCAATATACTTAGGACCAGAGCTTCCTAACCCTATTTTATTATTCTGCACCCTTATAATAGTATCGAAAGCTGCCTCATATACTGCCGCAATCGTACCCAAAGGACCGGATATTAAATGAAGTTCATCCTGAATAATTAATGTTGGAGGCACGTTGCTCCCATTGGCTCCCTTAAAAATCGCGCTCTCGCGTTCTCCAAAAGCAAAATTTGCAAATTTATCGATTGTCCCAAGTAAAAAGCTTGGTGGACTTCTAAAAATATCTTCGTCTACAGTCCGGATGGGGAGACCTACATTATTTGAAAATAAACAAAGCTTATTGACGCAGCGAGTTTTGACCTGATGGTGTTCAATCGAAAAACCAATCTCTGAATAGTCCGGCTCACCGTCTTTAAACTTTATATGCTTCGGCAACATTGACGTACCGCAGTTAGGACAATATTCGATTTGAAAATGGTGTGTTTCAGTTGGATTCTCTCGCAATAAGAAAATCTCATTTTCAGCATCGGAGACTTTATTGTGCGAAACAGAGTTGCCAGCATATAAGCCAAGTGAAAATGGTTCATCTCCAAGATCAAACTGATTAGATTGCCTAATTTTTTCGAGTGCACATATTAGCGAACCAGTTCGTGCGAATTGATCAGCAGTTAAAAACCTAAGTGTATATCTCGTAATAACACCTGTCCCCCCGCCTAACTCAGGTGATGAGTATCGTTTACGTCTTCGGATCAGCTCATATGCAGATAGCAGAAGATAAGCTTCTGTTTTACCACCACCGGTAGAAAACCAAATTAAATCTGCAATCTCGGCATAATCAGAATTAGGATGCTCTAAGTCACTCACCGTTAGCAAAAAGAACGCTAATTGAAATGGTCGCCAGCAATTTGGTAGATGATACGGTATAAACGACTCTCCGGGATTTATGGCATCATCTACTGGAATAGGCCATTGTTTACCTTCATTATTTCTTTTAGAGCGGAGCTTATTAATTCTTTGATTCTGCTCCATTTGAAGTAACATGGCACCATTTGCCAACTGAAAGGCATCCCAGCAGTCTGTGTTAGATTCTAATAGTTCAACACCTTTTTTCATCCGCTCATGACACATTCGCATTTTAGAAAGAAGATGCTGTTTTGCTCTGCTAAGATCTGGCTTTACTTTTTGATCATTTTGTAAAGTAATCCAGTTGCCATAGAAATCAACGAAAGAGTTAAGTCTTAAAATAACCTCTTTATGAATTGAATCGGGGTTCGAAAGGTAACCCAAACTTAAAATTTCTAAATATTTGAATTCTTCCCCACTCTCAATTTTTAAACTGTCAAAGAGTGGTCTAAATACCAGCGCTGATGGTGCATACTCAATATAAACTTCTTTTACCCGATTGCTTTTTTCTAGATTCCAGGACACAGATGCACCATGCCCAATTGCAAAAACTGAGTTTTTAGAGTATTGGAGAGCTAATATCTCCTCTTCTAAATCATCGAACCTTTTTGATGTATCTTGATAAGCAGAAATACCGGAACTGCAATTGCAAACAAGTCCAAGTTGATATACACGCTTCTCAATGTTGTCTTTTGACTCAGCTGAACTGGATTTCTCAACGGAGCTTGCATTTACTATGGCCACTGTAACTACATCAATGCTCTTATCAAATACAGCTTCTCGCCTTGTTACTCGAACAACGACGCTGTTATTTAGGGCAAAATGTTTTTGATTTCGTGCGGCTCCAATTTGAACAGATGTAGGGCTCAGCTCATGTCTCTGCCAAATTTGCTTAGTATTTTTATTGCTTATATCTTTATATTTTCCACCTGAGATAGAAGCAACTACATCGGCATTTTTTGGAACACAAAAAGTTAAAGCAACAGAAGATGGCAACATTTCGTTTGCTAGCGATAGCGGATTATCATTATCTGCTGAAAACTCATCTGAATCTCGTGTGTCGGCTAATTTATCTAGCTCATCAGGTTGCTCAACTTTTAAATGACCACGAGTCGCACCTATTGGGTAGAGAATACCTGATAGATATCTGAGTGAGAGCCTTCCAGAAACTTTTTCATTTGGGCCATCATAAGGCCCAATAAGCAGCTTTCTTATTTCCTCTTTTACTAAATCCCTTATTTCTGATTTTTTCATGTTTTCAACCTGATAAACTTGCTTAGCTGTTTCAAAAGCCCCCTTTTGTCGTTTGTAAAGAGCGTGCAAATTGCTCGTGCTCTCGAAACGCTTTTATAAAGGTAGTTTTTTAATTCTTCATCATTCATATTAGGTGGGACCCAGACTAATACTACTTCTGATTCCAGACCTTTAAAAGCTTCACTTCCCCAACATGGAATATTTCGACTGGTACTAGCATCACCAACTAAAGAAGTGCGAAACGTGTTCTCATATTTTTCGGGGAAAATGGTTATAACTGAAGCATCAGGACTGTCTTCGAGAACAGGATTCTGGGTAATCGCATCAAGAATAGCAACGATGTTTTCTTCGGATTCAACGGTTACTTCAGGCCCTGCACCTTTCATAACAGTTTCCCCCATTCGAGCCTGACAAATATTTTCTAGCCACTTGACTACACTAGGTGTGTTACGCACATTTCTTTTCAGAGGATAAACAGCATTATTTCCGGTCATGCTTTTTAGTAGATCGAAAACCTCTTGTGAAAAAGTGACATCTGTACCACGTTGATTTTGGAAGTCCCCAAACCACCTCCATCTTGAATTCTCAGCGCCTTGTTCAAGAACCAAATCAAGCGTTAACAGAATTGTCTCATCACAAAGATCTTGCCCTTCATCTACATATAAGGTATCGAATTTTCTTTCAATATCTAGCGATAAATCTTCTGGACCGATAACAAAAACATTGATCTCACTCAACATTGTTTGAATTTTCTCTCTAAGCAATCTAGGCTTAATGAGCACCAAAATACGTCGACCTTGCGCCACATCCTTTCGGATTAGATGTGCCAATACGAACGTTTTTCCGGTTCCAGCTCCACCGTCTATGATAAGGCGATCAAAACAATCAAGAGCATCCACTAACCTGTATTGTTCTTCAGTAAGCTCGTGTTGTGATTGGAGCAAAAAATTCCTGAGCCCCGTGGGATAAGACTTTTCTACTGTTGGCCTTAGTTTTGCGGCTATATGCTCAACATCATCTTTAGATATCCCCCCTGAGTGATTAGATCGTGTTTGATGGTACTTTCTTGCACTTTCGATGCACTTTTTAAGGCCATCTAAACTAAAGTTTGCTTGTCCAAGCACAACTTCTCTAGGTAACTCTGGACAATTTAATTCATGGAGGCTCTCTTCATCATTCATATAAAGCGCGGCAATGAAAACGAAATCTAGCTTGCGAGCCAATTCGGGAAATTTTTTTGACATCCATGAATCACGCCAATGCAGAGTCGCATCTTTGGCTTGGATGTATGGAGACTTTCTCTTTGAATATGCAATTTCACCATTAGATTTGTGAATATGCCATTCTCCGTTTCCCGAAGAGAGGAAGCCGGTTTTTGCTTCAATGCCATAAACACAAAACTGAGTAATAATTAGAAAATCAATTTCGTACCAACTTTGTTTGCGATCACCACGCAAGTTCAAGCTATGAAAGGCTATGCTTTTTTCACCAAGTTCTAATTGGCTGAGAAGTTGGAGGAGTTTGTCTTCAGCTAAGTTATCAGGCTTGTGAATATCCCAAATGTATGAAGGTATGGTCTTCATTCCGTAATGACCTCTGCATTTTTTTTTATCCTAAATGGAAAAACTTTTTCTTTCAACAAGATCGCGAACTAGACAGCAATTATCGGTTAACCCAGCTTAACGTAGCTGAAGGCTGAGTTTTCCTCCTTTAACGGCTAAATCCGCTTTTTTTTATACCCAAGGCCTTGGCGGTACAGCCATTCAGGCGCGAAATATCCTTGCGGCGTACCTGTGCTGAATTTTTGCGATCGGTTTAAGGTAGCCCCACAAATGGGCTATTTAAAACCAAAAGTTAGGCAAGCAGGTAACATTCATGGCCGTTGAAATTCGGGGGACAGAGCAACATAAAATTGCCTGATAATTTCTCTTCGCCCCATTTTTAAGCATTAAAACTTCCGCTTGCATGAATGCCTCACTTCTGAAAACCAATTTGCAACTTATTCGTTACTCTGGCATTATTCAGATCTTACCTGAAATATTTCCTTTGAAACCCAAAACCATCCTCAGCTAGTCGTACCTAGATTTCGAATTGCATCTGCAGGTCTGGAGCAGCGCAGTTTTACTGATTTGCTTGCGTCACATCAACTGGAAGCACTCAGTATTGAACACCATTAGGAAATAATGGAGGACACCACACATTGCAGCAGCGTACCTTTTAAACCCCCAAACCCATCATAATCTTTTGCTGCCGCTCAATGTGATTGGTGAGCGAGACAATGCCCATGCAATCACCCAGGGCGCTGGGCTGTTGCAGCGCCATCAACTTTTCACGCTCTAGCGCGTGGCTGAGCGGAAAGATCTGTTTTGCGCTGTACTCATCGCTGCCTTGCCACAGGTGGTAATCACGCATAGCACAGAAGAAGCCTTCTGTGCCAAGACGCTCGGGCACTTTCAATTGATTGCGCTGCATTGTTTGCAGCATCAGGCGTAGGTGAAATTCGGCGTGCCACATCACACAGATATCATCCTTAATCAGGGCTTCCACTGCTGGCCATAAGTCTGGCCAGCTGGGTGCTGTGTCGAGCATGCTATTTGTAATTCGGTGCCGGTGTAAGGCACCGGAGTGCAATGCCTGTTCAGGCTTAATCAGACTGTTGAACAATACATGGCCGTCATGATCGGTAATGGCCAGCTCGACCAGTTCTGCACTCTGATCGATGCCATTGGCCTTGGTGCTTAGCACCAGATACTTGCGAAAAAGAATGGCCTGAAAACTATGAAACCGCTCCATGCAATTCGCTCCTTTAATCTTGCCGGTACAAAGCCGGCTCATCAAAATAGTGGTAATCCCCCAATTGCAGAGCACGCTGCCGCAGCGCCTGTTTGCTGGGTACACGCTCCGCGATGCTGCAGCCAAAAACCTGCTGATGCACCCGCTCCATCAGTTGCTGCACTTCATCGCGCGTGCACAGTTGCAGCAGCTCAATGGCGTGAATAAAGCCCTGGGCGCGCATCCGCTCGGCCTGGTTGTCGCCTCCCGCCCGGCTGATGGTAAAAATGTCTTTAAACTGCCGCTCTAAATCGAGCATTGCCAAATCCCGTTGTGCCATGTTCATGTTGTGCTCCCAGTTATACCCAAGTGACCTCAAGATACGAGTTTCAGAGTCGCTGGGCGTTTTCAATGCAAGGCACACTGGCGACGGAATGTCGACCACCTTGCTAGCCAGAGTAACGCTGCAGTGGAAGCGCCCAGCGGCTCCCGGAGGGCGGGGCTAAAAGCGCTTTATGCGGCGTTAGCTGTTGTCGATTTGGAACCACCAAACCTTCCAACAACTGCCTTGCCTAAAGCGCTTTTATCATCCGCTGAAATCCGCATCTTGAGGTTACTTGGGTATACATTACATCCCTGCATTGGTTTCCTTAAAGCATCCTGCTGCCAGCCTGGCAGTCACCTGTCCGCTATGGTGACATCAACATCCTGAAGCCAAGCATACCCCCATGCCGCTGAAAGGCCATACTGAGCGTTTGCACAGTATCCATTTTTCATACAGATCAGGATTATTTTTTATCGGTATCCAGTGGAAAGCAAAAGACCAGCAGGTAGAGTGGAAACAGCAAAAGTGATGGAAACAGCGGAAACAGCACCAGCACCACCAGCAAAATCGGCAGCATGCCAAACAGCATGCCCCACCAGCCAATGGTGAAAAGGATAGCGATAACAAGCACAAAGAGATTCCACAGCAAACGTGGAAGTAAGGTGATAAGATTCATCGCGGCCTCCCTTGGCATTGTCGTTTGTGATACATAACTCCAGCATGCCAAGTTTCGATTGTGCTGCCATACTGTATGGATGCGCAGTGTCGATTTTTCAGGCAGATCTAAGCTTTGTTATTTTGCATGGCTGGTTTTGCGCGATGTTCTTGGGCTATGCTGTCTGCATTGATGACAGCATGATGCAACGACAGATGACCCCAAAACAACCTGCTGGCTGGCCCCTGCGCTGGGAGCTGCTGATGCGCTATAGGCTGATTGAAATTGTCGCCTTGTGGGAAGGGCGGCTTACCACCACGCATTTGATCAACAGTTTTGGCATCGCCCGCCAGCAAGCATCGAAAGACATCAACAGTTACCTGCGTGAGATTGCCCCCGGCAATCTGGTGTACGATGCCAAGTTGCGTGGTTACAAGCCCTCCACCACCTTTACCCCCAAAGTCACCACTGGCCTGGCCGATGAGTACCTGCATGCACTGGCAAGCTGCAAAGACTTTGCCCACACCTTTCATCAGCTTGATTTAGGTTTTGCCCATACCGAACTGCTGCAACCGCCCATTCGCCAGGTCGACCCGGCGGTATTGCGCACCTTGGTGCAAGCTGCTAGGGAAGGGTTAAAAATCGACATGGGCTATGTCTCGCTGACCTCGCCGGATGAAGAAAGCCGCATCATTGCGCCGCATAGCCTTGTCTGCACCCCACTGCGCTGGCATGTGCGGGCTTACTGCGAAAAGAACCGTGATTTTCGGGATTTTGTGCTAAGCCGCTTTCGCGGTTTTCACGGCGTGGAAGGCAAAGCCGAGCAGCGCCAGCAGGATGACAACCGCTGGAATACCCCGGTACCAATAGAGCTGATACCCGATACCCGGCTAACCGAGTACCAAAAAGCCATTATTGAAACCGATTACAACATGCATCAGGGCAAGCGCATCATCGAAGTGCGCTCCGCCCTGGTGCCTTATGCCGTGCAGGCACTGAACCTGGATTTGACCAAAATAGACGCCAGGCCCGAGGCCCAGCAGATCATGGTGGCGAATTTGGCCGAGGTACAGCGGCATGCGTTTTGATAGGTATGAATGGTGTAAAGGGGAATTCTGATGTCATTTCAAAGCACGTCGTGTACAAATTGCACTTAGTAAGAATCAACCTAACTTGTTAGGCAAACACCGGTGACGTCACCGTTAATTTGAAAATTGCATCAGGCGCTGTTTAGCAAGAGCCCATGGCAGGCGACGCCCGGCTTTTGCCATTTTATCGTAAGCAGCTTGCGCCTCAACAACTGTAATCATGCCATGCGTGACAAGCTGCTCGACAACCCATAGCGTCCCTTGAACCAATATCGCTTCTTTTTCGGCAGCCTTCCTAAGCGCTATATCACCGGTGAGAAGTGGGCACTGCTCTTGCCTGGCCAACGCAAGTGCAAAGCAATCGTTCATGCTTGGACCTGTATATTTTTGCCTCAGCTCAAAAGAATACATCATAGACTCAGGGCTTAGCTCCCCCAGAGACAAGCCTAAATCAATTAAAAAGCCGTGTTGCTCACTCAGCTCCTCATGAAATAACACATCTGGAACTTTGAATTGGTAGGGCAAATTGAAAAAGACCTCCAGCAACTGGCCTTCCTCGAGATCAATGAGAATATTGGCGTCACTGATCAACAGGTACATCTATACAGCCTCAGCTAACATTTGGCGTTGCTTATGCAGTGTCATCACCGATATCTGTAACAATTCAGCGGCTTTCGACTCGCTGAGGATACCCTCTGCTAAAGCGCGATAGACTAGTTGCTCAAACAGCAGTGTCTGCTCTTGCGGGTAAGGTTTTCCAGGCTCTTTCTTACGCCAGCCGTTTTGAGAAAACTGGATAAAAATTTGGCGCTTTTTCTCTTCAGTGATAACTCCAAGATCGGCGCTACGATATAAACAGGCCGCCATACTTAAGCCGTATTCATGCTTCAAAAAGTACAGCTCTTTAGCATCAATATTCGAGCGACGCTGACCTAAGTGTTGATAAAGCCCAATGTCTGGCAATAAAAATGCTGATGCAAAACGATTACATGCCATTTCCTCGTCAACGGAATCATCTAGCAGGTCATGTAAAATAAGATGACCAAGTTCGTGTGCCAGCGTGAATCGCTGACGACACCCTGGCCAGTCCGCAGATACCACAACGATAGGCTGCCCTGAAATCTTGGCTTGTAATCCATCAAATTTATCTGCTTGAGGCACGTTGCTGACAATGACCAAAATACCTTTAGACTCAAGCAAATCAATTAAGTCAGGTAGCGGATTCATCCCCAACTGCCAGTCACTACGTACTTTAGCGGCAACCTGCTCTACCGCAGCTAATGAACTCACGACAGGAACATCAGGATGATAGTC
The DNA here is from genome assembly GCF_030717955.1 of Alkalimonas delamerensis. Taxonomy (NCBI): domain Bacteria; kingdom Pseudomonadati; phylum Pseudomonadota; class Gammaproteobacteria; genus Alkalimonas; species Alkalimonas delamerensis. The sequence goes on along the minus strand of NZ_JAUZVY010000001.1, from coordinate 19,517 downwards.
AAAGTCTGAAATTGGGAAGTTAGGCCACACATTTTTGAGCGCCAGCCAGCGTTCAGCTTGGTCGATCACATCAGATTCTATTTTTTTCAGTAGCTTAGCTGGAGCTGACGCTTTCTTTCGATACTCTACCTCACCTAACGTCACTTGTGCTGGGCGAAAAAAGTATTCAGCGCGAACCGATAATGCAGCCGCCAATTTGAGTAAAACACCCGAGGACGGCATACTCTGGTTATGCTCGTATTTTTTAACCATGTTGGCACTAATACCAACAATATCACCCAAGGCCTGCATAGACAGGCCAGCAGCAGTACGGGCTCGTTTTATGCGCTCTCCAATCACACTGACCTCCGGTTTATAAATATAATATTTTGTGGATTATTATAAACTGGCTAGCTGATTCTGTCGATTGGCATCACAGAGTAAAAAGGATGACGAGCTTGGAATTGCTGAGATACTTTGCTTTAACGGCTGCAAACGCCGGCTATTGTGAGATCGCATAGCGAGTACTTCTCCCCCCAGCCGCGGTTTTCTCCAAGCACCCCATTTCAACCAACTGAGCCAAATGCCGGCTTGCAGTTGCCGGACTGACCTTGGCCACTTTGCCATACTGGCTATTACTGATGCCTTCGCTGAAATCGCCATCCAGCAACCGATTTAGTACTTTAACCTGTTCTTTATTCAATTGCGTTTGGTCAACCCGTTGCCAGAATCTGGTTTTTTGCAGCCTTTGCTCAATATCGTCCAGCACCTGCTTTAGGCTGACGGCCAGGGTGTCGAGAAACCAAAGCAACCAGTCGGTGATATCAGTATCGCCTTTTTGGCTTTGCTCTAGGATGTCGTAGTAGCTGTTTCGCCTTTCCAGGATAGCAGCCGACATGGCATAAAAGCGGATGGATTGATGCTCCGCCTGGGCCAATGCCAGATCGGTCATCAGCCTTGCCAAGCGGCCATTGCCATCTTCCAGTGGATGGATAGTGATAAACCAAAAATGCGCAATGCCAGCGCGTAGCAGCGGATCTAAATTGGCATCCTCTTGCGAGCGGTTAAACCAGTCGATAAAGCAATTCAGCTCGCTTTCTAGCACCTTTCGCGGTGGCGCGTCAAAATGCACATTAGGACGATCTATCCGACCGGACACCACCTGCATTGGCGCATCACCGCGAAGCTGCCCCCCGATCACCCGCTGCATGAATGAGCTATCCTCTGGGAATAGCCAGGCATGCCATTGCAGCAATCGCTCTAACGTTAACGGCTGCTGCCAGTTGCCAATGGCATCGGTTACCATAGCCGCAAGACCGTCTGACTGGGCTGTTGTGGTCACCTGCTGGAATTCATCCATACCCAGCTTCCGTGCCAATGATGAACGCACTTCGCTTTGATTTACGTGCTCCCCTTCAATGGCGCTGGACGTCAGGATATTCGCCAGAAGGGTATCCAGTATGGCCTGCTGGTTGTCCTGCAAGCCCATTTTACCCAGCAACACACCTTGCAAAAAATGCAGCTCACGTAACTTAGGCGCCAGTGCCGCTAGATCATAACGGAAAGCTTGTAATGTCTTCTGCTGACGACCGGGCCAGTCTGGTTGTTGCCAGATCCACATTGGCTATGCTTCTACTGAGGTGAATACATTGGTTAATCCACTCACAATGTGAGGTGAATAGCAAGATTAATCAACTCATCAAACGCACTAAGAAAATGCTAAGTATCGTTCGACAGGCTTCACATCCCCATATCAAACCTGGTTTTGGACGAACCATTACTAAGCAACTCCGATGCCATAGCACTGACTTCAGCCTGCACATAAGCCCAATACTCCGGGTTATCCACCGTACGTTCCTTGATCTGACTTGGGATAAAACGGCTCATCTCCATATTAAAATCAGCACGTACTTCATCATCTTGTTGCAGCTTATTGATCTGCAGCTCGAGCGCTGTTCTAAAATCGTCTTTATGTTTATTTCTTGCCGCTAATTTTTTTTCTATCAGTTCTTTTGATAGCGCTACGCCTCGTTGTTTGATCCAGACGATATCCCAGATATCTCGCGGTTTAATTCTTCTGGCCCGATAAGCGACGGCAATAAATTTATCTGCCAACGTTTCTTGCAATGATTGCACCGGTACCAGAATACCCTCGGTGGGTACCACGATATTGTAATGGTTTAACAAGGGCCTTTTTTCAATGTCGAATGAGGGGATGGCGCAGACATCAATATGCATTTTTTGCCGGGGTAAATCCGGACGGTTCGCTTCTTTTACGATACTGATTTTCCAGGAAACAGTATCTCCCTGATTGTCTGCTGCAGGTTTGTTTACCCATACCTCAGTTTCATATTTGTTCTGAATATAGTTTTGAATGTCGGCTTCAAGACCATCGAAATCAGCCGGCTTGAAGTTATGGCCACCGTTAAAATCGAGATCCTCTGATAGGCGAGCACTGTTGTAACACATACGCAAGGAAGTCCCGCCAATAAATGTCAGACTTTGCATCGCACCTTGCTTGATCAATACCGCCATAATATCGTGGTGCAGGATCTCTTTCTCAATAACAGGGGAAATAGCAGCATAGTCTGGATTCGCTTGCACAATTTGACGAAGCTGTTGTTTTAACATCCTGATCCTCTCTCTATTCACGCTCCAGCATATGCAGATTCCGCTGACAATATTTCAGATCGGTCAGCGCTTGTTGGGTATTGGCGCGATACATTTTAATGTCAGGGTCAAAATACAGATGAGCGACAAGCTGCTCAACAGGCCTTTTGGTGTGGGTGAACTCAATCACGCCATAAGGCGTGGCAAAGATGCCGCTTCTGCCTTTTGTCACTACGGTAACCCTGTCCATCATCACTTGCGAAATCTCACCAGTATGGCTTAGCTGACTTTCCAGACTGATATAACTCAGTTCATCGCTACGCAACTTTTTGATGATTTTATAAATTGCTGTTTCAGGCTCTGGCGGCGTTAGCACACTTTCGTATAACCCTTGGGCCACTCTCCTGAGCTGACCTTTTTTTACCCGATCGGCCAGAAATTTCGTAAAGGCGGGTGTGTATGGCTCACCTAACATAAAAGCCAGCTCTGCAGCGCTATGAATGCCGCCGCCAGCCTTTATCGCGTTAGCAAAAACCAGTAGTAATTTGTCAGATTTTGACATTAAGTGCACACCAAATAACCAAATACGTAATAAAGTGTAGATACGAACAGTAAACTCGTCAATCGAATGGTGCACAATAACATACCTTTCAGGTAATAAATTGCGAACCAAATAGTCAATCTAACTCACATAAGCTTGAGCAACTACTCGGCGACAATTAGGATGACTGGCCAAGATAGTTGATGCCCAACAACAGTTGTTGCCAATCCACGCGGAGCTAACTACCCAAGAAGCGACGGCTCTACTGAATGTATCACGGCACTTTACCTACCAGATTGTCTAATTGCTGGCGCGTTAAGTGCGGGTTGTGTTGCAGCAATAACACAATCGCCTCATGCGTTTTTAAGCCGGCAATATTTACAGGGGCATTTACAGAGGCGCTTACAGGGGCGTTTTGTGCCAGTGCTTGTGCTAGCGTTTTCGCAATAGTGCTTAGCATGAAATGAATAAAAACGGTGCTATCGGCTTGCTCATCTGCCTGCTCAAACACCCTTGCCTTCATGGTCTGACCAGTATAAGCTGGCCCGATAGATAGCTTGGAGTAACAAGATGGCCATTTCCCTTCGTAAAGCCAACTGGGGCTTGAAATTCTTTGCCTGGCGGTACATTCCGCTGATTGGTTTTTGTTCGCCAAAAATTGTGCGGATGGACAGCACAACGCTGGAAGTGACCATGCCGCATACCTGGCGCACCAAAAACCATTTAGGCAGCATTTACTTTGGTGCTCTGGCGATTGGCGCTGACTTGGCCGGTGCTTTTTTGGTCTTTACCAAGGCCAAAGCCCGTGGCGTCAATGCCAATTTTGCCTTTAAAGATGTGCAGGGCAGTTTTTTAAAGCGTCCTGAAGCCAAAGTGCATTTTACCAGCCATGATGGTGCCATCATTGATCAAATGATTGATGAGTCGCTGGCAAGCGGTGAGCGCATTAACCGGCCAGTGTCGGTGGTGGTCACCTGCCCCAGTTTGCATGGCGATGAGCCGATGGCTACCTTCACCTTAACCTTGTCGGTCAAAGCCAAAGCCAGTAAAAAATAATGACTAGGGCATATTGAGCTGACGTTTGCAGCCAGCGCCCGGGCAACGTAAAATTGTGGTTTTAGCGCCACAGGAATGACAGATGGCAAAGGTAAGCGGCAACCTCTTTATCGTATCGGCGCCAAGCGGGGCCGGTAAATCCAGCCTGATCCAGGCCCTGCTGGACCTGCACAACGACATGCAGGTCAGTGTGTCTCATACCACCCGCTCCCCCAGGCCCGGTGAACAAAATGGTGTGCATTACCACTTTGTGCGGGTGGATGACTTTAAAAACCGGATTGAAGCCGGTGAGTTTCTGGAATGGGCAGAGGTGTTTGGCAATTACTACGGCACCTCACGCACCACGTTGCAGCAGACCCTGGACCAGGGCATCGATGTGTTTCTGGACATCGACTGGCAGGGCGCCCGCCAAATTCGGCAGCAACTGCCGCACGCCATTGGCATCTTTATTCTGCCTCCCAGCCTGAATGTGCTGCAGCAACGATTGCAAAGTCGTGGCCAGGACAGTGCCGACATCATCGCCGGCCGAATGAGCAAAGCGCAGGATGAAATGAGTCATGCCAACGAGTACGACTATCTGATTGTGAACGATGATTTTCAACAAGCCCTGCTGGAGCTGCGTGCCATCGTACTGGCCCAACGCAATCGCTGGCAAAATCAGCAGCAACGCCAGCAGGATCTGTTGGATCAACTGTTGGCGAAATGAGCCGAATGGCGTATACTAGCGGGTCTTGCACAACCTGTTGACTTGGAGTAGCGAATGGCTCGCGTAACCGTTGAAGATGCAGTGGATAAAATTGGCAACCGCTTTGACCTGATCCTGGTCGCTGCCCGCCGTGCCCGTCAGATCACTGTTGAAGGCAAAGATCCACTGGTAGAGTGGGAAAATGACAAAGCAACTGTCATCGCCCTGCGTGAAATTGAAGAAGGCCTGATTACCGAGTCCGTTCTGGACGAGCAGGAGCGCCGCGATCAGATGCAGCAAGAAGCCTCTGAAATGGCAGCCGTTGCAGCCATCATTGGCGGCGACGAATAACCCCTCTTTTCTACCCGCCAGCAGTGTTTTTGCTGCTGGCAGCCTACTCAACACCGCCTGATTCTGATATAAATACTAATACAAGCATCATTTTAGTCTGTCGCTGATGCCGTTTGGGAGGTCAGGTGTATCTGTTTGAAGGTTTAAAGCAGCAAATTCAAGCCTACTTGCCTGCCGACCAGGTTGGGCAGATCCAGCAAGCTTATCTGCTGGCCAGGGAGGCGCATGCCCCGCAAATGCGCTCCAGTGGCGAGCCTTACATTACCCACCCGGTTGCCGTAACCAGCATCCTCGCCGATATGCGGATGGATCATGAGACCTTAATGGCCGCCTTGCTGCATGACGTCATTGAAGACACGCCTTTTAGCAAAGAGGATCTGGCCGAGCGCTTTGGCAATACCGTGGCAGAGCTGGTGCAAGGTGTCAGCAAACTGGATAAGGTGAAGTTTAAAGACTATCAGGAGTTTGAGGTCACCAACCTGCAAAAGATGTTTATGGCAATGACCCAAGACATCCGGGTGATCTTAATCAAGCTGGCCGACCGCACCCACAACATGCGAACCATTGGTGCTCTTCGGCCTGAAAAACGCCGCCGTATTGCCCGGGAAACGCTGGAGCTGTACGCCCCCATCGCCAACCGCCTGGGCATTCACAACATTAAAAATGAGCTGGAAGACTCCGGCTTTAAAGCCCTGTACCCGATGCGCTACCGGGCGCTGCAATCGGCAGTGCAACAGGCGCGCGGCCACCGCCGCGAATTGCTGGAAAAAGTCAAAGGTGAGATCAGCAGCCGTATTGCCGATGCAGGCATTCAGGCGGAAGTCTCTGGCCGTGAAAAACACCTGTACAGCATCTACCAAAAGATGAAAAACAAAGAGCGGATGTTCAACGATGTGATGGACATCTACGCTTTTCGGGTCATTGTTGAGAGCATCGACAACTGCTATCGCACCCTGGGTGTGGTGCATAACCTGTACAAGCCGATTGAAATCCGCTTTAAAGACTACATCGCCATCCCCAAGCAAAATGGCTATCAGTCGCTGCATACTTCCTTAATTGGTCCGCATGGCATTCCGGTTGAGATCCAAATCCGCACCTCAGAAATGGACGAAATGGCCGACAAAGGCATTGCCGCCCACTGGATGTACAAAAGTGGCAATGAGCAAGCCGGAACCACTGCCCAGATTCGTGCCCGCCGCTGGATGCAGAGCTTACTGGAATTGCAGCAAAGTGCCGGCTCAACCCATGAGTTCGTTGAAAATGTCAAATCCGAACTTTACCCGGACGAGCTCTATGTCTTTACACCCAAAGGGCGAATCATCGAACTGCCGATTGATGCCACTGCGGTTGATTTTGCCTATGCGGTGCACACCGATGTCGGCAATCGTTGTGTCGGCGCCCGAGTCGATCGCAAGCCGTACCCATTAAGCCGCCCCCTTGAAACCGGCCAAACCGTCGAAATCATTACCAGCCCAGGTGGTAAGCCCAATGCCAACTGGCTCAATTATGTGGTGACCAGTCGCGCTATTTTGGGGATCCGGAATTATCTGAAAAAGCAGCAGTTGAGTGAAGCCACGAGCCTGGGCTACCGCCTGCTGAACTCAGCCCTGGGCGACGTCAAACTGGCCGATATTGCTCCGGAGCGCATCGAACAAGTGCTGCAAAGCGCTCGTCAAAAATCAATGGATGAACTGGCAGTGGAAATTGGCCTGGGCAACCAGCTTCCAATCGCCATTGCCCGACGACTGATGGGTGACTTTGACACCCCGGATGATGAAGTGCCTGCCCATGACCACCAGCACGGCAAAGCCGTCATCGTTGGCTCTGAAGGCATGCTGCTCACGTTCGCCAAATGCTGTCGCCCCATTCCGGGCGATGCCATCGTCGCCAACGCCTCACCGGGTAAAGGCCTCAATGTTCATCGCAGCGACTGCCGAAACATCAAAGGCTGGGAAAAAGATCCCGCCAAGTACTTCCCGGTACGCTGGGATCAGACTCAGGACAAGCATTTCCTGTGCGATATTCGGGTCTACATCATCAATCGTCAGGGGGTGTTAGCCAAGCTGACAGCTTTGATTGCCACTCAGGACTCCAACATCCAGGATCTGGCAACCGACGATCGGGATACCGGTGAGTACATTATTAACATTACCCTGTCGGTTCGCGACCGGGTGCACCTGGCCAATGTGATGCGGAAAATCCGCGTGATGCCGGATGTGCAGAAAATTTACAGAAGGAAGTAAGATGTCCAAAGTTATTATCCGTACCGATGCAGCACCAGCAGCCATTGGCACCTACAGCCAGGCAGTTAAAATCGGCACCACAGTATACTTATCCGGTCAAATCCCGTTGGTCCCGGCCAGCATGGAAATGATCTCAGACGATTTCAGTGAGCAAACCCATCAGGTGTTTAAAAACCTGCAGGCCGTTTGTGATGCTGCCGGAGGCTGTCTGAACGACATGGTGAAAGTGAACATTTTCCTGACCGACTTAAGTCAGTTTGCCACAGTGAACTCCATTATGAGCCAGTATTTCGCCGAACCCTACCCTGCCAGGGCCGCGGTGCAGGTCAGCGCTTTGCCCAGAGCGGCTCAAATTGAAATCGATGGCGTCATGGAAGTTCCTTCAACCCATTAATCTTGCAGTGCAGGGATGCAGCACCCACTGGCCGCTAAACCGATGATGAAAACCCTCTGCCGCTCCATCTGCTCCCTGTTGCTGGGCTGCTTTGCAGCAATGTCATCCATACCAAGCAATGCCGATGAAGCCATAGAGCTGTACTGGTGCCTTGATGACTTTCCAAACCGCCATCATTACCCTGCGGATGGTGAACCCTATGGGCCAACGGTGGACTTTATGCAGGAAGTCGCACGACGGGCGGGTGTTCGTCTGCGCTTTAGCCAGAACACCCCCTTCGCCCGCTGCCTCCGGATGATGGAGCAGGGCAAGGTCGATGTAATGACCAGCCTGAATACCAGCCCCGAGCGGGCTGAGTTTATGCATCTGATCCCGTACGATCAGGCCAGGCCCGAAGTGGTGTTGCTGCGCCAGGATAGCCCGGATATCTGGTCGGTGGCAGAGCTCAGCCACCTTAGTTTGATGGTGATACGCGGCTACACCTACAATGCCGATATTCTGAACATCATCAGCCGCCACCAGCAGACTATCGAAGTCGACTCGCTGGAGTCCGGCTTGAATATGCTGCTGCTAAAGCGTGCTGATGCCTTGCTGGCACCGGTACAGAGCTCACGCAACCTCATGCAAACGAACCCCCGTTATCATGGTCAGTTTAAAACGGCCAGTCTGGCGATTCAGCTGGCCGAGCCTCGTTATGTGCATATTGGCCTGTCCAAGGCAAGCCCGAATGCCCGGCTGGAAACGCAATTGCGCCTTGCCGTAAAGTCGATGATTGCCGATGATTTGGTGCATCGTTACTTTCATGCTCTACCTGAGGTACCAGCCCAATAACCGCAAAGCCAGGTCGTCTGCTATAGTCAAAGTATCTTAAACCAAAGTGGAGCTACTGTGCGTCCAGGTATCCTACCACTTGCCGCGCTACTCTCCTGGTTCCTGATACCGGCCCCTGCAGGAGCTCAGCTGCCGCCTGACACCCCAGAAAAACCAGAGCTGGAGTGGTGCCTTGATCACCTGCCCAACCGTCATGATTACCCGGATACTGGCAGCCCTTTTGGGCCTACCGTCGATTTCATGCAAGAATTGGCACAGCGTGCCGGCTTTCGTTTGCGTTTTAGCCCAAACACCCCTTTCTCGCGCTGTTTACGACAAATGGAGCAAGGCAAAACGGACCTGATGATACGCCTGAATGACAGCCCGGACCGCCGCCGCTATATGCATTTGATCCCTTTTGACCGGGCCAGAACTGAAGTCTTACTAATTCGCCAAGACCGCCCGGATGTGCGGTATTTCCATCAGTTGGCAGAGCTTAACTTAATTGTGGTGCGAGGCTATAACTACAATCACCGGGCGCTGAAGCAGCTGGCTCAACAGCCACGCAGCATCCCCATCGACTCTCAGGATGCCGGGCTCCAAATGCTGCTGATGGGGCGCGGCGATGCCCTGATCAGTACCTTTGAAGTGGCAAGAAATCGTATCCAAAGCAACCCGGATTACCATGGACAGTTCAAAGTAGCCAGCCTGGATCTTGAGCCGGATGAGGCTCGCTTCGTGCATTTAGCCCTAGCCAAAGCCAGTCCATACGCCCACCTTCACCAACAGCTAGCCGAAGCCATTGAAACGATGATAGCCGATGGCTTAATCCCGCATTACTTTCATCATTTGCCACAAGCCGTTGCTTCAGACCACTGACTGAGTTACTTGAGACTGCTTTTATGAAGTTTTGTGCTAAGCTGAACTTTGGATTTATTCTGACATTTATGCATGCTTAGAAACCTGTTGCTCACTTTATTGCTGTTGCTTCATGCCTTTGTCCCATCGACAGCACAAGCTGCTGCCAAGCCTCAGCTTGAATGGTGCCTGGATGACCTGCCAAGTTACCACGCCTATCCAGCGGAAGGTATACCCTACGGACCAACGGTCGACTTTATGCTGGAGCTTGCCAGACGGGCAGGCTTTGAGTTGACGTTTAGCCCAAACACCCCCTTCGCCAGATGCTTACGGTTGATGGAACAAGGCGAGGTTGATCTAATGGTCCGGCTGAACGCCAGCGAGCACCGTGAAAAGGTGATGTACATGCTGCCATACGCTTTAGCGCGTCCCGAGATCTTGCTGATCCGTCAACAACAACAAGACATCCTCACAGTTGCCGATCTCAACCGACTTCATTTAATGGTCGTCCGAGGCTACACCTACAATCATCAAACCCTAAACGTTATTGCAGGGCATCCACGCAGTTCCGTGATTGACTCTGTGGATACCGGCCTGAAGATGCTCCAAATGCATCGAGCAGATGCCTTAGTGACAACTGAGGAATATGCCATGAACTGGTTTAGCCGAGTGCCTGAATACCAACAACAGTTTAAGCAGGCAAGTCTCAGCTTTGAATCCAGCGAACCGCACCATATTCATGTCGCCTTGTCCAAAGCCAGTGCCCACGCCCACCTGAAGCCGAAGTTACAGCAGGCAATTGCCTCCATGATAGCCGACGGCACCCTGAACCCAAAAAAGCAGGAGCAAACACCACTGAACTAGCTCTCTGGTTCCCTGCTCTGGCTTCACCCTACTTGTTCAGGGTACACTGACACAATTAAGTAACACCATGGATCTGTGCGTGACCGCAACTCAACTGAACAACCTTGCCATTACCCAGTTAAAAGGGGTCGGCAGTAAGATGGCCGAGCGGCTGCACAAACTGGGGATCCACAGTGTGCAGGATGTGTTGTTTCATTTGCCGCTGCGCTACGAAGATCGCACCCGGGTCTGCGCCATTGCCGATTTACTACCCGGCATGCACACCACCATTTTAGGCACAGTGCAAAGCAGTGAAATTCAGTTTGGTAAGCGCCGCTCCTGGCTGGTGAAACTGCGTGATCACAGCGGCAGCCTAAGCCTGCGTTTTTTTCATTTCAGTGCCGCGCAAAAAGAAGCCGTTACGCCTGGGGTGCAGCTGCGCTGCTTTGGTGAGGCGCGACGCGGTATGCGTGGTCTGGAAATGATGCACCCGGAATACAAACTGGTGCAGAACGACAGCGAACTGACTGTCGCAGAGAGCCTGACCCCCATCTACCCCACCACTGAAGGCTTAAAGCAAGCCAGCTGGCGCAACCTAACCGAACTGGCACTTAGCTACCTGCAACGCTTCGCACCAGATGAATACTTGCCAGCGCAGGGTCAACGCAACTGGACTCTGACCGACGCCCTGTGTTACCTGCATCGGCCACCGCCGGATGCCAGCCTGGAGCAACTGGAAGAAGGGCAGCACCCGGCTCAACAGCGTCTGATCCTGGAAGAGCTGGTGGCGCAACAAATCAGCATGTTTCAATTGCGTCAGCATTGTCAGGCGCAACCCGGCATTGCCATCACTGGCCCTCAGCATGTGCTCAGTGAACGTTTTTTGCAGCAGTTGCCTTTTGAACCCACCGCTGCGCAGCAACGCGTGGTCACCGAGATCGAGCAGGACTTAGCCAAATCGCTACCGATGTTGCGGCTGGTACAAGGCGATGTCGGTTCAGGAAAAACCCTGGTGGCGGCACTGGCCGCGCTGCGTGTCATCGCTGCCGGCTATCAGGTTGCGCTGATGGCCCCAACCGAACTGCTGGCCGAACAGCACGCCGAAAATTTTCGCCAATGGTTCAAACCACTGGCGATTGAGATTGCCTGGCTTGGCGGCAAAAACAAAGGCAAAGCCAGAGCCCAGCAACTGGCACTGATCCAAAGTGGTGACGCCAGCATGGTGATAGGGACCCATGCACTGTTCCAGCAGGATGTGCACTTTCATCGGCTGGCATTGGTGATTATTGATGAGCAGCACCGTTTTGGTGTCCATCAACGGCTGGCACTGCGCGAAAAAGGCGGCATCGACAACCGCGCGCCCCACCAACTGATCATGACGGCTACCCCGATCCCCCGCACTCTGGCGATGACCGCTTACGCTGATTTGGATACTTCCATCATCGATGAGCTGCCACCTGGTCGAACGCCGGTCAGCACAGTCGCTATTCCGGACAGCCGTCGTGCACAAGTGATTGAGCGCGTCCAGGCTGCAGTGCAACAAGAGCAGCGACAGGTCTATTGGGTGTGCACCCTGATTGAAGAGTCCGATGTCCTGCAGTGTCAGGCCGCCGAGCAGAGCTGCGCTGAGCTGCAACAGGCATTGCCGGGTATCCGCGTGGGACTGGTGCATGGCCGCTTAAAACCAGCGGAAAAGCAGCAAGTGATGCAGGCTTTTAGTCAGGGTGAGCTGGATGTGCTGGTTGCAACCACTGTCATAGAAGTAGGGGTCAATGTGCCCAATGCCAGCCTGATGATCATCGAAAACCCGGAGCGACTGGGTCTGGCACAGTTGCATCAGTTGCGTGGCCGGGTTGGCCGTGGCAGTACCGCCTCGCATTGCGTGCTGCTGTACCATGCCCCCTTATCGCAAAGTGCTCAGGCCCGCCTGGCCGTGCTACGCGACAGCAACGATGGCTTTGTCATCGCCCAGCGAGACCTGGAGATACGCGGCCCGGGCGAACTGCTCGGCACCCGGCAGACCGGACTGGCGCAACTTAAAATTGCCGATCTGGAACGGGACGACTATTTATTGCCGATGGCGCAGCAACTGGCTGGTGAGCTCTGGCAACAAAACCCCCAGGCCTGTCAACTGCTGCTGCGCCGCTGGTTACCGGACCGCGAGCAATTTGCCAACGCCTAGCGTCTAGGGCGTGTTGACCTTTGCTGTTTGGTTTAATCGCTGCAACCTGCTCTTTCGGCTCGCCTGCCAGGCATCCACGCTGTAAATTGCCAGCGCCGTCCAAATAACGGCAAAGGTGAACAACCGCTCCGTGGCCAGTGGCTCCTGATACAACCAAACGCCAAACACAAACATCAGACTGGGACCAATGTACTGGAAGAACCCCATGGTGGATAACTGCAAACGGCGCGCCCCGGCGATAAAACACAGCAAAGGTACCGTCGTCACCAAAGCCGCAGCCATCAGCCAAAGATTCAGGGTCCAGCTGTTGTGCAGCAAGTTAACCGCATAACTGTCTGCCACAAACCACCAGTACCAGACAGCCAGCGGCAACAACAAGAGCGACTCCAGCAACAAACCAATCATCGCATTGACCGCCAGCTTTTTTCGCAACAAACCGTAGATGGCAAAGGACCCGGCCAACGCAAACGCAATCCAGGGAAAAGCTCCATAGCTCAGCAGCTGATACAGCACGGCGCAGCCAGCCAGCGTCAGGGCAAACCACTGCATCTTGCGCAGGCGCTCGCCCAAAAATACCATCCCCAGCAACACATTCAGCAGCGGGTTGATGTAATAACCGAGGCTGGCATCGAGCATATGGTTCTGATTCACAGCCCAGATAAAAAGCCACCAGTTAAAACCAAGCAGCACGGACGTCAGCATCAGCGCTGCCAGCAGTTTGGGCTGGCAAAGCACGGCTCGCAGCTGCGGCCACTGCCGGATCCCCACCACCACCGCCAACAGCAGCAAGCAAGACCAGACAATGCGGTGCACCAGAATTTCCAACGAGGGGATGTCGGCAATTTGTTTGAAATACAGCGGCGCTATGCCCCAGAGGGTATAGGCACTGATGGCCGCCAGGCCACCCAGTTTTTGCTCACGCGTCAATGACATGCTCAGGCTCGTAACAGTTGGGCCTGCATTCTATACCCATCGAGCCGATATAACCAAATCTTAACCTAGTGCTCTTTCCAGTTAATTATGACGGATTCAGTCGGAATTAACTGGAAAGAGCACTAGCACTTACCCCACTAAATAGGTACCGGTGCCTAACGCAATGTGCACGCCCTCGCTGTTGTGCAGCTCCATTCGGCAAACTGCCACTTTGTTGCCACTGCGGATCACCCGTGCTGTAGCTGCAAACTCTGTTCCCCGCCCGGGTCGTAAGTAGTCGGTGCGGATATCAATGGTGCTCATTTTGCCCAGCCGGCTTAGCAACTCATCCTGCTGAATATCCTGCATCCGGCTCAGCGCACTGGATACCGCCATAATTCCCCCCACCACATCCAGCACAGTGGCAATCACACCACCGTGCATAATTTGTTGCACCGGGTTGCCAATCAATTGCTCCGACCAGGCAAAGCAAACTTCCGCCTGCTCCAGATCGAAGCGCGTCACTTTGAGTCCCAGCACACGGTTGAAGGGCATCTGTTCAAAAGTGCTGGCAATTAACGGCAATAAATCGGCATGCTTCATGGTAACGCCTCTCCTGGTTGGACCTCTCAAGCCTATCTGGCTTTGTCGCACGGTGCAAGTGCAGACAGCGGGGACGCTTTTGATTACAATACTCCTTTACTTTGCAAGCCATGAGACCCTGTGCACGATACCCTACTGCAGCACCTGAAAACCTTCTTTGGTTACAGCAGCTATCGCCCCGGTCAATTGGAGGTGATGGATGCCGCCCTCAGTGGTCGCGACAGCTTTGTACTGATGCCAACTGGCGGCGGCAAGTCCCTTTGCTATCAATTGCCTGCTTTGGTGCTGCCTCAGGTCACCGTGGTCGTTTCGCCTCTGATGTCGCTGATGAAAGATCAGGTCGACACTCTGAAAACCAATGGTATTGCCGCAGAGTTTATTAACAGCAGCTTAAGCCGGGAAGACATCCAGGCCATCTACCAAAAATTACGGCAACGCGAATTGAAACTGTTGTATGTGGCCCCAGAGCGCTTGCTGCAACCTCAGTTTCTCGACCGGATGGCAGAACTTGGTGTCAGTCTGTTTGCGATTGATGAAGCCCATTGCATCTCGCAGTGGGGCCACGATTTCCGGCCGGATTACATGGCACTGGCACTGTTGAAAGAGCGCTTTCCCCAGGTGCCGCTGATGGCACTGACTGCCACCGCCGATGCCGCGACCCGCCACGATATTGTGCAGCAACTTGGCCTGCATCAGCACCATGAATACGTCGGCAGTTTTGACCGGCCCAATATCCGCTACATGGTGCAAGAAAAGTTCCGTCCGCTCGAGCAGTTGGTCAGTTATCTGAAGCAGCAAGATGGCCAGAGTGGCGTGGTGTACTGCAACTCGCGTCGCAAGGTGGATGAGCTGGCAAGCCAGCTGCAGGAGCGCGGCTTTGTCAGTGCCGCCTACCATGCCGGTATGGACTCCGACAGCCGGAATCGGGTGCAAGAAGCCTTTCAGCGCGATGATGTGCAGGTCATTGTGGCGACGGTCGCGTTTGGCATGGGCATCAACAAATCCAATATCCGCTTTGTGGTGCATTACGAGCTGTCACGCACTATTGAGGCCTACTATCAGGAAACCGGCCGGGCGGGTCGCGATGGCGTTGCGGCAGAAGCACTGATGCTGTTCGACCCAGCCGATATCGGTCGCATCCATCACTGGATTGACCAAGAAGAGAACGAACAACGTGCCCGGGTTGCCCGCCAGCGCTTTTCCGCTATGGCCTCCTTCGCCGAGGCCCAAACCTGTCGCCGTCTGGTCTTACTAAATTACTTCGGCGAAGCACAGCAAACGCCTTGTGGCAACTGCGATATCTGCTTGTCACCGCCCAAGCAGTTTGATGGCACCGAACTGGCACAAAAAGCCTTGTCCTGTGTTTATCGGGTCGGGCAACGCTTTGGCATGGGCCATGTGATTGAAGTCTTGCGTGGCAGCAACAGCCAAAAAGTGCAGCAATACGGCCATCACCAATTATCCACCTGGGGTTTGGGGCAAGAGTACAGCCACGATTTCTGGCTCAGCATTCTGCGGCAGTTGGTGCACTTCGGTTTTTTGCAGCAAGACATCACCCAGCATGCCGCCTTAAAGTTGCAACCCGCAGCGAGGCCGGTGCTTCGCGGCGAGCAGCCATTGCAGCTGGCTGTGCCTCGGCTGCATGCCACCAGCAGCAAAGACAAGCGCAGACCACAAAATTACGACAAAGCCTTGTTTGCCCGCCTCAAGCGGTTACGCAAAAAATTGGCAGAACAAGAAGACATAGCACCTTTCATGGTGTTCAGCGATGCAACGCTAATTGATATCTGTCAACGTCTGCCCGATAGTGAGCAAAGCTTGCTGCAAGTAAGCGGGGTCGGCTTGACCAAACTGGGTCGCTATGGCGATGCGTTTTTGCAGGAAATCAGTGACTATTTGGCGACTGAGCCTGCACCTGGCAAGCTGATGTCATGATAAATAGATGATATGCCGCTGCAAGGATAGATCTACGAAGAATATCGACTTAAGATGGTGTGTCGATACTCAATCTAAGTGAGGCAAAGGATTGAACGCTCGTTGTTTTATTATGCTGTTCGGCTTACTGCTATCCTGGTGCAGTCAGGCGCATTACGCCAGAAGCCTGGAGCTCGATCAGCATTTTGAGCAGCGCTCACTGCGAGATGTACTCCATGTCCAAATCACCGACCATGCCCTGGAAGTTGAAGACTTCTTGCTCAACCCGGCACACCATCACGCTTTCACGCCGTTGCAGGAACGACAAAAAGCTCAAATAAATGCGCAGGAAGCCGTTTGGCTATTTGCACGCTTGCATTATCAGGGTGACCAGCCACTGACAACCATTCTTTATTACGATTTCCCGTTGGCGGACCAAGTCACTCTGACTCTGTTCGATCGCGGACAACAGCGCGTTATTCATCAGCTGCATACAGGCAGTGATTATCCTTTTTCAGAGCGGGTTCTCCCTTATCCAGGCTTTGCTTTTCCGCTTCAGCTTGAGCCTGGCCAGAAAGTAGATGTATTTCTGAAGGTGCAGGATGCTGGCCTGGTGCCACTGCAATTGCAACTATGGCAGCAAGAGATCTTCCTCGCTGAACACAGCAAGAAAAACATACTGGAAGGCATTCTGTTTGGTCTTTTGCTGGCACTTGTACTCTTTAACAGCTATCTTGCCCTGCGTCGCCGCAAGCTATTGTATCTGATGCAAGCCGGGTTTTATGGCAGTCTGCTGCTGGTACTGGCCACGCTGAGTGGTCAAGCATTTGCTTATCTATGGCCAACGCAACCTGAAATTAATTCAGCCATTTTGTATGTACTATCAGGCCTCACCCTGGTTTTTCTAAACCAGTTCACTTATCAAGCACTTTCATCGTATCAACAACGCCCGTGGCGTTGGTTGTTTATACTGAACCAACTACTGAGCTTGTTGCTACTTTTCAGTCCATTGTTCGCAGATGGAGCACTTAGGGTACAGCTGCTGTTGATCTGCTCGCTGGTGGTTTTAATCAGCAACTCATTTATATCCTTTATCCATTTTTTGCAGGGGCACCTCGCTGCCCGCTTTTTTGCACTGGTCTGGCTCTGTTTATTGCTTTGCGGTGGCTTGCTGATGCTTAGCGAGTTCGGATTATTGCCACTGCCCTTTCTGTGGAAGGATCTATTGCTTATCGCCTTAATCCTCAGCCTGAGTTTGATAAGCTTTCATTATCACAGCCAGCAAGATGCAACCGGTTCTGCCTATCAAAAAGACACCTTTGCGATAGAGCACGCTTATGCCCAAGCTTTTTTCCAGCAGTCAAACAAAGCCATCTTTATCACTTCTGATCGCGGTGATTTTTTACAAGCAAATCATCTCTTCTATAAATTTATCGGACTTAGCCCCCATCAAGTTGTTAAGACACAACTGGTACAAGAGCTTTTACCGGACTGGGAACGGCTCTATCAAGACATGCTCGAAGGAACCGTTCCATCTGCTGCCACGTTGAATTACCCCTCAGGGAAAGAAGAAGCCGTAGCCATCCATATCGAGAGTGCTGAAGTCAGCGAATTGGGTAAAGTCCTTTGTGTTTCATTAGCACCACTTTCTGCCGAAGAAACTTCACGACTAGAGCAGCAAAAATTGAATCAACTGGATACCCTGACAGGACTATTGAATAAAGCAGCCTTTACTGAGAAGCTTCAACAGTTTTTGCAAACAAACTCCGTTGGAACTCTACTGCAGATTAATGTGCTTGATTTTCAGCGTGTAAATCAACAAGCTGAGCAAGCGGCTGGCGATGCGTTGTTACGGCAAATTGCCAGCAAGCTGCAATCAGAGCTGAACGATCTTCCCGTTGCCAGGCTAACTGCAGATACCTTTGTCGCTTTGTTACCAAACAAAGGGTCGCAAGAGGCATTTGTGCAAGCTTACCGACTGCTGGACCAACTACGAGGCTATCGATTTATCTGGAATGAGCATATTTTCCGCCTGCACAGCAGCATTGGTATGCTCAATATCCAGCAAGCAGATGGTGACACCAAGGAAGCATTAAAAATGGTAGCTCAGGCATGCAGCCAGGCAAAGTCAAAGGGCTACAACCGTATCCACCTGTACAATCCAGAGGAGCTACCGGTGGAAGCTGACAATATTGAGCAAACTCTGTGGCAACACAGGGTACGCCAAGCCTTAGCCAACAACCAACTGGTGTTGAATGTTCAAAGTATTCAGCATCCAGATGCAGATCAGCATACCCACTGTGAAGTTTTACTGCGGTATAAGGCAGATGCCGGACATCTTATACCGGCAGAAAATTTTCTCGGGGCTGCCAAGCAGGCACAGTTATCAGGCTTAATTGATCGTTGGGTTATCGAAAACTATTTTGCCTGGCTGAATCAACACCAATCATCCCAGACTGAAACGCTACAAAGCCACATTAACCTTACCGCAGATTCAATTACCGATGCTGATTTTATCGATTTTGTGGCCCTTAAACTGAAGCAATACAACATAGATGGCTCAAACCTTTGTTTTGAAATTAATGAGTACATCGCTGTTGAGTACTTATCTGCAACAGTAAACTTCATCCGCCTCGCACATCAACTAGGATGTAAAGTTTGTCTGGACAACTTTGGTTGCGGTTTTTCGACCTTTAACTTGTTGCGGCAATTACCGCTGGACTTTCTCAAGTTGGATCCTGCAGTAATTCACAATGCAGCGTCTGATCCGTTAAACCATGCCATTGCCCGAAGCATTATCGACATTGCAAAAAGCAGCAAAGTCGAGCCGATAGCACCACACATTGAAGATGAACAATGCTATCAGCTTATGCGTGACTATGGGGTTCGCTATTTCCAGGGGCACTACTTTGCCAAGCCTTGCCTGTTAACCGAAGCTTTTTTATAAGTTGCGGGCTCGTCACAACAACTAATCCGTGCATCCTGCCCTACGCCCTTCGGGCCAGCTAAAGCTGTTCAAATGTGCTCCTGGCACATTTGTCCCTCGCTAATCGCTCAGTCAAACAAGTTGATGTCGATCTGAACGAGGCCTCAGCCTTCTCGTGTAGTTGGGTGATACACCGAGCCAGCATGGCGACCAAACTGCAGGAGCAGTTTGGGACTGCCGTTAGGCAGGCCCGAAGGGCGAAACACAGGGACGTGTTTCGCAATGCCACTTGGGTGGCTGGCGGTGTACTACTTTGCTCACCCCATCCCTGGGGTTCACCGCTTCGCGGCCAGCTGAAGCTGTCCAAATTCGCTCCCGGCGAATTTGTCGCATGGGGTCGCCCTGCTCGAGCAATACACCAACCAAATCACGGTCAATAAAAAAGCCCCACTCTTTCGAGTAGGGCTTTTCTATTGAATGGGTGCCTGGCGGTGTACTACTCTCGCATGGCGAATGCCACACTACCATCGTCGCAGCTGCGTTTCACTTCTGAGTTCGGAATGGAGTCAGGTGGTTCCACAGCGCTATTGCCACCAGGCAAAAACTGTTT